>JBMYOX010000004.1:0-101769 GCA_049599735.1 Pontibacterium sp. | reverse complement strand
TCCTATGACGATTGCAGAAAAGGATCAGTTAAAGCGTCGTTATAAACGTCAGAAAACACGCCGCTCGGAAGATCGTAAAAAATCCGAGGATTAATCTTTACCCGAATTTTCTCAGGGCTTGCAGCTTTATAGTTGCAAGCCCGCTCAGGCAGCCGAATGGCTGCTTTTTTATGTCTGTTGCTTTATTGGGCATCCAGAGACTGACTGTTAATGCCCTGACTGTCCGGGCCCATCAGATAAAGATACAGTGGCATGATGTCTTCCGGTGCGGGGTTGTTGTGCGGGGGTTCACCCGGATAGGCGGTCGCGCGCATTTGCGTGCGGGTTGCACCCGGGTTGATGCAGTTAACGCGAATATTGCTGGTATTATCCATTTCATCAGCCAGCACTTCCATCATGCCTTCAGTGGCAAATTTAGAGACACTGTAAGCTCCCCAGTAAGCGCGGCCTTTGCGCCCAACGCCTGATGAGGTGAACACAACAGAGGCATCCTCTGATGCCTGCAGCAGGGGCAGTAATGTCTGGGTCAGCATAAAAGGAGCAGTCACATTCACCTGCATGACCTGATTCCAGATAACCGGATCATAACTCTCAATCGGGGTGCGCACACCCAATAAGCTGGCGTTGTTCAGCAGACCATCCAGACGCCCGAATTCCTGTTCCAGTTTATTGGCCAGCTCCAGGTAATCGTGTTCCGTAGCGCTTTCCAGGTTAAGCGGCACGATGGCGGGCTGTGGATAACCTGCAGCTTCAATCTCATCATATAAGGTTTCAAGTTTTTCCAGGGTGCGGCCCAGTAAAACCACGGTTGCGCCATGGGCGGCGCATGCTTTGGCTGCAGCACGACCGATACCGTCACCGGCACCTGTCACCAGGATAATACGGTTAGCGAGCAATTGTTCAGGAGCTTGGTAGTCGAACATGATGCCTCTTCCTTTGTTAAGCGTCACTTCAATGGATAGATTGATTGTAGCAGTGGCTTGATTTCGGAGGCGCAACTGACGTAATAATCTGCGCCCCAGTTCCGGGGATTTGTGTTTGCATCGATATAGCCGTAACAGGCCCCGATAGTCACCATGCCTGCGCGCTGACCACATTCTATATCACGAAGGTGGTCGCCGATATAAAGTGTATTTTGTGGTTCACAGCCAATCTGTCGGCAGGCAAGCTGCAGTGATTCCGGATGTGGTTTGCGTTCGGTGACGTGATCGGGACAAATAATGCTGGCTGCCCGTGCTTTGAGATTAAGCCCGGTGACAACGGGCAAGGTATAAAGCGCCGGTTTATTAGTGGCGATGCCCCAGGGGATTTCAAGCCGTTCAAGCCAGTTCAGTAAGTCGCTGACGCCGGTGAAAGGCACGGTGTCAACGTCCAGATGACCCAGATAGAGATCGAGCATACGCTGATGCAGCTTTTTAAAATCCGGGTGATCTGTAGTGATATCAAACGCGGCACAGACCATCGCCCTTGCACCGTTAGAGACATAAGTCCGCAAAAAAGCGTAGCTAACCGGCTCGCGATCCTGCTCGGTGAGCAGCTGGTTGATGACCCAGTGAAAATCCGGGGCGGTATCCAGCAGGGTGCCGTCCAGGTCAAAGAGCACTGCATCCGGTTGTTTTGTCATGGGTGCTACTCAGCCGGTTTTTGGGTGGCTATCATGTAATTTACACCCACATCTTTTGCATTTAACCGGTAGACCTGCGTCAGGGGGTTATACACCAGGCCGGTCATCTCCAGGCTTTTGAGTCCGTTCTGGCGTATCCAGTTCCCAAGTTCTGAAGGACGGATGAATTTCTTAAAATCATGGGTACCTTTAGGCACCAGTTTAAGAACCTGCTCTGCACCTACAATACCAAAAAGGTAGCTTTTGGGGTTGCGGTTCAGGGTTGAAAAGAAGGCGTAGCCGCCGGGTTTAACCAGTTTTGCGCAGGCGCTTACAATAGAGGCCGGGTCGGGCACATGTTCAAGCATTTCCATGCAGGTCACTACATCGTAGGTCGCAGGCTGTTCTTCAGCCAGCTCTTCAACGGTGATCTGTCGGTAGCTGACATTAACACCGCTCTCCAGACCGTGAAGTTTTGCAATTTTAAGCGGGGCAGCGCCCATATCAATGCCGGTGACCGTTGCGCCGCGTTGTGCCATGGATTCTGAGAGTATGCCGCCGCCGCAGCCCACATCCAGAACCTGCTTATCAGCAAGTTTTGCCAGGCGATCGATAAAGCCTACGCGTAACGGATTAATATCATGCAGGGGTTTGAATTCGCTGTTGCGATCCCACCATTTACTGGCGAGCTCTTCAAATTTTCTAATTTCTTCGTGATCTACGTTTAACGTCTGGTCGGTCATAGTTACAACAGCTCCCCCGGGTGGATGCCTAGTTTATCACCGGCACAGAAAAGCGCATAGGGTGACGGACTGATCGAATGTTCATTATTCAGCAATGTTCTGAACAGAATGCGCCTCAGAGGCTCCCTGAGCCCGCAGGTGCGATTTTATCGCGTTTGGTTCTGGCTCCGGCCCCTGATTTTACAGGTATAAAAATTCGTATGTGGTATACTCGTCCGGTTATAAGTAGCCGGTGGAAACCTGCCACCGTCAGAGCTAATCGAAGGATAGTGAATGGGTGATCTAGCTAGAGAGATTCTGCCAGTAAACATTGAGGATGAGCTCAAGCAATCCTATCTGGATTATGCAATGAGTGTCATCGTCGGGCGTGCGTTGCCTGACGTCCGGGACGGTCTGAAGCCGGTGCATCGCCGTGTGCTCTTTGCGATGAACGAACTGAGCAATGACTGGAACAAACCGTATAAAAAATCTGCCCGTGTGGTCGGTGATGTCATCGGTAAATACCACCCCCACGGTGACAGTGCGGTGTACGACACCATTGTACGTATGGCTCAGAACTTTGCCATGCGTTATACCCTGGTGGATGGCCAGGGAAACTTTGGTTCTGTGGACGGTGATTCCGCTGCAGCCATGCGTTATACCGAAATTCGTATGCAAAAGATCTCCCATGAACTGCTGGCAGATCTGGAGAAAGAAACCGTTGATTTTGTGCCTAACTATGATGGCACTGAACAAATACCCGAAGTGCTGCCTACCCGTGTGCCTAACCTGTTGGTTAACGGCTCTGCGGGTATTGCCGTGGGCATGGCAACTAATATTCCGCCGCATAACTTAACCGAAGTTGTGAAAGGCTGTATTGCGCTGATTGAAAATGCTGATCTGACGGTCGATGAGCTGATGGAATATATTCCAGGCCCCGATTTCCCTACGGGTGGCATTATTAATGGCCGGGCGGGCATTTTGCTGGCTTACCGCACCGGTCGCGGTCGTATCTATGTGCGTGCTAAACATCATGTAGAGCAGAACGAACGGGGTCGCGAAGCTATTATCGTGACTGAAATTCCTTATCAGCTGAACAAAGCTCGCCTGATTGAAAAAATCGCCGAGCTTGTTAAAGATAAGAAGCTGGAAGGCATTTCCGAACTGCGTGATGAGTCAGATAAAGACGGCATGCGCATTGTGATTGAGTTGCGTCGCGGGGAAATGCCGGAGGTTGTGGTTAACAACCTGTTTGCGCAGACACAGATGGAAAGTGTGTTTGGCATTAACGTGGTGGCGCTGGTCGATGGTCAACCGCGTATCCTTGATCTGAAATCTATGCTGGATAACTTTATCCGTCACCGCCGTGAAGTGGTTACCCGCCGTACGGTGTTCTTGTTACGTAAAGCCCGCGAACGGGGTCATATTCTGGAAGGTCTGGCGATTGCGCTGGCGAATATCGATCCGGTTATTCAGTTGATTAAAAGCTCACCCTCACCTGCTGAAGCCAAAGAACGCCTGATTGATATGGCGTGGGCTCCCGGTGGTGTGATTGCGATGCTGGAGCGTGCCGGTGAAGATGCATGCCGTCCGGAAGAGCTGGAAGAACAGTATGGGCTACGTGATGGGCATTATCACCTGTCACCCGTTCAGGCGCAGGCGATACTTGACCTGCGTTTGCACCGTCTGACGGGGCTGGAACATGAAAAGCTGATTGCTGAATATCAGGAGTTGCTGGAAAAAATTGCAGAGCTGCTCGAAATTCTGGGTTCACATAGCCGTCTGATGGAAGTGATTCGTGAAGAGCTGGAAGCGATTTTGGAAGAATACGGCGATGAGCGCCGCACTGAAATCATTGCTTCGCGCAAAGACCTGACGGTTGCTGATCTGATCACCGAAGAAGATATGGTGGTGACTATATCCCACGGTGGTTATGCCAAAACACAGCCTATTGCGGATTATCAGGCTCAGCGTCGCGGCGGTAAGGGTAAGTCAGCCACCTCAGTAAAAGATGAAGACTTTATTGAACATCTGCTGGTTGCCAATACCCATGACACGATTCTGTGCTTCACCAGCCGTGGCAAAGTTTACTGGTTAAAAGTCTTTGAAATACCTCAGGCAAGTCGTACTGCGCGGGGTCGTCCGATTGTAAATATTCTGCCACTGGACGAGGGGGAGCGTATCACAACGATCCTGCCGGTGAACGAGTATACCGATGACCGTTATGTCTTTATGGCAACCGCATTAGGCACGGTGAAAAAAGTCACCCTGAGTGCTTTCTCCCGTCCGCGTACCTCGGGCCTGATTGCGCTGGACCTGAATGAAGGTGATGCACTGATCGGCGCGGCTATTACTTACGGTGATAATGATGTGATGCTGATCACCGATGCTGGTAAAGCCATGCGCTTTGACGAAAATGATGTGCGCCCAATGGGCCGTACTGCGCGGGGTGTACGTGGTATTCGTATGGCGGATGACGTTAATGTTATTGCGCTGATTATCCCGCAGGAAAACGGTGTGATTTTGTCGGCCTCGATTAATGGCTATGGCAAGAAAACCAATGTCACTGAGTTCCCGGTTAAAGGGCGTGGTGGTCAGGGTATTATTGCCCAGCAGTGCTCTGAGCGTAACGGCAAACTGGCCGGTGCGGTGCAGGTTTTTGCCGGTGACGATGTGATGCTGATCAGTGATAAAGGCACGCTGGTACGTACCCGCACAGAGGAAATTTCTGAGCTTGGTCGTAATACCCAGGGTGTGACTTTGATTCGTGTGGCTGAGGATGAAAATCTGGTAGGTCTTGCACGTATCGAGGAGCCTGAAGAAATTGAAGAAGCCGTTGAATCGGATGAAACTGTTCAATCTCCTGAAGGTGCGGACGCTGACGCATCTGCACAGGCACCGGTTGTGCAAGAACAGGCACCGGATGCACCTGCGACACCCGACGATGTATAAATGATAAATGCGGCCTTCGGGTCGCATTTTTTATCGGTATTCAGACGAATAAAGTAAACATCCTATGACACGTAAACATAATTTTAGCGCGGGCCCTGCGGCCTTGCCGCAAGCTGTTTTAGAGCAGGCACAGCAGGAAATGCTGGACTGGCACGGTGAAGGTCTTTCCATTATGGAAATGAGCCATCGCAGTGCGGCTTTTGTTTCTGTGGCTGAAACGGCTGAACAAGACCTTAGAGATCTTCTGAGTATCCCTGAAAACTACAAAGTGCTGTTTTTGCAGGGCGGCGCAACGGCGCAGTTTGGCATGATTCCGCTGAATCTGCTGGGTGATAAAAGCAAAGCGGATTATATCAATACCGGCGTCTGGTCTAAAAAAGCCATCAAAGAAGCGCAGAAGTACGGCGAAATAAACATCGCAGCGTCTACAGAGGCCGAAGGTTTTACCCGTTTGCCGACACAGTCTGAGCTCACACTGGATCCTGATGCAGCGTACGTGCATTACACGCCTAACGAAACGATTGGTGGTCTGGAGTTTGACTATATTCCGGATACCGGTGAGGTACCGCTGGTGGCGGATATGTCATCCACGATTCTGTCTCGCCCGGTGGATGTCAGCCGTTTTGGGCTGATCTATGCCGGTGCGCAGAAAAACATCGGTCCGGCCGGTTTGACGGTTGTTATCGTGCGGGAAGATCTGCTGGGACGTTGTGCGCCTTCAGCCCCGACTATGTATGACTATAAAATTCATGCTGAAGCGGATTCTATGCTAAATACCCCACCAACCTTTGGCTGGTATCTGGCAGGCCTGGTATTTAAGTGGTTAAAAGCACAGGGCGGGCTAACGGCCATCGCTGAGATTAATCAACGTAAAGCCGAAAAATTCTATAGCTACGTAGACAGCAGTACTTTTTATAATAATCCGATTGCGGTTAACGGACGTTCCTGGATGAACATTCCCTTTACCCTGGCTGATGCCGGGCTGGACAAGGTATTTCTGGCCCAGGCTGAAGCCCAAGGCCTGCTGAACCTGAAGGGCCATCGCTCTGTCGGTGGTATGCGTGCCAGTGTTTATAACGCTGTGCCTGAAGAATCGGTGGATGCCTTGGTTGCTTTTATGCAGGCATTTGAAGCGGAACAAAGCGTTTAACTAATAGCGAAGCATTTTCTATGAGTGATCAGGAAAAGGAACTGGGTGTTCTTCGTCAACAGATTGATGCGATCGATAAACAAATTCACCATTTGTTAAACGATCGCGCCCGTTGTGCACAACAGGTTGCTGAGGTGAAACTCAAATACCAGGGGGAAACCGATGTGGTTTTCTACCGGCCTGAGCGTGAGGCCCAGGTGTTGCGCCGGGTGATGGATCGTAACGATGGCCCTTTACCGGATAAAGCGGTGGCCGGTTTGTTCAGGGAAGTAATGTCGGTTTGCCTGGCGTTAGAAGAGCCGATGCGGGTGGCGTTTCTTGGCCCTGCCGGAACCTTCACGCAACAGGCGGCGCTTAAGCACTTTGGTCATTCAACAAAAAGTGTACCTCTCGGCTCATTAAACGAAGTGTTTCGTGAGGTGCAGGCGGGTAATGCTCATTACGGTGTTGTGCCGATTGAAAACTCGACGGAAGGTGTGGTCAGTCACACACTTGATTTGTTCAAACGTTATGATCTGAGCATTTGTGGCGAAGTTGAGTTGCCGATTCATCATCATCTTCTTCTAAAAGAAAATGGCGAGCGTCATCACATCACACGGGTACTGGCCCATCAGCAATCGCTGGCCCAGTGCCGTGAATGGCTGGACCAGAACCTGCCCCAGGCAGAACGTGTTGCCGTCAGTTCAAACGGCGAGGCGGCACGGTTACTGGCACAAAGTGATGATACGGTTGCGGCCATTGCCGGTGATATGGCGGCTGAGCTTTATCAGTTACAGGTAGCAGAGCGCAACATTGAAGACCAGCCGGATAACCGTACCCGTTTCCTGATTATCGCAAATCAGGAAGTAGGGCCCAGTGGGGTGGATAAAACGTCTATCCTGATCTCCACAAAAAATAAACCGGGTGCGCTATATCAGCTACTGGAGCCTTTTTACCGTAACCATATTAGTCTGACACGGGTAGAAACTCGCTCGTTACACAGCGGCTGTTTGTTTTATATCGATTTTGAAGGGCACCATACGGATGCGGCTGTTCAGGTAGTATTGGATGAGCTGTCCGCAGGCAGTGATGAACTGAAGCTGCTGGGTTCTTATCCCTGTGCAGTATTATAAAAAGGCAGCGCAGCATGACATGTGACTTTACCGAGCAGGCGACACCAGGTGTTCAGGCGTTACAACCTTATCTTCCGGGTAAGCCGGTGGATGAGTTGGAGCGGGAGTTGGGCATCCAAAATATTGTAAAACTGGCGAGTAATGAAAACCCGTCAGGCCCAGGTGAGAGAGTGCTAACTGCTATTAGCAAGGCCACTGCAGACCTGTCCCGTTATCCTGACAGTAATGGCTTTGAGCTCAAACAGGCGTTGGTCACACGTTATGGCTTGTCTGAAAGTCAGATTACGCTGGGTAATGGCTCCAATGATGTATTGGATCTGGTGGGGCGGGTGTTTATACAACCCGGTGATGAAGTCATTTATGCCCAATATGCCTTCCTGGTTTATGCGCTGGTAGCCCAGTCAATGGGGGCTAAGTCAGTGGTCACCCCTGCTAAAGACTGGGGACATGACCTTGATGCTATGGCAGAGGCCATCACCGATCGCACTAAAATTATCTTTATTGCCAATCCGAACAATCCAACAGGCACCTGGGTAACAGATGTACAACTCAGGGCTTTCCTGAAAAAAGTACCTGAACATGTGGTGGTTGTACTGGATGAAGCTTATACCGAATACACAGAGAGCCCCGACTTTCCAAACGGACTGCAATTGCTGAGTGATTTTGACAATCTGATTGTTACCCGTACCTTTTCAAAGGCTTACGGGCTTGCGGCTTTGCGTGTGGGTTTTGCAGCAGCCAGTGACACTATGACTGATTTGCTGAACCGGGTAAGACAGCCCTTTAATGTTAATAGCCTGGGGTTAGTCGCTGCAACACAGGCGATTGCCGATATTGATTACCTGAATCAATCGGTTGCGCTTAATCGTCAGGGCATGGCGCAGTTAGAGCAAGGCTTAGCAGCACTGAAGCTTAAGTGGATTCCTTCGGCAGGTAATTTTTTAACGGTTGATATGCAAACGCCAGCGGGCCCCATTTATCAGGCATTGTTGCATGAAGGTGTGATTGTGCGACCGGTGGCTAATTACGGTATGCCAAATCATTTACGGATCAGTGTGGGCCTGGTGGAAGAAAATCAACGTTGTTTAGACGCGCTGAAGAAGGTGCTGAAAGGGTGAGTTTGCTGGTTGATCGTATACTGGTGATTGGCCTGGGTCTGATAGGCGGGTCATTAGCTAAATCATTGCGCGAGCAGGGAGTTTGCAAGCAGGTAGTCGGTTTTGACCGCGATGCAGACGAGATGCAAACAGGTTTACAGCTGGGTGTGATTGATGCCGTGGCAGAAAATCTGGATGCCGAAGTAAACCGTGCTGACCTGATTGTGCTGGCAGTCCCTGTTAAGGCAACAGAAGTGGTACTGGCGCACATAGCCCCACATTTATCTCCTGGTACCGTGATCACGGATGCAGGCAGTACCAAGTGCAGTGTAGTGGATGCTGCCAGGCGGGTTTTTAAGAAGCTGCCTGAGGGTTTTGTGCCCGGTCATCCTATTGCCGGTTCAGAAAAAAGTGGTGTGAACGCCTCAGATTCACAGCTTTTTAACGGTTATAAGGTCATACTCACACCGCTGCCAGAATCGTCATCAGCAGCTACCGCGTTGGTTGAGCGCATGTGGCAGTTAACCGGTGCTGAGGTGCTGATGATGGACGTGGCACGTCACGATGAAGTGCTGGCGGCCACAAGTCATTTGCCTCATATTCTGGCATTTTCGCTGGTGGATACCCTGGCCCGTGAAGAAGAAAATCGGGATATTTTCCGGTATGCCGCCGGTGGCTTCCGGGATTTTACCCGTATAGCGGGCAGTGATCCGACTATGTGGCACGATGTCTGCTTGGCGAACAAAGAACCACTTTTAAACCAATTAGATCGTTTTACGCAGGGCTTAGCCCGTTTGCGTGAGGCAATAGAGCTGGGCGACAGCGAGTTAATGCTGGGTACGTTTACCCGTGCAAAAGCGGCCCGAGAACATTTTTCCCGAATTCTTTCTGGTACGGCATATTCAAATAATATGACAACTTCAAACGTAGTTTTTCGCGCACAACCCGGCGGTTCCGTCACAGGTGTTATCCGTGTACCGGGTGACAAATCCATTTCCCATCGCTCTATTATGCTGGGTTCCCTTGCTGAAGGCATTACTGAAGTCACCGGCTTTCTGGAAGGCGAAGATGCTCTGGCAACCCTGCAGGCTTTCCGTGATATGGGGGTTGTAATTGAAGGCCCGGATCAGGGGGAAGTGCGTATTCACGGAGTGGGTTTACAGGGCCTGAAGCCACCACCTGGGCCGCTTTATGTGGGTAATTCGGGCACTACGATCCGTCTGTTATCCGGTATTCTGGCGGGTCAGTCTTTTGATACGGAGCTTAGTGGTGACGCCTCTTTAAGCAAACGCCCGATGGAGCGTGTGGCAAAACCCTTACGCGAAATGGGTGCCCATATTGATACGGGTGAAGGTGGTCGGCCACCTTTAAAAATTAAGGGCGGCTGTGAGTTGTCGGGTATCAGCTACGATATGCCGATGGCAAGCGCTCAGGTGAAATCCTGTTTGATGCTGGCAGGCCTCTATGCAAAAGGCAGCACTAAAGTTACCGAACCGGCACCCACCCGCGACCATACCGAACGTATGTTGCAGGGCTTTGGTTATGCTGTTGAAAAGAACGGCAGTGAAGTTACCGTAACCAGTGGTGGCAAATTGAGCGCCGCAAATATTGATGTACCGGCTGATATATCATCGGCGACTTTTTTCCTGGTTGCAGCAGCGATTACACCGGGGTCTGATCTGACACTGCAGCATGTGGGTATTAATCCCACCCGTGTGGGTGTGCTTAATATCCTGCGCCTGATGGGTGCAAATATCGAATTGCTTAACGAACGGGAAGTCGGAGGTGAACCGGTGGCTGATATGCATATCCGCTACGCACCTTTAAAAGGCATACAAGTGCCTGAAGATCAGGTGCCACTGGCAATTGATGAGTTTCCCGCGCTCTTTATTGCAGCAACCTGTGCTGAAGGTGAAACGGTTGTTACCGGTGCTGAAGAATTACGTGTCAAAGAAAGTGATCGTATTCAGGTGATGGTTGACGGCCTGAAAGCGCTGGGTGCTGATATCGAAGGCACAGCGGATGGTGCTGTTATTCGGGGAGGCCAGTTAAGCGGTGGAGAAGTCTTTGCCCATGGCGATCACCGTATTGCCATGTCATTTTCCATTGCGGCTTTACGCTCAAACGGAGAGATCAAAATAAATGACTGCGCCAATGTAGCCACATCCTTTCCGACTTTTGTTGAACTGGCTCAAACCGTTGGCTTAAAAATCATTCAGGGAGAAGATTGATGTCCACACAAGACCAGGTTGCGGTAATCACGGTTGATGGCCCCGGAGGCTCGGGCAAAGGCACAATCTGTCAGTTACTGGCAAAAGAGCTTGGCTGGAACTTGCTGGACAGTGGGGCATTGTATCGCCTCGTTGCGTTAGCGGCTCGCCATCATGGTGTGTCTCTGGATGATCAGGACGCCTTGGTGGTATTGGCGGAATATCTGGATGTTCAGTTTAGTGCTGAAGCTGAGACAGATGGCGTCAAAATTATTTTGGAAGGTGAAGAAGTCACCGATGCGATCCGCACTGAAAAAGTCGGGGGTGAAGCCTCTGTTGTTGCTGCCATTTCCGCTGTACGTGATGCGCTGCTGAATCGTCAGCGTGCTTTTGCTACAGAGCCCGGGTTGATTGCCGATGGCCGTGATATGGGCACCGTTGTATTTCAGGGTGCGCCGCTTAAAATTTACCTGGATGCCAGCGCAGAAGAGCGAGCAAGGCGTCGCTATAACCAGTTGATAAACAAGGGGGCGGGTGCTAGTCTTCAGGCTATCTTAGAAGATATTCAAGCCCGTGATAATCGTGATATGAACCGTGCGGTTGCTCCCCTGAAGCCCGCGCCGGACGCTGTTATTCTTGATACAACCCAGCTGACGATTGACGAAGTGATGGTCGCCGTGCTGGAAGAGGTGCGACACAGAGGCCTCCGTTAAACGGCTTAGACGGTGTTAAAATGAGCCAACACTGTCCTGTTTTATCGGTGTAATCTGCGTTGCTGAGAAAAAGAGCAACATAAAGCAGTGAAGCTATAATCCAGAGGCGAGCTATGACCAAATCAGAATTAATCGAACGTTTGGTTGACCGGCATGAGCAATTGTCGGTGAAGGATGTTGAGTTGGCTGTAAAGTCGATGCTTGATCAGATGACAGAAGCCTTGTCTGAAGGGGATCGTATTGAAATCCGCGGGTTCGGAAGTTTTAGTTTACATTACCGGGCACCGCGTATCGGGCGTAACCCTAAAACGGGTGACTCTGTTGAACTGGGCGCAAAATACGTGCCCCATTTTAAACCCGGAAAAGAGTTACGCGAACAGGTAAACTCCAGTTTGGAACAGGGTCTTTAATGATCCTTAATTAAATTGACCAGGAGGTCTGAATCCCGTGCGTTGGATTAAAGGTGCAATCCTTGGATTGCTGTGTCTTTGTTTTCTTTTTGTGGGCATTATGTTCACAATCAATAATACTCAGTTAGTGTCGGTTGATCTGGTGTTAGTGCAGTTGCCTGAAGCCAGTTTGTCGTTATGGTTAGTCGCTACTTTTATTTTGGGTGGTGTGCTGGGCATGGCGATCAGTGTATTCAGCGTTACGCTGTTACGTGCCCGGTTGCGTGCTGAACAACGTCGTGTTGTTAAAACTAAGAAGGAACTGGATCAGCTGAGAACAGCTGGTTTGAAAAATGCCATCTGAAGTAAATAACTACCTGCTGATCGTGCCGCTGTTCCTGGCGGTCGCTGCAGGCTGGTGGCTGGGGCGCAGGGAACGTGAGAATCAACGCAGTCAGCGCCTGCAGAATACAATTAGCCGGGACTATTTTACCGGGCTGGATTACCTGCTTAACGAGCGTACCGATGAAGCGATTGAAAGCTTTATCAAAGCGCTTGAAGTTAATTCAGATACCATTCCTGCTCATCTGGCACTGGCTAAACTCTTTCGCCGTAAGGGTGATGTGGATCGTGCCATTCAGATCCACCAGAACCTGCTGGTGCGCCCTGAATTACTCCGCAGTGAATTTCTTCGTATCCAAATGGCGTTGGCGCGTGACTACTATGCGATAGGGCTTCTGGATCGTGCAGAAAACCTGCTGCTGGAGATTGTCAGACAACGTCCGCCTAAAGAAACCCGGAGCAAAGCACAGCGCCTGCTTATTACGCTTTATGAAAAAGAAGCGGAGTGGGAAAGTGCACTGGATGTGGGTGCGCAACTTACAGAAGATGAACGTAACCTTATTCAGGGTGAGCTGGCGCATTATTGTTGTGAGCTGGCCGAAGCGCGTGTAGCCGGGCGTCAATACAAGGAGGCGCAGTCACATCTGAAGCTGGGTGAGGTTTATGACCCCGGTTCTGTACGCATCTGTATGATCAGTGCGCGCATTGCAATGGAGCGGATGCAGTGGAAACAGGCAATTAAAGACCTGAAGCTGGTTGTGGAGCGGGATCCGGTTTATGTGTCTGAAATTCTGGATATGCTGGCACGTTGTTATAAAGAACGTCATGCAACAGGTGAACTGGCCGTCTATCTTAGGCGCTGCATGGGTATAGCACCCTCGACCAGTGTGATGCTGCTAATTGCGGATCATATCAAGGCCGAACAAGGCCTGTATGTGGCAGGCAACTTTGTGACTGAAGAGCTAAAAAAAAGACCGTCGGTCAAAGGCTTTAACCACCTGATTGATATGCATATCGAATACGGTGCTGAGAGCGCGCGCGAGAGTCTTAAGGTGCTTCGGGGGCTGACGGGGCAACTGGATTTGTCAAAGCCTGCTTACCGTTGTAATCACTGCGGTTTTGCTGGCCGGACACTGTTATGGCAGTGCCCTTCTTGTAAAAAATGGGGCAGCACTAAACCTATTCAGGGTCTGGAAGGTGAATAGTCAGCTGAATAAATATGATTTTGAGAGAGTTTGAATGAGTACTGATGCCAAGCGAATAATTGTTGCACTAGATTACCCCGGCCAAGCTGAGGCCATCGCAATGGCAGAGCGCCTGGATCCATCACAGTGTCGGGTTAAAGTTGGTAAGGAATTGTTTACCCGTGCAGGGCCTGCGGTGGTTGAAGCCTTGCATAAACTTGGATTTGAAGTATTTTTGGATCTGAAGTTTCATGATATTCCCAATACCACGGCTAAGGCGGTTCGGGCGGCCGCAGAAATGGGCGTCTGGATGGTTAATGTGCATGCCAGTGGGGGCCGCCGTATGATGGAAGCGGCCCGTAATGAACTGGAGCAGGTGAAAGATGCACAGACTTTGTTAATTGCTGTGACCGTACTGACGAGCATGGAACGTCAGGACTTGGCTGAGCTGGGTCTGGATATTGATCCTCTGGTGCAGGTAAAGCGGCTGGCAAAATTAACCGAAGACTGTGGTTTGCACGGTATTGTCTGTTCCGCTCAGGAAGTAAGACCGCTTAGGGAAAGCATTTCTGAGAATTTCCAGTTGGTTACCCCGGGTATCCGTCCTGCTGATGCCGATGTGGGTGATCAAAAACGTATTATGACACCTGCTGATGCCATAAAAGCGGGTAGTAACTATCTGGTGATTGGCCGCCCGATCACTCAGGCGGTATCACCGGTGCAGGCGCTGGCGGATATAGACGCAAGTATTTTGCCATTGCTCTGAGAGCCGCTATCTGATAAAAAGTAAGGGCTGGTATAGGATGTACCGGCCCTTTTTTATTGATACAGACTGTTATACATGGAGGTATAGCAATGCATATTAAGTCTTTTCTTCGTACGTTTCTGGTCACGCTGTTTTTCTCTCTGACAATCCCGGCATATGCAGAACCTTCTGTGGTTGATATCAACCTGGCAAGTGCGCAGGAAATTGCGGCTGTTATGAAAGGAGTGGGTGAGAAAAAAGCCGAAGCAATTGTTGCCTACAGAACTCAGTTTGGCCCGTTTAAACAACTGGATGATCTCACTAATGTAAGAGGCATTGGTGCAGGTACGCTGGATAAAAACCGAGCTTTATTAACCCTGAGTACGGTCGAAAGCCCCACGGAATAAGTCGCTGATGATCTGGTTGGGCGACGCTGTTGAGATTACAGGCGTCGCCTTATTTGACTGCATGATGTGTGAAGGCTGGCTCGTACTCAAGCAGCTATCCTGTTGATTGCCTGATGATTTGTCAGATAACCCATCCTCAAAATCTATCCCATTTTTTATAAGTCAGAGAATAAAAGCCAGCACTACGGGAATGGTAACCAAACTGCTGATATTGCCCAGCAATACAATAGAGGCGACTTGGTCGGGCTCCTGATTATACCGCTCAGCAACCATATAATTCAGCACCGCAGGTGGCAGGGCACCAAATAGAATTAACAGGCTAAACTGAAAATCAGTTAGCTGCAGCACGGGCTGCAGTGCCAGCGCCAGCAATACACCACTCAGCGGACAAAGCAGTGCGCCTAACAGACCGGTTCGCCACTTCGAAAAATCAACCCGGGTCATACGCACCCCTAATGCAAATAACATTAGCGGGATGCAAACCTGCCCCAACATATTGATAAAAGTCTCGGGTGCCTCGGGCAGAGGCAGATCCAGGCCACTCCACATCAGGCCCAGGATGGATGCCAGAATCATCGGCATTTTGAGGAGATTCAGGGGGTTGGTGCGGTGATCCAGCATATAGATACCCACCGTAAAGTGCAGTGTGTTTTCAACCAGAAAAAGCACAACAGCAGCGGGCAGGGCCTGTTCACCAAAGGCCAGTACAATCAGGGGTAAACCCAGGTTACCGCTGTTGCTGAACATCATAGGCGGCAAAAAGGTTTTAGGCTGGATGTTTATCAGGCGACACAGGGGCCAGAGTAATAAACCTGATCCCAGTACAATAAGCACTGCCCCGATGGCCAGCTCCTGATAAGCACCCAGGTTAAAGGACTTAGCCGAAAGCACGGAAAAAATCAGAGCCGGACAAAATACGTCCATATTAATCTGGTTGGCTACCGACATATCAGGCCGTTTAACACGGCCATAAAGAAAACCAACGGAGACGATAGCAACCAGCGGAAAAATCGTCAGGAAGATACGTTCAATCAATGACAGCGTAGTACCTTCCATCCGTGAACTCCTTTTTTATCAGTCGTACTTTTTGCCGGTAGGCACAACTATTACCGGCACCTGTGCGCTTTTAACAACCTGTTGGCTGGTGTGACTGTGATGACCGAAAGTGTTTTCTGCACCAATTACAATCAGGTCGGCTTTTATAGCACGTGCCTGACTTAAAATGGAATCTGTATGATTGCCTTCGACAACCACATGTTCCACATTTAATGTGATAGTTTCCGGCAGGCTGGTGAGCTCTTCGGTACAAAAAGCTTCAACGCGCTGACGCATTTCTTCGTGAAGACTATTGATACCTTCATCGTGCATTTTTTTGATGATGCTTTCATCTATGTAGTTCTGAATCAGGGCATGCCCCATTTCACCCAGAGGCTCAACCACATGTAACATCACAATTTTGGCATTAAACTGGTTGGCAAGATTAACTGCATGACGAAAAACCGGGCGTGTATGTTTCCCCAGCGATGTGGTGTACAGGATAGTGTTAATTGTTGGCAGTGCCATGATTAAATCCTCGTATCAGCTATTCAGGCCGGAGTGGCCTGAATGCGTTGGTTTTCTGCGGTGCTTGCCGTTGTGCTGAGTTTAGGCTGTGTGACACGGTCAACCAGGTAAACAATCGACTTGTAATCGATACCACTGTGGTGACTAAGGCCTATTTCACAGGTACGGCTGGTGGAGTAACCCTGCTGACAACCTTCAACGCTATTTTTAAGGGTGCGCAGTGCTGATGCATTTAACTCCGGTGTAGTGAAACCTTTATCCCCGGCAAAACCACAGCAGGTAATCTGGTCAGGAACAACAACCTGTGTAGAGCATGCATTCATAATACGCTTCAGTTTATCAGCCTGGCCCATACGGGTTGCGCTACAGGTGATATGCAGGGCCACAGGTTCGCTGGTGGCTTCAAACAGGAGGCGGTTCATCAGGAACTCATCGATAAAATCGACCGTATCGTAGAGCCTGATTTTATCGCTTATATTTTCCTTAAGGCGCAGGGTGCAGGGGCTGGTATCTGAATACACCGGTAACTCACCGCCCTGGGTTGCCTTCATTAGAATCGCTTCCAGTTCACTTGATTTTGAGTCCGCTGCTTCAAAAAGGCCTTTAGACTGGAAGGGCATGCCACAACAGAGCTTATCTAACTCATCCGGATAGATAACCTCAAAACCGGCTTTTCGCAGCAGAGCCTCTGTTTTATCGGCCAGTGAGGTGCGATCTTCATCCGCCCGTGCAGGGCCCATCGTACGACTGGCACAACTGGGCAGGTAAACGACTTTGGGAGCATCAGAACTCAGCGAAGCTTGACGCTGTTTGATCTCAGGGGCGGCGGTTGGCATGGACGGTGTCCATTGCTGCACGGCACCGCCTGATACTTTACGTGCAAAGCCGGTAACGGCCGACATCGCCTTAGTGCCGATCAGTCCGTGTGTGGCATCAGCGACTCTGAAAGCAACCTTAGAGGCCCGGGTGATGCCCGCATAATGATCAGCGGTCCATTGTGCCAGTTTAGTATGTTTTTCATTATTACTATTACGGATAGAGCGAGTGAGATTGCCGGTATTAATCTCAACCGGACAGGTCGTTGAGCAGAGGCCACAGGCAGCGCAGGTATCTGTACCCTGGTACTGATATTCTTTGCGTAGCGCTGCCAGGCGCTGATTATCTTCACCGGTGCTTTCCAGCCGTGCGATTTCACGCCAGATAACAATACGCTGACGTGGGCTAAGTGTCAGATCCCGTGAGGGGCAGGTAGGTTCACAAAAGCCACACTCAATGCACTTATCCACAATAGGATCGGCCGCAGGCATGGGTTTCAGGTTTTCTATATGAACCTGCTGATTGCGGTTAAGGATAACACCGGGATTCAGAATAGCCTGTGGATCAAGCAGTTCTTTTAATTCCCACATCAGGGCATAAGCATCTTTGCCCCATTCCATTTCAACATAAGGTGCCATGTTACGGCCGGTGCCGTGTTCTGCTTTTAATGAACCGTCATATTTATGTACCACCATACGGCCCACATCATCCATCAGGCCTTCGTAGCGGGCAATTTCCTCCGGATTATCAAACGCCTGGGTAAAGACAAAATGCAGGTTGCCTTCCAGTGCATGGCCAAAGATCAGGGCTTCGCTGTAATGCCATTTCTGGAAAATCTGGTGAAGGTCATGAACGGCATCCGCCAGTTGATCTACCGGAAAAGCAACGTCTTCAATGATAACGGTGGTACCGGTCAGGCGCACGGCACCGACTGCCGGAAACAGACCTTTTCGGATAGCCCAGTACCGGGCGCACTCAACGGGATCAGTAGTGAATGCTACGGGTCTGGCGGTTTCCAGATGAGCAATTGAAGCGCTGATTTCTGATACTTGTTGCTGCAAGGTTTGTGCATCAGCGGCGCGTGTTTCAACTAACAAAGCGGCCGCATCTTCAGGTAAGTCACGAATAAAGCCGGGCATGCCGTCTTTGTTTTCGATAGAGTGCAGGCCAGCCCGATCCATTAATTCAACGGCTGAAACCGGTGTGCGTTTCAGTAATGCAACGGCCTCACAAGTAGTGCGTACACTGTTAAAGAATATCAGGGCTGATGCTTTATCGGCATGTTCATCTACGGTGTTGTAGGTGATCTCGGACATAAAACCGAGTGTGCCTTCTGAGCCGATCATCAGGTGTTGCAGGATATCAATCGGCTCTTCGTAATCTACCAGAGCATTCAGAGAATAACCGGTGGTGTTTTTCAGCCGGTATTTATGCTTGATACGGTCGTTTAAGGTGGTGTTGGCGCGTGTCTGTCGTGCCAGCCCATCCAGGGCATCCAACAGGCCTTTATGGGATGACTTAAACGCTTCGACTGACTGATAATTGCCTGTATCTAGCTGTGTACCATCGGCGAGTACAAGTTTCATGCTCTTAAGGGTACGATAGCTATTCTGTGCTGTGCCACAGCACATACCGCTGGCGTTGTTGGCTGCAATACCGCCAATTTTAGCGGCATTGATGGATGCGGGGTCAGGGCCGATCTTTTTGCCAAAAGGTGCCAGATATTTGTTGGCATGAGCGCCTATCACACCCGGTTGCAGGCTAATACTGGAGGCGTCATCACTAATGCTGTAGCCGTTCCAGCCATCACCGAGTTGAATGAGAACCGAATCGGTAATCGCCTGCCCGGAAAGACTGGTACCTGCTGCACGAAAAGTGATAGCAATACCCTGATCAGCAGCCAGGTTAATAATGCGGGAGACTTCTTCAACCGATTCAACACGTACCACAATTTGTGGCACAAGGCGATAAAAGCTGGCATCCGTACCGTATGCAAGGGTTTTCAGCGGGTCACAGATCAGACGCTTTTCGGGGATAAATGCACGCAGTTGATCGTGAAACGCCTGATATTGCTGTTTCATTGACAGTTAACCTCAGCAACGCTTATTTCTGTTAAGACAGATATTTTTGTGATGAATTTAAAGAACCGCCATACGGTGAGTATGGCGGTAATGCGCTGATATTTTTAACCGTAAGCGATGGCCGGTAACCAAAGTACCAGTTGTGGCCAGAACACCAGAATCAGCAGTCCGATAAGCTGCAGAATGATAAAAGGAATTACACCTTTGTAGATATCAGACAGCTTAACGTTGGGCGGGCAGACCCCCTTAAGATAGAAGAGGGCGAAACCAACCGGCGGGGTGAGGAAGGAGGTTTGTAAGGCCATCGCCACGAGCATGACGAACCACACCAACTCAGGGTTATCCACAACACCATAGCCGTTAATATCCAGTCCCAATGCCGATATGACCGGTGCCAGCAGAGGCAGGATAATTAAGGTGATCTCGATCCAGTCGAGGAAGAAACCCAGCAGGAAAATCACACCCAGGATAAAGAAGATGATGCCATAAGGCCCAAACGGCAGCCCGGTCAGGAAGGATTCAATCAACTCATCGCCACCCAGTTCTCGCAGTACCAGTGCAAAGCAGGTCGCGCCTATAAAAATGGCAAAGATATAAGCCGTGGTGTTCATTGTGCCGCCCACGACTTCTTTAAGCACTTTCAGGCAGAACTTACGGTTATATATTGCCAGCAAAGTAGCACCGAATGCACCCACACCTGAGGCTTCAGTTGGTGTGGCGATACCGGCAAAGATGGAGCCCAACACAACAAAAATCAGCAGTAAGGTAGGTGCAACCGCTTTCATTACATTCATAAAAGCACTGAAGGTCACTGGCTTAGCGTCATCAGGCACGGGAGCTGCATCGGGATTGATAAAACTGGTAATCAGAATATAGAGGATATAAAAGCTACCCAGCATCAGGCCGGGTACCACTGCGCCCATAAAGAGGTCACCCACAGACAGGCCCAGCTGATCTGCCATGATTACCAGCATAATACTGGGTGGAATCAGGATGCCTAAGGTGCCAGCCGAGGCAATGGTGCCCAGCGCCAGGGGCATGGAATAACCTTGTTTGGTCATTGATGGCAATGACATAACCGCCAGCAATACAACGGATGCACCAATAATACCGGTGGAGGCGGCAAGGATAATACCGATAGCGGTTACGGTAATCGCAAGCCCGCCGCGTACCCGGCCAAACAGTTCCTGCATGGAATGCATCAGGCGTTCTGCAACACCGGATTTATCCAGCATGATGCCCATGAAGATGAACATTGGCAGGGCCACCAATATCCAGTTATCCATGATTTTCCAGAGACGGTTTACAACCAGCCCCAGGGTCGTGTAATCCAGACCCGTCATGGTATCCAGATAGATGTCAGCAAGGTAACCAATACCGGCAAAAATTACACCAATGCCGCCTAAAACCCAGGCAACAGGAATACCGGTAAACAGGAGTGCGATGAACGAGAGGAACATCGCAATGACAAGAATTTCATTAACTTCCATCATGCATTTCCTCTTAATAACAGCGTGGTATCACGGATCAGGCGGGAGATCATCGCCAGACCCAATAGAGCAAAAGTGATAGGAATAACGCTCTTGATCAGCCAGCGCCAGCCTAAACCGGAAGGGGCTGAAGAATGCTCATTGATTCGCCAGGAGTCGGCAACAAAATCAAGGCTGTGGAGAAAGATAATGGAAATAAAAGGCAGTACAAGAATGCAGATGCCAATAATTTCGATAAAATATTTGGTTTTTGCGCGAAACCTGGAATAAAAAAGGTCTACGCGAATATGGGAGTTTGTTGTCTGAGCATAGGACAGCCCGAACATCACTCCTACACCGTAGAGGTGCCACTGCAGTTCTTCCAGCGCGATAAGCCCGCTGGCAAAACCTTTACGTAAAATTACCTGAAGCATAATAACCAGCACCAGAGCCACATAAGCCCAGGCAACGGTTAAACCGATGCGCTGAATAAAGCGATCAATACCATCGGCCAGTGGTACTGATAGGAGCTTTTCATTTTCAGTCACAGAAATACCCACCCTTAATACACAATCTTTTATAGTTATATTCCCATGCTTATGGGAAAACAGGCGGGCACAAAGGCCCGCCTGTTAAGAAGCTGGTTACCTGCTGGCAGCCATGCTTCTTATGTGCAGTACACTAATGTTACTTCTGAGCGCGAGGCAGGAAAGCATTGGCTTCCCACAGATCGTAACCTTGACGGAAAGTACTCAGGTCCTGCCATACTTTGTTAAAGAAAGGATCTGCTGCGGTTTTTTCTGCAACCACTTCATCCCATGAGGATTTGAAGGTATCCAGCATGGTCTGGTTCCAGTAGCGGATTTCAACGCCGTTTTCTTTCGCTTTAGCCATTACATCAAACTGCATGGATTCACCTTCAGCAATGGCGTTGGTCATAGACGCTTTACAGGTTGTGGAAACCAGTGCCTGCTGACCTTTGCTCATTTTGCCCCAGGCATCTTTGTTAACCAGGAGTTCAAAGACAGTCGCCTGCTGGTGCCAGCCAGGGAAGTAGTTGTATTTAGCGATTTTATGCAGACCCAGACGCTGGTCGATTGCAGGCTGGGAGAATTCAGTTGCATCAATTGCACCTTTCTCCAGTGCACCAAAGATTTCACCACCTGGCAATTGAACAGTACCTACACCCAGTTTTTCCATAACGGAAGCACCCAGGCCGAAGAAACGCATGTTCAGGCCTTTCAGGTCTTCAGGTTTTTCGATTGGCTTCTGGAACCAACCTGAAGTTTCAGGGGAGATAATGGCACAAGGAATCACTTTAACGTTGTAACCCGCTGTATCGTACATTTCCTGATACAGGTTCATGCCATTGCCGTAGTACAGCCATGCCATGTACTCACCGGCTTCCGGGCCAAAAGGTACAGCAGAGAACAGTGCAGCAGCAGGCATTTTACCCTGCCAGTAACCTGCAGTGGCGTAACCGGAATTAACTTTACCAGAGGATACCGCGTCCAGAATCTCAGGAGGGCTTACCAGCTTGCCTGGCTCATAAATTTTCATTTTGATTTTGCCATCACTCATTGTTTTCAGCTGGTCAGCAACCCAAACAATTGGTGTGCCTAATGCTGGCAGGTGAGAGCCGAACGCAATTGGTGTTTTTAGCAGCAATTTGTCAGCAGCCTGGGCTGGAGCAGAAACGCCAACAACAGCAGCAGATAAAACTGCTGCGGAGATCATGGACTTAGCAAACATTTTCATGGCACATCCTCGTGATGTTTAGTTTTTTCTTATTTGAAATCAACGGGTAGGAGCTTGTTAGAGCCAAGCTCCTTAATTTTACGCTATAAATTGGTCATACCAATTTACCGGCATCTGAGTTGGTACTGTATTTTTTTTAATCAGTGCTTGTCAATTTTTTTTTTAGAAAGTACCGGAATCAGGTAATTTACTGCAGAATTTATCAACTATAGTTGAAATCTTTAAACGGATAGCGTAATTAAAAAATGGTAATACCAATTTTCAGTGCAAGTAAGTTAATTTTAGCCTGGGTATTACTTTTTTGTTAAGTGTAGTTGACGCATTAAGGAAAGGCAGGCTGGTTTTTCAGTTTGTCCGGGGGAGTTTTTTTACATGGCATATCAACGGGTTAAGCAGCCTAAAATTTCGGATGTCATCATGGAGCAGTTAGAGGCCATGATTTTAGAAGGCAGTTTGAAGCCAGGGCAGAAGCTGCCGCCAGAACGTGACTTGGCGAAGCAGTTTGAGGTTTCCAGGCCTTCATTGCGTGAGGCGGTTCAAAAATTAACCGCTAAAGGCTTGCTGATCAGTCGCCAGGGTGGGGGCACTTATGTGTCTGAAGAAATTGGCGGCACTTTTTCAGATCCGCTACTAGAATTATTCCGTACCCATCCAGAGGCGCAGTATGACTTGCTGGAGTTTCGGCATGCGCTTGAAGGTGTGGCAGCTTATTACGCCGCATTACGCAGTACACCGGCCGATAAAGAAGCGATAAAAAAATGTTATGCCGACCTGGAGCGTTACCATAAGGCCAAGGAATTTGATAAAGAAGTTTATGCGGATGTGGATTTTCACCTGGCGATTGCCGAGTCCACCCACAATATGGTGTTACTCCATATGATGCGGGCGCTCTTTAGTCTGTTACGCCAACATATCTGGGATAACTTGTTGAGTATCTACCCTAAAACGGACTATCGCGAAAAAATTCATTCCCAACACAAAGTGCTGATGGACGCAATTCTTACAGGAGAGCCTGAAAAGGCCCGTGAAGCGGCGCATCATCATCTGGCGTATGTGGAAGATTCGTTGCTGGAAGGGCAAAAGGAAAATACACGTCTTAAGCGAGCACTCAGAAGGGCGAATATTACGCCGGATTTATAAATGTATAAATACTACATAATTCTATGTTAATGACCTGTATCTAGATTTATTTATGGCATTTATGTAGTATTACTACATAAATAATAAATACACAGAATATGGATGGTCTTGGTGCAGTGCAGCATAGCTGCTGGTTTGTAGCTATCAGGGCTTTTGCGAATGACCGTGTAAATACCGAGTGGAGAAGGCAAAGTGCAAGATTTCATCGAAGATATCGATCCTGTCGAAACAAAAGAATGGTTGGAGGCTCTGGAATCTTTAGCAAAAAGTGAAGGCGATGAGCGTGCCCGCTTTATTTTACGTCAGTTGGGGCGCAAAGCCTCTGATATGGGCATGGCTTCAACAAGTACACTGAACACACCCTATCGCAATACTATTACACCTAAAGATGAAGCCCGTATGCCGGGTGATCTCTTTATGGAACGCCGCATCCGTTCTTTTATTCGCTGGAACGCTATGGCGATGGTTATGCGTGCTAACGATAATGATGAGGGCCTGGGTGGCCATATTTCTTCGTTTTCCTCCTCTGCAACTTTGTACGATATCGGTTTCAACTATTTTTTCCGCGGTAACGAAGGCGAGCACGATGCAGATATGGTGTTTTTTCAGGGCCATATTGCACCGGGTATATACTCCCGTGCGTACCTGGAAGGGCGTTTAACAGAAGAACAGATGGATAACTACCGCCGTGAAGTGGACGGTAATGGCCTGTCTTCTTATCCACACCCCTGGTTGATGCCGGACTTCTGGCAGTTCCCAACGGTATCTATGGGGCTTGGGCCTATTCAGGCTATTTATCAGGCGCATGTCATGCGTTATTTGTCCGCCCGCAGCCTGATTAATCGCGCTGACCGTAAGGTTTGGGCATTCCTGGGTGATGGTGAGTGTGACGAGCCGGAATCCCTGGGTGCAATTGCACTGGCTGGCCGTGAGCAGCTGGAAAATCTGGTTTTTGTGATTAACTGTAATTTGCAGCGTCTTGATGGTCCGGTACGAGGTAACGGTAAAATAGTTCAGGAACTGGAAGGTGTTTTCCGGGGCGCGGGCTGGAATGTGGTTAAGTGCCTTTGGGGTCGCCACTGGGATGCTTTGTTTGAAAAAGATGAACATGGCCTGCTGCAAAAACGTATGGATGAAGTCTGTGACGGTGAGTTGCAGAACTATAAAGCAAACGGTGGTGCTTATACCCGTGAGCACTTCTTTGGCAAATATCCGGAACTGCTGGAAATGGTCAAAGATATGTCTGATGACGACATTATGAACCTTAACCGGGGTGGTCACGATCCTTATAAGGTGTTTGCAGCTTACCAGTCTGCAATGGATCATAAAGGTCAGCCAACCGTTATTCTGGCGCAGACGGTTAAAGGTTATGGCACAGGAAAATCGGGTGAAGCTAAGAACGATACGCACTCGATGAAAAAGGTTGCCCTTGATGATCTGAAAGATTTCCGTGACCGTTTTAATATCCCTCTGGCTGACGATCAGCTGAAGGAAGTACCTTATTACCGCCCGTCTCCGGATTCACCGGAGATGAAGTACATGCTGGATCGACGTCAGAAACTGGGTGGTTTTTACCCGATTCGCCGTACTGAATTCGAACGGCTTGAAATTCCGGCCCTGGAAACTTTCTCCAGTAACCTCAAAGAAAGTGGCAAGCGGGAACTGTCTACCCAGATGTCCCTTAACCGTGTATTAGGTACGCTGGTTAAAGACAAGAATATGGGCGAACGTGTTGTGCCTATAGTACCGGATGAAGCCCGTACTTTTGGTATGGAAGGTATGTTCCGCCAGCTCGGTATTTACACTTCAGAAGGCCAGCGTTATGTGCCTCACGACTCTGATCAGATCATGTTTTATAAAGAATCCAAAACGGGTCAGATTCTGGAAGAAGGTATCAATGAAGCCGGTGCTTTTTCGGCCTGGTTAGCCGCGGCTACTTCTTATGCGAACAATAACTGCACAATGGTGCCGTTTTATATCTTTTATTCCATGTTCGGCTTCCAGCGTGTAATGGATCTGACCTGGGCGGCGGGTGACTCCCGGGCACGTGGTTTCCTGATTGGTGCAACTTCAGGTCGTACCACGCTGAACGGTGAAGGTTTGCAGCATCAGGATGGCCACAGTCATCTGATGGCTCAGATGATTCCGAACTGTGTGTCTTATGATCCGACGTATGGTTACGAGCTGACAGTGGTTGTGCAAAACGGTATGAAACGTATGTATGAAGATCAGGAAAATATCTTCTACTACGTCACTACTATGAATGAAAACTATGCACATCCTGCTATGCCGGTTGGCGCAGAAGAAGGCATTATCAAAGGCATGTATTTGCTGGAAGAAGGCAAAGATGCAGATAAGAAAGTACAGCTGATGGGTTGTGGCACTATTTTGCTGGAAGTGCGTGAGGCGGCGACTATTCTGCGTGAAGAATACGGCGTTGAATCCGATATCTGGAGCACAACCTCTATTAATGAACTGCGCCGTGAAGCGCAGGAAGTGGAACGCTGGAATTTGCTGCACCCGACTGAAACCGAGCGTAAATCTTATGTGACTGAATGTATTGAAAGCCGTGAAGGGCCTGTCATTGCCTGTACTGATTACATGCGAATGTATCCTGATCAGTTACGCGAATATATTCCGCGTCCTTTCAAGGTGCTGGGTACAGATGGTTTTGGTCGCTCTGATACACGCACAAAACTGCGTGAGTTCTTTGAGGTTAACCGCTATTACGTCGTAGTTGCTGCCCTTAAATCATTGCAGGAAGAAGGCAAGGTGGAGGCTGCTGACGTTGCCAAGGCCATGCAGAAGTTCAATATCAACCCGGAAAAACCGGCGCCGTGGACTATATAAGTCTGCTGAACTTCTAACGGCTATTGGAGGATAACAACGTGAGTAATATTGAAGATATTTTAGTACCCGATCTGTCCGGTTCAGACGATGTGGATGTGATTGAAGTGCTGGTTAAAGTGGGTGATACGGTTGCAGAGGGTGATAGCCTGATTGCCCTGGAAACCGATAAAGCTTCCATGGAAGTACCGGCCCCTAAAGGTGGCATAGTCACTGAAATAATTATGCAGGAAGGCGTCACTTGCAGTGAAGGTGATTTGATTCTTAAGCTGGAGGTGGGTGCTGCTGAAGCTGTGCTGGCACCGGCTGTGGAGACGCCTGTTATAGCGGCTGAGGTCACCGCTGCGGCACCGGTTACTGCATCTGTAGTTGAAGAAGTATGTGTGCCCGATTTATCCGGCTCTGATGATGTGGATGTTATTGAAATACTGGTGAAAGCCGGAGATACAGTTTCAGAAGGTGATAGCCTGATTGCCCTGGAAACTGACAAAGCCTCTATGGAAGTGCCTGCCCCTAAAGGCGGTATCGTTAAAGAAGTTATCATGCAGGAAGGTAGTACCTGTAGCGAAGGCGACCTGATCCTGATGCTGGAAGTGGCCGGTGTGATAGCGGAGTTACCTCAGGTTGCTGCGGCTCCCGCTGAAGTACCTGTTGTTGCTCCTGTTGCTGCTGCCCCTGTTGCGGGTGCGGTTGAAGATATTCTGGTACCTGACCTTTCGGGTGCCAGCGATGTTGATGTCATCGAAGTGTTGGTTAAAGCAGGTGATACGGTTTCAGAAGGTGACAGTCTGATTGCGCTGGAAACCGATAAAGCATCTATGGAAGTGCCAGCTCCTAAAGGCGGTATTGTTAAAGCTGTGACGATGCAGGAAGGGGTGACTTGTAATGAAGGTGATCTGATTCTGACGCTGGAAGTGGCCGGTGTTATTGCGGCGGCTCCTCAGCCTGTATCAGCACCCGCACCACAAGCATCTGTACCTGTCAAAGCAGCGCCTGCTAAACAGGACAAGGCGGTTGATCTGGCGGCGTTGGATAAGAAAAACCGGGCGGTACATGCCGGCCCTGCTGTGCGCGCTGTTGCCCGTGAGTTTGGTGTAGATCTGTCACTGGTTAGTGGCACGGGGCGAAAAAACCGTATCCTGAAAGAAGATGTTCAGGCTTACGTTAAATCGGCCTTAAAACAACTTGCAGAAAAACCGGCAGCGGCGACTGTTAGCGGTGGTTCAGGCATTCCTGCTATTCCAGAGGTAGATTTCAGCAAGTTTGGTGAAGTCGAAGTTGAAAAGCTGAGCAAAATTGCAAAAATCACCCGGGATAATATGTCTCGTTGCTGGTTGAATATCCCACACGTCACTCAGTTTGATAAAGCGGATATCACCGAGCTGGAAGCATTCCGAAAATCTATGAAGGATGAAGCAGCTAAATCTGGTGTGAAACTGACACCGCTGCCATTTATGCTCAAAGCGATTGCGATTGCGCTTAAAACTTATCCGAAGTTTAACGCGTCTTTGCATGCTGATGGTGAGCATATTGTTTATAAAAAATATGTAAACATTGGCATGGCGGTTGATACGCCTAATGGCCTGATGGTGCCTGTCATCAAAGATGCAGATACCAAGAGTATCTATGAGTTGTCTCTGGAAGCCAATGAACTGGCTGCTAAGGCAAAAGAGCGTAAGCTGAAACCTGCAGAAATGCAGGGTGCCTGCTTTACAATCTCAAGTCTGGGCGGTATTGGCGGTACGGGCTTTACGCCGATTGTAAATGCCCCTGAGGTTGCTATTTTGGGTGTCTCTAAAGCAGATATCGAACCACGCTGGAATGGTAAAGAGTTTGAGCCGCGTAAGATGCTGCCTCTGTGCCTGTCTTATGATCACCGGGCTATTAACGGCGGTGATGCAGGTAAATTCCTGACTTACCTGAACAGCCTGCTGAGCGATATTCGTCGCCTGGTGCTCTGATAGTTTCCAACTCCCTGGCTCAGCCCTTTACGAAGGGCTTTTTTAAGGAATCTTGTTTATAAAACGGCGGTTTATCCCGCCGTTTTTTTTTGCCTGAAATATGGGCTTCCTGGTCAATCATTCCCGACACTGGCGGGCGTGAGCAGGGGGTGTTCTTCAAATCGGTCGAGCGAATTTTGTGCGGCGTGCGTCAGGGCATCGGTAAGTTGTGTAGTTAGTGCTGACTTCAGGTTCCATACATGCCAATAAAGTGGCACTGCCAGGTATTGCCCTGGTGTGAGATCAACTACTTTTCCTGCGGCCAGCATAGCGTGGCTTTGCTGATCCGGTACCATGCCACAGGTGTGGCCACGCACTATCAGGTCAAAAAAAGCGACGGATGACGGTATGCGGTGGCGTGGATAGTTTCCGGGTTTAATATTAAAAAACTGATCAAGATAGCGGTTTTGAAGTTCGTCCTTGTGATTGAATTCGGCAATAGGGGCCTGATGAAGCATTTTTGCGCTAACCCCCCCTGGAAAATATTGGGCTATATAGTCGGGGCTGGCGAGGCAGCGGTAGGGCATCACGCCTAACGGAATGCAGTTGCAGCCCTGTATGGGTGTGGCGCTTGAAGTGATACAGCCTGACACTGAGCCGTTACGCAGCAGTTGTTGTGTCTGATCCTGGTCGTCAATTTTTATATCCAGCAAAATTTGGTGGCGGCTCAGTAGGGGGGCCAGAGCATCCAATAGCCAGGTTTCCAGGCTGTCTGCATTGACCCCGATAGAAACACGGGTGAAACCACTTTCCAGTTGCGGTGAAAGGGTTTTTCTCAGCTCATCCTGAAGCAGGCAGATTTGCTGGAAATGTTTAATGACCTGTTGCCCGGCAGGGGTGGCCTGAATTGGGTTGCTACGGATCACCAGGCGCTGTCCCAGGTGCTCCTCCAGTTGCCTGAGTCTCTGTGAAATAGCGGACTGGGTGACATGTAATTTTTGCGCGGCTTTATCAAAACTTTGTTCTTCAATGATCGCCGAGACGGCGGCCAAATTTTTATAATCAAGCATAATTAAAATATCTAATGAAATATTAAAATAATTAGTTTTACTAACTTTAGGCTTTTCGGCAGCATAGCGCCACTTCTTCCATACTGAGCCTGAGGTGAACCATGAGCCTGATACTTACCGCCCAACTAATACCGCTTCTTAAAGGTCTGGCGACCAGTGCGGGCCTGATTGTTGCGATTGGTGCGCAGAATGCCTTTGTGCTGACACAAGGCCTAAAAAGGCAGTATCACTGGCCGATTGCCGGTTTGTGTAGCTTTTTTGATGCCGTTTTGATTGCGATTGGTGTGGCCGGTGCAGGTGCGTTAATCAGTCAGTCAGATGTATGGCTGAGCCTGGCCCGTTGGGGTGGCGCGCTTTTTCTCTTCTGGTATGGCTTTGGTGCCCTGCGTTCTGCGCTGCGTAATCAGCGATTAAATGCCAGCGAAACCACCGCAGGCAGCCTGAAAGCGGCGTTGCTGACGACGCTGGCGGTAACGTTGCTGAACCCTCATGCTTATCTGGATACAGTGGTGATTATCGGTAGCATCGGCGGTCAGTATGCGGGTGAGCAGCGTGTATGGTTTGCCGCAGGAGCGATCAGTTTTTCCTTTATCTGGTTTTTTGGGCTTAGTTTAGGTGCGCGCTGGCTGGTGCCTTTGTTCAGTAAGCCACTGGCATGGCGAATACTGGACGGCATTATCTGTATGGTGATGTGGTCTATCGCGCTTGGGCTGGTGCTGAGTGAATGATCTGGCATAAACGGCCTGTCAGACCACTTATGCCAGGTATATGTTCGTTATTTTGCTGAGAAACGTTCTGCAAGCTCCCTGAGATGTTCGGCCAGTTTTGCCAGGGCTTCACTGGATTGAGCGATTTGGCTGGCACCCACCGAGCTTTCGGTAGAGACACTGTCGATGTTCAGTACGTTCTGATTGATTTCTTCGGCTACTGCACTTTGTTGTTCGGAAGCGCTGGCTATCTGAATTGTCATCGAATCAATCTCTTCGATTGCAGACGAAATCTGCGTCAGGGCATCTCCTGCTTTTAATGTCTGTTGCACAACCTCATCAGCCTCAAGGCTGCTGTTTGTCATTGCGTCTGCTGCGGCATGTGTGCCGCTTTGCAGGCGTTCGATAACCGCCCGGATTTCCTGGGTTGATTCTGCGGTGCGGGCAGACAGTGAGCGCACCTCATCTGCGACTACTGCAAACCCCCGGCCATGCTCGCCTGCCCGGGCTGCTTCAATCGCTGCGTTAAGTGCCAGCAGATTAGTTTGTTCGGCGATACCGTTGATGACTTCTAAAATGCTGGCGATATTTGCGCTTTCATCTTCCAGTGTATGAGTCAGGTCTGCAGAATCAGTCAATCGGTCCGAAAGGGCTTTTACAGCAGTAATAGAGTTTTCAACGATAGCCCTGCCAGAGTGGGCTGCGTGTGCTGCATCATGGGCTGCCGTGGCGGCTTCCTGTGTGTTTTTGGAAACATCATGAACGGTTGCGTTCATCTCACTCATGGCGGTTGCCACCTGGGTGGTCTCTGCTTGCTGGCGTATCATGCCCTGGCTGGTTTGTTCGGTTGTGGCTGAGAGTTGCACCGCAGAGCTGGACATTTGTATAGCAGCTGAGCGCAGATCCAGAATCAGGTCGTGAAAATTAGTCATCATATCGTCAAAAGCAAAGCCTATCTGACCAAATTCGTCTTTGTTTTGAATGTTAGCCCGCAGGTTGAGGTCATGGGTTTCAGAGACCTTGAGCATTGTGGTTTTTAGCGTATTAACAGGCAGGATAATGGCGCGGGTGATCAGGGTCGACAGGGTGCCTGTTATGATCAGAGCAGCCATCAAAAGTCCGATAGAAAGCCAGAGGCTGTTTTGGTAGGTTGCTTCGATATCATCGGTATAAACCCCCGTGCCAACAATCCAGCCCCATTTGGAATGGTAACGTGCATAAGAAAGTTTTTGCACAGGCTCGGTGCCGCCAGGGCGGTTCCAGAAATAATCAACAAAACCCGCACCCTGGTTTCTGGCGATGCTGACCAGGTCCTGAATCATAGGCTTACCGTTAGTGTCGACCAGGGATGCGACATTTGCGCCGTTGAGCTTGGCGCTGATCGGATGCATCAGCATATTGTGGTCGGTATCAAGCACAAAAAAATACTCGCTTTCACCGTATCGCAAGGTGCGAATATCTTCCAGAGCGTCTTTTTGTCCGGCCTCTTTTGATTTTTGGCCCGAGCTAACCAGCTTTTCCTGATGCTCAATCAGTGAAGAGGCCATATCGGTCAGCTGGATCAGCCCGTGTTGGCGCTCTGCGTTGAGGTGGTGCCACAGCCCGTTGAGCGAAAGTGCCTGCATGCTTATTAGACTGGCAATTGATACGAATACCAGTATCAGCATTTTAGATCGAACGCGCAGATGCCCCAGTAATCCGGTCACGGTATTGCTCCTTCAGTTAACATTAAAAAATGCGAACGATAAGCCACATCTGGCACTGCTATCGGCAGGTTGTTATTTTTGAATCATATAGGGCCTGAGATAAAAGGCGTTTGATTCTGGTCAGGGTTATAACGATATAACTTAATTGAGAATTTGTGCCTGGGCATGTATCTGCACGCTGCATTTAAGTGTACAGGTCTGAAAATACATCGTGTTTTGTTGAGCGCCATCGTTTTCGGATTGTTCATGCAGTGACAATATGCCGCATCCCATCGGCTCACTTTGATCAGTATTATGGGGCAACTTTTTAGGAGAATGGTTATGAAATCCAAACTGCCTGGTTTTTTTGGTGTTGTTGCATGTGTATTTTCCGGTGTTTTGTTTGCAGCGTCCCCGGGTGCGTCTGAGGCAACCGCAGGGAGTACGGGCTTGCAAGTGACGGATGCCTGGGTGCGCCTGGTACCGCCAGTAGCCGGTAATTCGGCCGCCTATATGCTGATAAAGAATACCGGGTCTCAGGATCAGGTGGTTGTGAGTGCAGCCAGTCCGGTCGCTGAAGCGGTTGAGGTTCACCAGACCTCGATGAAAGACGGTGTGATGGCGATGTCAGAGGTCAAAGGGCTGCGCATACCGTCCCAGGGTAAGGTCATGATGAAGCCAGGTGGTTATCATGTGATGTTAATCAACTTGAACAGTCCGTTGAAAGCCGGGCAGTTAGTGCCGGTTAGCCTGGGTTTTAAATCCGGAGCAGTGCTGGAAATTGAGGCCCCTGTCAGAGCCATGCCGACAGGCCATAAAATGAAGCATAAGCATTCCTGATACTTGTTTGCTTTAAATGATGTGCCTGACGCCAGCTTAATGCTGGCGTTTTTTATCGCTGGCGGTAACGGCTTCAAAGAATTTAGACAGCCAGTTGGAATTTCTGGTCGTATAATGCGCGTCTGATGGATGGTTAAAAAATTGATGTGAAGCTGGGGTGTTAAAAACGATGGTGGCAGGTTTTCTGGTACTACTGTGTTGTCAGTTGCTGGGTGAGTTGATTGTCTATGTGCTGGCTATCCCGGTGCCCGGTGCGGTGGTGGGCATGCTGTTGCTGCTGATCGGTTTGATGGTGCGGGGTGAGGTGAGTGAAAATTTACGCACCAGTGCCCAGGGACTGCTGGGTATTTTGCCGCTTCTGCTGGTACCGGCCGGGGTGGGGTTGATGGTGCATTACCAGTTGATTGCTGCTGAATGGACAGTGATTCTGGCGGCGTTGGTGATGAGTACGCTGGTTACCCTGCTGGTTGTCACCGGGTTATTAAAGTTGATGATTTCTGCCAAATCCTCAGAGGCGCCTGAGGGAGATGAGAAATGACAGCCTGGTGGTTAACGATAAAAACCTCTCCCCTGTTATGGATTATTGTGACGGTGGTCGCTTTTTTGGTGGCCTCCTGGGTTAACCGTAAAGCAGGGCGAACACCGTTGCTGCATCCGGTTGTTGTCGGCTTGCTGCTGATTATTGCACTGCTGAAGTTAACCGATACAAGCTACGGGGTTTATCAGGAAGGCTCGCGGTTTATTCATTTCCTGCTGGGGCCTGCGGTTGTAGCGCTGGCGGTTCCGCTTTATGACAACCTGGCGCGGGTGCGCTCTATGTTAGTGCCGTTGCTGGTGGCTTGTGTGGTGGGTGCGTTGGTGGCGGCCCTTACAGCGATTGCGGTTGGGCTCTGGCTGGATCTTTCCATGCAGGCACTGCTGTCGCTGGCGCCTAAGTCCGTGACTACACCGATCGCTATCGGGGTTTCTGAAAAAATCGGGGGGTATCCGTCACTGACCGCCGGGCTGGTTTTAATTACGGGGGCGTTAGGTTGCCTGATGGCCCCGCTGGTATGCCGTGTTTTAAAGGTCACTGATCCGGCAATAAAAGGTTTTTCGCTGGGAGTGGCAGCTCATGCGATGGGTACGGCTTATGCCTTTGAATACGGAGCGCTTGCCGGTGCTTTTGGCGGTCTGGCAATGGGTATGACCGGGACTTTTACAGCCTTTGTGCTGCCCTGGCTAATTCATCTTTTGGGTCTGGCATAATCACGATTTTTTGTTCCTGGCTTAGTCTTTTGTTGCATTTGCTAAATAGAGTGCAGATGGGTAAAGTTCAGCCCCCGTGCAATAGATAACCAATGATAAAGTGATGTGGCGGCTATGACCCCTTTAGAGCGGTATAAAAAGGACCTGGAACGAGACGATTTTTCTTACGATCCTGCGCAGGAAATGGCGGTTAAAAACCTCCAGCGACTGTATGAGGATCTGGTTGCTGAACCCGTTCAGCCTAAGAAAGGTTTAATGCAGCGTTTCTCCCGGAAATTTAAACCTGAAGTGACAGAACCGGTAAAAGGCCTTTATTTCTGGGGTGGGGTCGGTCGGGGTAAGACCTACCTGATGGACACCTTTTATGACAGCCTGCCTTTTGAGCAGAAAATGCGTACCCACTTTCACCGCTTTATGCAGCGTGTGCATCAGGAGTTAAGGGCGCTGGACGGTACACCGAATCCGCTGGTGGTCATCGGTAAAAAATACGCCGAAGAAACCCGGATTATTTGTTTTGATGAATTTTTTGTGTCGGATATTACTGATGCGATGATTCTCGGTGGTCTGCTTGAGCAGCTGTTTGCTAACGGCGTTTCTCTGGTGGCTACGTCCAATATAGTGCCTGATGGTTTGTATAATAACGGCCTGCAGCGCGCACGTTTTCTACCGGCTATTGCGTTGTTAAACAAACATACTGAAGTGCTTAATGTTGATGGCGGTGTGGATTACCGTTTGCGCGCACTGGAGCAGGCAGAGCTTTATCACTATCCGCTGGACGACAAGGCAGATGAAAGCCTGAATACAAGTTTCGAAAGCCTGGCGCCGGATCTGGATGAAGTGGTTGAAGGTGAGCTTGTAGAAATTAACGGCAGGGGTATCGCTTCACGCCGTTGCTGTGAAGATGTGGTCTGGTTTAACTTCAGCGAACTTTGTGAAGGACCGCGTTCACAAAACGACTATATCGAGCTGGCAAAAATCTATCATGCGGTGCTGGTTAGTAATATACCGGAGCTTGGTCGCTCGAATGACGATGCGGCCCGCCGGTTTATCAACATGGTGGATGAATTTTACGATAGCGGCGTAAAGCTGATTGTGTCTGCTGAAAAGCAGATCCATGAAATTTATTCGGGTGGGCGTCTTGAGTTTGAAATTGAGCGTACCCAGAGTCGTTTGCTGGAAATGCAATCCCATGACTACCTGGCACGCGAGCATCGGGCCTGATCTGTCAAAAAACGCTGCTTTTTATGTAAAAACACCTCGAAATAAGGGCGCATCTTGTCTATAATTCGCGCTCCTTTAATTTTGGTAAAGGTAATTGTTGTTTTTGATAGAGCAAAAACAACCAATAATTATAAGTCAGGTCGATCGTAAGCGTTGCTTATTGTTAGCTCTGAATTAAGTGAAGGCGAATACCGATGAAAACTTTCGTTGCTAAACCAGCCGAAGTAAAACGCGACTGGTATGTAATTGACGCAGAGGGCAAAACTCTGGGTCGTATGGCTACTGAAATTGCACGCCGTCTGCGTGGCAAGCATAAAGCTGAATACACTCCTCATGTTGATACCGGCGATTACATTGTTGTTATCAATGCTGAGAAAGTACATGTTTCCGGTAACAAGCGTACCGATAAAATGTACTACCGTCACACCGGTTATCCTGGTGGTCTGAAAGAAGCTTCCTTCCAGAAGATGATCGACACTTTCCCTGAGCGTACTATTGAGCTGGCTGTTAAAGGCATGCTGCCAAAAGGTCCTCTGGGTCGTACTATGTACTCCAAGATGAAAGTGTACGCTGGTTCCGAACATCCGCATCAGGCTCAGCAGCCTAAAGAACTGAACATCTAAGGGGAAGGTTGATATGTCTACTACACAGTATTACGGCACAGGCCGTCGTAAAACCTCCACTGCTCGTGTTTTTCTGCGTCCGGGCACTGGCAACATCGTTGTAAATGATCGTACTCTGGATCAGTTTTTTGGTCGTGAGACTGCACGCATGATCGTGCGTCAGCCACTGGAACTGACTGATAACCTGGGTAAATTTGACGTCTACGTGACGGTTAAAGGCGGCGGCGGTACAGGTCAGGCCGGTGCTATTCGTCACGGTATCACACGTGCACTGATGGAATATGATGAGACACTGCGTCCGTCACTGCGTGAAGCAGGTTATGTAACACGTGATGCACGTATGGTTGAACGTAAGAAAGTGGGTCTGCGTAAAGCACGTAAGAAGCCACAGTTCTCCAAGCGTTAATTTATTGCGCCGCGTATGCGGTGCGGTATTCAGAAAACGTCTGCATCCTTTGGGTTCAGGCGTTTTTTTATGTCTGAATTTCTGCCCGTGTTCAGGTCAATACTTTAATCTAATATTGGCCCGTAAAGTGTAATTCACCTTGTAAGATAAGGGGGTTTTCTTTAATATCGGGCCATTTTCAGAATCCATGAATCCGTGGCTTTTTATTCTTAGCGGCCAACCGTTTTTTGCATGTGCAAAAAGCCTTAGGTCGAGTAGGGGAGAACTTTGTAAATGAGCAATGACGGCGTGAATAAGGGTCGGCGTCGCCTCCTGATTGGTGCTACATCCGCAGTTGGTGCGGTTGGTGCTGTAGGAGCGGCTGTCCCATTCGTAGCTTCCTGGAACCCAAGTGCCAAGGCGAGGACGGCTGGTGCACCTGTAAAGGTGGATGTCAGCAAGCTTGAGCCAGGCCAGCAGGCAATCGTGAAATGGCGTGGCAAGCCGGTATGGGTTGTTCGTCGTAGTGACGAGGCGTTGGCAAAACTGCCGGGGCTGGATCCGACACTGGCGGATCCTAACTCAGCAGTGCCTCAGCAGCCTGAGTATGTGCCGGGTACCGCGGCACGTGCCATTCGTGAAGATATCGTGGTGCTGGTAGGTATTTGTACGCACCTGGGTTGCTCCCCGACGTATCGGCCTGAAATTGCACCGGAAGATCTGGGCGCAGACTGGATAGGTGGTTTCTACTGCCCATGCCACGGCTCCCGCTTTGATTTGTCTGGTCGTGTAGTTAAAGGCTCACCTGCACCGACAAATCTTGTGATTCCGCCGCATTATTATGAAAGTGATGATGTGATCATTGTTGGCCTGGATCAGGAGACTGCATAATGGCTGGTTACCGCAATAAAGGAAATCCAGGCATTATGGGCTGGATTGATGATCGTTTTCCTGCAACCGCAATGTGGGAAGATCATCTGTCAAAATACTATGCACCAAAGAACTTTAACTTTTGGTATTTCTTTGGTTCGTTGGCCATGCTGGTTCTGGTTAACCAGATCCTGACCGGTATCTGGCTGACCATGAGCTATAACCCAACGGCAGATGGTGCATTTGCATCTGTTGAATACATCATGCGTGATGTGGATTATGGCTGGCTCTTGCGTTACATGCACTCAACGGGTGCGTCTGCATTCTTTGTGGTTGTTTATCTGCATATGCTGCGCGGCATGATGTACGGTTCTTACCGTAAACCTCGCGAGCTTATCTGGATCTTCGGTATGACTATCTACCTGGCGCTGATGGCTGAAGCCTTTATGGGTTACCTGCTGCCATGGGGTCAGATGTCTTACTGGGGTGCCCAGGTAATTGTTTCCCTGTTCTCTGCGGTTCCAATTATTGGTGAAGACCTTTCTTTGTGGATTCGTGGTGATTATGTCATATCGGGTATCACACTGAACCGTTTCTTCTCTTTGCATGTTATTGCATTGCCAATCGTGCTGCTGGCGCTGGTTGTGCTGCATATTATCGCACTGCACGAAGTGGGTTCTAACAACCCGGACGGCATCGAAATCAAAGAGAAGAAAGACGAAAATGGCGTTCCTCTGGACGGCATACCTTTCCACCCTTATTACTCCGTTAAAGATATTGTGGGTGTGGTTGTATTCCTGTTTGTCTTCTGTGCGGTTGTCTTCTTCTTCCCTGAGGGTGGCGGCTATCTGATAGAGGCTCCAAACTTCGAACCGGCTAACCCGCTGAAAACGCCTGAGCACATAGCGCCTGTCTGGTACTTCACGCCATTCTACGCAATGCTGCGTGCGATTCCGCCTATTGCGGGTTCTCAGTTCCCGGGTGTTGTTGTGATGGGTGGTGCTATCGCTATTCTGTTCGTGCTGCCCTGGCTGGATCGTAGCCCGGTTAAATCCATTCGTTACAAAGGTGTTATCAGCAAGGTTGCCCTGGCTGTCTTCTGTATCTCCTTTGTTGTGCTGGGTTACCTGGGTGTAGTGGCTTCCAGCCCAGGTCGTACTTTGGTGGCTCAGATCTGTACTGCGCTGTACTTCGCGTACTTCTTCCTGATGCCGTTATATACCAAAATGGAAAGTACTAAACCGGTTCCGGAAAGGGTTACAGGCTAATGAAAAAGTTTCTTATTGCAATTGTAATGGCGGTATTGCCTCTGGCTGCGAATGCAGCTGGCGGTGGTGCGCAACTGGATCACATGGCTGTTGATCTGGATAATAAAGCGTCCCTGCAGCGTGGTATGAAGACATTTGTCAATAACTGCATGGGTTGTCACTCTGCTCAGTACCAGCGTTTTGAGCGTGCTGCTGATGATCTGGGTATACCAAAAGCACTGGTTGAAAAGCATATGATCTTCGGTGATCAGAAAGTGGGTGAGCAGATGACAATTGCTATGTCAGCTGCTGATGCGGCTAACTGGTTTGGTAATCCGCCACCTGATCTGTCTTTGGAAGCGCGCCTGCGTGGCCCTGACTGGATTTATACTTATCTGCGTAGCTTCTACAAAGACGAGTCACGTCCATACGGTGTCAACAACGTTGTATTCCCGGATGTTGGTATGCCTAACGTGCTGGAACACCTTCAGGGTGTGCAGGTGATGAACTGTACACCTGAAGAGAAAGCCGCATCTCATGGTAAGGTTGATCCGTTAACGGGCAAGAGCATGGATAATTGCACAAGCATCGTTAAGGCGGGTGAATTAACACCTGAGGAGTTTGATCAGGTGGCTTATGACCTGACTAACTTCATGGCCTATATCGGCGAGCCGTACAAGCAGGATTCTCAGCGTATTGGTACTTATGTGCTGATCTTCCTGTTCTTCTTCTTCTTTGTGGCTTTTGCACTGAAGAAAGAGTTCTGGCGCGACGTACATTAAGAAGACTGTGGTACAATAGTGCTACTTTAATACGCGGCCTGGTGGCCGCGTATCTGTTTTTATAATCAGCTTAGATAGATGGAGACCATAGATGGGTGTAGTGGCAAAACGTTCTTCCATGACTTTTTACTCAAATGGTGAGGATCACTACAGCCATCGTGTGCGTATCGTGCTGGCTGAAAAGGGGGTCGCTGTTGAGGTAATCGATTGCGATCCTAATAGTTTGCCGGAAGATCTGGCATCACTGAATCCTTATAATAGCTTGCCAACCCTGCTGGATCGGGACCTGGCGCTTTATGAGCCTAACGTGATGATGGAATATCTTGACGAGCGTTTTCCGCATCCGCCGTTGTTGCCGGTTTATCCGGTAGCGCGTGCTGAAAGCCGTCTTTATATGCATCGTATCCAGCGTGACTGGTGTGCGCTGGTCGATCAGATACTTGCCGATCCGGACGATTTTGATGAAGGAGAGCGTCTGCGCAAAGAGTTGCGTGACAGTCTGATGGTTGTCTCTCCGATTTTTGACGAAAAAGAATTCTTTATGAGTGAAGAATTTTCTTTGGTTGATTGTTGTCTGGCACCTGTCCTGTGGCGTCTGCCGATGCTGGGCATCGAGTTGCCTGAAGAGCAGTGCAAGCCGCTGTTTAAGTACATGGACCGTCTGTTTGAACGTGAGTCTTTCCAGGAAAGTCTGTCAGAAGCAGAGCGTGAGATGCGCGACTAATCGCATCGCCGGGCTGCTAAGGGGATGAAGGTAACTTCATCCCTTTTTTTATATGTGGAGTAAAGATGAAACCGAGCCGACCTTATTTATTAAAAGCACTTTATGAATGGTTACTGGATAATGAACTGACCCCGCATTTGCTGGTTAATGCGCAGTTGCCCCATGTGAGTGTGCCACGGCAGTTTGTTGAAGACGGGCAGATTGTGCTGAATATAATGCCAGGTGCCGTGCGTGATTTTGGTATTGAAGATGACGCGGTTTTCTTTAATGCCCGTTTTGGCGGGCAGCCGATGGATGTGTATGTGCCTATGGGTGCGGTGATGGCTATCTATGCGCGGGAAAACGGTGCGGGCATGGGTTTTGGTATGGAGCCGGCTGCAGAGCTTTATGAATTACCGGCTGATGAGCCCGTTGATGCCGGGGCACCTGAAGTCACTGAAGAGAAACAGTCGTCAAAGAAAGATCGGTCAAAGAAAGGCCCGTCGCTCAGAGTGGTTAAGTAACAGGTCAGGGCCAGTCTGGAGAAATATCTAAGGCTGGTCGATATATTCAAATATCTTAACGATCTTCTGCACACCGCTGATATTACTGATAACGGTTGTTGCGGCACTGGCTTCAGCCTGAGTTACCAGCCCCATCAGGTAAACGGTTCCGTTCTCAGTGACAACCTTGATACGGTTCCCCGGAGCCTGATTATCAGCCAGCAGCTGGCTTTTGGCTTTTAAGGATAGCCAGGTATCGCTGGCCGTTGCAAGGGTGGAAACGGTACCTGACAAGCTGATTTCATTATGAATGCGGCGAACCTTGCGAAGCTGGCCAACAATTTGTTCAATGTGTTGGCGAACACCTTCAGAAGGCGCTTGTCCGGTTAAAAGCACCAGTCCGTTAAAGCTGGTGATACCCACGCTGGCACCCTGCAGCATTTCCTCTGCCTCCAGCAGGTTGACCCTGGCTTTTGTTTCTATCAGTTCATCATCCACATAACTGCCCATGGTGCGGGAACCGTGATCTTCCTGAATCGGAGCTTCACGTCCTGCGCTGATCAGGTTTGAACAGCCGCTCAGCGGAAGGCTTAAGATAAGGGCGGCAAGTAAGTAGTTTGCATTCATCAGAGCTCATCTCCAAATAACTGGAAATCAATAAGGTTGCATAAGGTGTGCAGCACCAGCAGGTGCGCATCATGCACCAGTATAGGGTCGTCGGTGGGGACACAAATTTCTACTTCATCCGGGCCGAGCAGGGCGGTCATATCGCCGCCGTCGTTGCCGGTCAGGGCGATAACGGTCATTTCGCGATCGTGTGCGGCCTGAATGGCCTGTACAAGGCTGTTGGCCCGGCCGTGGGGGGATAGAATCAGAAGTACATCACCGGGCTGGCCGAGGGCGCGAATCTGTTTTGCGTAGGCATCACTGAAACTGCCGTCTTCGGTAATGCCTGTCAGTGCATGGGCATCGGCGTTCAGGCAAATAGCCGGTAATCCTGGCCGGTCCTGATGAAAGCGGTTAAGCATCAGGGTGGAGAAGTGTTGGGCCAGTGATGCAGACGCACCGTTGCCACAGGCGAGAATTTTTGCGTCAGTGACCAGACAGTGCAGCAGCAGTTCGCCTGCATGGGCGATCATCGGGGTATATTGCTCGATGGTGACGGCGTTAACTTCCATCGAATTGTGAAACTGACTGACGATTCGGTCCTCAAGCTCCATTCTTTTTCCTTATACTGCTGCATCAAAGTCTGAAGGCGTCTTTATACCATAGTGGGGCAGCAAGTGCCTCTGTCCCGTCGTAGGCGATAACATCAAACCGGCATTCCAGGTTTTGTAAAGCGGGTTGTCCTGAAAGAAAATACCGAGCGGCACGAATAATTTTCTGCTGTTTTCGGGAGGTCACACTATCGGCAGCTGAGCCGTAAAGCCGGTTCTGTCGTAGTCGGACTTCGACAAACACCAGGGTTGAATTTTCTTTCATAATCAGATCTATCTCACCGGTGCGGCAGCGATAATTCTGAGTCAGCGGGCTTAGTCCCTTTGTGATAAGGAACTGCAGGGCGTGCTGTTCGGCATCCTTGCCAAGCTGATTGCGATCCATTGCATTCTTTTCCTATTTTTTAAGGAGTTGCGGGCTGCCGTTAAAAAAACGAGCCCACTGAAGTTCGCGGGTAACACGTTTGTTTGTATTAATGGCGAGCGATCCGGTTTCCCCCTGTACAACGCTGTCGTCTGTCGCCGCCAGTTGGTTGAGGTAAGGATAAATTTGAAACGCATCAATACCCAGGGCGTACAAACGGCCAAAACGGCTGTCTGTATCGGTGCGCTTCTGGCTCAGATAGCGTTTAGCTTCCGATGTGGCCGCCAGGGTCCAGGGGGTGTCAACAAAGTTGATACCATTCAGATCCCGGTCTCGTTGCGCATCAGCACTGCCGGCGTAGACGTGGGAAGTGGCATAAACAGGCAGGTTGCCTGCGTAGTGGAAGGCCAGTATAGGTTTAATTTGCCGGGCATCGCCGGGAAGCGCGCTAAGGAAAATGGCGTCAGCATCTTTACGCCGCCGCTCTTCAAATTTTATTTTCTGGCTGCTCATCCGGAAAATCTGCCTGGCACGGGCCGCGCTTTTATCTGTGGCCATCAGCGTACCTATATCCTTTGAAAAGGCCTCTTGCTGACTGAACGTAATGCTGTCAGCCAGGGTGCCCCCCAGGCGGGAAAACTCTTCCTTAAAGGCACCGAGTATTCGGCTGCCCCAGTCCGTAGCGGGCACCAGTGCCAGCATGACTTTATGACCATCCTGCCAGGCTTTGGCTGCGGCCTGGCGGGCTTCGTCCTCTGCAGCAAGACCAAATTGGTAAATACGGCCAGCCGCTTCGTTCTGATCGTAATTCAGGGCCAGCACCGGGACGGGCATAGCTTTTGCCTCGTTAAGTGCGCTGACATAGGTTTTTTCCAGCGGACCTATCACAAGGTCAATCGCCTGCCCGTCGATCAACTCACGCAGTTGCCCGGGCTGGCTGACCTGTACAGAATCAATAAACTTCAGTTCAGGCAAAATCCGGCCATTTGCCTGCTGGTTAAAATAAGCGGCCAGGATACCTTCCCGGATGGCGTTGCCTGCTCTGCTGAGTTTACCCTGCATAGGCAGTAGCACAGCGATCCGTTGCGCACGGATGACCTCAGTATCCGGGGCGCTGCTCTGCTGCGGAGGTGTTGTTCTTGCGGGGTGTGAATCCCAGAGGATATTCCACTCATGCATCGCCTGCGCACGTGTATCCAGCGTGCGGTTTTGTTTATGAATCAGCGCCAGTTCGTACCAGCCCTGTTCATAATAGCTGTTACCCGTTTGTCGGCTCAGCTCAAGTAACTGAGCGGCAGAAAGTTTTTGCAGCGCTGTCCATGTCTGGTTGTGCACTGCTTGCCGGGCTTCCGGTGTGCCTGCGTTGCTACTTATGCCAATCAGTTCACTGGCTTCGCCGACCGGATTGTTTTGCTGCCGGTATGCTAAAGCCCGCAACTCGCTGATACGGGCAGACTGCTCCGCAGAGAGGCTTGTATCGGCGGTAGCCGGGTCTTCAAGATAGCGTAATGCCTGCTCGGGGTTGTTTTCATCCAGGGCTGCGCGTGCGCGGCTTTGGGCGATTTCAAAGCGCAGGGAAGGAGGTAAAAAATTCAGATCGACATCACTCAGCACTGAGTAAGCCGCTTCTTTACGTCCAAGCCTTATCAGGATATTGGCCGCCTGAATTTTTAATTGTGCGGCTTTTATCGGGGCCGCAGTTTGGGCCTCGGACAACAGACGCTCAACCGCAAGGCGTGCCTGCTCCTCCCTGCTTTGTGCGCTGTCGGTAGCTGGTTTTTGCACCTGAGTGGGTGCAGGGCTGCAGCCCGCTAATAAAGCACCAATTATGCCTGCAGCCAAAGACAGCCGCCATTGAATCGTCATATACTTCTCACCCCGGTTTTAAGGATGGAATTAGAGATGTTTGAATCTGCACTGTATGTCGTAGCAACGCCGATTGGCAATATGCAGGACATGTCGCAACGTGCCGTTGAGATACTTCAAAATGTTGAAATTATCGCGGCAGAAGATACGCGCCACAGTGCACGCTTAATGGCGCACTTTAACATTAATACGCGTCTTATATCAGTCCATGATCACAATGAGCGGCAACGAATTGAGTCAATTGTGAAAATATTAGCGGCGGGTAAGAGTGTCGCACTGATTTCAGATGCCGGAACCCCGCTTATCTCGGACCCGGGTTTTGTGGTTGTACGGGCTGTACGTGAGGCGGGCTACAAAGTTGTGCCTGTGCCGGGTTGTGCCGCCTTTGTGGCGGCGCTCAGTGCAGCGGGTCTGCCGTCGGACCGTTTTACTTTTGAAGGATTCCCGCCATCAAAACATAATGCGCGGTTGCAGACTTATACGGATCTGGTCGATGAATCCAGAACACTGATTTTTTATGAATCCCCCCACCGGGTATTAGAGTCACTGAAGGATATGGTCAGTACCTTTGGTGGTGAGCGTATAGCAGTGGTGGCGCGTGAACTTACCAAGACCTTTGAAACTATAAAAACGGCCCCCCTGGATGAGTTAGTGACCTGGATGGCCGCTGATCATAATCAGCAAAAAGGGGAGTTTGTTTTGCTGGTACATGGCAAGCCTAAGCCGGATGCCTCTCTGTTGGATGAAAAAGCAGCACAAGTGCTGGATATATTGTTAGCGGAGTTGCCTGTTAAGCAAGCTGCGGCTCTGGCATCAAAAATTACCGGTGTGAAAAAGAATCTGCTTTATAAAATGGCGCTCGAGCGTGTTTAGTCTGTTTTTGAGTAGCTTTAAGGTTTGCTGATATCGCTGGCACGTCGGGATTGCCTAAAATCCAGCGTTGAGATGATTAAACTGTGAATAGACAGTGGTAAACCGGCCGGGCTGCGAGTATCCTTAGCGCCAGAGAAGTTCGCCAGACAGTCGCCGCTTCACTTCGGTGAGGGGGAGGAAAGTCCGGGCTCCATAGGGCGAAGTGCCAGATAACGTCTGGGCGGCGAAAGCCGACGGCCAGTGCAGCAGAAATTATACCGCCTAAGTATCTGAGGATTCGTTCTTGGATAACGGTAAGGTTGAAATGGTGAGGTAAGAGCTCACCGCGTGGGTGGTAACATTCCACGGCGTAGGTAAACCCCACTCGGAGCAAGACCAAATAGGGATCCACTAAGGTATGGCCCATACCGGATCCGGGTAGGTCGCTTGAGGTGCATGGCGACGTGCACCCTAGATGAATGACTGTCCACGACAAAACCCGGCTTATCGGCGGGCTTCTCATCTTAAATTCCATAGTATTTTCAGTAGGTTACGGATGACCTGTTGAGGACCTTCATCACTATGGAACTTAAGCTGGTACATAGCAGCCATCCTTTCATCGTTCTTCGGGGCAATACTTGCTATTTTCGGTTTACCCTTCCTTCTCATCTACGTAGATTGTGTCCATTATTGCCGGGAGAAGCTAAGCGGAGTCTTCATACCGATTCGATCTCTGAAGCTGTTTATCTGGTTAGTCATAAGTTACCTCTAATAAAGTTACTTAGAAGGTGCCGTAATGATGGTCAGGCTAAAGCTCTCTGGGAGGGTCTCATTGATTTTTCAGAAGTGTTGGATGTATCTATGGATGAGAAGCTAAAAAGGCTTACAGGGCTTCCTGTGACTCTTATCTTTATGAAGTCTGGTCGCTCTATTGAGTATGGCTTTTCAATCAAAGTGAAAAAAGAAAACTCGGTCATTTATGAAAATCTTCTGCGTGGAAAAGAGGTCAGCCGTTCTAATCAGTGTAAAAATGCCAGAATACAAAATGTCTTTGGGGGAGTGAACAAAGCAGCTTTTACTGCGAATGGTGATATGGAAAGCCGATGTAGAGTTCAAAATGCTTCTTCTATGAGCACGCTGAGAAATAAAGTCTACGATAAAACTGGCTATGATTTATTAAACGTACCGATGATAAAAAAATTCATAGCCTGAACTAATTCTGATAAACGGAAAAGGGGACGGATTTATTTTTCTGATTTGTAACTTCATTTAGGTCCACGTTATGTTGTGAACCGTCAATGGTTAAGCTAAGCAGGGCTTTGTTATGCTAAGAATAAGCAGGTTAGTAGAAAAAATAAATCTGCCCCTTTCCCAATCAAGATGAAGGTTAGTCATGGGGCTACTCCCCCATTACCGTACCTTCCCTTCGCGGGTCTGCGCCGCCTTCCAATATGCCGTCTTTCAGCACAATGGCCTGAATACCGGAATTAAGGTGGGTGATCTTTACCTTAAATCCCATGTTTTCCAGTGGGGTTTTAAAGTGCTCGGCCGGGGTGTCTTTCTCCAGGTCATAAGTGCCAAAACGATTCAGCAGGTGGGGCAGGTTAATGGCCTGCTGAATATCCATATCCCAGTCAATGTGGGCAATCAGGGCCGAAGCGACATAACCGATAATACGGGAGCCACCGGGTGAACCTATAGCCATATAAGGCTGATTATCCTTCATTACGATGGTAGGTGCCATGGAGGAGCGGGGGCGTTTTCCCGGTTCAACGCGGTTAGCGATGGGGTAGCCATGCTTATGGGAGGCAAAAGAAAAGTCAGTCAGTTCATTGTTTAATAAAAAACCATTACTCATCACACGGGAGCCAAAGCCATTTTCGACAGTGCTGGTCATGGACACCATATTGCCACTTTTATCCACAATGACAATTTGAGTGGTGGAGGGCAGTTCAATGGACTGGTCATCTGCCTGTGTTATGGCGTGCTGCCAGCGAGGCTCACCCGGCTGAACTATTTTCAGTGCTTGTCCGGGAGTGATTTGTGCGGCGCGTTTGGCGAGATAGTCTTTATCCAGCAAACCTTCAGGCATGGGCACAAAGTCCGTATCGGCCATATAGCGCCCCCGATCGGCGAAGGCCAGACGGGAAGCGTCACCGATAATCTGCCAGCTTGTGGCACTTTTGGGGCCGAGTTGTTTTAAGTCAAAGTGGCTGCTGATGCCTAATATTTGTCCAACGGTTAAAGCGCCTGAACTGGGCGGCCCCATGCCGCAAATATCAAATTGTTGGTAAGGCGCACAGACCGCTTTGCGCTCCTTGAGGTTATAAGCGGCAAAATCCTGCAGGCTTAACAGCCCCGGATTATCCTGAATACCCTGAACTTTTTGCACTATATCACGGGCAATCTGGCCCTTATAAAAGGCTTGTTCTCCTTCCTGCGCCAGCACCTCCAGCGTCTGAGCATAAGCCGGATTAGTTAACAGTGTGCCCTCGGACAGGGGGTCTCCCTGTGCGGTAAAAAAGTACTGTTTTGTATCCGGGTAGCGGCTCAGCCGGTCTTTATCCTTTTGAATCGAGGAGGCCAGACGAGCTGATACTTTAAAGCCGTTTATCGCCAGGGATCTGGCGGGTTGCAGCAGTGAAGGCCATGTTTTTAGGCCGTAACGCTCATGCAGCTTGGCCATCAGCTTTACGGTGCCGGGTGTGCCAACTGAACGCCCACCCACAACGGCTTCATAGAATTTTAGTGGCTGGCCGTTTTTATCCTGAAACAGGGCGGGTGTGACAGCTAACGGGGCGGTTTCCCGGCCATTAAAGGTAGTGAGTGCCTTTTTATGGGCATCGTAATAAACAAGAAAAGCGCCACCGCCCAAGCCGGATGACTGAGGTTCAACTAACCCGAGCACCGCCTGCACGGCTACCATGGCATCAATAGCGGAGCCGCCGGTTTTTAACACATCATAACCAGCCTCTACCGCGAGGGGATGGGCCGCGGCGACCATAAAGTCCTGCGCGCTGACGGCATTTTTACTGACAAAACCACTGGCCGCTTCCGGCGCCACCTGATCGGCGATCTGGGAAGCTGCATTCAGGTTAAAAGAAAGAAGGATCGAGGCAATAAACAAGCTGGACGCTTTGAACATGGTGTGGTCCTTCCCTTATGGGTTTTGGGGATGAAACAAATGATTTTAACTACACTGAAACCATAGTGTAAGGGGTATCAGTCGCCTGTTTATTATTCAGTGGTGAGATATAGCTACACCCTTTTTGTGGCCTGATTTTTAGGGAGTGTTATCTGATGACTACCCTGGCCTGGATTATCACAGGTGGCATATTGATGAGTGCCATTGCGCTGGTGGGTAGTCTTACCTTGTTTTTGAAACCTGCCACACTGGATCGTTTGATACTGCCGTTGGTCGCTTTTTCTGCCGGGTCTTTAATCGGCGGGGCGTTTTTTCATATGATTCCAGCCGCTTTACTCAGGGGGACTGATGGCCTTGATGTTTGCATCATGGTTGTGGCTGGTTTTACCGTCTTTTTTATACTGGAACAGTTTTTAAATTGGCATCATTGCCACCTTGCCCCGGCCAGTGCAAGCGGCCACTAACCTATCTCATTTTAGTGGGTGATGGGTTACATAATTTTCTGGGGGGGATGGCGATTGCGGGCACCTTTATTATTGATATTCGCCTGGGAATAGCCAGCTGGATTGCCGCGGCGGCACATGAGGTGCCCCAGGAACTGGGTGATTTTGGTGTGTTAATCCATGGCGGCTGGTCAAAACGCCATGCCCTTATGTTTAATTTTTTATCCGGCCTGACCTTTCTATTGGGTGGTCTGTTTGCCTACGGGCTTTCTTTTCAGGTTGATGTTAGCTGGCTTATCCCCTTTGCGGCGGGTAACTTTCTTTATATCGGTGCCGCCGATTTAGTGCCTGAAGTTAATAAGCATCATGAAGTTGAAGTTAAATCTAACATCTTGAATTTTATAGCGTTTGTTTTTGGTTTGTTATTGTTGCTAACGGCTAAGCTGGCCACGGAGTCCTGAATTCTGAAGCGGGAAATAAACTTTTACAGCTTTTAGCACGATGAATTTTTATAACTAGTTGAATTTATTAGATTAATAAAATTTTAGCTGGGGAATTATAAATAATGCCTGAAGCACTTTTTGACGCTTGCCTCCATATCACAGATTAGGGATTAAATTCATTTCGTGCCCTCCCTCTCATAATAGCTGACGGCTGGACCGCGTTAATGGACAAGCGCTTAGTGAGACTATAATTAAGCCTGTATGTAATGCTTAAGGAAGGAGGCATAACAATGGCGGCTATCAAAAAAACCAACAGCGCTCTGTGTAATAAGCGAATATTGGTCTGTGGTAAGGGCGGGAGCGGGAAGAGCACGCTGGTTGCTTTAATGGCGACAGCTTTACAGACAAAGGCTTATAAAGTCATGGTGCTGGACGGTGATGCTTCTAATCCGGAGGGGTTAGTGCGATTGCTCTTTGGCCTGGGGGTGGAAGGGGAGCCCAAACCACTGATCGATTTTTTCGGCGGTATTGATGTGGTGACTTGCCCCGTTGATGACCCTTCTGCGCTTACCCGAATTAATGATATAAGCCCCATTCCAGAGAAGAACATCGATATTTCCAGAGAGATTCCGGCTGAATATTATCTTCAAAAGGGTAATTTGATGCTGTTGCAGGCGGGCAAGATTGAACATTATGGTCAGGGGTGTGATGGGCCCGTGGAGAAGGTGGTCAGAGACTTTATCGTTGAGGGGGACGCGGTTAATCTGATCGATATGAAAGCCGGTATTGAGCATTTTGGCCGCAGGGTACCCGATCAGATGGATATTGTGCTGGGTGTATTGGATTACACGCTGGAATCCATTTCAATTGCAAAACGGATGGCCGAATTTTGTCAGGCTGTAGGTCTTAAAAATTTCTGGCTGATTTTTAATAAAATTGGCTCAGAAGAGGTGGAATCCATTCTTATGGAAAAACTGGGGCCGCTACAGGATAAGGTTATTGGTTTAATCCCTTACGATCAGACATTGATAAAGCGGGGGCTTACCGGGCATGCGCTGGGTGAATGTGAGGCCTTAAAAGATGTTGAACAGATTGTCGAGCGGCTGGATCAGGCGGTTATGAGCAATCAATGAAACCAAAACACAGCGCCTTTTAAAGGCGCCGGTTTGGTCGATAAAGCCTGTGACCGGCAGGCCGCAGGGTTTTAGTACCCCGGTTGGCTTCTGACAACATGACCTTAAACATCATCCACAAAGCAGACTGTTGTGACATTTAAGGCATAGTCGAGGTTTTCATTCGGAAAGGCTAATGCCAGGGTCTCTGGGAGAACCATCCTGAGAAAACCTGAGCTTTATTTTGACAGGTATTTTATACCCCGTTCCATACCGTCAAGAGACAGTGGGTACATGTGACCGCCCATCTGCTCTTTAATGGCCTGGGTGGTATAAGTGTACTGCCAGTAATTTTCCTGGGTGGGGTTAAGCCAGATAGCTTTATCCCAGATATCCAGAATGCGCTGTAACCAGACCCGGCCTGCTTCTTCGTTCATATGTTCGACACTGCCAAAGCGCTCGAATAGCTCATAGGGTGACATAGCGGCATCACCGATAAAAATGACACGGTAGTCTTTGCCGTAGGTATGGAGCACATCGAGGGTTGGAATAGTGTCGTCAAAGCGGCGTTTATTGTCTTTCCAGACTTTTTCGTAAACGCAGTTGTGGAAATAGAAGTATTCCAAATGTTTAAATTCGCTGCGGGCGGCGGAAAATAACTGCTCACAGAGGTGAATGTACGGGTCCATGGAGCCGCCGATATCCAGAAATAACAGTACCTTAGCGGCATTATGGCGTTCGGGCACCATCTTGATATCCAGCAGCCCGGCATTTTGTGCCGTTGAGCGGATGGTGTCGGTTAAATCCAGTTCTTCGGCGGAGCCTGTGCGGGCAAACTTGCGCAGTTTGCGCAGCGCCACTTTGATATTACGGGTGCCCAGTTCGACCTGATCATCCAGGTTTTTAAACTGGCGCTTATCCCAGACTTTAACGGCGCGTTTATGTTTGCTCTGCCCGCCAATACGCACGCCTTCCGGATTATAACCGCTGTGGCCAAAAGGCGAGGTGCCGCCGGTGCCAATCCATTTATTACCCCCGGCGTGGCGTTTCTGCTGTTCTTTCAGACGCTCGTTCAGGGTTTCCATCAGCTTTTCTAAACCACCCAGGGCTTCAATCTGGGCTTTTTCTTCTTCGCTCAGATTTTTCAGAAACTCCGAGCGTAACCAGTCTTCAGGAATTTCGTCATCCGGAAAAAGTCCCAGTGCTTCTATGCCTTTAAAATACTGTCCAAAGGCCTGATCGAAACGGTCAAAATACTTTTCATCTTTAACCAGGCACACCCGCGCCAGCAGATAAAAATCATCTAGATCGGCAAAGGCCACTTTTTGCTTTAAGGCCTCCAGCAGCATCAGGAGTTCATTCAGGGTGACAGGAACACCGGCTTTGCGCAGGTCGTTAAAAAAGTTGATTAACATAATGCATTCAGCCTGATTAGCGTTGTGCCCGGCGAGACATAAAGGCGAGGCGTTCGAGCATATGCACGTCCTGCTCGTTCTTTAACAAGGCACCGTGAAGCGGTGGAATTGCGCTGCTGTTGTCGCTGTTTTGTAAGACATCCAGCGATATCTTGTCGGCCATCAGTAGTTTTAACCAGTCAATTAACTCTGATGTTGACGGTTTCTTTTTCAGGCCATTAACGGTGCGTACCTGGAAGAAAATCTCCAGGGCTTCTTTAACCAGTTCGTTTTGCAGGTTTGGATAATGAACATCCACAATCTGCTGCATGGTTTCAGCGTCAGGAAACTGAATATAGTGAAAGAAGCAGCGGCGCAAAAAGGCATCGGGTAATTCTTTTTCATTATTGGAGGTAATAATGATGATCGGGCGATTCTTGGCAACAATACGCTCGCCGGTTTCGTAAACGCTGAATTCCATTTTATCGAGTTCGACCAGCAGGTCGTTGGGGAATTCAATATCAGCTTTATCAATTTCGTCGATCAGCAGAACGACCTGTTCATCGGCATCAAATGCCTGCCAGAGCATACCTTTTTTGATGTAGTTGTTGATATCGTGCACACGCTCGTCACCAAGCTGAGAGTCCCGCAGGCGGGAAACGGCATCGTAGTCATATAAACCCTGCTGGGCTTTAGTCGTGGACTTGATATGCCAGCGTAACAGGGGTTTGCCTAATGCATCGGCGACTTCTTCTGCCAGCATGGTTTTACCGGTGCCGGGTTCCCCTTTGATGAGCAGCGGTCGTTGCAGGGTAATCGCGGCGTTAACGGCCATGCGAAGGTCATCTGTTGCCACATATCGATCGGTACCCTGAAATTGCATAACGGTGCTCCTGAGCTGAATAACCAATGATTCTAGTCAATTAAAGCGCATATAATATCAAGACACCTAAGGGTTGTCCCTAGTGTAAAAAATTATAGTGTTAGTGTGGTTGTGTGCCTCAGGTTTTAAATGGGATTGTGCTTGAGGCCGGGTTATAAGGTTGTTAATGTTGGGCAACGTTAACGTAAAGATTCAATCGTTATGACCCTTGAAAGTGGTATCTCATTTTTTATTGCCGTGCTTATTTTTGGTATCACACCAGGACCTGGGGTGTTTGCTATTCTTGCGCGTGCGTTAGTTAACGGGGCAGGTAGTTGTTTTATGCTGGCCCTGGGCATGACCATCAGTGATATTTTGTATCTGGTAGCGGCTTGTCTGGGTCTGGCGGCGATCGCCACCCATTGGGCTGATCTGTTTATGGTTATCCGACTGGTCGGTGCAGCCTATCTGCTGTATCTGGGTTGGAAAATGTGGACGGCACCGCTGGCATTGGAACTCGTTGAAAATAAGCAGGATAAAAGTGGCATGGCGCTGGCCTTTATGCAGGGCTTTCTGATCTCGGCTTCTAACCCTAAGGTGATTCTGTTTTATATTGCTTTTTTGCCGACGTTTATGGATTTAACGCTGTTAAATGCAGCTGACATTGCCGTGGCATCACTGCTGACACTGGTGGGCCTGATGATTGGTTTAATGATGATTGCGATTTCTGCTGCAAAAGCCCGCCGCTGGTTTCAGTCTGAACGGGCTGTACAGGGTTTAAATCGCAGTGCGGGTTCGATTATGGCCGGTGCCGCCGCTTATCTGGCGTTCCGGCACTGATAAAGATGTCCTTATAATTCGTTCAGGCTTGTAACGGTGATGGTCGGCTCCATTCCCCAGGGATCAAAGACCGCATCCGCTGAGCGCTGTACCCAGGCGGCCCGCATGCCATAAGATAAGGCACCCGTTACATCAAAAGCATTGCTGGAAATCAGCCAGGCGTTTTCTTTATTGCTGTGGCTGCGGTGCAGGAAGTGTTTGTAAACTTCGGGGTTTGGTTTAAATGACAGAATTTCGTCAGTGCTGATCACATCCTGAAAATAACCCCGAATGCCGGCAGTGATTAATAATTTATCAACCGCTTCGGCACTGCCGTTTGAGAAAGCAAATAAAAGGCAACCTTCGGCCGACAGGCGCGACAGGCTTTCTTTGACATCAGGAAAGGCGGGCAATGTACGGTAGATGGCCAGTAGCTCATCCTGTTGTTCGCGACTAAAATTGATTTGGTAAAATGCACAGGTATAGCTCAGTGCATCACGGGTGCAGACCGCAAAGTTTTTGTAGTTCTTCATCAAACCGCGGCGAAAACTGTATTCAAGCTGTTTGTCGCGCCAGGTTTGTGAAAAGGCCCTGGCTTGATCGGCATTGCCCAGCAACACTTCCAGCTTACCGACCACACCGTGGGTGTCGATCAGGGTGCCGTATACATCAAATGCCAGCGTGGGTGTCATTGCCATTACTCTCTCCTTATTTATTAGTGAGCGTTCAAAGCAGTATAGGTGAAGATAGGGGTTAACGTGCTGCGGTTTTGAATAAGATTTGCTGCCGTAAAAGTGCTGTTTCAATCCGGTTATACAGAAACCTTCGGAGCTGGCATTAAATACTGCAATTTTGCAGGGAACTTCTTTGCTTTAGCAGTGCCACAGAATAGGCTGTAATAAGCCCTGAAACAGACGTTTGTTTTCAGTGGCGGTAGTTTTTCCCCTTCAGGCTGAGCTGTAGTCTGGTTTTTATGAGATATCAGGGTGAGTTATGCGTTTTAAGTATCGGGCTTTTATTGGGTTACTGGTGGTGGTATTTTTGTCGGGTTGTGCGGGTCAGCCAGAGACCGGGCGCAGTGATGTAGCTTGTAGGAACGGCATCGAAAAAGCCTATGATGAACTTAGTTTTGCACGCAGTCAGGGTTTTAGTGGTTCAGTGGCCTGGGGCAAAGCGGCGGGATTGTTGAGCGCGGCTAAAGTGGTTGAGCAGGTAGAGAATTACGCACAGTGTCTGCAAAATGTGGAAAAGGCCCGTTTTTACATCCGTCAGTCTCAGGGAGGCTGATATTCCATCAGGATCAGATCCTGGCCCCGTTGCTGATAGCGCCTGAGCTGATTTTTAAGAGATTGGGGCGTTTGGTTGCCAGCTTGAGTAAAACCGCTACGTTCATAAAATCCTTGTAGATGTGCATACGGGAAGCAGTAACAGGGTTGCTGCTTCCAAAAAGTCTGGCAGCCGCTCAAAAGCTGTTGTCCCAGTCCCCGGCCCCGTAATGCTTTATGCACCCAAAGCCCCCGCATCAACAAGCCTTGCTCATAGGCTGAAAACCGTACAGCGGCGACAATTGTGTCTTTTTGTTCAAGCCAGAATGCATAGTCTTCCGGACAAGCCTTACCTTTATGACCATTACGGCGATAGAAACGATTCAGTTGTGGTAACTGGTCAGCTTTAACCTGAACAACCCTGGCTTCAGATAAGTTATTTACAGGTGGCAATGATTAAGTCCGCGTTTGGCGAGGTATTGCTGATGGTATTCTTCAGCAGGCCAAAATTGGGTGGCTGCAACAATTTCTGTCACTATCGGGCTGGCAAAAACACCGGATTGATCCATAGTTTTAAGGCTTTCCAGTGCCAGCATCTGTTGTAAGTCATCGTGGAAGAAAATGGCGGAACGGTATTGGCTGCCAATGTCCGGCCCCTGGCGGTTAAGGGTGGTTGGATTATGACATTGCCAGAAAACGTTTAGTAACTGCTCGTAATCGGTAATGGCGGGATCGAATTCCACCAGGACAACTTCTGCATGCCCGCTGTTACCTGAGCAGACGTCTTTATACGCGGGGTTATCTAAGGCACCGCCCATATAACCCACGGTTGTTTTAGTAACGCCTTGGGTGTTGGTAAATTCAACTTCAATTCCCCAAAAACAGCCAGCGGCAAAAGTGGCGATAGACATGAGTGATTACCCGAGTGGTTTTAAGTAGTTGGTTTTTTAAAAAGGATTTTACTTATTTTAGTGCTTGTTGCTGAGCCAAGCGTAACATTTATTACTGATTTTTATTTTTGAGTGTTTGTTTTTTATCAACCCGTAATAAGTTGTCTAAAAATGGTGCATGTTAAATTATTTGTGCACTGCAGTATGTCTGTAATTGTTTTTCACTCCCTTAAGTGTGTGCTTTGTATAAGTTGTTTTTTTCAACGTATTGTTTATAAAAGATTTTTATTTTCTGGCATGCGTTGTGCTCTCTATTGGTTAACTCATGATAACTATCTTTTTATTCCGAAGGGGGAATTACAGATGATGAAACCAATGGCGAAAGCAATTATTGCAGCGGGGCTGATGACCGCTTCTGTTGCTGCAACTGCAGGCGTATCTGCCAATATTGGCGCAATGACGGATTACTGGTTCCGTGGCTTGGATCAGAGCGGTTCAGCGGGTGGTGCCTCTATGATGGGTGGCCTTGATTATGAGCACGAGTCAGGTGTTTACGTGGGCACATGGCTAGCCACTCTGCCAGGTGATCTGGAATATGATCTGTATGCGGGTTATAACGGTGAAGTTGAGGGTTTGGGTTATAGCGTTGGCCTGACGGGTTATTACTACGATGAAGCTGAGTTTGATTACGAAGAAATTAACTTAGGTTTGTCTTACGGCCCGGTTTCTGTGGGTTACAACATCGGCGTAAATGACGATGGTGCCGGTAATGAGGTTGATTATACTTTTGCGTCTATCACGGGTGAATACGAAGGTGCTTATGCAACTTATGGTTTTTACGGTGAGGACGTAGACGGTGACTACATCGAGGTTGGTTATGGTACAACCTATGAAGGTATGGACTTTGGCGTTGCGGCTATTTTTGGTAACGATGAGGGCTCGGGTTGGGTAACTGAGGGTAATACTGTCATGCTGACTATCAGTAAAGGTTTTGATTTTTAATTTCCTCCCGAAATGAAAAATGTACCTGTAAGTGTTTTCCCGGGTGTGAAACTGGGTTGTTTTATCTTTGATCATAAGATAAGGATGTTGGTGTGGCGGTAATGTTTTTCAGCTAAGCACTGCAGGCTGTGCTTAGCGGGTACATAATCGCGAATGATCAGCTATAAAGCACAAGGGATTGTGCAAAAAAAAACCGCAGCGTTAGAGCTGCGGTTTTTTATTATCTGAACCTATTCAGCTTAGTCGCAGAGTGCGTCTAGTTTTTTCTTCAGAATGCCGGTAACAGCGCCGGGGTTAGCTTTGCCGCCCGTGGCTTTCATAACCTGACCCATAAAGAAGCCCAGCATTTTGCCGCGTTTATCCGGCTCTGCTGCCTGGTATTGTGCAACTTGCTTATCGGCTTTGCTGATAACCTCATCCACAATGCCTTCAATGGCACCAGTGTCGGTGACCTGTTTAAGGCCTTTAGCTTCGATAATAGCATCAGCGCTGCCGCCTTCGGCCCACATGACTTCGAACACCTGCTTGGCAATTTTGCCGGAGATGGTGTTGTCTTTAATGCGGTGTAACAGGCCGCCCAGCTGCTCAGCGGATACGGGGCTGTTGCTGATGGGGGTGTCGTGTTGATTCAGATGTTTGGATAGCTCGCCCATTACCCAGTTAGCAGCCATTTTTGCATCGCTGGCATCTTGTGCCACGGTTTCAAAATAGTCAGCCATGGTACGGTCTGCTGATAGCACCATTGCATCGTAATCGCTCAGTTTATACTGTTCGATAAAGCGTGCTTTGCGGGCATCCGGTAATTCCGGCAGTGTGCCGCGTACTGCTTCGATGTAATCTTCATCAATGACAATCGGCAGCAGGTCGGGGCAGGGGAAGTAACGGTAATCGTTGGCTTCCTCTTTAGAGCGCATAGACCGGGTTTCGTTTTTATTGGCATCGTACAGGCGGGTTTCCTGAGTGATGGTGCCGCCATCTTCGATCAGATCAATCTGACGTTCAATCTCGCCGAGAATGGCTTTTTCAATAAAACGGAAGGAGTTGATGTTTTTAGTTTCAGTCCGGTTACCGAGTTTCTCTTCACCTTTGGGGCGAACAGAGACGTTGCAGTCACAGCGGAAAGAGCCTTCGGCCATATTACCGTCACAAATGCCTAAGCTGGTGACCAGTGAGTGGATTTTTTTCACATAAGCCACGGCTTCTTCGGCGGTGCGCATGTCGGGCTCTGAAACAATTTCAAGCAAGGGGGTGCCAGCCCGGTTAAGGTCGATGCCGGTCATGCCCGGAAATTCATCGTGCAGGGATTTACCGGCATCTTCTTCCAGATGGGCGCGGGTCACACCAATGCGCTTGCTGCTGCCGTCTTCCAGTTGAATGTCGATATGGCCAATGCCAACAATCGGATAAAACAATTGGCTGGTTTGATAGCCTTTGGGTAAATCCGGGTAAAAATAGTTTTTTCGGTCGAAGATCGAAGTACGACCGATCTCTGCGTCAATCGCCAGGCCAAACTTTACGGCCATACGTAAAGCTTCTTCGTTGAAGACCGGCAGTGTACCTGGCAGTGCCAGATCTACGGCACAGGCCTGGGTATTAGGTTCGGCGCCAAAGGCGGTTGAGGCACCGGAAAAAATTTTGGACTTTGTCGCCAGCTGGGCATGTATTTCAAGCCCGATTACCGCTTCCCATTCCATGATTGCTTAACCTCTCAGATGCCTTGGGGTGTCTGTTTGTGCCAGTCGGTAGCGAGCTGGAACTGATGTGCGACGTTCAGCAGTTTTTGCTCGGCGAAATAATCACCGATAATCTGCAAGCCAACGGGCAGGCCGTCTGTCTGGCCACAAGGCACCGAAATACCCGGCAAACCTGCCAGGTTGAGTGAAATGGTAAAAATATCTTCCATATACATAGCAATCGGGTCAGCGGTTTTTTCGCCGAGTTTGAAAGCCGGGTGTGGGGTGGTTGGCCCCATAATGACATCCACTTCAGCCAACGCCTGTACAAAGTCCTGCTTGATCAGACGGCGGATCTGTTGTGCTTTTTTGTAGTAGGCATCATAGAAACCTTCTGACAGTGCATAAGTGCCGACCATGATACGACGCTTAACTTCAGGGCCAAAACCTTCACCCCGGGAGCGTTTATACAGATCTTCCAGATTTGCCGGGTCATCACAGCGGTAGCCGTAACGCACACCGTCAAAACGGGACAGGTTAGAAGAGGCTTCGGCCGGGGCGATAATGTAGTACGCAGGAATCGCCAGGGCCGTATTGGGCAGGCTAATTTCTTTAACGGTTGCACCCAGGGCTTCGTATTCTTTAATTGCGTTTTGAACCTGCAGGGCAATGGCCGGGTTCAGGTCGTCCGGGAAGTATTCTTTTGGCAGGCCGATGGTCAGACCATTAAGCGGCTTGCTTAGGTCGGCGCTGTAATCCGGTACAGCCTGCTGCATGCAGGTGGAGTCATTGGCATCAAAACCCGCCATTACATTCAGCATCATTGCTGCGTCTTCGGCGGTGCGTGTCATAGGGCCGGCCTGATCGAGCGATGACGCAAACGCGATCATGCCAAAACGGGAAATCCGGCCATAGGTTGGCTTCAGACCGGTAATGCCACAAAGGGCGGCAGGCTGGCGGATAGAACCGCCGGTGTCAGTGCCGGTTGCGGCTGGTGCCAGTTGTGCGGCAACCGCGGCGGCAGATCCGCCGGAGGAGCCGCCGGGCACGCAGTCGGTATTCCACGGATTGCGTACCGGGCCATAGTAGCTGGACTCATTGGAGGAGCCCATAGCGAACTCATCCATATTGGTTTTACCCAGCATCACCGCACCAGCGCGGTTGAATTTATCAACCACGGTTGCATTGTAAGGTGAGATAAAGTTATCCAGCATTTTGGATGCGCAGCTGGTGCGTATACCCTGGGTGCAGAATATATCTTTATGAGCCATGGGCAGGCCGGTGAACGGGCCTGCGTTACCCGATGAGCGAGCCTGATCGGCGGCTTTTGCCTGGGTCAGTGCCAGCTCGTCGGTGACGGTAATATAGCTGTTGTATTTGCCATCTTCCGCGTTAATGCGGTCAAGGTAGGCCTGGGTCAGCTCGACACTGCTGAAATCGCCGTTTTCCAGCCCCTGGGCCAGCTCGGCTAGCGTTTTGTCAAACATGAGAATCTATGTCCTTCGATAATCCGGTGAGATGCAAGGGTGATCGCTGAGTCGATCACGGTTATTCGATAACCTTAGGTACCTGGAACAGCCCGTTCTCTACCGCAGGCGCGACAGCCTGAAGTGCATCGCGGCGGTTCGGTTCAGTCACGCTATCCGGGCGCAGACGCTGTACGGCATCCAGGGCATTGGCCATAGGCTCAATATCGCGGGTGTCTACGGCCTGCATCTGGTCAACCAGATCCAGAATATTGGACAGATTTTGAGTGTATTCCGGAATGTCCTGCTCATCGATTTGCAGGCGCGCCAGATGGGCGATTTTTTCCACATCAGAGCGGTCTAGAGCCATAGTTGCTTCTCGCTGGGTTGGAAGTGGTTTTGACGAAAAGGGATAAGGCCGTAACGTTACCACAACGACAGGGTTACATGAAGGCTGAAAAGACCATAATACTACGGTTTCATCTTGCTGAAATTGCCCGTGGTTGTTAGAGTTAACGGTTTCAGAAAGTGCTGTTTTAGCCGTTTATATCTGCAGGATCAAAATTCCATGCTCAAGAAAATTCGTGGCCTCTTTTCCAGCGACTTGTCTATCGACTTAGGCACCGCTAATACTCTGATCTATGTGCGTGATAAAGATATAGTTCTGAATGAACCTTCTGTTGTTGCAATTCGTGAGTCGGGTAACCAGAAATCGGTCGCAGCGGTGGGCACAGACGCCAAACGTATGCTGGGTCGTACGCCAGGAAACATCACCGCGATTCGTCCGATGAAAGACGGTGTGATCGCCGACTTCCATGTGACTGAAAAAATGCTGCAGTATTTTATCAGCAAAGTTCATGACAACAGCTTCCTGACACCCAGCCCGCGTGTGCTGGTTTGTGTGCCTTGTAAATCAACCCAGGTTGAACGCCGTGCCATCAAAGAATCTGCCATGGGTGCCGGTGCCCGTGAAGTTTATCTGATTGATGAGCCTATGGCGGCAGCGATAGGTGCAGGTCTGCCCGTTGAAGAAGCGACCGGCTCTATGGTGGTGGATATCGGTGGGGGTACTACAGAGATCGCGGTGATTTCTCTGAACGGCATTGTTTACGCCGATTCCGTACGTGTGGGGGGGGACCGTTTTGATGAGTCTATTGTGACTTATGTGCGCCGCAACTACGGCAGTCTGATTGGTGAGTCCACGGCTGAGCGCATTAAGCAGGAAATTGGCACGGCTTATCCTGCCAGCGAAGTGCGTGAAATTGATGTGCGCGGACGTAATCTGGCAGAAGGTATTCCTCGCAGTTTTACGCTGAACAGTAACGAGATTCTTGAGTCTTTGCAGGAACCGCTGTCTGCGATTGTGCAGTCGGTAAAAAGTGCGCTGGAACAATGCCCTCCCGAGCTGGCCTCTGATATTGCCGAGCGCGGTATTGTATTAACCGGCGGTGGTGCGCTGCTGCGTAACATTGATCGCCTGATCAGTGAAGAAACCGGCCTGCCGGTTGTGGTGGCTGAAGAGCCGCTGACCTGTGTTGCCCGCGGGGGTGGTAAAGCGCTGGAAATGCTCGATAAACATACCTTCGAGCTGGTTACTCACGACTGATCTGTGCAAATTTTTACTGCTCTTATCTCTAAGGGATGCCTTTTGATGCCGCCTGGCTGTTCGGAGGTGTCCCGTTAAACCGATCTTTCGCAGTGGTTCATCCCGCTTTTTTATCGTTATGTTGCTGCTGTCAGTTATGCTGATCGTCGCTGATGTTTCTTTGAACGGGATGCGTCAGGGCCGGGCCTACATCTCACTGGTGTTGACGCCGTTGCAGTGGCTGGTTGATTTACCTGCTGAAATTGCGGACGAAGTGTCCGATGTCGTCGTTGATCGTGGCTTGCTGATAAAAGAGAATGCCCGCCTTAAGGCGGATGTGATGCAACTGGAGCAGAAACGTCAGCAGCTTGATAGCCTGGTTGAAGAAAATAACCGGCTGCGCGCACTTCTGAAGGGGCGTTCGCGGGTGCAGGACGAGGTGATGCTGGTAGAGCTGATAGGTGTTAATCCTGATCCCTTTCAACATCAGGTTGTGATCAACCACGGCAGCGAAGATCATACCTATCTGGGCCAGCCTGTACTGGATGCAGGTGGCGTTATGGGGCAGGTGGTTGAAATGTCCCATTACACCAGCCGTGTGATGTTAATTACTGATGCCCGACATGCTATTCCTGTTGAAATAAACCGTACCGGCTTTCGTTCAATCGCCCTGGGTAAAGGTGAGCCGGATGAGCTGGAGCTGGAACATGTGTCTGACACGGTGGATATCCGGGTCGGTGATCTGCTGGTGAGCTCCGGTCTGGCAGGACGTTTTCCACAAGGTTATCCGGTTGCCCGGGTGACTGAAGTGATTCATGATCCGGGCCTTTCTTTCTCGAAAGTCAGAGCGCAGCCTACCGCCCGACTGGATAAAAGCCGACATCTTTTACTGATTAATCATCCGGAACCGATCCGGCCGCTGCCAGATTCGGTGACCCCTGAAACGACCCGCCCTGATAAAAAAGGGCCTCAGGCGTGAGTCGACATCAACCGGGTGGCGGCATGATTATTTTTGCCACTTTCCTGTTAGGCATAGTGTTGAGCCAGATGCCACTCCCTGAGTTTGTGGGTTGGGCGCGCCCGGAGTGGGTCGCCATGATTCTGATTTACTGGGTGATAGCACTGCCACAATCGGTCGGCGTAGGAACCGGCTTTATTGCAGGTATTGTGCTGGATGTGATTCGGGGTAGTGTGCTGGGCACAAATGCCCTGGCTCTGACGATAGTGGCTTATCTGGCTATGGGTTTGCATCGCCGTATGCGGGTTTTTCCAATCTGGCAGCAATCCCTGATGGTGATGGTGTTGATTGGTATTCATCAGTTAATCCTGCATTGGGTACAGTCGCTGGTGGGTTATACGGGTGAAAGTTTATTGTTTCTGCTGCCTGCATTAGTGAGCGCTCTCATCTGGCCCCTGATTTTCCGATTTTTACGGCGCATAAGGCGAACTTTTTATGTCTCATAAGACTCATACAGAGGCAGACCTGGTGCTTGCTTCTGCATCACCCCGACGCCGGGAGCTTTTAGAGCAGATTGGTGTGCACTTCAGCTTGTTACCGGTGGATATCTGCGAAGCGCCTTTTGAAGGTGAGTCGCCGGAACTTTATGTTGCACGGCTGGCCACTGAAAAAGCACAGGCGGGCTTTAAACACTCAGCCGGAAAACCGGTGCTGGGTTCTGACACAACTGTTGTGCTGGATAATAAAATTTTAGGTAAACCGGTGGATGAGCAGGATTGCCAGACGATGCTGATGGCCTTGTCGGGCAGGTCTCATCAGGTGATGACCGGGGTTGCGATTACCGATAGCCGGGGTACGCAGGTACGTGTAGTAACAACCAAGGTGCAGTTTAAACCTTTAACGCCTGAGCGTTGCAAGGCCTACTGGGCCAGCGGCGAACCCCAAGATAAAGCGGGTGCCTATGGTATTCAGGGTCTGGGGGCTATATTTGTTGACCACATTGAGGGCAGTTATTCCTCTGTGGTTGGTTTACCGTTAGCTGAAACGGCTGAGATGCTGGAGCATGCGGGTGTGCCGATTTGGCAGACCGCCTGAACCTGCGCCAGGGAGCGAAAATGGGCGAAGAAATACTGATTAATTTTACCCCGATTGAAACGCGTGTTGCGGTGATTGAAAATGGCATGCCGCAGGAAATCTACATTGAGCGTGTTCGTCGCCGCGGCATCGTAGGTAATATCTACCAGGGTAAAGTCGTGCGTGTCCTGCCGGGCATGCAGGCGGCGTTTGTTGAAATTGGCCTGGGACGTGCGGCTTTTATACATGTGGATGATGTATTACCGCAGCAGTCCTCAACAGAAAAAGGTCAGGGTTCTATTGCGCACCTGCTGCGTGAAGGGCAGTCGCTGATGGTGCAGGTTACTAAAGATCCGATCGGTACTAAAGGTGCGCGCCTGACAACCCACTTGTCCATTCCTTCCCGTTATCTGGTGTATATGCCGGGTAGTGAGCATATTGGTGTTTCTCAGCGTATTGAAGATCAGGCCGAGCGCAGCCGCTTGCGTAATACCATGCAGGCACTGCTGGCTGAGTTGCGTGAAGAAGATGAGACTCAGGCGAAGGGCGGTTTTATTTTACGCACGGTTGCCGAAGGTGTATCCGAGGCTGAGCTGAAGGAAGATATCCGTTTTCTCTGTCGTCTCTGGCGTAAGATCCAGCGTAATCTGAAAGGGGCTAAAGCGCCTTCGGTCATATACGAAGACCTGCCGCTGAATATGCGTGTATTACGTGATATGGCGCATGATGGGCTGGAGCGCATTCGTATTGATTCCCGCGAAACCTATCAGAAAGCTACTGATTTTGTGCAGACGCTGGTGCCTGGCATTACGGAAAAGCTGGAATATTATCCGGGTGAACGACCGATTTTTGACCTCTTTAACGTGGAGGAAGAAATTCAACGGGCGCTGGGGCGTAAGGTGGTTTTAAAATCCGGGGGTTACCTGATCTTCGACCAGACGGAAGCGATGACAACGGTGGATGTGAACACCGGCGCTTTTGTCGGGCACCGCAACCTGGAAGAAACTATTTTTAAGACCAACTTAGAAGCGGCTACCGCGATTGGTCGCCAGCTACGCTTGCGTAACCTGGGTGGCATTATTATTATCGATTTTATCGATATGCTGGACCCGGATCATCAGCGCCAGGTGTTAAGAACACTGGAGCGTCTGCTGGAAAAAGATCATGCCAAGTGCAAAGTCACCGGTGTGTCTGATCTGGGTCTGGTAGAGATGACCCGTAAGCGCACCCGGGAAAGCCTGGAGCATGTGCTTTGTGAAACCTGTGAGCAGTGTCAGGGTCGGGGTTCTATTAAAACGCCAGAAACCGTCTGCTACGAAATATTCCGGGAAATTTTGCGTCAGCACCGGGCTTACGATACGGATACCTATCTGGTGCTTGCCTCTCAGAACGTGGTGGATTATCTGGTGGATGATGCCTCTGATCATGTGGCTGAACTGGAGACCTTTATTGGTAAAACCATCCGTTTCCAGATTGAGCCTATGTACTCGGCGGAGCACTATGATGTGGTTCTGCGCTGATCGCTAGTCAATGATTGCCGCCACCCAACGACTGTTCTGGGTAAGCTACTGGTGCCTGGCAGGCTTAATAGCGACCGGTGCTTTGCTGCTGGCTACCTTGCGCATGGTCTACCCCACACTACCCGACTACCGTAGTACGATTGAAGCCCGGTTAACCGAATCTTCAGGTCATAAGGTAACGATTGGTGCTATGCGTGCGTACTGGCGCGGGCAAAACCCGGTGCTGGAACTGGATAACCTGAATATCGCAGGAAATACGTCAGTCACCGTTGAAAAGGCCTTGTTTGCGCTGGATTTGCCAAAAAGCCTTGGTCATCTGCAATGGATCTTTACTGAGCTTTCGCTGGAAAAAGCCACTGTGCTTGTGAAAGGCCCCGGCCCGGGTAAGCAGCTTGCACCCCAGCCGGTTTCTTTTCAGGGTACGGAGTTTCTGACGTTATTGTTACGACAGAACCAGGTTACCATTAATCAGGCGCGCCTGGTCTATCAGGGCGACAAACTTCCACCGCTGGAATTAAGTGATTTAACCGCAAGACTAAAAACTGCGGGTAAATTCCATCAGTTAAACGTTGAAGGGTCGCTGGCCAAGGGGGGGCAGTTAGCCCCTTTTCAATGGGTTTCTGAGGTTGAAGGTAACCCGGTACACCGGCCCATTCGTCATTTTTTTAAAGTATCTCAGCTTAATGCCGCACTGATTAATCCCTGGTTGATGACCGTTAGTGGCTACCGGCTTGAAAGTCTTCAGGCCGGGTTACAGGTCTGGGGCATTTCCCGCAAGGGGCGACTGAACGCCCTTCAGGCCTCTGCTTCAATCGAGAAGCTGAATATTAACGGACAGTCCTTTTCAGGCACTCACCTGAGCAGCTCGCTGCTGCGTCATTCGGGGGGGTACCAGGCACAGCTCAACGGTCAGATCAGCGCTAACCAGGCCGCTTATCCGTTGCCGCTGATCACGGCTGACTGGCGCGCAGCTTTGGAAGGGCGGCCCGATAAAATTGCAATTAAATCCCTGGATCTTTCAGAACTGAGAAGCTGGCTGACGGCTCAGGCTTTTTTACCTGCCCCGGCGATGGAAACTATCGGGCTCCTGAAGCCGGAAGGGTTGATGAATAACCTGGTTGTCCGCTGGCAGACGCCGGACTGGGCATCCTTTGTGCTGGATGCTGATCTGGCACATGTATCCGTTGCGCCCTGGACCGGTGCACCAGGGCTTAGGGGTATCACGGGGCGTTTTCAGCACAAGGTTGACGGCGGCTCTATTGCTATGGAAACGCATGATAATTTCCAGATGTCTTTTCCCGAGCTGGAGTTTCCGGTCTGGCAGTATGATTTTGCCCGTGGTCGGGTGAAGTGGTCGTTAAAGGACAATGCCGTTGAAGTCAGTTCGGGTTTGCTGCAGTTAAAAAATAAGCAGGTTGAAGCCAGCGGGCGTTTCTTTTTCCGCATGCCTTATGATCGCAATAAACAAACGGATCTGGCGCTGTTGATTGGTGTAAAAAACAGTCAGGGCATAGCCTTTAAAGACTATATACCCCCGGCAGAAGTGGGGCGGGAAACACATCGCTGGTTAATGGGGGCGCTACAGGGTGGCACTGTCAGAACGGGGGGCTTTATGCTGAATGCCAACACCCGTTCACGGCTGTCAAATTATCAGAAACCCACGGTTCAGCTTTTTCTCGACCTGAAGCAGTTTAACTTTGCGTTTGACCCGCAGTGGCCAGCGGTAACACAAGGTGACGGTCATTTCTTTTACCGTGACAGAGGGTTTCTGGCAGAGGCTTCGGGCACGTTGCTGGAGTCCCGTATTCATGAAGCCTGGGTTTATAAAGCACCGGAGCAGGATCAACTGCAAATTCTGGGGCATACCGGGGGCGACGCTGCGGATATTCGGCGTATTCTTCTGGAAACCCCGATTCGTGATGAGTTGGATGACCAGATTAAAAAATGGCATTGGTCCGGAAAAGCTAATACAGCACTGGATATCGGTGTATCTCTTTCACAGAAGCAGCCCGCACTTGTTAAAGCTTCATCACAGTTAAGCCAAGGGCGTTTAGTCTCGGCTGAACACCGTTTGTCGTTTGAGGCCATTAAGGGTGAGCTGCAATTTGATAGTGATACGGGCTTAAGCAGTGATGCGCTGAGCGGAAGCTTCTTTGGTCGGCCGGTTGAGGCGAATCTGGATACACGGATTGATGATGATCTGGGTCGGATTTCAACACTGGAGATGCAGGGCATAGCAGAAATTACCCAGGTTCAGGAATGGCTTAATCAGCCTTATCTGGCCATTGCAGAAGGCACAACGGCTTACCAGGCTAAACTGCAGATCTGTGCTTCTAATCCTGGTTGTAATCGGCTGGACGTTAATTCTAACCTTCAGGGTATTAGGGTTGATGCGCCATTGCCGCTGGGGAAAACAGCAGACGAGAGTTTGCCTTTAAAACTTCAATATACGCTGGGTGATGCCCGGCAGCAGCTACTCTGGATTGATTACGCCAATACTTTGAAAGGGGTTTTTCAGCTGCAGCAGGACAGGCTGGAGCGGGCACATCTGACGCTGGGTGGAAAGGCTGCCCGATTGCCTAAAGAAACGGGATTATGGGTTGAGGGTGACCTGGATTCCCTGGATGTTATGGCTGTTAAGGATCTGCTGGCGCGTACCGGTTTTAATTTGGTGCCCGGAGCAAATAATTCTTCAGAAGGGATTAGCCTTGGGGAAGACGCGCAAGAGGCCAGTACAGCGCTCCCCTCCCTGTTTTTAAAGGATATTCGCCTGAACATCAAAGCCCTGACGTCGGGGGGTATGGTATTGCATAATTTGGAGGTGCATCTGCAGCAGCAGCCAAATGGCTGGTTGTGGTCGGGTCACAGCGAGACGCTCAAAGGTTCATTTTTTATGCCTTTGGCGCTGGGTGAGGTGTGCCGGTTAAACCTGGATTATCTGAATCTTGACCTTAATACGCCGTCTTCCGGAGCTTTGGTGTCGAAAAAAACGGGTGATTTTGATTTGTCCGGGCTGCCACTTATGGATGTGAGGGTGGCTGATTTAAGCGTCAATAATAAGCCATTTGGTGACTGGTTTATTGAAATGCGGCCTGATGCAGAGGGGGTGACCCTTCAGAATATCAAGGCGGATATGTTGGGGACAGCAGTGCTTGGTGATGCACGTTGGTCCTCAGCAGGTGAGGGCCACACAACTATTTTGCTGGATTTCAAGGGCACGGATATATCAGCATTGCTTGAGGCCTGGGGCTACGGGCACCTGGTGGAGAGTCACTATCTGTCCGCTGATGTCAGGCTTGTCTGGCCGGGAGCACCCTGGCATTTTGCAGTTGATCAGCTTGCCGGAAATTTTTCACTGCTGACAAAAGACGGGCGTATTCTTGAAGCAGGCCAGTCGGGTCAGTTTTTACGGGTACTGGGTATTCTTAATCTGGAAACGATTGCACGCCGCTTACGCCTGGATTTCTCTGATTTGCTGAAACAGGGGCTGGCTTTTGATCGGATAAGTGCCCGTTACGCTATCGCTGAAGGCATCGCCAGTACCTCTGCGCCTTTTGTATTGACGGGTCCGTCTGCCGATATGCAACTGACCGGTGCGCTTGATCTGGTCAATGAAACGGTTGATCAGGATATGCAGGTAGTGCTGCCCCTGACAAAAAACCTGCCATTGATGGGGGTGTTATTGGGACAACCACAAGTCGCGGGAGCTGTTTATTTAATTGATAAGCTGATTGGGAAACGGTTAGAGCGATTCTCAACCATCAATTACCACTTAAGTGGCGACTGGAGTGATCCTGAGGTGGTATTGCGTCAGCAAAGCCAGTCTGTCGGGCCTGAAGATGAGGTGGTTTTTCCTCTGAGCGATGACTGAGTATAGGTAAGTAGCCGGTGCAGCGCACCGGCACTTCTCTGTTAAAGCTTAGCTTCAGCCAGTTCCCGAAGATATTTAAACAGCTTTCGAGCTGCTGCCGGGGATTGTTCACGCTCTGCTTCTTTTTTGGCATTACGGGTGAGCTGGCGTAAATGCTGAATGTCTGCCTCGGGCGTTTCCTGGATAAACGCCTGCAATTCTTCATTACCCCCCTGGATTAAGCGATCCCGCCAGCGCTCCAGCTTATGAAACATAGCTGTGTGAGCCTGGCTACCCGCCTCAAACAGACCTATAGCCTGTTCAATCTGTTCTGCATCTTCAGTACGCATCAAACGCCCGACGTAGTTCATATGGCGTTTCATTGCACCGCTGCGGGGTTTAATGCGCTGGCACTCTTCAAGCGCAGCCCGCAGGGTATCCGACATAGGCACGGACTTAAGTTGATCCTTAGAAAAGGTTGCCAGCTTTTCACCCAGCGCCTGCAGGGCAAGGGCTTGTTTCTTAATCTGGGTCCTGCTGACCCACTCCTCATCGGACGAATCGTCCTGAGAAAAATCTTCGTTATTTACCATGAGTAACCAAATCAGCTATAAAATAGGGTCGCCAGACCAAGAAATGCAAAAAAACCAACAACATCCGTAATGGTTGTCAGGAGTACGCTACCGGCCAGTGCCGGGTCTATCCCAGCCGCCTTAAGACCTAAGGGTAATAAAGTGCCCGCCATTGCGCCTGCGATCAGGTTAATAACAATGGCCAGGGCGATAATAATACCGATCTTCATATCCTGGAACCAGAGCATGGCCACAATCGCCACGACAAGTGCCCAGAGCAGGCCATTTAAAGCGCCTACAACCAACTCTCTATTAAGTAACCAGCCCGCATTGGATTTCTCTACATGCCCGAGTGCCTGACCACGAATCATCAGTGTCAGGGTCTGTGAGCCTGCAATACCACCCATGGACGCCACAATAGGCATCAGCACCGCCAGGGCGACCACTTTGTCGATAGTTGCCTCAAAGAGACCGATAACCGCTGAGGCAACAAAGGCTGTCAGTAAATTGATACCCAGCCAGAGGGCACGCCGACGGGTAGTTTTCATTATAGGGGCGAAGGTATCTTCATCTTCATCCAGGCCTGCCATGCTCATCAGGGAATGGTCGGCATCCTCACGGATAACGTCAACCACATCATCGATGGTGATACGGCCGAGCAGTCGACCGTTATTATCCACAACCGGGGCTGAGACCAGGTCCAGCTGTTCAAAAAGCACCGCCACTTCACTGTCGGTCATCGTTGCCCGGATCGGTTCGATATTCGTAACCATGATTTCCCGTACGGTGATGTTCAGGTCGGCAACCAGTAATTTGGTCAGGGGCAATATGCCGATATAAGAATCCTTTCGGCTGACAACGATCAGACTGTCTGTCATTTCCGGGATTTCTTTATGGCGACGAATATAACGCAGCACGGTTTCCACGGCGATATCGGGACGCACGGTCACCGTATCGGTGTTCATTAATCCGCCAGCGGTGTCCTCGGGGAAAGACAGCACCTGCTCAACACGGGTCCGGTTTTGCTGATCCATAATTTGCAGCAGTTCTTTCATTACCCGGTTGGGTAATTGCTGCATGACATCGGCCATGTCATCTGTATCCATGGATTCGGTCAGGGCCAGAACTTCAGAGGCGTTCATGCGGCTGAGGATTTCAGCCTGTACATCATCGCCGAGGTCCTGAAGTACCTCTCCTTCTGTTTCCGGGCTGATCAGGTTCCAGAGTATCTCACGTTCTTTAGGCGGTGATTTTTCTATCAGGTGTGCGACTTCGCTTGGCCGCAGGCTGTTATTCAGGATAAAGCGAATTTGTTTGAATTCACCGCTGTCCAGCGCAGCGGAAAGTTTTTCAAAATGTGTGGTTTGCGCAGCTCGGCTCATGCTGAATAGGGTCCGTATGCTGGGAATGGGAGGAGAAGCAACAATGGGTAATTATAGCGGATATAAGGTGGTGTATAACCTGTGAACCTGCCTGTTTTATTCGTCTTCGTCAAAGCGGTTGTTAATCAGTACTTCTACAGCGTCCATCGCGGCCTGCTCATCCTCACCCTCGATATTGAATTTCAGTTCAGTGCCTTTGCTGGCTGCCAGCATCATAACAGACATAATGCTTTTTCCATCTACCTGACGATCGGCTTTAGATATTTTGATATCACTGGCAAACCGGCTGGTGGTGTGAGTAAGTTTAGCCGCTGCGCGGGCATGCAGGCCGAGTTTGTTAATGATTTCCAGCTTCTTTTCGATCATAAGGCCGTCCGTTACTGCAGTTCTCTGTGACAGATATGAACATTATCCATAAGCTCGCTGAAATGAGAAGTGAGCTTGCTTGCCAGGTAAACAGACCTGTGCTGGCCACCGGTGCAACCGATAGCAACGGTAATGTAGCTGCGGTTGTTGGCTGCAAAGCGTGGTAGCCAGTATGTCAGGTACTGCGTGATATGCTCAAGCATTTCATTAACCTGTTCAGCGGCCTCCAGAAACTCTATGACAGGCTGATCAAGCCCTGAATATTGGCGCAATTCAGGTATCCAGTAGGGGTTTGGCAAAACGCGCACATCGTAGACAATATCCGCATCCAGAGGCACACCGTGCTTAAAGCCAAAAGATTCAAACTGCACTGCCAGTGTCTGGTCGCTGCGATCGGCAATACGGTGTTTGACGGTATCTCTCAGATCGTAAAGGTTAAGCCGGGTGGTATCAATGCGCAGGTCGGCAATATTGGCAATAGGTTCGAGCAGCTGTTGTTCCATATGGATGGACTCCAGCAGACCGCGCTGATCATCGGAAAGCGGGTGCTTTCGCCGGGTGGAGCTGTAACGCTTAAGCAGTGTGGCTTCTGAGGCATCCAGATAAAGCACCTCGTAGCTTATGCGTTTGTCCTGTTTCAGCGCCTCAAGAATCCGGGGTAACTGCTTAAGGTTACTGAGCAGGTTTCGGGCATCAATGCTGATTGCGATTCGTTCAGGGTGCTGAGCATCCTGAGTCATCTGCTCAACCAGAGAGGGCAGGAGGGTGGCGGGCAAATTATCGATACAGTAAAAACCGATATCCTCGAGTGCCTGCAAGGCAGTACTTTTGCCGGAACCAGACCGACCACTGATTACTACCAGTTTCATAGGCCCTCCTGTCTTTAATAAATAGACTGATTATACGTTGAGTTGCTTGATCAGGCTGTACAGTGCTTCGTCATCGGTGGCCTGGCGCAGGTTATCACGCACCGTTTCCTGACTGAATAACTCGGCAACGGCGGCCAGGGTTTGCAGGTGTTCTTCACAGGCGGCTTCAGGCACAATCAGGGCAAAAAGCAGGTCAACCGGCTTGTTATCAATGGCATCAAAATCCACAGGATTATCCAGGGTTATCAGATAGCCCCGGGCTTCCTTGCAATTGCTCAGGCGGCAGTGAGGAATGGCCACGCCATCACCAATACCGGTGCTTCCCAGGCGTTCACGTCCCAGCAATCCGGCAAATACCAGGTCTGCATCCAGGCTGTCGTGCTGTTCAGCGATTAGCTGGCTGATGTTTTCTATAGTGCGCTTTTTGCTGCCGCCCTGAAAACCACAAAGGGTTCTCGAGGGCGTCAGGAGGTTTTGGATCAACATAGCGTTAGGGCTGACAACCGTGTTTATTTATGATTTTTTAACTTTTCTTTGTGCTTGATGATCTGGCGATCCAGTTTGTCGATCAGTCCATCGATAGAGGCATACATATCATCATGTTCATGGGATGCAAAAATTTGAGCACCTGAAACGTGCAATTCGCCTTCAGCTTTCTGGCGTTGTTTTTCAACGCTGAGAATAACCTGGGCATTGGTAATATTGTCGAAGTGGCGCTCCAGTTTTTCAAATTTTGTACGTACATAGTCGTTCATGGAGTCTGTCAGTTCAACGTGGTGGCCGGTAATGTTAATTTGCATAAATTTCTCCTGGGTGCGGTGACGATAATTGTCCTGCTGTTATTTCCATTAAACCAAACACTTGCGTTCATTAGAAGGTGGAATGCTCATTGCCTCGCGATATTTTGCGATAGTACGCCTGGCAACCTTAAACCCCTGCTCATCCAGCAGCTGGGTGATTTTATTATCGCTCAGGGGTTTTGCCGGGTTTTCTGTGGCAACAAGCTTTTTGATCAGTGCACGGATAGCGGTCGAAGAGGCAACGCCGCCATCATTAGTATTAACGTGACTTGAAAAAAAGTACTTTAATTCAAAAATACCGCGGGGTGTGTGCATGTATTTTTGGGTGGTAACACGGGAAATGGTGGACTCGTGCATCTCTACCGCTTCTGCGATATCGTGCAGTACCATGGGTTTCATACCTTCTTCGCCCTGGTCAAAAAAATCCGCCTGACGTTTTACAATTTCACTGGCGACCCTAAACAGGGTTTCATTACGGCTTTGCAGGCTTTTGATAAACCAGCGGGCTTCCTGAAGGTGGCTTTTCAGGTAGGTATTGTCGGCGCTGTTATCGGCGCGTTTTATAAGGCCTGCATAACCTGAATGGACTTGCAGGCGGGGGGCTATATCCGGATTCAGGTTAACCTGCCAGTGGCCTTGCAGCTTAGTAACAATCACATCAGGTACAACGTATTCAGTGGTTGAAACCGTGATATTCGCGCCGGGTTTAGGGTTGAGTTGTTGTATCAGCCGAATTACCTGCTGCAATTGCGGCTCTTTTAAGCGGACTTTGCGCATCAGTTGCCGGTAATCACGGCTACCCAGCAGTTTGAGGTGGTTTTTTGCTACTGTGAGTGCTTGTGCGCGCCAGGCGGTGTTTTCAGGTAACTGCTGTAGCTGGATGCAAAGGCACTCACTCAGATCCCGTGCGCCTGTGCCTGGCGGATCAAACTGCTGGATACGGTGAAGAACGGCTTCCGCTTCATCAAACTCCAGGGTCTGTAATGCCTCTTCCTGGCGCAAGTGTTCGTGAATATCTTCCAGTGGAACGGTCAGGTAGCCGTCAGGATCGATGCCGTCGATAATGCCGGTGGCGACCAGGCGATCGGTATCACTCATAGGCGTGAGGTTCAGCTGCCAGTGCAAATGATCTTGTAGCGTTTCTTCGGCAGAATCATTGGATTCAAAACTGCCTTCACTATCATCGCGGTTTGCTACCGGGGTGGATGCCTGATAAGTGTCGTCCCAGTGGCTGTCGGTACCCAAATCTTCAGGAATAGTTTCATTCCAGTTATCATCGGCAACCTGAACCTCTTCGGTATGTTCCGCTTCTGCAGTAACGATGGTTTCTTCGGCTGGCTTTTCGGCCATTGCGGTTTCTAAGGGTGTTTCGGTGTTGCTCTCGACCGGGTCATCATCGTTGACATCGAGCATTGGATTATTTTCAAGCGCTTCCTGAATTTCCTGCTGAAGATCCAGTGTGGACAGCTGTAACAATCTGATCGCCTGCTGGAGCTGCGGCGTCATGGTGAGCTGTTGGCCGACCTTAAGTTGTAGCGCTTGTTTCATAAAGACTCATTAAAACTTAGACAACATGTATTTATCCAGCGCGAGAGACTCAGAGCTGGAACGTATCGCCCAGGTAGGCTGCGCGCACAGCGCTGTTCTGCATAATAGCATCTGGTACGCCGCTGGCGAGTATTGTGCCTTCACTGACAATATAGGCCTTTTCACAGATGTCGAGGGTCTCCCGTACATTATGATCGGTGATCAGAATGCCGATGCCTTTGCTCTGCAGGTGTTTAATCGTGCTCTTGATATCGTTTACCGAAATAGGGTCGACACCTGCAAAAGGTTCATCCAGCAGAATAAAGGCAGGTTCTGTTGCCAGTGCGCGGGCTATTTCTACCCGGCGGCGTTCGCCACCGGATAAGCTCATCCCCAGGCTGTTGATAATATGTGTGATATGGAACTCTTCAAGCAGTTCGTGCATCTTCTCTTCGCGCTGCTGCTTGTTCATATCCTGACGGGTTTCAAGAATAGCCAGTAAGTTGTCACCCACGGTCATTTTGCGAAAAATTGATGCTTCCTGGGGCAGGTAGCCGATGCCCCGGCGGGCACGGCCATGCATCGGTAGTTGTGTAATGTCGTCGTTATCGATGGTGACATTTCCGCAGTCTGAGCGTACCAGGCCAACAATCATGTAAAAACAGGTGGTTTTACCCGCACCATTAGGGCCAAGCAAGCCGACAATTTCTCCGCTACTAATCGAAAGGGAGACGTCTTTAATGACTTCCCTGCCTTTGTAGCTCTTGGCAAGGTGCGTGGCTTGCAGCTTACTCATTGTGCATCCTTGTTTTTCTTTGGCTGGATGATCATCTCTACGCGGCCACCCTGACCGGCCTTTCGCTCGCCAAAGGCGTCTACAACGGAGCTTTTCAGGTCATAGAGTATACGATCGCCGGTAAAAACATCCTGGTCACTGATGATTTTTGCCTGTTGTTTCAGGGTTAGGTGTTCCTGGTTAACCCGGTAAATAATCGTGTTACCCCAGGCATCGGTGTAGGCTTTATTAATTTCGGGTTGCTGACGAAAGTGGGCAGGTTTGCCGTAAGCCGTAAGAAGCTCAACCCCCTCATCACCACGCTGTAGTTCTACACGATTGGCTTCAATTAACAGCGTACCTTGTGTGACCTGCACGTCGCCGATGTAAATAGTCAGGCCGGTTTTTTCATCAATAGAGGCGCTGTTGGCACTTATGTGGATAGGTTGATCCCGGTCTTGTGGCAGCGCCTGTGCAGTGAGGCTGCACATGAGCGTTAACATCAGGATCAGAATTTTATTTTTCATTCTTATGCAGTCCCTGTACGTTAGAAAGCAGCTGCAACGTGCGCGCTTTTAAAGAGGCCTTCATGCCGACGGCATCATAACGAACCTTGTCAGAGATAATAGTGACAGGCTCAGTTGTTTCGGCAAATTTGGTTTCGGGATAAAGCGTCAGGCGTTCGGTGCTTATATCCGTTTTTAACCCCGATATGGCATTATCTTGAACCCTTACATTTCCTGCAAGTATCACTTTGCTTTGTGTGTCTGGCAAAGTGCCCTTCAACGCATTGATATGAGTTGTTGAGCCATCTTCGTCGGTCAGCAGAATTTCAGGTGTCTGAAAAACGTTAATAGCTTGTTGTGGGTAGTGATCCAGGCGGGGGCTGTCCAGTTGCTGAGAAAGATTGCCCTGCTCATTGTAGATTCGGGTTTGAGTGTTAAGCGCAAAATAGTCCTGTCCCTGCAGTAAGGCCTCCGGTGTTGTGCCCCGGCGTTCGCCTGGTGTCAGGGCTAAGCCCCAGTACAGTAGTACCGGGCCAAGCAGCAGGGCGGCTGCGATCAGGCGGGTGCGGGCGCTAAGCACTAGAGGAAGGGCGCCTGTATATCGGCTAGCTTGCCTTGAGCTGACAGTATCTGTTCACAGAATTCGCGGCCTGCGCCTTCACCACCCCGGCGTGAGCTACACCAGTCAGCGTATTCCTGCACCAGAGGGTGACCATTAGGCACGGTTGCACCAAAAGCGGCCGCCCGAATGGCTGCCAGGTCAGGCAGGTCATCACCAATATATGCCGTGTTTTCAGCACAGTGGCCACTACGCTGCCAGAGCTCTTGCAGGGCGGCTAACTTATCTTCACGGCCTTGTTCTGTATAAGTAATGCCCAGCGCCTTAGCGCGTTGTTCAACCTGAGGTGAGCGGCGGCCGGTGATAATAGCGGTTTCAATACCGGCGTTATGCAGTAATTTTATGCCCAGCCCGTCCAGGGTATTGAATTGTTTGACTTCCTGGCCGTCAGGCAGAAATAGTAGCTGGCCACTGGTCAGGATGCCATCGACATCAAAGACCGCCAGTTTGATGGTCTGAAGTTTTCTGATCTGGAGATCGCTTAGTTTCTGACACCAGTTATTCATCAAAGTACTCCTGCTTTCAGCAGATCATGCATATTAAGTGCCCCGGCTGGCCGGTTGTTCTCATCAACCACCAGCAGTGCACTGATTTCTTTGCTTTCCATAACCTGCAAGCACTCAGCAGCCAGGATGTCGGCGCGTACGGTGGTGCAGTTAGCGGTCATTACTTTTTCAATCGTGGTGCGTTTCAGGTCAACGTCCTGGTCTATGGCTCGCCTCAAATCACCATCGGTAAAAATGCCGGTGACAGTACCTTGTGCATTAAGCACAGCCGTCATGCCCAGGCGTTTTTGAGTAATTTCGATCAGCGCTTCGTGCAGCATAGTGCCTTCCTGCACAACGGGAATATCTCCACCTTTATGCATGACGTTTTCGACTTTCAGCAACAGACGCCGCCCCAGGCTGCCGCCGGGGTGGGAGAAAGCAAAGTCTTCAGCGCTGAAACCTTTGGTTTCCAGCAGGGCAATGGCCAGCGCATCCCCCATTACCAGTTGTGCGGTGGTGCTGGAAGTTGGAGCCAGGTTGAGCGGGCAGGCCTCTTTTTCAACACCGATATGCAGGTTGGCATCGGCTGCGCGTGACAGGTTGGAATCAGGCCTGGCGGTCATGCTGATCAAAGGGGCTTTCATGCGTTTGATCAGCGGCAGGATCGTCAGGATTTCCGAGCTTTCACCGGAATTGGAAAGTGCAAGCACTACGTCCTTGCCGGTAAACATGCCCAGATCGCCATGACTGGCCTCACCCGGATGTACAAAGAAAGAGGGGGTGCCGGTACTCGCCAGAGTGGCAGCAATTTTTTTGCCAATGTGGCCGGATTTTCCCATGCCGGTCACAATAACACGACCTGTGCACAGGCTCATCAGCTCACAGGCTTTTTGGAAGTGGCCGTCCAGGTGGGTTTCCAGGTCGGCGACCGCTTCGGCTTCCAGCTGGATAGTACGGCGTGCAGACGCCAGGAAATCGGCTTGTTGTGTCATAACTTCTCGGATGCCTTTAAATTAAACGGCCATATTGTATAGCAGTGCCAGATAGCCTGCATACAAGGTTGCCAGTAGTCCGCCTTGCAGGCGATTGACTGAGGGTGGTTTCTGCCAGAGTGCGAAGGCAAGCAACGCGAGGGTCAGGCCCAGCATGGTTGAGTAGTCGCGTATCAGTACTTCAAAATCAAAGTCGACAGGGCTGATCAGGCCTGGGATCGCCATAACGGCGAGCAGGTTAAAGATGTTCGAGCCCACCACGTTACCGATGGCAATATCGTGATGATTTTTTAACGCGCTGGCCACCGAAGCTGCCAGCTCCGGCAGGCTGGTGCCGATAGCTACAATGGTCAGGCCGATGATTAAATCGCTGACGCCCAGCGAAAGGGCGACTTCAGTGGCACCCCAAACCAGCAGGCGGGAGCTGCCTGCCAGTACTAAGAGTCCGGCTACCAGCCAGAAAATGGCGGGTCCGGTGTTCAGTTCCGGTAGCTCTTCCTCTTCTGCTGAGGTTTCTTCCGGAGACGCACCCTTTTGGAAATGATGGAACAAAAATAAGCTGGCCGCCAGCGCCAGCAGCAATACCAGGCCATCGACTAAGCCCAGGTGGAGATCGAGTAATATCAGGCCTGCAAGCAGGGTAACCGCGAGCAAAAGCGGAATTTCTTTACGCAGAACCCCCGATTTTACGGGTAAAGGGGCGATTAAAGCCGTAACGCCTAATACCAGGGCGATATTGGCAATATTGGAGCCCAGCGCATTACCGATCGCTAATTCACCGGCACCGCTGGTGGAGGCCATAAAGGAAACCAGTATTTCTGGCGCTGAAGTGCCAAAAGAAACAACTGTCAGGCCAATCAGCATGGGGGACATGCCAAAGTTGCGGGCACTGGCCGCTGCGCCTATCACAAAGCGGTCTGCGCTCCATACAAGTAAAACCAGGCCTGCAATAATGGCCAGTATCGGGTACAGCATCTTAGATCTCGTCACCAGAAAATAATCGACTATTAGAACAGAATGCGGAACCTGATTAAATGGTAGGATTCTTGCAATGCATTATTCTTTTAATAGGATTAATGGACTATTTAGATTTTTCAGGTGAAATGCTATAGTTTACAGCCTCTTAAAGAAGGTATATTCCCTGTCTGATTACAGCGGCAGGGGCCTGTTGTTTCCCTTATAATTCCTGCGTTTTTTAAAGTCTATGGAACCTTTTGACGATATCATTATTGATATCCGGCAGTTGAGTTTTTCACGTGGTGAGAGGCCTATCTGCAATAAAGTAGATATACAAATCCCCCGTGGAAAAATTACCGCGATTATGGGGCCTTCAGGTACAGGCAAAACCACGCTGCTTAAGTTAATTGGCGGGCAGCTTCGTCCGCAAAGTGGCTCTATTTTTGTTGATGGCCAGGATATACCGCGCCTGAGTCGTCGCCACTTATTTGCATTACGTGCCCGTATGGGCATGTTGTTTCAAAGTGGCGCTTTATTCACGGATATTACGGTTTTTGAGAATGTGGCGTTTCCATTACGGGTTCACACAAGTCTCTCCGAAGATATGATTCGTGATGTGGTACTGATGAAGCTGCAGGCGGTTGGTTTACGGGGTGCCCGTGACCTGATGCCCAGTGAGCTTTCAGGCGGTATGGCACGTCGGGTTGCGCTGGCGCGGGCCATTGCTCTTGATCCGGATATTGTGATGTACGATGAGCCGTTTACCGGGCAGGATCCCATTGCCATGGGGGTGCTGGTTAACCTGATTCGCCGTTTGAATCGGGCATTGGGTCATACCAGTATTATTGTTTCCCATGATATTCAGGAAACACTGGGTATTGCAGATTATATTTATCTGATTTCAGATGCTGAGATCATCGCCCGGGGAACACCTGAGCAGTTATCAAGCATGTCATCTGCTAACGTGTGCCAGTTTATACAGGGGCTGCCAGATGGTCCCGTGCCTTTCCATTTTCCAGCCGATGACTATCAGGCTGACTTATTACAGGGCCGTTGATAATGCTGGATTTACTGGCCCGCCTGGGGCGTACAGGCATAGGTAAGCTGGAGGCTTTTGGCTGCGCGGGCATTATTCTGATGCAGTCATTGATTGCCCGTCCCGCGCCGCTTCAGATGTTTCCCCTGCTTGTAAAGCAGATTCACTTTGTGGGTGTACTGTCGCTGATTATTATTGTTGTTTCAGGGCTTTTCATCGGCATGGTGCTGGGGTTGCAGGGTTACACCATTCTGGTGGACTACGGCTCAGAGCAAGCAGTAGGACAGATGGTGGCACTCAGCCTGGTGCGGGAGCTGGGACCCGTTGTCACCGCTTTGCTGTTTGCGGGGCGGGCCGGTTCGGCCTTAACCGCAGAAATCGGCCTGATGAAGGCAACGGAGCAGTTGTCGAGCCTGGAAATGATTGGTGTTGATCCCTTACGGCGTATTATTGCACCGCGTTTCTGGGCCGGGTTTATCTGCTTACCTATACTGGCTACCATTTTTTCTCTGGTCGGAATTTTAGGCGGGGCTTTTGTGGGTATTGACTGGTTGGGAATTTACGAGGGTTCTTTCTGGTCGAATATGCAGAATTCGGTTGATTTCAGGGAAGATGTTGTCAACGGACTGATCAAGGCCGTGGTTTTTGGTTTTGTTGTGACCTGGATTGCGGTTTTTCAGGGTTACGACTGTACGCCAACTTCAGAGGGTATCAGCGAAGCAACAACCAAAACGGTAGTTTATGCTTCTTTGTCGGTCCTGGGGCTGGACTTTATTCTGACTGCATTAATGTTTGGAGGTTTATAGTATGCGCGTCCGGCTTGTGGAGATAGGCGTAGGGCTCTTTTTGCTGGCAGGTATCGGGGCTTTGTTACTGCTTGCGCTTAATGTGAGTGGTGTAAACCTGGTGGAGAGTAAAAACACTTACCGGGTCTATGCGCGCTTTGAAGATATTGGTGGCCTGACCGCACGTTCAAAAGTAACCATGTCGGGTGTGCTTATCGGGCAGGTGACGGATATCCGCCTTGACCCGGATGCGCTTCAGGCACTGGTTGAGATGGAAATATTTAAGGATGTGGATTACCTGTCTGCTGACAGTTCAGCTTCTATACTGACAGCAGGTTTACTGGGTGAAAAATATATAGGTGTTGTGGTGGGTGCTGAGGAGGAATTCTTACAGGAAGGCGACTTCTTCGAGGATACCCAGTCGGCACTTGTGTTGGAGCATTTAATTGGAAAATTCCTTTTTAATAAGGTATCGGAATAAGGATTACCCTATGTTAAGACCCTTTATCCGCAAAGCTGTGTTTGTTCTGGCTGCGTTGCTGGCTGTGAGCCTGCCTGCTGCGGCCTCCTGGAATGAAGCCCGTCAGGTGGTGGATGATACTTCAGCCAGTATGTTCAGGTTGATGGAGAGCGATGATTTTCGTCAGGCTGAGCGTTTTGACCGCTTGCTGACAGAAGTAGACTCACTGCTGGGGCCGGTTGTGGACTTTTCTTATATATCAAAGCGGGTTATGGGCAAGTATTATCGCCGGGCTTCTTCTGAAGAGCGGGGGCACTTTACAGAGCTTTTCAGAGCTACGCTGTTAAAAACTTATGCGAAGGCAATGGTGGGTTTTGATATTCAGAATTACGCGATTGTTCCGCCCAGGAAGCAGAGCCCTCAGCCGAATAAGCAGATAGTCACGGTTGAGGTAGCGTCTTCTGCGGGTACAAAATACACGCTGATCTATTACATGCTTAAGCAAGCGGATGGCTGGCGGTTGGTAAATGTAATTCTGGATGGCGTAAACTTGCGTTTGACCTTTAAAAATCAGTTTTCAGATTTAGCGCAGAAGCAGCGGGGAAATATTTCCAGAACGATTGTTGCCTGGAAACAGCATATTGACCCGGGAGAGAGTGCCGATCATGGCTGACGGGTGCCTGGAGCGCAGCGGTGATCACGAACTGAAACTTTCAGGATCACTGAAATTTTCAAATATTATGGTCTTGCGTTCGGCGCTTGAATCAGAGTTGGGCACCATGCATAGCCCTGTTTTAGTGGATTTTTCGGAGGTAAGTGCTGTGGACAGCTCTGCCTTGTCTTTGTGGTGCTGCTGTTTGCGAAAAGCCAGCGTACAAAATCTTGAAATACACCCTGTTAATGTGCCGGGAGATCTTCGGTCTATCGCCGAGTTGGTCGGTTTGGAAGCATATTTTAGTTAAATAATAAGCGGATAAAAAGGCAGGCGATCAGGTTGATCGCCTTTTTTTGTCTGTTCGGGTATGATTTCTCGTTTATTTTAAAAAGGCGCCTGTTCGCCTGCGGGAGTGATAAATGCAAGCTGAAGAGGTCAGGCAGATCCTTGAGTCAAAACTCGAAGGTTGTACTGCTTATACAGCCGGTGAAGGCTGTGATTTTCAGGTAACGGTTGTGGGTAGTCTGTTTGAAGGTCTGCGGCCGGTAAAAAAACAGCAACTGGTTTACGGCTGCTTGAATCAATATATTGCAGACGGCACTATTCATGCCCTGACAATCAAAACCTATACCCCGGAACAGTGGGATGCGCTGCAAAACTAACCCCTAATGAGCTTCAGATACGTCGATGGATAAACTGATTATTTCCGGTGGTACGCCGTTGCGTGGTGAGGTGAAAATCTCCGGTGCAAAAAATGCAGCGCTGCCGATTCTTGCTGCCACGCTGCTTTCTGACGAGCCGGTTACTGTGCGTAACCTGCCTCACCTGCACGATATTACAACCATGCTGGAGCTGTTGCGCCGTATGGGTGTGGATCTGGTGATTGATGAAAAATTAAGTGTTGAGGTTAATGCCAGTACTATTACCGAAACAGTGGCACCTTACGACCTGGTGAAAACCATGCGGGCATCCATCCTGGTCCTGGGGCCTTTGCTGGCCCATTTTGGTGAAGCTGAAGTATCCTTGCCAGGGGGCTGTGCCATTGGTTCCCGCCCTGTGGATATGCATATTCAGGGCTTAAGAGCGATGGGCGCTGAAGTGGTGGTTGAAGCAGGTTATATCCGGGCTAAAAGCAATGGCCGCCTGAAAGGTGCACGGGTGTTCTTTGATGTCATTTCGGTAACCGGCACTGAAAATATCCTGATGGCTGCAGCTTTGGCTGAGGGACAGTCAATCCTGGAAAACGTTGCCAGAGAACCTGAAGTGGTTGATCTGGCAAACTGCCTGAATGCCATGGGCGCTGATATTACAGGGGCAGGTACCGATACTATCGTTGTAAATGGTGTCGAAAAACTGCATGGCTGTACTTATGATGTGCTGCCGGATCGTATAGAAACCGGTACCTTTCTGGCCGCAGCGGCAGCAACGGGGGGACGGGTTAAAGTTAAAAATACCGATCCCACCATTCTTGATGCCGTCTTGCAAAAACTGACAGAGGCCGGGGCAGATGTCACTACAGGTGACGACTGGATTGAGCTGGATATGCAGGGCAAACGTCCGAAGGCAGTGAATATTACCACGGCACCGTACCCGGCATTTCCTACGGATATGCAGGCGCAGTTCGCAGCGGTTAATGTGGTTGCTGAAGGTGTTGGGCATATTAAAGAAACGGTTTTTGAGAATCGTTTTATGCACATGCAGGAAATGATCCGCATGGGTGCAAAAATTACCATTGATGGTAATACTGCCGTGACCGAAGGCGTTGAGACTTTACAAGCCGCGCCGGTGATGGCAACAGACTTGCGTGCCTCTGCAAGCCTGGTAATAGCCGCACTGGTAGGTGAAGGGGATACCGTCATCGACCGTATTTATCATATTGACCGCGGTTATGAATGTATTGAAGAAAAATTGCAGTTATTGGGTGCACGTATTAAACGTGTACCGGGTTAATTTCAGGTATTGAGAGTAAGTAGTATGAAGCAGCAACTGACTATTGCCTTGTCTAAAGGGCGTATCCTCAAAGAGACGTTGCCATTACTGGCAGCTGCTGACATCGTTCCGGCTGAGGATATTTTTAGCAGCCGTAAACTTATCTTTGATACCAACCATGAACATATCAAGCTGATCGTTATTCGGGCCACGGATGTGCCAACTTATGTGGAGTACGGTGGTGCCGATATGGGCATTGCGGGCAAAGATGTTCTGTTGGAGCATGGCGCAAAAGGGCTGTATGAACCTCTGGATCTGAAAATTGCCGCTTGCAAATTGATGGTGGCGGGTAATAAAAATGCAGCCCCTGTTGATGGTCGCATGAAGGTAGCTTCCAAGTTTGTCAAAGTGACACGTGAATTTTTTGCCGCACAGGGGCAGCAGGTTGATGTGATCAAACTTTATGGCGCGATGGAGCTGGCACCTATTATGGGCTTGGCAGACCGCATTGTAGATATTGTTGATACGGGTAACACCCTGCGTGCCAACGGCCTGGAACCGATGGAATTTATTGCGGATATCAGCTCTCGCCTGGTGGTTGGGCAGGCTTCCATGAAAATGAAATATCAACAGATTCAGCCCATTCTGGATAAGTTAACTGAAGCCGTTGAGGCAAGGGAGGCGAAGGCGTCCGCATGAGTCAATTAACGGTAAAGCGCCTGAATAGCAGTCAGGAACATTTTGATTCAGAACTTGATGCCTTGCTGGCCTGGGAGTCTGTATCTGATCTTAAAGTGAATCAGGTAGTGACTGAGATCCTTTCTCGTGTGAAGCAGGCAGGAGATTCGGCGGTTGTTGAGTATACAAACCGTTTTGACCGTCTACAGGCAAGCGCTATGTCTGATCTTGAGGTTGATCAGGCACGGTTACAGCAGGCATTAAAAAACCTGCCTGAGGCGCAGCGCAGTGCCCTGGAAACAGCGGCGCAGCGTGTGCGTGTTTATCACGAACATCAGAAAGCAGAATCCTGGCAATACACTGAAGCAGATGGCACGATGCTCGGACAGAAGGTCACCCCGATGGACCGTGTGGGCATTTATGTACCCGGTGGTAAAGCCTCTTATCCGTCTTCTGTGCTGATGAACGCGATACCGGCAAAAGTTGCCGGTGTGAGTGAAATCATCATGGTAGTGCCCACGCCCGATGATGAAGTGAACGAATTAGTCCTGGCAGCGGCTGCGCTGGCGGGCGTTGACCGTGTTTTCTGTATCGGCGGTGCCCAGGCTGTTGCTGCTTTGGCCTACGGTACTGAAACTGTGCCTAAAGTGGATAAGATCGTCGGGCCTGGCAATATTTTTGTTGCGACGGCCAAGCGTGCTGTTTTTGGCACAGTGGGCATCGATATGATTGCCGGGCCTTCAGAAATACTGGTGGTTTGTGACGGGAAAACAGACCCGGACTGGGTCGCGATGGATCTGTTCTCTCAGGCTGAACATGATGAAGATGCTCAGTCGATTCTGCTTTCCCCCGATGCTGATTTTCTTGATGCGGTTGAGGCCAGCATGCATAAGCTGCTGCCGACGATGGAGCGTCAGTCAATTATTGATGTGTCGCTGCGCGAACGTGCTGCCCTGATTCAGGTGCAGGACATGGATGATGCGATGAAGCTGACCAATCGTATCGCACCTGAGCATCTTGAGCTTTCAGTCGAAAACCCGGAAGTTTTATTACCTCAGATTCGCCATGCGGGTGCAATCTTTATGGGGCGTTATACGGCAGAGGCTTTAGGTGATTACTGTGCCGGGCCAAACCATGTTTTGCCCACCTCAGGTACCGCACGTTTTTCCTCACCTCTAGGGGTGTATGATTTCCAGAAACGTTCATCACTGATTATGTTTTCTGAGGAAGGTGCATCAGCAATGGGGTCTGTTGCTTCTGTGCTGGCACGGGGTGAAAGTTTAACCGCCCATGCCCGCTCAGCAGAATATCGGATAAAACCTTAAGGTAAAATGGGTGTTTTTTTGATATTTAAAATAACGGGCTAAGGCCCGTTTTTTAATGCCCGTTTTTTGTTTTAATATTTTAAATATAAATATTTTGTAAGTTTGCGTTATTAATATTAGATTTCTATAATATAAGTCAAATGGTTTTATTGCTTAATAAGTAATTATTAGTCTTTATGTTTATTAATATTAAATGGAACCTGGTTGGCCTGCTGACTAATACCTGTTTTATGTGTTTTTATTACTTGAAATGTACTGGCTGCTTCTCATGATAGTCATGCCTTATATCCTGAGCTTGTTTGAAATAAAATGCTGACTTCCTATTAAGTGTTGCAGTGCGGCATCTTTAGCTGATCATCCGTAGTACAGAAACTTGTTTTTTGTATGAAAAAATTTCTGATTCCTTGTTTTGAATGATCACTAAAAATCATGTTCTCTATCTTGTTGTTTCTTCTTGTTATTTTTGTTCTTTGTTATTTTTTTGCAAGAAAGTGCTAAGTATTTGTCAGTTTAGTGATAATGACTTTTAGCTGAATAAACTAATTTTTAATCATCTGTTTAATGTATATAAAAGCGCAGAATCTTTTGTTTAAGGGTCTTGTGCTGAACTGATGGTCATTGTTTAAAGGGATTTAAAGTACCTTTTGTCGTGTTTTTAAAAGATGCATCAATGGAATTGCATGATCACCAATCAACGAGGATAGTGTGATGCGATATTTAACTAAAGGAAGTTTGCTTTTAAGTACGGCGATGTTTGCAGCATCGGTGTCCTTAGCGGCAACGCAGTTATCACCCATAGATTTGCCAATTGTATTGTCTGATGGTTCCGGTGAACAATCACCGGATTTGAACAGTACCTCTAAAACCAAACTGGTTCGCCTGAGCAACAGTGCTCCGACACACGGGCGTCTGATCAGTGTTTTTTCTGATAGCTGGGGGGATGAAACATTTCCGGATGGGCATGCGGTTTATGACGTAAAAGCGCAGGCTGAGCGGGCCGCGCGTGATATCTTTATGCGTTACTCTGATGACGATGGTGTAACCTGGTCTGCCACGGTTAACCTGTCAAACACTGCGGCTTTCAGTTCCATGGATACCCAGTGGCGGGGTGAAGGCACTGAAGCCAGTGCATTCTATGGTGACTCAGACAAACCTAATATTTTTAACTCGGCCAATATAGTTGCAGTGAGCTGGGTGGACAAACTCTGTGATGCCACTAAACAAAGCTCTGTTGCTTATGTTGAGCGGGATATGCGTGAAATTCCCTTTAGCTGTACGTATATCGCCCGTTCAATGGACGGGGGTACAACCTGGGGTGCGGCTGAGCGTTTGTCTGATGGTGCGCGTGATGCCAAGCAGGATGTTAACAGGGGTGGTTCTAAATTCTGGGCTGTGACCTGGCAGGAAGACCCCGCAGGGCTGGGGCTGGGTCAGGCAGAAGGTCCGGGGGATGGTGCATCCGGTGCAACGGTTTCTCATGGTACTGATATTTGGTACAGCTACTTACCCGCTGCTGACTTTGCTGCAGGTACTTTTTCTGAACCTGTGCGTTTGACTAACAACTGGACAAAAATGGAAGACAAACGTAATACCGGTAACGAAATCCAGTCTGGTCAGGAAGGAGCTTCGCGCGCCAACCTGGGGGTGATGGGCGGTACTGTTATTGTGGCTTATGAGGAAACTAAGGGCAGTGAAGGTGTGGATGTCGGTAAATACGTTCGCTATCACAGCTTCCCGTTTGCGGCACCTCCAAGTACAGTCGCCGGTGCCTGCCTGCCTGACTTGCCTACTCAGGATAGTATACCGGCAGGTGTTGACTGCACCTCAGCGGATCTGCCACCTAACCCACTTTTGCCTGAGAGCGCAGGTTGTATCCTGAGCAAACCAGAGCAAAATGCCCGTCGTGTGCGCTTTATGCCTCAGGGTATAGCAGGGCCAAGTGGTACTAAGCTGTTTATCTTCTGGAAACAGGGCGAATACGATCAGGGTGGACCCTCCGATATTGTTGGCCGCTATGCAACGGATGTTATGGATCTCAGTACTTTTTCACCCGCTTTGAGTCTGCCAACTGCTGATACGATGGATGGTTGTCTGATTCGCGGCGATGATGACCCTGCAAGCGGTGCTTTCCTGAACACAGCGGCACTGAACCTGAGTCATGATACGCCTAATGGTGGTGACCTGACTGCCGACAGTGATGATAACTCCATTGAAGATGCAAGGGCACACCGTGGTTATATACGCGGTGACACTATCGTGCTGGGCTATAGCTATACCCCGGACGGTGTACTGGCCCGTGCGACTGATCAGGAGCATTACAACTTCTGGATTCGCCGTTCGCTTGACGGTGGTGCAACCTGGGGGGCAGGGCTTGATATGACGTCTGCTCTGATACAGAAATTTGTTGAAGAGAATACGCAGTATACATCAGTGACTCAGATTGATGTGAAAGAGCCTCGTATCGTAAAAACTCCGGGTAACGGCCCGCTGGCTTGTCCAAGTGGTGATCCTGAGGCTGTTGATACAACCGATCCTTCAGAATGCTCTAACGGAAAAGGCTTTATCGTAGCCGGTGGTCTGGTTGAAAATACCTATGAACACTTAGGTTCAGGTGCTGAGCTGGATCTGTTCATTACCCGCTCTACAGATGCCGGTGCTACTTATGAAAAACCCATTGTGCTGGCTGGTACTGCAGCGGAAGAGTTCGAATCTCAGATTCGAATGACACCTTCTCTGGATAAAGTATTTGCAGTCTGGAATAGCAGTGATGAGCTGGCGGGTAAAAATGGTCACTTCCTGGCAATGGACGTTATCGAAGTTGCTGATGAGGTTGTTCCGGTAGAGCCTGCGCCAGAAGTTGCTACTGCAGCGGCTGCTACAAGCGACTCAAGTGGCGGTGGTGGTAGCCTGACACCTGTAATGCTGATGGTGCTGACCCTTCTGGGATTTGTAGTTCGCCGTCGTCAGCGTCGCTGAGACAAAATAAATACTTATAAGAATGTTGTTATTAAGACCCCTTCGGGGGTCTTTTTTTATCTGTTCTTTACAATTGCTGCCGGTCAATAGATAGCCATTAAATATTGCAATGCTACGGGGTGGCAGACAGACTTAAACCTCTGACAGAACAGGGTCTCCGTTTTGCTCAAACACTATGTCTATCCGCACATGCCCTTATTACTGTTCGTATTATTAACCCTGTGTGTTTTATTGATGGGGGATGCGGGCAGGGAAATCCTGCGTTTTGAGCGGGAGTCTGTGTTGGCGGGTGAGTGGTATCGCCTGATCAGCGCACATTTTGTACATACCAATACAGTCCATGCCCTGATGAATATAACCGCGCTGAGTCTGATCTGGTTCCTTTTTTATCCGGTGCTCAGGCCAGGTCAGTGGCTGCTGGCCTTACTCATCTGTAGTCTGAGCACATCACTGGGACTGTTGTTTTTTACCGGTTACGACTGGTATGTGGGTCTGTCCGGGGTGATACATGGCCTAATGCTTATGGCATTTTATCTGGATAGACGGTTGGGGCGCGGGTTAAACGTATTATTAATCGCGGGCCTGTTGATTAAAGTGCTATATGAGATAACTATCGGCGCCAGCCGTGTCAGTCAGTCGCTTATCAGTGCAGATGTAATTGAGGAAGCACATCTGTACGGCCTGCTGGGGGGTATATTAATAGTGTTGCTGATTCAGTTTAAGCGATCTGTCTTGCCGGTTATTACCCGGACTAAGTGAGATATCGGCCCTGGTGACAGGTTCCGGGCCCAACGTTCAGGCGGGTTCAGGTTTTAAATTGTACAACCATCGTTTTTAACTCCGTGGCCAGCCAAATAAAGGCAGCCACAAAATTTTGTCGGATATCAGGTAGTAAGCCCTTATTTTTTAAATGTGAGTAGTATCAGCATAGCCATGCTTTTACGGGTCTATGCTGAATTCAGAGGTCGCGTTTAAAGTTATTGGGGGTGTTTCATGTCACGCTTTAGGTTTGTCTCCCGGTTGTGTTTTCTGTTTTTTATACTGACGTTAGGGTTGGGCGGATGTGGGGGTTCCGATGAGACTGCTTCCCCGGCAAAGCCGCTTTCACCTCCTGCTGATACAGAGCCCGCTCCGCCACCTGACGATGGCAATATACCGCCGGTGGTTATTACCTGGTCGGATTTAGATGAGTTTGACATACACTGGGGAATAGAAGGGGCTTTTACGGATGCGGCAACCTGCGCAAGGTGTCACCGGGCTGCAACGGATAGCTCGGGTATTTTACGTTATCCCAAAGAAGCTGAAGGTGCGGATATCAGTCCTTATACGGGCTGGAAACATTCGGCAATGGCCCATGCCTTTGATGATCCTTATTTTCAGGCCGTAATTCAGGATGAAACTAAAGAATTTCCTTCAGAAGCTGGCACAATCGAAGATAAGTGTCTGACCTGTCATTCGCCGATGGCGCGTAACTATGCCCATAATACCGGTCTGAATTTATCCGTTGAAGACTGTTCTTTATCGGGCGGCTGTTATGGTCTGGATCAGGCCCATGAAGAAATGATGGCGAGGGAAGGGGTGAGCTGCACTTTATGTCATCAGGTTGATGCCGCTAACCTGGGGACTGTGTTCTCGGGTGGCTTTGTGGTCGATGACAGCGCCCTGACAATTTTTGGGCCTTATAGTGATCCGGTCACCGGTCCGATGATGAGCAATACACAATATACCGTGGCCGGTGCTGCCCATATTAGAGACTCAGATTTGTGTAGTGTTTGTCATAACCTGAAAACATCGGCAGTAGATGTAAACACAGGACAGTTTACAGGCACTGAGTTTGTTGAGCAGGCACCTTATACAGAATGGCTGAACAGCAGCTTTAATGAGGGGGACGGTGATGATCAGCAATGTCAGGATTGTCATATGCCAACGATTGCAGGTTATCAGACGCAGCTGGCGGTAAGGGGTAATGGTTCCTCTAATCTTAACTGGCCTGAGCGTAGTGAATACTCACAACACCTCTTCCTGGGAAATAATAATTACCTGCTGACGCTGTTAAAAAACTACCGTACCGAACTGGGTATTGTGGAGTCGACCACTGAGCAGGGATTTGATGATCAGATCATTCAAAATTTGCAGTTTATGCGTCAGTTGGGTGCAGAGGTATCTATCGACAGTGTGGTGTTGGCGAATAACTCGTTGGATATTGATGTCACTGTTCTGAATAAAAGTGGCCATAAATTGCCTACCAGCTATCCAAGCCGCCGGGTTTGGCTGAATTTAATCGTTAAAAATGCAGCGGGGCAGGTGCTTTTTGAGTCAGGTACACCGGATGCGGACGGACATCTGATTTTTGATGAGACTCAGGGTAGTGATAGCTGTACAGCGGTTGAAAAAACGACTGCCTATAATGCGGCACGTTGTTATGGAAAACATCTTGATGTGATCAGGGAAAGCCATGAAGTGGCGGTGTATGAGTCTGTAATGGGTGATGTAAACCAGCAGGTCACTTATGTATTGCTTTATGCCAATGCCTACCTTAAAGATAACCGTATTCCACCGGTTGGCTTCAGACAAAGTGGTGCCCGGTTTAATCCTGAAGTGGCCGTTGTCGGAGAGGCGCTTAATGACAGCGACTTTAATAATGACGGCTCAGGGGAGGGTAGCGGTACCGATACTATTCACTATGAACTGGACTGGGGTGCGTTGCCCGCTGATGCTTTGCAGATTGAAGCAAGGTTGTATTATCAGAGCATTCGTCCGGCTTTTGTTGAGGGTTTGCATCATACCGGGGATAAAATTGATCGGTTTAAATGGATGTATTCACAGGATAAATCTCAACCAGACCTGCTGGCCAGCGATAGTCAAAATTATTCTCAGGTGCCTTGATCAGATGGTTTTAATCCCGGATAAAGCACTTTTTAACAAAGCGCCGCATTTGGTGGTCGCCTGAACCGGTATACGGGTTTAAGCCGTTTTTATGTCATGCAGTTTCTATGTTTCCGGGTTATAGCGTGCTGCACTGATAATGCTGATCAGGTGGATAATTGCCGCAATAATGGCCGGAAATACCAGAAAATAGAGTGCGTACCCGGCGGCAGTACTGATAAAGAAAAAGAAGGCAGCGAGCAGTCTGCCTTGCAGCAGATGGCCCAGGCCCGGGATAAAAACATTACAGAGTGCTGCCAGAACATTGCCGGCACTGCCTTGTTGGCTCATAGCATTATTTTCCTCGCATAAGGGTTTGAGCAGGTTTGTCCGGTGACCTGTTTTTACGGATCTGCTTCAGCACCGGGGTTGAGCGGACGTTCTATGATATTAACAGGCAACGTAAGACGTTTGCCATTCCGTACAACACCAATTCTGACCTGTTCATCGGGCTTAAACCGGGCAATTCTGTCCATTGCATCCCGGCGGTTGTAGATGGGTTGTTCATTGATCGCTACGATAATATCGCCGGGCTCAAGGCCTGCCAGCCGGGCAGGGCTGTTATGAAAAATACCTGCGATCACCAGGCCTCTGGTATTCTCAAGCCCGAAGGACTCAGCCAGTTCGGGGGTTAATGCCTGTACTTCGATACCCAGCCAGCCACGAATTACCCGGCCATACTGGATTAAATCCCGGGTCACTTGTTTGGTCAGGTTGGACGGGATAGCAAAGCCAATGCCCTGAGAGCCTCCTGATTTGCTATAGATAACCGTATTGATACCCACCAGATTGCCAAGGGCATCTATCAATGCACCGCCCGAATTGCCGGGATTAATGGCGGCATCAGTCTGAATAAAGTTCTCGTAGGTATTTAAGCCCAGGCTGTTGCGGCCGGTAGCGCTGATAATGCCCATAGTCACCGTCTGACCTACCCCAAAAGGGTTGCCGATGGCCAGCACAACATCCCCAACCTGTAATCGGTCGGAATCGGTCAGCGCAATGCTGGGCAGCTGCTTCATATTAATCTTAAGCACCGCCAGATCTGTTTCAGGATCGTTGCCCACGATTGCGGCCATTGCCTCACGCCCGTCCTTAAGGGCAACCACAATGCTGTTGGCACCTTTGATTACATGATAGTTAGTGGCGATATAACCCTGAGGACTGAGGATAACACCGGAACCCAGGCTGGAGGCCAGGCGCTCCTGCTGGGGGACGCTGGGCTTATCAAAATAATTCTGGTAGAAAGGTTCACCCTGCAATGGTGTTTTTTGCTTTGCCAAAGTGCTGGTGTAAATATTGACCACGGCAGGGGCTGCAATATTAACTGTTTCCGCATAAGAGACGGGACCACGCGCTTGCCCGCTAACCAGGGGCTGAGGAGCTTCCCGAAGCTCTACTTTGGTAATCTGAGGGGCAAAAATTGTCGGGAAAAACTTAAGCAATAGAATTGCTATCAGAATGCCGGTGAAGGTAGGCCAGAGTAAAAAGCTGAATTTGCGCATAATATCCAGGTTGATCGTTGAACAAGACACTGGAATTATACGTAGAGAACAATATTGATGTGAATCTGATTAAGGTTATTATGCCGGTAAATAGAGAAGAACTTATTAATTATATTGACCAGCGGCTGATACCTGCAAAATTTCGGGACTATGCGCCCAACGGATTGCAGGTTGAGGGAACGGATGAGATCAGGCGTATTATGACGGGTGTGACCGCTTCTCAGGCGCTGCTGGATGAGGCCGTGGCCTGGGGTGCTGATGCCGTGCTGGTGCATCATGGTTACTTCTGGAAAGGTGAAGACCCTTGTATTAAGGGTATGAAACAACGTCGCCTGAAAACACTGCTGACCCATGATATTAATCTTATAGCTTATCATCTGCCGCTGGATGCTCACCCTGAACTGGGTAATAACGTGCGTCTGGCGCACAAGCTGGGGCTTGAAGTGACGGGTGGGCTGGAGCCGGATAATCCGGACAGTATGGGTTTGGTGGGATGTTTTGATGTGCCACTAACATTGACACAGCTTGCCGAGCGTATTGATATGGCACTGGGGCGTGAACCGTTGGTTATCTCGGGTGGAAATCATCAGATACAACGTATCGGGTTATGTACCGGCGGTGCTCAGGGTTATATTGATCGGGCTATTGTGTTGGGACTAGATGCGTATATTTCCGGTGAAATCTCGGAGCCGACTGTACATAGTGCGCGGGAAAACGCGATTCACTATATTGCAGCGGGTCATCATGCTACAGAGCGTTACGGGGTGCAGGCTCTGGGTCAGGAAATCGCAGAGCAATTTGGCGTGGAACACCGCTTTGTGGATGAAGATAATCCGGTGTGACCGGAGAGACCTAAAAAAACCGGCGCTGGCCGGTTTTTTTAGGTAACAGAAAAAGAGCTCAGGCAGGTTTGCTCGCTTCATCTGTTTTTGAATCTTTCGGCTCTGCAAAATCGGCGGGGTCTTTAGGCGCTTCTTGTACAGCTTCTTCACCTTCTTTTAAACCAAAAGTTTCAGACAGAGTGCCTTCTTCATCTGGTTTTTTAGGTGCGTAATCCAGAGGGGCTGCCATAGATTTATCCTGGTCAGCATTTTGGGTCTGCTTTTCTTCAACCGGATTTTCAGCTTTTTCTTCACCGGTTTCCTCAGCGCCAGTCTCGTTGTTATTGACCAGGCGGGGCTGGATGGCGGCTTCAAGAGAGCGCGATACCTGTTCGCTGTCGCACAGTTCAACAGAACTTTTAGCCAGGTGCTGGTGCACGGCCCGGTAACTTTCGGTTAATCCACTGACCAGATCGGCGGTTTCTGCAAAGTGTGTGGTGACTTTTTCCTTGTAGTCGGCCAGTTCACGCTGGGTTTCATCAAGCTGCTTATTGAGTTCCTGTTCTTTGCTGCTATTGCCACCGGCGCGGCCTGACAGATAACCAATTAAAGCACCTGTAACCAGGGCGATGACGGCGATGATCCATACTGTACTGCTTGCGTCCACGAGCACTCCTTTGTATCCAAAAATTGAGAGAGGCTTAGAATAGCCTAATCATCAAGGAAAGCCTATACGTCTTGATATTCTGACTATTGTGTTAATTGTGAATCATCATGGAACCGGGCGATTAGTCGAGGTTTTGGTTACGCCAGTTTTGAGCATCCCGGTGACGTGCGGCAAGGTAATCGATTTGTTCCTTTAATGCCTGGCAGGCGGCCTCTGCATCCTGCTTTGTTAATGCTTCCAGCAGTCGCTGGTGCTGGCCGGCGATCACTTCGCGCTCGCGGAAATGATAGGCAATCATATTGGCGACCGGTTGTAATGCTTCAATCATGGTATACATCACAAAGCTCAGCATGCGGTTACCGGTGGCATCGGCAATAATCCGGTGAAAGCGCACATCGGACGCGCAGAAGGCCTCGGCGGTGATATTCGCATCCTGTTGTAGTCGCAGTTCGTCCTGTAATGCAGATAAATGCGCTTCACTGCGGTGCTCTGCGGCTAAGCGGCAGCAACTGCTTTCCAGTTCAAGGCGTGCCTCGTTAATCTCGGATAGCTCAACCGCTTTCAGGCTGACCATCATAGTGGCGGCTCCCGTAAGCGTATCACTTAGTTGGGCCACGGACGGACGGGTCACAAAAGTACCGCCTGTTGGGCCACGTTTGGAGCGTACCAGGTTTTTGGCAGCCAGACGTTTTAAGGCCTCCCGGATGGTGGGTCTTGAGACCTGATAGCGTTTAGATAACTCATCCTCGGTGGGCAGGCGGTCATTAGCTTTCAGGGTGCCGTCCATAATGGCATCTTGTAACTGCTCTGCAATCTGGCTGGACAAGCTGCGCCGGTTTACCGGTTCTACCTCAAAACTCACTGCGGTGTACTCCCTGGATAGTTGTTCTGGTTTATTCTGCCTGAGCATTCTATATGAACAGAGCATTGACTTAAATTTTATATAATTTATATTTGTATGACAAATTAACTTAATAAAGAGAGGCTCTGATGTTTAAAGCATTGGTATTAAATGAGGTTGAGGGAAAAACCGTTGCCGCAGTGGAAACATTGGAGCTGGAAGCACTACCGGCTGAAGATGTGCTGGTCGAGGTAGATTACTCGTCCCTGAATTATAAAGACGGTCTGGCCGTAACGGGTACAGGTAAAATCATCCGAAATTTCCCGATGGTACCGGGTATTGATCTGGTCGGTACTGTGGTTGAGTCCGCCGCAGCGCAGTACCAGGCGGGTGATAAAGTAATAATGACCGGCTGGAGTGTGGGTGAAAACTACTGGGGTGGTTATTCTCAAATGGCACGCATGAAAGCTGAATGGCTGGTGCCGTTGCCTGAAGCGATGGAGCCGCGCCGGGCAATGGAAATTGGCACGGCGGGTCTGACTGCGATGCTGTGTGTGATGGCCCTTGAAGAAGGCGGGGTAACCCCGGAAAGCGGGCCGGTGGTAGTGACAGGGGCTGCCGGTGGTGTGGGTAGTGTTGCTGTAAGCATTTTGGCGGGCTTGGGTTATGAGGTTGCGGCGGTAACCGGGCGATCGGAAACTGAAGATTATCTGCGTAAATTAGGTGCGTCCCGCATTGTTACCCGTGAAGCGATGCTGGAAAAAAGCCGCCCGCTGGAGCGTCAGTTGTGGGCCGGTGCTGTTGATACGGTGGGTGATACAATTCTTGCCCGGGTGTTGGCTGAAACGCACTACAACGGCACCGTGGCGGCCTGTGGTCTGGCCGCCGGTTATAAGTTGCCAACAACCGTTATGCCGTTTATTTTGCGTAATGTACGTTTGCAGGGTGTGGATTCTGTGATGTGTCCGCTAGCCCGGCGTCAGGAAGCATGGCAGCGTTTGCAGACCCAATTGCCTGTTGAAGCTTTAGGTGAAATATCAGAGTTGATCGGCCTGGAACAAGTGGAAGACTATGCCACTAAAATTGTGCAGGGGCAGGTGCGTGGCCGGGTGGTTGTTGATCTGAAAAAGTAATCTGGCGTTCAGAAATTACCAGGTGAGTTTAAAAAGGCCTGACAGGAAACTGTCAGGCCTTTTGTTTTTAAGGTGTCATTAACTTAAAGGCTTAACCAAATAAACCATCCGCACGGGGCTTGCTCAGAATGGGCAAGTAACGGATCAGGAATAATATCCAGGCCAGAATCCAGAGTGTGCCGGAGAAATGCAAGCCCGCCAGGTAAGGTATTGGCAGGCTGGTGATTGAAACCCGGATAATTGCCGACAGGGTCATCAATACAAATGCGCTGATCATCATTGGTCCCATGGTGAGGGGGCGACCGGTGTGACCCAGTGAAATGCGCGCCATCATACCCAGTGTCATCAGACCGATGCCGCCTGCGGCAAAGCTATGGATAGCAACCGAGCTGCTGATTAGTTGTTGTATGCTTAGTGCTGTCAGCAGAAAACCCAGGGTAATAAAAAAATAACCCAGGTGCAGCACCCAGACCAGCGGTACACGCAACAGCGGCAGGTTAAACCAGCCGTACAGGCGAATCAGGCTCAGGGCAAAGGTGCAGAGGGAAAGCGCCAGAATCAGCTCGGGAATGCCACTGAGCATGGCAATCAGCCAGAGTAAGGTGGTTGGAATTACAGCTTTTTCCACCCAGGCATAACGGTGGCAGCTGGCACCTTGTACACCCCGTTCGGTGAAAAAAGGAATCACACGGCCACCAATCACGGTAATGATCATAATCGCTAGGTACAGGGCCATGTGCAGACCGGTGAAGGCGGTGTTTTCGGTCATGCCGAGCACTTCCAGGTGTACCAGCAGGTTAGCGACAAAAAACAGGCTGAGAATGGGGACAAATAGCAGGTTTTTGTAATTACGTGAGCGAATAACCGGATAAGCAATGGCAAGGGTGAGCAAAGGTGCAAAGGCTAAATCGACCGCTGCAATGATTTCGCCGGGAATGCCGCCGACCAGAGGCAAAATACGAGCTGTCAGCCAGATCAGGGCTAAGAGTGCCAGCGGTTTTCCATAGATTGTTTGCACTGAGGTCCAGTTACGTACTGCTGTTAATAAAAAACCACCGATAATCGCCAGGGTAAAGCCAAACAGCATTTCATGGCCATGCCAGTATACTGCGCTTGTATAATAATTTACGGCAATGCCACCGCTGTAAATGATCAGCCAAAGGCCCATTAACAAGGCTGCTGTGATAGCGCCGAGTAGAAAAAATGGCCTGAAACCCAGGTTAAATAATGCAAAAGCAGGGCTTTTACGTGGCTCATCGATCTGGATCATTTAAGGTGATCTCCGGTTATATCAGGGTGTTATACTGTGTACTTGCCGGTATTAAACGGCTTTCCGGCCTATCTGCCAAGGGTAATTTATCCTCCGTTCATTAATCTTCATCCAGGTAGTTAATAATTATTGCGATGGTTAAAAAATACATAGTCAGATTACTGATTCTGGGTTGGGCATTGAGTGTGTCGGCCACTCTATGGGCGCAAGTGTCGGTTGTCGATGATCTGGGGCAGCCATTAGTGCTTACGCAACCCGCTAGCCGTATTGTGAGCCTGGCACCACATATCACGGAAAATATCTATGCGGTGGGGGCCGGCGCCTTGCTGGTCGGGGCGGTGGATTATTCGGATTATCCTGAAGCGGCCCGCACGGTGCCCCGGGTGGGGGATGCGTTTAATCTGAATATTGAGCGCATCCTGTCACTGAAGCCGGATTTAGTGGTTGCCTGGATGGACGGTACGTCGCCTGCTCAGCTTAATCGTCTGGAACAATTGGGTATACCCGTGTTGAGAGAGTCACCCGATAGTTTTTCAGAGATTGCCCGTTCTCTGCGTCGTCTGGGTGTGCTTACCGGTCAAGCCGCTTCAGCCGAAACGGCAGCGCTGTCTCTGGAGACCCGTATTGAACGGTTGCAGCAGCGTTATCAGGATCGGGATAAGTTAAGTGTTTTTTATCAGGTGTGGCACCAGCCTTTGATTACGGCTAATGGATCTCAACTGATCGACCAGATTATTCGTTTATGCGGTGGTCATAACTTGTTTGCAGACCGGCCGGAAGCTGCACCACGAGTGAATATAGAAGCGGTTATTGCTGCTGCGCCGGATCTGATCCTGTCTGCAGCCCGGACAGATAATAGCCAGTGGAAAAAAATCTGGAAGCCCTGGAGGGGCATAAAGGCGGTGCAGTATGATTTACTCTATTCTGTGAATGCTGACCTGTTGCACCGTTCAACCTTACGAGCGGTAGAGGGTGCTGAACAGGTATGTACCTTAATGGATCAGGCACGTGAGCGGTTAAAGCAGGACGCATGAAAGCACAAGGGCAGCATGCTTCAGGTCAGTTCGCCAGTCAGGCACAGCTGGCATTGTTGCATGGTGCACACTGAGATATGTGGCCTACTCGGTGGCCCCTTTAATAAAGGCTTTGGTATTTTCCCAGGCGCCTTTGCCCAGCTCAACTGCTTTTTCGGCACCTTTTTCTGCAGAACAGGCCGCGCGTATAGCGACGCATTTAGAGTTACAGCCCGCTAATGATGCCTCATCATTCAGGTTTTTAACCTTACATTGGGTCTCGCATAAGGTCTGGTCGATACTGCAATTGGCCAGTACCGGGCTACTGATTACCAGCAGCGCAGACAGTATTAAATAGCGCATGATTATCTCCTCTTCAGATCGGGCGCTATTATAAAGCGGCTTGATGAATAAGTCCTGAATGGTCGTTCTGTTAAGTACGTGCCGCTCTGGGTTTCCACAAAATTTCTTCGCCGCTTTCCCGGGCTAAAATGCGGGCGACAACAAAGAGCAGGTCAGACAGCCGGTTCAGATATGCGGCTCCCTGAGGGTTGATGTACTCATTATGCCCCAGCTCAATCATATTGCGCTCAGCCCGACGACAGATACTGCGGGTCAGTTGGCAGGTGGCTGCCGCCCGGTTTCCGCCTGGCAGAATAAATTCTTTCAGAGGGGGCAGGGTATCGTTAAGACGATCCAGTGAAACTTCCAGTACTGTGACAACATCTTCCGTAATCACCTGATAAGTTTCATCGGCTACCGCAAGCTCACCGCCTAAGTCAAACAGATCGTGTTGCAAGGGGCGCAGCAGGGGTAATAAAGCGTGATCAGCAGAGAGCTCTGCAATTAATAAACCCAGCAGCGAATTGAGTTCATCAACGGTGCCCAGGGCTTCGATACGGGGATGTGTTTTAGGTACACGGTTGCCGTTAGCCAGCGCGGTGGTGCCTTTATCGCCGGTGCGGGTGTAGATCCGGTTAAGACGATCCGACATGCTATTTCTCCCGAATAAAATAAAAAAGGCGCTGAAACCCCTGATATAAAGAAGTGACAGCGCCTTTATATGGATTGCCTGTTAGAAACTATAGCCTACCGTCAGCATAAGCTGGCGATCCGGTGCGGGATAATAAGCACTTCCACCGGGTGTCCACTGATCTGCTTTGGTATAAGCATCGTACTGCTTGTTAAGCAGGTTATTGATGCGTACAGAAGCATCCCAGTTCTGGTGTGTCCAGCCCAGGCTGGCGTTTACGACTGTATAAGCGTCGACTTTAGGCAGGTCGTTAGCTTCGTCGTCATCCTGATATTGGGAGCCCGTGTACTTAGCATCCAGGTAGAGGTTTACCTGGTTATTCACTTTATAGTCTGCACCGAACGTTGCACTGTGGGTTGGCACATAAGGTACAGCTTTACCTTTATAGGTGCCCGCCTGGATTTCTGAATCGGTGAAACTGTAATTTCCGAACAGTCGCAGTGCCTGGGTTGCCTGGTGAGCGGTGCTCAGAACCAGCCCGGTACGCTGGGATTCCGGCAGGTTTACGTTCGCCGGGAAAAACGAAGGAGACAGGGTATTCGGATCAAGTTTGATTTCGTTTTTAAGATCCAGCCTGAACAGGGAAAGTTGCAGCTGACGGTTTGGCTGCTGCCACTCCCAGCCCAGCTCATAAGAGGTACCTTCCTGGGGCTCTAAAAAGTCCACGCCCGTTGGCAATGATGCCAGTTCATCCATATTGGCATAACGGAAGCTTTCATCCCGGCGTGCAAAGAAACGATGCTGTGTATTCAGGCGGTAACTAAGGCCAATTTCTTTAACAAATCCGGACTTCTTGCTGGTGTTGTCATTCAAGTCGTTAACGTCATTAACCTTGCTGTTGCGTCCACCAAACGTCAGGGTTGTACGTTCAGAAAGTGGCAACGTTGTACGGGCATAAAGCGCATCAACGGTTTGATGTTTGTTAACACCATTACGTTCGAAGTCGGAGCGATGACGGTCATAACCCAGTGTCACCTGCGCACTGCCAAGGGTGCCCTGAAGGCGTGGTGTGAACGAGGTTACACGGGTGTCTTGAGCGCCCCAGGGCAGCTCACCGTTTGTATCGCGAAAGCTGTATTCAGCAAGCAGTTGCCAGTCAGTTGTAATATCCTGTTCCAGGCCGACAAGAAAAATGCCCGTGTCATAATTGACAGCCCAGGGAAAAGCGTTAGCCTGGGTGCGGTCTTCTGCTTTTTGTGACGCAGACAGTGCACCGGGAAACTCAATATTATCCTTAACCTGCTGGGCTTCAGCAAAAACGCGGCCGGTGTCATAAAGCTTTTCAATTTCCAGAAAGACATTCTCAAAGTCTGTCGCGCTGGACTTGCGGTAGTTATCCGCATGCTGAGCTTCACCGCTTAAGCGTACTCCGAAACCGTTATCGAACCCCTGGCTATAAGTAGCAGTGTATTGTTCGTTATCGTCTGTTCCCCGGCTGACGGTGATACGGCCTTTTGCATCTGTAATCGGCTGAGTAATGATATTGATCACCCCTCCAACCGCCTGGTCACCATAGAGTGTACCGGCACTGCCCTGCATTACTTCAATGCGTGCCACATCTCCCAGTGACAGTGAATTCAGGTTTGCCGCTTCTAACGTCTGGTTATTCAGTCGACGGCCATTTACAAGAACCAGCACATTACTGACAGTATTCTGGCCAAAACCTCGCATAGAGATGGCAACACGGTTGTTATTACCGGCAACATCCCGGATATGAATGCCGGGCTGGGTACGTAATACATCCGCAATGGTTGTTGCACCACTGGCTGCAATTTGTTCGGCAGAAATGCTGTTAACAACCGTTGGGGTTTCGTTATCGGCCTGTTCAAATCGGGTGGCAGATACAATCACAGTATCCAGTTCGGTTTCCTGAGCATAAGCAGGTAAAGCCACAGCAATTGCTGCAGCCAGGGAAAGGCTGGTTTTCATGGGGCTCCTTGGAATGCGCCCACCGCGCAAGATTGGAAAAATAAAGTAACTGGCCGGTCTACGGGCTGACGACGGGCAGAGAGAAAAGCTCACTGAGCCACAACCGAACCTTCCCGAACCTTTTGGTTCAGTGGATATCTCAGTTGTTTAAGTCGATTACCGTTGCGGGGGCAGCGCTGGCATTGTGAAAAACACGCACCAAACTTCCCGATTATCCTGATAAAACAGGCACCAATTACATGAAGCGCGCTAGTGTAGGGGTCTGGCATTAAGGGTGCAAATGAAAGCCAGTCAGCAATAAGTGAATTGCATTCATTAATCCGTTGAATACAGGTCGTTGTGCTTCAGCCCCTGCCGAATATGGGTAAAGAGTTGCTGGTTTGCGGGTAGTGTCATATTCAGTTTATGCGCTTCCCCCAGCAGGTAGCCGGTAATGTAGTTCAGCTCGGTAGGACGTCCGTGGCGGACATCCTGGAGCATTGAGGACAGATTAGTTCGGGTGGCCAGAGCAACCTGCTTGGCACGTTTAAACACACCTTCAGGAAATAACAACAGACCTTTTGCCAGAGCCAGTTGCTCGATTTCTTCGCATAATCGGGCCATGTGTTCATGTTTGTGTCTGTGCTCAGCGAGTTCACCGTTAGGGCAATCGTACCAGGCGGTTAAAGGATTAATCGCGCAGTTGATGGCAAGTTTCTGCCACAAACTTAATTCGATATTGTGATCGGCCAGTAAGGTTAATTCAGCTGAAGGGCTCAGGCCGGGTGGCAGAGCTGGATTTGAATCTGACCCTAAAAGCCCGAGACGGGTTTCACCCTGACCGGCAAAGACAACGTGAAAAGGCGCTTTCAGCCAGGCACCGTCCGTAGTAGAGCCTGCCCAAACAGGGACTGGAGTAATTTGTTCGGCCGCTTGTTGCTGCGCCCCCATACCGTTTTGCAGTATCACAACACCAGCCCTGGGATGTAAGGCTGCTTTAACGTTATCCAGTGCCCCGGCAGTATCGTAAGCTTT
>JBMYOX010000003.1:0-105002 GCA_049599735.1 Pontibacterium sp. | reverse complement strand
GTATGCACCGGGTTTTTTGTGTCTGCAAGTCAGGCAGGTAGTCAGAAGATATCTTCAGTGCTATTACCGCTTTGTTGTTTGCCTGCGGGGATTGCCATCTCCGTGGGTGCATCGGCCTCGCGGAAATACTCAAAGATTGCGTTGCCTTGTCCGGGATAGGCCAGCAGGCCGGTTTTGGGGTCAATTTTCACGCTGACGATGCCTTCCGGTGGCACGGCTGCGCGTTCGGGGCGATCTTTAAGGGCAACCCGCATATAGTCAATCCAGATCGGCAGGGCGGCGGTACCGCCAAACTCTTTACGGCCCAGGGTTTCCGGCTGATCGAAGCCCACCCAGACAGTAGTGGTTAAATCCCGGTTAAAACCGGAGAACCAGGCATCTTTCTGATCATTTGTTGTGCCTGTTTTACCCGCCAGATCTTTACGCTTTAAAACCAGCGCCCGTCGTCCGGTGCCCCGGGTGATCACGTCCTGCATCATGTTGTAGATCAGATAAGCAGATTCTGCATCAACGGTACGTTCTGCCAGCGGGTTTGAGGTGATATCGAGTCCGGACTGAATCGTTTCAGGCGGGTTATCGGCATCCACATAAAGACAGTTTTCACAGACCGTGGCGGGTTTTTCCTGAAAAAGAACCTCGCCTGTGTTGTTTTCGATGCGCTCGATAAAGTAAGGTTTGACGCGGAAGCCGCCGTTGGCCAGTGTTGCATAACCCTGAACCACTTGCAGAGGGGTCATATCTGCGCTACCCAGCGACAGCGACAGGTTATGGGGTAATTTGTTTTTATCAAAGCCAAAGTTTTCCAGGTAATTCAGGGTGTTTTTAATCCCCATAGCTTGCAGAATACGTATAGACACCAGGTTTCTGGATTTGTACAGGGCTTCTCTTAAGCGGGTCGGACCATAAAATTTCTTACTGTAGTTCTCGGGGCGCCAGTTTGACTCTAACTGGTCATCATGGAAAACCACAGGTGCATCGTTAATCAGGGAGGCAGGGGAAAAACCGTTTGCCAGGGCGGCCGTATAGATAAAAGGTTTGATATTCGAGCCCGGCTGGCGTATCGCCTGAGTAACGCGGTTAAACTTATTATGGTGGAAGTTAAAGCCGCCCACCAGGGACTGAATAGCGCCGTTGTTTGGGTTAACTGAAATCAATGCACCTTGAGCAGATGGAATCTGTGTCAGGAACCAGGCAGTTGAGGGGGCTTCGCTAGTGCCTTTTGCAGACTTTTTCTGGCTATCCAGAGGGCGTTGCTGAATGCGAATCACATCACCCACCGTCAGAATATCACCGGCCGTTTTGGGCTTTTTGCCCTGAGAATTTACACTTTTGTAAGGCCGTGCCCAGGCAAGCTGTTCCCACTGGAGTGTGACTGATTCGCCATTTTTGAGGGTCGCTTCAATGCTTTTTTCATGCACCGCTGTTACCGCTGCGGGTTGTATATCACTGACCGAGCCAATCTTTTTCAGCACTTTGGCGAGGGCCGCGCTATCGTTCAGTACATCGGCTGCCAGTGTCTGCTCCGGGCCTTTATAGCCGTGGCGTTCGGTGTAGGCCAGCAACCCTTTCTGAAGCGCTTCGTTTGCAGTTGTTTGTAAGGTGCCCTGCAGGGTTGTGTAAACCCGGTAGCCGTGGGTATAAAGCTCATCGCCGTATTGTTTATATAGCTGGCTGCGAATCATTTCTGCGATATAACGTGCAGACACTTCTATATCTGCACCGTGGTAAACAGCACTTATAGGTTCAGCGCGCGCCTGGGCATATTCCTGATCGTTAATAAAACTCAGACTGTGCATACGCTGCAAGATCCAGTCCCGGCGTTCCAGTGCACGGGTTGGATTGGTAATCGGGTTGTAGGCAGAAGGGGCTTTAGGTAACCCGGCGATCATCGCCAGCTGGGCGATGGAAAGTGTGCTGATTTCTTTGCCGTAATACACATGGGCGGCGGCCTGGATGCCGTAGGAACGATGACCCAGGTAAATTTTGTTGATATACAGCTCCAGAATTTCTTTTTTACTGAGCTCCTCTTCAATACGCAGGGCGAGCAGTATTTCAGTGAATTTCCGGCTGAAGGTTTTTTCCCGGGTCAGGAAGAAGTTCTTGGCCACCTGCATAGTGATCGTGGAGCCACCACTTTTTATACGTCCGGTAGTGGCGAGCTGGTAGGCCGCGCGGGCCAGACCTTTAATATCAATGCCACCGTGTTCAAAGAACCGCCCGTCCTCAGCGGCCAGCAGGGCGTTTACAAACCCCTGGGGAATTTGTTCGTAGGTGATAGGTGTGCGTTTCTTTTCACCAAATTCGGCGATTAGCTTTTCATCGCGGGTATAGATACGCAGGGGCGTCTGGAACTGCACTTTCCTCAGGCTGTCTACCTCAGGCAGTTGTGCAGAAAAGTGATAATAGGCAGCAGTAGCGCCAATGGCACCCGCCAGTATCGCTAAGATACCCAGTACGATCAGGGACTTGAACAGAATTTTTATGGCGCGCATGCTACTTTATTTTCAGGAAATTAGGTTGTCTGCCGTCTATTATACTGTTACTAGTTAATCACTCTACCGACATTTTTATTTATTTTGGTCAAAATGAACTGAGACTCTATTAGAATAGTTGAAATCAGTTTGTTGACCGTCATGAGGGTTAGGCCGGTGTTCGCGCGTTTTGGAAAAAAAGACACAAATCTGGTAGGAATAGATATAGGTTCGTCTTCGGTCAAACTGGTCTCGCTGTCTGGCCATTCAGGTCGTTTCTCTCTGGATGCTTATACAATAACGCCGCTGCCGCCGGGGGTGGTTATCGATGGCGCGATTCAGGACGTTACACAGGTATCTGAAACGATTGAACGCGGGGTGAAGGCGATAAAAGGTTTTCTTGGCCGTGTTGTGGTGGCTGTGCCTTCTTCTGCGGTGATCAGCAAACGTATTGAAATCAGCAATGCGTTCACAGAAACGGAGCTGGAAGAGCAGGTCAAACTGGAGGCTGATCAGTTTATACCTTACCCACTGGATGAGGTTTCTATTGATTTTGAGGTGGCGGGGTCTTCGCCGCATAACCCGGACCTTAACGAACTACTGATCGTGGCTTGTCGCCGGGGCGATGTCGAACTGCGCGAAGATGCTGTTAACGGCGCGGGTCTACGCTGTGACGTGGTTGATGTGGACACTTATGCAATGGAGCGGGCTTTTACGGTGCTCGATGGTGAGGATCTCAGTCAGGGTGAGCTTGTGGGTATTGTTGATGTGGGAGCTGCGACCCTGACACTTAATGTCTTTCGTAATGGCCAGATTATCTATAATCGCGAGCAGGCCTTTGGCAGTAATGAATTAACCAACAATATTCATCAGCATTATGGTGTACCTTTAGAGGATGTTGAGCTGCAGCTGCGCCAGGGAACCTGCGAAGCTGAAGCGCTGCAACTGTTTGTATTGCCCTTTCGTGCGACAGTTGTTCAGCAGGTATCCCGGGCGTTGCAATTTTTCTATTCATCCGGTGTACACCGTGAGTTAAAACGTCTTTTTCTGACCGGCGGAACCGCCGCTATTGAGGGTCTGGCAGAGCAGGTACAGCAGGAAATAGGGGTAATAACCTGTACGGCGAATCCTTTTTTATCGATGAACGTCAATGCCAAAATCAACCCGGACCGGCTGCTGACCGATGCACCTACGCTGGTTAAGGCCTGTGGGCTGGCCATGCGTCCGGACAGGGGGTAAAGAGTTATGGCGTTGATAAATCTGAGGCCCTGGCGTGAAGAACGTAATGCCGCGCAGCAAAAACAATTTATAACTAATCTGGCCGGGGTGGCCGTATTCGCAGCGCTGATTGTTTTTGGGGTGGGTTATTATTTTGACCTGCAGGTTGAACGGCAACAAAAGCGTAATCAGTACCTGAAGACAGAGACGGCAAAACTGGATGCTCTGCGTGAAGAAATTAAAGAGTTGCGTACATTGCGAGAACGGCTGCTGGAACGGTTGCAGGCCATTCATGAATTACAGGGTAACCGGCCGGTTATCGTACGTAATTTTGATGAACTGGTGCGGGTTTTGCCGGATGGTGTGCATTACACCTCCCTGACCCGTGCGGGGGAGGCGATCAGTATCACCGGGCTGGCCCAGGATAACCTGGAAGTCTCTAATCTGATGCGAAATCTTGAACAGTCTCTGTGGTTTGGTGAGCCTAATCTCAGTCAGGTTGACAGCAAAGAAGGGCGCAAAAACTTCAGGCTGTCGGTGCAGCTTGAGAAGCCCAAAGTGGAGGCTGAGGAATGAATCGCGAGAGCCTGAATAACGCGTTTAAAGGCTTTGATATTAATGATCTGGATTTTTCCACGGCGGGAAGCTGGCCAGTCGGGGTTAAGGTCATTAGTTATCTCCTGTTGCTCGGAGCTATTCTGGCTGCGGGTATTCACTTTTATGTTGCTGATAAAACAGGGCGTCTGGACCGTGAGATGCGCAAGGAAACTGAGCTGAAACAGATCTATGAGCGTAAAGCGTTTGAGGTCGCTAACCTGGATGCGTTACGTAAACAAATGGCGGATGTAGAAGGGCGTTTTGCTGAAATGCTGCTGCAGTTACCCACTCAGAACGAAGTGCCGGGGCTGCTGGATGATATTACTAATATCGGGCGTGACAGTGGCCTTGAAATCAGGTTGATTGATCTGCAGGCTGAAAAGAAAAATAAATTTTATATAGAACTGCCCATTAAAATTACGGTGGGCGGCACTTATCACCAGATGGGGGAATTTGTTAGTGGCGTATCAGCTATTCCGCGTATTGTTACCCTGCATGATTATAAAATTGTGCCTGCAGATAACGGCCGGTTAATCATGAATATCAGCGCAAATACTTATCGTTATGATGATGCTCAGTAAGCAGGGGGTCAGGATGCTGATGCGTGCGGCAATGTTGCTTATGTTAAGCACACTGGTTTCAGGCTGTATCGTTTGGGTAGAAGATGCACAGGATCTGACGGGATTTATTAATAAAACCAAAGCCCGCCCTGCCGGTAAAATTGACTCTTTACCGGAATACAAACCTTATCAGAGCTTTGTCTACGAAGGTTCCAGCTTACGTGAACCTTTTCGGCCGCTCCAGCCGATGCAGGCGGTCGGTAGTCTGGATGCCGGGGGGAAAACCGGTCGTCGCGAAGCCACGGGCTTAATGCCGGATGAAAGCCGGATGAAAGACTATCTGGAAGATTTTTCCCTCGATGACCTGGTTATGGTCGGTACCATCAAAAACCTGGGTAGTAATACACTATGGGCGCTGGTTAAAGACACTAAAAATGCAGTGCACCGGGTAAGTGTGGGTAGTCATATGGGTCTGGACTTTGGTGAAGTAACCTCTATTGGTGAGCGCAAGCTTGAACTGGTAGAAATTGTCTCCAATGGTCGTGGTGGCTGGATGCAGCGCCCCCGTGTATTAGCTTTGGATGAGCGGAAAAAAGCTGAGAAAAAATAATGAAGGACCACGTTGTGAATAACGTGATTCTCAATAACAGGTTGGGTAACAGGCAAATGAAATTATTTTCAGGCGTGATAATGACGTTTTTTCTTCTGTTGGCAGCCCCTTTTGCATCTGCCGGTATTTTTTTGAAGGATGCTAATTTTGTTGCGCTGCCCGGAAAAAAGGTGGAGTTGCGTTTTGATTTTGATGCACCGCCTCCGTTACCTGATAGTTACCAGGTAGACCAGCCCGCCCGTATTGTTCTGGATCTTTGGGGGGTTACCAGTGATCTTGAAAGCAAGAACCTGGATGTAGCTACAGGCGCGGTGCAACAGGTCAGTCTGGCCCAGACCGAAGGGCGTCTGAGAATTGTTGCCAGCTTGTCTGAGTCTATGGCATTTCGTGCTTTTACAGAGGGTAACAGCCTGTTTGTCGTGGTGGGTGAGGAGAATGGTGCCGGGGTGGCTGATAAAGAGCCACTTTCTAAACTGGCGCGCCTGAAAGCAGACATTAACCCCGGAAATGAATTCGATACAACCCGCATTCTGGGCATCGATTTCCAGCGGGTGGGCGAAGAAATCGGCCGGGTTGTGATTACGCTCTCTGATGATCAGGCGGGTGTGGATATTCTGGATGAGGGTAATAACGTTGTTGTGAATCTGGTGGGCGCAACACTTTCCAAAGCCCTTGAGCAGCGGGTTGATGTTCAGGATTTTGCAACGCCCGTGCTTTTCATCGACTCAATGGGTGCCGGTGAAAATACCACGGTATTGGTGAAACCTGGCGCTGAGCCTTATACCTATCTGGCTTACCAGGCAGGCCCGAAACTGGTACTGGATTTTAAGCCGGTAACAGCAATAGAAAATGAAGCCCGTAAGAAAAAACTATTCCCGTACAGCGGCGAACCGATTGATCTTAATTTTCAGGATGTTGAATTGCGCGCAGTACTGCAGATTATTGCCGAGGTCGCTGAGTTGAACCTGGTGGTCAGTGCCAATGTGAGTGGTAATATTACGTTGCGCCTGAAAAATGTGCCCTGGGATCAGGCACTGGATATTGTGTTAAAAACGGAAAACCTGGATAAACGTGTGCTGGGTAATGTGCTCCTGATTGCGCCTGCCTCTGAAATTGCAGAGCGTGAGCAACTGGAGATTGAAAATACAAAAAAGGTCGAGCTGCTGGCACCTTTGCAGACTGAATATATTCAGGTGGATTTTCGTAAAGCGACAGAGATGATGGCGCACCTGCAGGAGGCTAAGCTGGTGTCTGAGCGCGGTTTTATCATGGCGGATGATGAAACGAACGTACTGATGGTGCGTGAAACCGTGAAGGGCATGCAGGAAATTCGTAAAACCCTGCGAAAATTTGACGTTGAAGTTGAACAGGTGCTGATAGAAGCACGTCTGGTGACGGCACGTTCTTCTGTGACCAAGGACCTGGGTGTCAGATGGGGGTTTGGTTACGAGTCGGACGATGTCATCGTGAACAATTCGATCGAAGGGCTTAATTTTGGCGCATCCTCTGCGACGGGTCTTATGATTGATCTGGGTGCAACCGTTGCAAGCCCTGCCTCGTTTGCTATAGGTATTAAACCCGGACTCAGCACATTGCTGGGGCTGGAGTTAACAGCCCTTGAAAGTGACGGTAAAGCAGAAATTATTTCTCAGCCTAAGATTGTCACTATGAACGGAAAAACGGCCAGCATTGAATCCGGGCGGGAAATTGCCTATCAGACGGTGGAAGATGGTGAGGTTAAGATCGAGTTCAAGGATGTTGTACTCAGGCTGGAAGTCACACCGAGGATTAATCCGGGCGAGCGTATTGCAATGGATTTGTTGATTAAGCAGGATTCATTAGGTGATACACTGCTTAACGGACAGATTACGATAGACAATAACGAATTACGAACCTCGGTTGTTGTGCCGGACGGGCAAACCATTGTATTAGGCGGGGTTTTCCAGGATGAAAGTTCGGAAACCGTTAATAAGACGCCCTTGCTGGGTGACGTGCCGGTGCTTGGTAATCTGTTCAGAAATACGGAAAATACCGGAATTAAAACAGAACTCCTGATCTTTATTACACCGAAGCTGATTCGGGAGTCGTTGAGCATTAACTGACAGGCAAATCTGAATTGAATATTTTTCTTGTAGGGCCTATGGGCGCGGGTAAAAGCACTATAGGCCGTTTGTTATCTCAGGAGCTGAAGCTGCCCTATATCGACTCAGATCGCGAGATAGAAGAACGTGCAGGGGCGAACATTCCCTGGATTTTTGATGTCGAGGGTGATGCCGGGTTTCGCGAACGAGAAGAAGCGGTTGTTCAGGAATTTTGTGAACGTGACAATATTATTCTGGCCACCGGTGGCGGGGCGATTTTAAGTGCGGCTAACCGAAGTAGCCTGCAGGCAGGGGGTTATGTGGTTTATTTGCATACTTCGGTAGAACAGCAGTTGGAGCGTACTGCGCGGGATAAAAACCGTCCTCTGTTACAGACTGAAAACCCCAAAGCTGTGCTTGAAACACTGATGGCAATACGTGATCCGCTTTATCGCCAGGCCTGCGATCTGATTGTGCATACTGACAAACGGCACCCGCGAGCGGTGGTCTCCGAGATCATTCGGCAGTTTCAGCAGAGAAAGTGACTTTTACCCGGTCGTTTTATCCGAACCCATTAATGAAGAGTCCCATGAAAACACTGAATGTTGACTTAGGTGAGCGAAGTTACCCTATTTTTATCGGAGAAAATCTGCTGGATCAGGGGCTGATAGCACCTTATATCCGTGGCAGGCAAGTGCTGATTGTTACTAACGAAACGGTTGCACCTTTGTATCTGTCTCGCCTGATTTCAAGTTTAGGTGATGCTTTTCAGGTTGATAGTGTTGTTCTGCCCGATGGAGAACAGTATAAAGATTTAACCCACCTGAACCTTATTTTTGACAAGCTGCTGTCGTCCCGACATAACCGTACGACCACCCTGATTGCACTGGGTGGCGGTGTGGTGGGTGATATGACGGGCTTTGCCGCCGCCGCTTATCAGCGGGGTGTCGATTTTGTGCAGGTGCCTACCACCCTGTTGTCCCAGGTTGATTCCTCTGTGGGGGGTAAAACGGGTGTGAACCACCCTGCGGGCAAGAATATGATTGGTGCTTTCCACCAGCCCCGCTGTGTCCTGATTGATTCTCAGGTGCTTAACAGTTTGCCCGGGCGCGAACTGGCGGCGGGCCTGGCTGAAGTGATTAAGTATGGTCTGATCTATGATGCGGATTTTCTGAACTGGCTTGAAGCTAATATGGCGGCGCTGAACGCGCGTGATCCTGAGGCGCTGATACAGGCGATTTACCGGTCCTGTGAAATTAAAGCTGAAGTGGTTGAACAGGATGAAAAAGAAGCCGGTATCCGGGCTTTATTAAATCTGGGTCATACGTTTGGGCACGCTATTGAAGCGCATCAGGGTTATGGTCAGTGGCTTCACGGCGAGGCCGTAGGCGCAGGCACTATGATGGCAGCGGATTTGTCTGCGCGCCTTGGCTGGTTAAGCGATGATGAACTGGAGAGGATCAGGCATATTCTGCAGGCGGCTAAGTTGCCGGTGATGCCGCCTGTGGATATGTCTGCTGATGAATTCAGGGCTCTGATGTCAGTGGACAAAAAAGTGATTGACGGACAACTGCGTTTGGTACTGCTGAAACGGCCGGGTCAGGCTGTTGTAACGGCTGATTTCGAAGCCTCTGCACTGGCCCTGACCTTAAACGCAGGTGATCAAATGGGCATGCGGGCTGACGGGTAAACACGGGTGACGGGCGCTCAGGCAGCACATCAGTCAGAGAGCAAAGCGGGGTTCTATTTTGAGCCTGAGTCCCGGCTTCAACTGGTGGATAAACTACGCCACTTTGCCCGTTTTTCTGATTTTTTACTGGTACTGACGGGTGAGCCCGGTGTGGGCAAAAGCACCCTGCTGAATCAGATTGAGCCTTTAACTCAGGATGACAGCATCCGGAGCTGTTATATCAGGGCAAGCGCTGAGCTGGGTATCAGTGAACTCTTAAAAAAATTGCTGGCTCAGCTGCCTGATCACAGCAACTATGCGGATAATGACCAGGGCCGCCTGAGCGCACTGAATGAGCAAATCCGGCAGGCGCGGGCACAAGGCCAGCGTTTGTTTGTTGTGGTAGATGATGCGGACCGGTTGCCAGGTGATGTATTAGATCTGCTGATTAACCTGCAGTTCTCCGGCGAAAACGAAGATGGCACCGCACCCCGGCTTTTGTTGGCGGGCGAGCCTGACCTTATTGATAATCTGCAATCCGGAGGCTGGGCTGATTCACTGGCCGGGCGTCTTCATTACCTTGAACTTGAGCCTTTTACACCAGCGGAAATGCACAGCTATCTGCAGGTTAAGGTGCCTGATAGCCGGGCTTTCAGTGAAAAAGGCCGGGCCAGGCTGATTGAGCAGGCAGAGGGTTTTCCGGGTCGCATCGACAGGCTTTTGCAGGAAATGCCACAGCGTGAAGTTGCAAAGGGTCACTCGGCGTTTCCATTGCCGCCTTTGCATATGGCCGGTGTCCTGGTATTACTGGTCGCCATTACCGTTATCGCGGCCTGGCAGTTCTCACCGGATGAAGGGCCGGTTGTTACTGTGGATAAAGGGGTGGAGCGCATCGCGGTGCCCTTAAGTCTTGATAAGCCGGGACAGGCTGTGGTGGCTGAAGTACCCGTCAATACAGAACTTCAGAAACGACTGGCTGAAAAAGAGGCGCTGCTGTCTCGGGCCGCCCCTGTTATTAGCCCGCCCGTTCCGGTGCTTGCGGTGCAGGCGCCTGTAGCAACCGGGGCGCAAGCGGGTCAGTCTGACACGCCGATCTTAGTGATCCCATCGGATAGCCAGGGTGCAGTGCCTGTCACTGTAGCTGTGCAGTCTGAACCGGAAGCGGTTAAAAACACCCCCGTCGTGGTTGTGGCTGCGCCAGAAGTAAAAAAACCGGTGATTACAGAAAAATCCCGCACTCCGAAAGTGAAGTCCGCACCTGAAGCAACGGTTAAGCCCCCCGTGGTTGTTATCTCTGTGCCTGGCACAACACGTCTGGAGCAGGATGAAATGCTATTGCTGGGTTTGTCTGCAGATGATTATACGCTGCAGGTACTGGGTGCGCGTGAGCTCCGCAGTGTAGAACGTTTTATGAAGCGTCAGGGTGCTGATTCAGCATTAAGGGCGTTTTCTACGATCTTCAAAGGCAAACCCTGGTACGTGGTTGTTTACGGTCAGTATGCCACTAAACGTAAAGCCATGGCTGCAGTGCGCTCGCTGCCGCAGGCTTTGCGAAAACAGCGCCCCTGGGCCCGTTCACTGAAGGGAATTCATAACGACATTCGTAAGAAATAATATCCGTTTTTTACAGTATTAACCCGTTATTTCCGATACCTCTGAGGGTTTATCCGGCGGGGGGCTGCTGGCTAAAATTTGTCCTCAGAGGCCTTCCTGTGTAGAATAGCCGTCCCTTTTTGCCTGCAATGCGCAACTGCGGCACTGAGGCTCAGAATATAACATATTGATTATAAATACTTTTTGAGTGAGGGCTTATGAGCAAGGGTCTTTATCGCCCCGGCGAATTTAAGGATAACTGTGGCTTTGGCCTGATGGCCCATATGCAGGGTCAGCCAAGTCACGATCTGCTGGAAAAAGCGATTGAAGCACTGGCATGCATGACTCACCGTGGTGGTATTGCTGCCGACGGTAAGACAGGCGATGGCTGTGGTCTGCTGATGCAAAAGCCGGATAGTTTCCTGCGTACAGTGGTTAAAGAAGAGCTGAACGTCACCCTGGGTGAGCAGTATGCAGTCGCGATGGTTTTTCTGCCACGTGATGCTGAAGCTGCCCAGGCCGCTCGTGATGCCGTTAACGCAGCACTTGAAGCAGAGAATATGAATGTCTCGGGTTGGCGTGTAGTGCCAACTGATGATAGCTGTCTGGGTCCAATTGCTAAAGATACCTTGCCACAGATCGAGCAGGTGTTTATTGCTGACGGTGGTAAAACACCCCGTGAGTTTGCAGTCAGCCTGTTTGTTGCCCGCCGCCAGGCAGAAATTGCGATGAGCACTGTAGAAGATTTCTACATAGCCAGCCTGTCTGACAAAGTCATTTCCTATAAAGGCCTGACAATGCCGGTGGATCTGCCGGTGTTTTATAAAGACCTGGCCGATAAGCGTCTGGAGACTGCGGTCTGTACTTACCATCAGCGCTTCTCAACGAATACAGCACCACGCTGGCCACTGGCTCAGCCGTTTCGCTTTTTGGCCCACAATGGTGAAATCAATACCGTTGAAGGTAACCGTAGCTGGGCTAAGGCACGTGCTAGCAAGTTTAAAACAGACTTGTTACCAAATCTTGACGACTTGCAGCCGATTGTTAATACCACCGGTTCTGACTCCTCTTCCATGGACAATATGCTGGAGTTCCTGCTGGTCGGTGGCATGGATCTCTACCGTGCGGTACGTATGATTGTGCCCCCTGCCTGGCAGAACGTTGATACCATGGATGTGGAGCTGAGTGCTTTTTACGAGTACAACTCCATGCATATGGAACCCTGGGATGGCCCGGCCGGTATGGTGATGACCGATGGTCGTCATGCGGTGTGTATGCTGGACCGTAACGGTTTACGTCCTTCTCGTTGGGTAATGACCAAGCAAGGTTATATCTGCACCGCGTCTGAAATTGGTGTGTTTGATTATAAGCCGGAAGATATTGTTGCTCAGGGCCGTGTAGGGCCGGGTCAGATCCTGGCGATCGACACGCAAACCGGCGAAGTTATGCATACGGCTGATGTGGATAATCGCCTGAAGAAAGCGCAGCCTTATAAAAAGTGGTTAAAAGAGAACGCGCTGCGTCTTGAACAGACCATGAACCTGACAGAAGAGTCTCAGTCTTTCCGCGAAATGCCTGCGGAAGAAGTGAAGGCTCACATGAAAATGTTCCAGGTCACTTTCGAAGAACGCGACCAGATTATCCGTCCGCTGGGTGAAAGTGGTATGGAAGCGGTTGGTTCTATGGGTGACGACAAGCCGATGGCTGTGCTGTCCCATAAAGTACGTTCTGTTTATGACTACTTCCGTCAGCAATTTGCTCAGGTCACCAATCCGCCGATTGATCCGCTGCGTGAAGCGATTGTTATGTCGCTGGAAACCTGCATTGGTGCCGAACGTAATATCTTTGAAGAAACCCCTGAACATGCGCGCCGGGTGATCCTGACCACGCCTGTGCTGTCTGCCAGTAAATTCCGTCGCTTGCGTGACAATACTGTAGATGGCTTTGCAGTAACCACGATTGATCTGAACTTCAACCCGGATGAAATGCCGATGGCTGAAGCAATTGTGGCGATTGCCGATCAGGCTGAGCAGTCCGTGCGTGATGGTAAAGTGATTATCATTCTGTCTGATGCCGCGATCCGTCAGGGTTACCTGCCGGTGCACGCCGCCATGGCAACCGGTGCGGTACATCACCGCCTGGTTGATAAAGGCCTGCGTTGTGATGCCAATATCATCGTTGAATCCGGCACCGTACGTGACCCGCATCACTTTGCCGTGCTCTTCGGTTTTGGTGCCACGGCGGTTTATCCGTATCTGGTTTACCGGGTACTGACAGACCTTTGTGCAACCGGTGAATTGGTGTTTGACCCGCTGGATGCCCACGAGAATTTCCGTAAGGGCATCAATAAGGGCCTGATGAAGATCCTGTCTAAGATGGGTATCTCTACGATTGCCTCTTATCGCGGTGCGCAGCTGTTTGAAGCCATTGGTTTAAATTCTGAAGTAATTGATCAGTGTTTTGCCGGTGTGACCAGCCGTATAGAAGGCGCAGACTTTGCAGACTTCCAGGCTGAACAGGCGTTACTGGCTAAAGAAGCCTGGACCGCCCGTAAGCCAATCCGGGCCGGTGGCCTGCTGAAGTATAAACACGGCGATGAATACCATGCTTACAACCCGGATGTTGTGCAGACCATTCACACGGCGGTTCAGTCCGGTAATTATGCGGATTATCAGAAGTATGCAGACCTGGTAAATAACCGTGGTTTTGCAACACTGCGCGATATGCTGGGACTGAAAAAAGACCTGAAAGCGATTTCACTGGATGAAGTGGAACCGGCTGAAAGCATTTTTAAGCGTTTTGACTCTGCGGCTATGTCGCTGGGTGCGCTGTCGCCGGAGGCTCATGAGGCCCTGGCGGTTGCCATGAATGAACTGGGTGGTCGTTCCAACTCCGGTGAAGGTGGCGAAGACGAAGCCCGTCATGGCACCATGAAGCGTTCCAAAATCAAGCAGGTAGCCTCAGGCCGCTTTGGTGTGACACCGGAATACCTGGTGAACGCCGAAGTAATGCAGATCAAAGTCGCTCAGGGTGCAAAACCGGGTGAAGGGGGTCAGTTGCCGGGCGGTAAAGTGAATAAGCTGATTGCCCGTTTACGTTATGCCGTGCCGGGTGTCACCCTGATTTCTCCGCCGCCGCATCACGACATTTACTCTATCGAGGATCTGGCACAGCTGATTTTTGACCTGAAACAGGTTAACCCAGAAGGTCTGGTTTCAGTGAAGCTGGTATCACGCCCGGGTGTTGGCACTATCGCTTGTGGTGTTGCTAAGGCTTATGCGGATTTGATTACCATCTCCGGTTATGACGGCGGTACAGCTGCTTCACCGCTGGCTTCTATTCACCATGCGGGTTCGCCGTGGGAACTGGGCCTGGCGGATGCACATCAGTCCCTGCGCGGTAACCATTTGCGAGGCAAAATTCGCCTGCAGACAGATGGCGGTTTAAAGACCGGTCTGGATGTGGTGAAAGGTGCAATTCTGGGCGCTGAGAGCTTTGGTTTTGGCACGATGCCGATGGTTGCGCTGGGTTGTAAGTACCTGCGTATCTGCCACCTGAATAACTGTGCGACCGGTGTGGCAACACAAAACGATAAGCTGCGTCAGGATCATTTCCGCGGCACGGTTGAAATGGTTAAGAACTTCTTCCGCTTTGTGGCAGAAGAGTCCCGCCGCCTGATGGCCGAGCTGGGCATCCGTACCATGGAAGAGCTGGTGGGCCGTGTTGACCTGCTGGAAGTGCTGGACGGTGAAACCCGCAAGCAGAAAAATCTTGACCTGAGCCCGATCATCAGTGATGGCGGTGTACCTGAGGACTATCCACAGGTTTGCCAGGTTGAACGTAACGAGCCTTATGATTCGGCTGCGCTCAACCAGCAGATGCTGGAGCTGACGCAGGCCGCTATCAGTGGTAAGCAGGGTGGCGAATGGGCCCTGGAAATCACCAACTGTGACCGCTCCGTGGGTGCCCGTACATCCGGTGCTATTGCAAAAGCACACGGCAACCTGGGCATGGCGGGCCAGCCAATTACCTTCCGCTTTAAAGGTCATGCGGGCCAGTCCCTGGGTGTCTGGAACGCCGGTGGTCAGAACCTGTATTTGGAAGGTGATGCCAACGACTACGTGGGCAAGGGCATGGCAGGCGGTAAGATTGTTCTGCGCCCATTTGCGGCGGCAACTTACAAGTCGAACGAAACCTCTATTATGGGTAACACCTGTCTCTATGGTGCAACAGGCGGTAAGTTGTTCGCCGCCGGTACTGTAGGTGAGCGTTTTGCGGTGCGTAACTCCGGTGTGCATGCCGTGATTGAAGGGGCTGGCGATCACTGTTGTGAATATATGACAGGTGGCCTGGTTACTGTACTGGGTCAGACCGGTTATAACTTCGGTGCAGGCATGACCGGTGGTTTTGCTTACGTACTGGATGCGGACAGAAGTTTTGTCGATAAATACAACCACGAACTGGTTGAGATTCATCGTATTCACACTGAGCAGATGGAAGCGTATAAGAATCACCTGCGCTCTGTGATCAGTGAGTTTGTTGACGAAACGGGTAGTGCATGGGGTCAGCAGATTCTTGAAGACTTCGACGATTACATCGGACGTTTCTGGCTGGTGAAACCTAAGGCGGCCAGCCTGGGTGATCTGCTGAACAATATGCGTAGCCGTCCTGAGTAATTCAGGCGGGTTGTGAAAGAGTAACGAGCGCCTGCCAGAGCAGGCGCCCAGATGAGGTGGGAACATGACTGAACGTTTACATAACGATTTCCAGTTCCTCGACGTGTCCCGTAAAGGACCAGAAAAAGTTGAAGCCGGTGTTCGTAAGCAGGAATTTGCTGAAATTTACGAGCCGTTTAAAACCGAAGATGCATCCGGTCAGGCACACCGTTGCCTGGAATGTGGTAATCCTTATTGTTCCTGGAAATGCCCGGTTCATAACCATATTCCTAACTGGCTGAAACTGGTTTCTGAAGGCAACATTATTGAAGCCGCTAACCTGGCGCATCAGACCAACTCCCTGCCGGAAGTCTGTGGTCGTGTGTGTCCTCAGGACCGTTTATGTGAAGGGGCTTGTACCCTGAACGATGGTTTTGGCGCGGTGACGATTGGTTCTGTTGAAAAATACATTACCGATACTGCGTTTGCGATGGGTTGGAAACCTGATATGTCTCAGGTGGTTAAAACCGATAAAAAAGTAGCGATTATCGGTGCTGGTCCTGCGGGCCTGGGCTGTGCGGATATTCTGGTACGTAACGGTGTGACGCCGGTTGTATTTGACCGTAACCCTGAGATCGGCGGCCTGCTGACCTTTGGTATTCCTGAATTCAAACTTGAAAAAAATGTGATGTCTCGCCGTCGCGAAGTGTTTGAAGAGATGGGTGTTGAATTCCGTCTGAACACGGAAATCGGTCAGGATGTCAGCATGCAGGATCTGATCGACCAGTATGATGCGGTCTTCTTAGGTATGGGCACTTATACCTATATGAAAGGTGGTTTCCCAGGTGAAGATCTGAACGGCGTGTATGATGCATTGCCGTTCCTGATCTCCAACGTTAATCACTGCCTGGGCTTTGAAAAAGACCCGGCAGACTACATTGATCTGAAAGGTCAGAAAGTGGTTGTGCTCGGTGGTGGTGATACTGCGATGGATTGTAACCGTACCTCCATCCGTCAGGGTGCAGAGTCCGTGATCTGTGCGTACCGCCGTGATGAAGCCAATATGCCAGGTTCTAAACGTGAAGTAGAGAATGCCAATGAAGAAGGTGTTCAGTTCATGTTTAACCGCCAGCCGGTTGAAGTGGTGGGTGAAAACGGCCAGGTAACCGGCATTAAAGTGGTGACTACCCAAATGGGTGAGCCGGATGAAAACGGTCGTCAGCGGGCAGAAGTTGTGCCGGGTTCGGAAGAAATTCTGGATGCGGATGCTGTGCTGGTTGCTTTTGGTTTCCGTCCAAGCCCGGCGCCCTGGTTTGCTGATTTTGGGATTGATCTGTTTGATGATGGCCGTGTTAAAGCACCTGAGTCAGGTGACTTTGCGTTCCAGACCAGCAATCCTAAAGTGTTTGCCGGGGGGGATATGGTACGTGGCTCCGACTTGGTTGTGACGGCTATCGCTGAAGGTCGCTCTGCGGCAGAAGGCATTATGGATTACCTGGACGTCTGAACCGGTGCTTGAAAAAAGGCCGCTTTTTTGCGGCCTTTTTTGTAACTGCTTGTTGATCTGATTCATGGATCAATCCACAAGTTGCAGCGCATTCAAGGGAATTACCCGGTAGAATGGGCGCATTCAAATTTATAACCGTTCTATGTGGCTGGAAACATGGCTGAATTAAAAAACGATCGTTTTCTACGTGCTCTACTGAATGAACCTGTTGACGTAACGCCGGTGTGGATGATGCGCCAGGCAGGACGTTACCTGCCAGAATACCGTGAAACACGTTCACAGGCGGGTGATTTCCTTAGCCTGTGTAAAAACAGGGATCTGGCCTGTGAAGTAACGATTCAGCCACTGGAGCGTTATGATCTGGATGCTGCGATCCTGTTCTCCGATATCCTGACTATTCCGGATGCGATGGGACTGGGGCTTTATTTTGAGGTGGGCGAAGGTCCACGTTTCAAAAAAATCATCCGTACCGAGCAGGATGTAGCTGACCTGCCGGTACCGAAGGCGGCGTCTGATCTGGACTATGTAATGAACGCGGTGAAAACCATCCGTTCAGAACTTAATGGTCGTGTGCCCCTGATTGGTTTCTCCGGCAGTCCCTGGACGCTGGCCACTTATATGGTAGAGGGCGGCTCCAGTAAAGATTTCCGGCATATCAAAAAAATGATGTATGCCACACCGGAAATTCTACATGAATTGCTGAATAAGCTGGCGCTGTCGGTGACCGATTATCTGAACGAGCAGATTCGTTGTGGTGCCCAGGCAGTGCAGATTTTTGATACCTGGGGCGGCGTTTTAAGTGGTCCTATGTACCGCGAATTCTCACTTAAGTACATGCAGCAGATTGTCTCAGGTCTGATCCGTGAACATGAGGGCCGTAAGGTACCTGTTATTATGTTCACTAAAAATGGTGGTCAGTGGCTGGAGCAGATTGCGGATGCCGGTGCTGATGCGCTGGGTCTGGACTGGACAACTGATATTGGTAATGCACGTAGTCGTGTGGGTGACCGTGTTGCCCTGCAAGGCAACATGGATCCAAGCGTTCTGTACGCGCCGGAAGCACGTATCCGTGAAGAAGTAGAAGCCATACTGGCCAGCTATGGCAACGGCAGTGGTCATGTCTTTAACCTGGGCCACGGTATTCACCAGTTTGTGGATCCGGCTGCACCTAAAGTATTTGTGGATGCGGTGCATGAGCTCAGTGCTAAATACCATGGCTAAGCCGGTAACATAACGATAAAATTAAAGGGCTTATTTAAAGCCCTTTTTTGTATCTGAAGGATATTATGAAACGATTGACCGCATTGCTCGATAGCAACCGTGAATGGGCAGATCAGATCAGTGAGAATGATCCGCATTTTTTTGAAACCCTCGCGCAGCAGCAGGCACCGGAATATCTGTGGATTGGTTGTTCCGACAGCCGCGTACCTGCCAATGAGATTGTAGGTATGCTGCCAGGTGAGCTTTTTGTACACCGTAATGTATCTAACCTGGTGATCCATACGGATATGAACTGCCTGTCGGTGATTCAGTACGCCGTGCAGGTGCTAAAAGTTAAACATATTATGGTCGTGGGGCATTATGGCTGTGGGGGTGTGCAGGCGGCGATTGAGAGTGCGCCTCATGGTCTGATTGATAACTGGTTACGTCATATCCGTAATGTATACCAAAAGCATCAGGAGCTATTGTCTGCCTGGACAGATCCTCAGCAGCAGCTTGACCGGCTCTGTGAGTTAAATGTTATTGAGCAGGCCTATAATGTCTGTGAAACAACCATCGTACAGGATGCCTGGGCAAATGGTCAGGATGTGAGTGTGCATGGCTGGGTTTATGGTCTGGATGATGGTCGGATTAATGACCTGGAGTTCAGTGCCTCAGGTGCACCGGAAGTTGAAGAGCAGTTGCAGATAGCGATTCAGAAAATCGAAGCGTTACGTGAACTGATGCAAACGGAAGAGAAAACAGAGACAAACAGTGCCCGTACCTTATGGGATAAACTGCATCAATTATTTCAGTAGAGGTGCGGGTCAGTAACGCCGCTTGCGTTTGATGCTTTTATAAGACTTGATAAAAGCACCGCCTGCTCTTAGCTTGGGGCTCAGTTGTCGGAGGGCCTGATTCGCAAAGCTTCGGCTTGTGTAATGGCCCATAAGTACAATATGAACAGGTTTCGCGCGATGTGTGCTCAGATAGTAAAACGTATTTTTCTCTAGCTGATTGTTAGTGATATAACGTTCTGCGTTCTTTTTGATGCCGAATGAGCCGAGCTGAATGACAAAGTGGCTGTCGGGCTGGGTGAAGACCCAGTCCCGAGAGCGGGTTATCGGGTTGGATTCTTGTTCTTGTTCTTGTTCTTGTTCCTGCTTCAGCACGGGTTTGGCTTTTTGAATCCGGGCAATCGAACGGGTTACGGGTGGTGAGCTGCCCGTGTTGTTTTGATTGATGCGTGCCAGAATTGCTTTTTTCAGCAAGCTGCTTTTCTCAACGCCTTTAGCTTCGGCAAAATTTGCTAATTCCAGTGCCTTGTCATAATCCGTTTCTACCCCTGCACCGGTCATATATTTGTTGGCCAGGTTGTGGGCGGCATAAGGGTTGCCCTGATCCAGGGCCTGCTGGTACCAGTGGAGAGATAGCGGAGGGTCTGTTTGACTGTAGGCAATACCGAGCAGGTACATGGCATTGCTGCTGCCGGCTTTTTGGGCTTTTTCCAGCCAGCTTATTGCCTGAGCCTGTTTGTTTTTTTCCAGCAGATACTGGGCTGCTTTTATTTGTGCGGGCAGATAATCCTGCTGTGCGGCTTTTTCGTACCATAAAAAAGCCTCAGCCCGTCCCTCCGTACCTGAGGATGCCAGAATGCCTGCCAGGGTATGCTGAGCAGTGGGGTGGCCTGCCTCAGCGGCTTCGGTATAAAGCGCGGTTGAAGTCTGCAGGTCTTTAGGGGTGCCTATGCCTTTTTCGTGGGCATAGGCCAGGTTATAAGTGGCTTCAGGCTGGCCCATCCGGTGGGCCTTGTTAAGCCATGTAAAGGCGTCTTCGGGGTTTCCGGTCGCGGTGAAGATTGCGGCCATATAAAGCGCAGCCTGGCTGTCCCCCGATGTGGCATCCTGCTGACACCGGGGTTTAGCCTCCTCAAACAGCCCGAGGTTAAACAGCAGGTCACAGGATCGGCTCTCTTCGGCCTGCGCTGTTGTACAGATAAAAATCATCAGGTAACTAAGGAGCTGTATCTGTATTGTTTTTGTCATTACCTGGCCCGGGTAACGGGCAGCGCAGGCAGTGGGTTGCTGTCTGCTCTGTCCGGAGCTGAATTAAAATGAAGAATTCATATTAAACTTAAAGCCGTTTAGTTCATCCCTGTCGGTAAACACGTAGCTGGCACCGCCCCGGAAGGCAAAGTCTGAGAAGCCGAACCGGTTGTGGGTCGGAGTCATTGAGAAACCAATCTCGTTGCTGCGCTCTGAATAGAGTTTGTCCCCATAAAAGCGGGTATCGGAGAAAAAGACATCCAGGTCGGCCCAGTCTACAGGAACGGATCGCCAGGTAAGGCTGTTGACGATGGCATTGTTGCTAAGGTCGGGATTGATCACATAATCGCCAAAGTCCAGTTCCAGCGTACGAAGCCTGGCGAGGGTATTACCAAAACGCCATTGGTGATTAAGCATCTCAAAATCGTAACGGGTTGTCAGGGATAGTGTCTGAAGCGCAGCCACGGTGCCCAGGTTGACCGAGCCTGCCGCCCCGTAGGTAATAGCCGGTGTAAAGGATAACTGGTCATTCACCGGGAAGCTGTAAGCCAGGCTGCTGCCGAGGGTGTAACTTTCGGCTTGATTGTTGATCAGGGTATAAGAGACAGGCAGTCTTATCTGTAGCTTATGGCCCGGACGGTTATCGAAGTTGAACGTATAGCTCAGCGGCAACTGAACTGACTCGATATCGTTACCTTCTGCACGGTGGCTGGCGAAGCGAATGCCGATATCAAACTTATTATCGGTATCAAAGGTATCCGCGCGGGTGCTGGTATTGTTGTCACTGATAGCGATGTTATGGATAGTATCAAGCTGGGTGGACATCAGGCTGTTGGGATTACCGGCTATCGGGTCTGTGGCGGACACTTCAGCCAGCGTTTTGTTAATCCGGTTAAGCAGATCTCCGCCTTCACTCTGCAAAAAATCAATAAGCAGATCGTTGCTCTCCGCACGGGTAGCACCACTAAAGGTTTGTGTAATACCCAGAGAAGGTACGCTGAAAATCAGGGCTGCAGAATTAACCGGATATTCAAAAGCCATATCCAGTCCGCGATAGTCAAGAACAGCGGTGGCACTGTCTGTGGCGGCGTTAAAGCCGGGCAGGTTTGCGGTCAGGTTAGCAACATCAAAGGCATTCAGAGAGTCTTCGGCATCGTTAAAGGATTGGGTGTAGAGCAGGCCAACAGCCGGTGCTGTAACGGCAATGCTAAAAAGTCCGGCCTGGCTGGTGCCTGATACAAGCACACCGGCCGTGATGGCCGAGCTGAGTAATACTTTTTTAAACATGACGTTCTCCTGTCCTTGTCATGAAACCTTTCTCCGTATTTTTTAAGGGTGGCCCGCCTTTGGCTGACCTCCCGGGTTTATGTGACGTGCGGGTTACTGTGCACTCAGCGCCTGCTGAAGGTCGGCCAGCAGGTCATCAATATGCTCGATACCAACAGACAAACGTACCATTTCCGGTGAAACACCGGCAGAGGCCAGTTCTTCATCGTTAAGCTGGCGGTGAGTGGTTTCAGCCGGAATAGAAGCCAGCGACTTACAGTCACCAATATTCACCAAACGCTTAAAGATTTGCAGCGCGTCATAGAAAGTACGGGTTGCTTCGCGTCCGCCTTTCAGGCCAAAGCTCAGAATGCCGGAGGCCTGTCCGTTCATATATTTCTGTGCCAGTGCGTGATCCGGGTGACTTTCCAGACCGGCATATTTCACCCAGGCAACGGCTTCCTGACTTTCCAGGAACTGTGCTACTTTCAGAGTGTTTTCGTTCACACGCTCCATACGCAGAGACAAGGTTTCCAGGCCTTGTAACAGCAGGAAGGCGTTCATTGGTGAAAGTGCAGCGCCCATATTGCGCAAAGGCACAACACGGCAGCGCCCAATAAAAGCAGCAGGGCCAAAGGCTTCGGTATAGACCACACCGTGATAAGACACATCAGGTGTGTTCAGTAATGGGAAACGCTCAGCGTTATCAGCCCAGGGGAAGTTTCCTGAATCGACAATTACACCGCCGATAGAGTTGCCGTGTCCGCCGATATATTTAGTAGCCGCCTGCACCACAATGTCAGCGCCTTGTTCAATTGGACGCCACATAGCCGGGCTGGGCACTGTGTTATCCACAACCAGCGGTATACCGTGGCGATGAGCAATCTCAGCTAGCGCTTCAATATCAGCAATGCCACCGGACGGATTGCCGATAGATTCGCAGTAGAGTGCTTTGGTTTTTTCGTTGATCTGGCTTTCAATGGCAGCAAAATCATTGTTTTTAACAAAACGAACTTCAATGCCCTGGCGTGGCAGGGTATGGGCGAACAGGTTGTAAGTACCGCCGTAAAGTTCGGAGGTTGATACGATATTGTCACCGACTTCGGCCAGTGTCTGGATGGTATAAGTAATAGCCGCCATGCCGGACGCTACAGCCAGTGCGGCGATGCCACCTTCCATTTCAGCAACACGTTTTTCCAGCACATCTGTGGTGGGGTTCATAATACGTGTATAGATATTACCGGGCACTTTGAGGTCAAACAGGTCTGCACCGTGTTGTGCGTCATCAAAGGCATAAGAGGTTGTTTGATAAATAGGTACCGCAGCCGACTTAGTGGTAGGGTCTGTTTCATAACCGCCGTGCACGGCAATGGTTTCCAGTTTCATTAATTCTATCCTCAGAAGGTGCTTTTTTAATCGTTGTTATAGAGAGTCACTGATACCCGATTGTAGTGCGCGTGGCTGATAAATAAAGAACACTTTTAGTCGAACGGTTATTTTTTGTAACATAGCCTGAACTTAAGTACCGCCGGAGAGTTGAATGGCCCGTCAAAAAACTGCCTACGTCTGTAATGACTGCGGCTCAGACTACAGTAAATGGCAGGGGCAGTGCACTGCCTGTAATGCCTGGAATACCCTGACAGAAGTTCGCCTGGCAAGTACAAAGAGCAGCAATGATACCCGTAATGTACGTTTTGATGGTTATGCAGGCGGGGCGGCGAGCAGTGCAAAGGTTGTTAGTCTGTCTGAAGTGGATTTACAGGCGATGCCACGCTTCTCGACGGTATCTCAGGAATTAGATCGGGTACTGGGCGGCGGGTTGGTGCCGGGGTCCGCTATTCTGATTGGCGGCCATCCGGGGGCCGGTAAAAGTACTTTATTACTGCAAACTTTATGTCACTTGTCCGAGCAGATGCCCGCACTTTATGTCACCGGGGAGGAGTCCCTGCAACAGGTGGCTATGCGTGCTAATCGTCTGGGTTTAAAAGCAGACGCCATGAAAATGCTGTCTGAAACCTCGGTGGAGCAGATTTGTGCCATTGCCGATCAGATCAAACCTAAGGTGATGGTGATTGATTCTATCCAGGTGATGCATATGGCTGATGTGCAGTCGGCCCCTGGTTCTGTCTCTCAGGTGCGTGAAGGAGCGGCTTACCTGACCCGTTATGCCAAACAAACCGGCACCGTATTGTTTCTGGTAGGACACGTTACAAAAGATGGCTCTCTGGCAGGGCCAAAAGTGCTGGAGCATATGATTGACTGCTCTTTACAGCTGGAAGGCTCGTCCGATTCCCGCTTTCGCACCTTGCGCTCCCATAAGAACCGTTTTGGCGCGGTGAATGAGCTGGGTGTGTTTGCCATGCTGGAAAGTGGTTTAAAAGAGGTCAAAAACCCCAGCTCGATCTTTTTATCCCGAGCAGAAAGCCCGAGCCCTGGCAGTGTGGTCATGGTGGTCTGGGAAGGTACCCGGCCTTTGTTGGTGGAAATTCAGGCACTGGTGGATGAATCCCATGTGAATAACCCGCGCCGGGTGGCGGTGGGGCTGGAGCAGAATCGTCTGGCGATGTTGCTGGCGGTACTCAACCGTCATGGCGGCCTGATGACCGGTGATCAGGATGTCTTTGTAAACGTAGTGGGGGGTGTAAAAGTACTGGAAACCGGTGCCGATCTGGCTTTGCTGCTGGCTGTAGTATCCAGCTTCAGAAACCTGGCGTTGCCTCAGGATCTGATGGCCTTTGGTGAAGTGGGGCTGTCCGGTGAGATTCGCCCGGTACCTAATGGTCAGGAGCGTATCCGCGAAGCCGCTAAACATGGCTTTAAACGGGCTATTGTGCCTAAAGCCAATGTGCCTAAAGAACCATTGGGTGGCATGGAAGTGGTGGGTGTCACTTGTTTGTCGGAGGCGCTGGACGCTATATGAGCCGCCTGATCACTCAGGCGGAAGTAGTTGTTCCAGTTCACGCTCGAACAGGGACTCATCACCCAGGTTGAGCTCAACCAGGCGTCTCAGGTGTGTGATGGTATCAATATCCAAATTCCCTATTTTGAAACCATAATGGTCAGATTCGTTGTGGGTAAGCTGCGCGGGCATGGATAGTAACTGATCGCCCAGCTGAAGCTGAATCAGGCAGTGATCACCTGACGCAATGGGCAAAGGGGTGTCGGAGGTAATCAGCAGCCCTTTAAAGGAAATATCAGCCAGCTGAACGTTGTAGCTGCTGCCCTGGTGCAGAATAGTTGTTTGTGCATCGAAGTTCACCCGCGTGAAACGGCGACGTTCGGCAGAGGTATTTTGGCTCACACTTGACTCCTGAAAACCGGTTAACTGCGTTTATCTTAGCACCGGATGGCTTCAGGGATACAGTCTTCCGGGTGCTTATGGCTGTTCTTCTCAGGCAGAACACTGTTACCTGGAAGGCTGGCCGGGGCCTTAATATTTTTTCAACGGTTTCTGATTGTGGCTCAGAAGGATAGGATGATTATCTTTGCCTGAAGGATCGCGCTATGCATAACAAAGCTTCTGTAATATACAGCACCCCTATCAAACCTGAATGGCTTGATTACAATAATCATATGAATGTTGCTTATTATGTCCTGATCTTTGATAAAGCAGGTGAGCAGTTGGTTGGCGAGCTGGGATTAAGTGAGGCGGTCACTGAAAAAACGGGCATTTCCTGGATGGTGCTGGAAAATCACATTACCTATGACAACGAGGTTGTGCTGGATCAGCTTGTAGAAGTGCGTGCCCAACTGCTGGACTATGACAGTAAACGCCTTCATTTATATTTTGAAATGTGGGGCAAAAATGATGATGGCACTGAATATCTGGCTTCCACCCTTGAGCAGATGGCCATGTGTGTGGATCTGAAACTTCGTAAAAGCTGTGAGTTCCCTGCGAATGTCGCTGAAAATATTCAGCAGATGGAAAAGGCACAGGCAGATTTAGCCAAACCGGATAACATTGGTCGTACCATCGGAATCAGGCGTAAATAAGAGACGGGGCTACAGAAAAAATAAGGGCTCCGTTGCGGAGCCCTTAGCTGTTTCCTGCTATCGATCTGACATACGTTTGTACTTGATGCGCTCAGGCTGATGTTCTTTACCGAAACGACGTTTATAGTCTTCCTGGTACTCACTGTAGTTGCCTTCAAAGAACTCAACGGTGGAGTTGCCTTCGTAAGCCAGCATATGGGTACAGATACGGTCAAGGAACCAGCGGTCATGGGAAATAACCACGGCACAACCCGGGAAGGCCAGTAAGGCTTCTTCCAGTGCACGCAGGGTTTCTACGTCCAGGTCGTTGGTCGGCTCATCGAGCAAGAGCACGTTGCCGCCTTCTTTCAGCAGTTTGGCCATATGCAGGCGGTTACGCTCACCCCCGGACAGGTCTTTAACAAACTTCTGCTGATCACCGCCTTTAAAGTTATAACGACCACAGTAAGCGCGGGCAGGTGTGGTGTAGTTGCCCACAGTGATCATATCCTGACCATCAGAAAGTTCTTCAAAAACGGTTTTGTCACCGCTCAGTTCACGATCCTGATTTACGTAGGCCAGTTGTACAGTCGAGCCCAGTTCGATGGTGCCGGTATCCGGTGTTTCTTCACCGGAGATCATTTTAAACAGGGTCGATTTACCGGCACCGTTACCGCCGATAATGCCCACAATGGCACCTTGTGGAATCGAAAAGCTCAGGTCATCAAAGAGTACTTTATCGCCAAAGGCTTTGGAGATGTTATTGGCTTCAATGACTTTTTCGCCCAGACGTGGCCCGGGTGGAATGTAGATTTCCTGGGTTTCATTACGGGTCTGGAATTCACGGGACTGCATTTCTTCAAACTGGCGCAGACGTGCTTTGGATTTTGACTGGCGGCCTTTCTGACCCTGACGAACCCACTCCAGCTCTGAGGAAATGGATTTGTGATGCGCAGCTTCCTGTTTGGCTTCCATCTCCAGGCGCTGGTCTTTCTGTTCCAGCCAGGAAGAGTAGTTACCTTCATAAGGAATACCCCGACCGCGGTCGAGTTCCAAGATCCAGCCTGCGGCATTATCCAGGAAATAACGGTCATGGGTAATCGCCACAACGGTACCCGGGTATTCTTGCAGGAAACGCTCCATCCAGGCCACGGATTCAGCATCCAGATGGTTGGTAGGCTCGTCCAGCAACAGCATGTCGGGTTTGTCTAGCAGTAAGCGGCATAAGGCTACACGGCGGCGCTCACCGCCGGACAGGTGCTCTACACGCGCATCCCAGGCAGGCAGACGCAGGGCTTCAGCGGCACGCTCCAGGGTGTTTTCCAGGTTGTGGCCGTCTTTGGCCTGAATCAGGTTCTCAAACTCGGCCTGTTTTTTGGCCAGCTCATCAAAGTCTGCATCCGGTTCTGCGTAAGCGGCGTAAACCGCATCCAGTCCCGCCAGTGCTTCTTTAACATCGGCAACCGATTCTTCGACTACTTCACGAACGGTTTTGTTGTCATCCAGCTGAGGTTCCTGTTCCAGGTAACCTACATTAATGCCCGGCATCGGGCGGGCTTCACCGATGTATTCCTGATCAACGCCCGCCATGATCCGCAGCAGTGTGGATTTACCGGAGCCATTTAAGCCCAGTACGCCGATTTTGGCGCCAGGGAAGAAAGAAAGGGAGATGTCTTTAAGAATTTCACGCTTAGGCGGGACAATTTTCCCGACGCGATCCATTGAGTAAACGTACTGTGCCATGCGCTCAGAACCTATATGTAAACCAAGATGGCCTGATTTTAAACGATTGGGGGTAGTGAACGCCAACCTGATACAGATCAAAAGACCAAAAGTGTGCTGGTGGTTAAGCGAACTATACTCAAAACACCCTGAAAAACCGGGATGTTGGATCGATAATCAGAGCAATGAGGATAGTCAGATGGGCGAGTTAACCCGCTTTAATAGTTTGTTTGATGATACGTTTATGAACGATTTTTTTTGGCCGCGCAGGCATCGTGGTTCAAAAGAGTTGATGCCAGCCATTGATGTCCATGAAGGTGAGGAAGGTTATGTAATTAAAGCCGATCTGCCAGGTGTTGAAAAAGACGGTATCAAAGTGAATCTGGAAAATGGCGTGCTGACCATTACCGCCGAGACACACCAGGAAGAAAAAGAAGAGAACGAAGGCAAGTTAATCCGCCAGGAACGGCATTTTGGTCGTTATATGCGTTCTATGTCTGTTGGTACAGATATTGATCCGGGCAAAATTAAAGCCCGCTTTGAAAACGGAGTGCTCTCGCTGGAATTGCCAAAAGTAGAAAAAGAGAAACCAGCCGGGGTCTCGGTTGATATTGAATAAATATAGCCGGATACAAGTCCTGAGCCCCGTCAGCGTACGGGGCTTTTTTATGGTTATATGAAGTGTATTGATGGGGTTTTGCGCCAGTTTCAAGTGCTGACCTGAACATGTTGGGGTATAATTTTTCCTTTATTAAAAAGCCATCTCAGGTTGTAAGGGGTTTAACCCCCTTGCTCGGCTCTGCACAGCCGTTGTGCAATCTGAGGTTTTTATACCTGGATTTAGGGGACCGCCACACCATGTTTAGCAAAGATATGTCGATCGCTGATTTTGACGCAGATCTGTGGACTGCCATGCAGTCAGAAGCTACTCGTCAGGAGGAGCACATCGAGCTTATCGCTTCAGAAAATTACACCAGCCCGCGTGTTATGCAGGCCCAGGGTTCTGTTCTGACCAATAAATACGCAGAAGGTTATCCGAATAAGCGTTATTACGGTGGCTGTGAATACGTTGATGTGGTGGAACAGCTGGCGATTGATCGTGCCTGCACCTTGTTTGGTGCCACTTATGCCAACGTTCAGCCGCACTCCGGTTCTCAGGCAAACGCTGCGGTCTATATGGCACTGTGCAAACCGGGTGATACTATTCTGGGTATGAGCCTGGCCCACGGCGGACACCTGACACATGGTGCCAGTGTCTCTTTTTCCGGTCGTATTTATAATGCGGTACAGTACGGTCTGAACCCTGAAACCGGTGAAATCGATTACGCTGAAGTTGAGCGTCTGGCGCTGGAACATAAACCAAAAATGATTGTGGCGGGTTTCTCTGCTTACTCTCGTATTGTTGACTGGCAGCGTTTTCGTGATATTGCAGACAAAGTGGGTGCTTACCTGTTTGTCGATATGGCACATGTTGCAGGTTTGGTCGCTGCGGGTGAATACCCAAGCCCGATTGCTATCGCCGATGTAGTGACGACAACCACTCATAAAACACTGGGTGGCCCCCGTGGTGGCCTGATTCTGTCGGCCCGTGCTGATGAAGCTCTGCAGAAAAAGCTGAATTTTGCAGTCTTCCCTGAGTCTCAGGGTGGCCCGCTGATGCATGTGATTGCGGCAAAAGCAGTATGCTTTAAAGAAGCGATGGAAGATGAGTGGAAAGCGTATCAGGCACAGGTGGTGGTTAACGCCAAAGCGATGGCTGATGCGTTTTTGGCGCGTGGTATCAACATTGTATCCGGTGGTACGGATGATCATCTGTTCCTGGTGGATATGATCGACAAAGAATTTACCGGTAAAGATGCAGATGCGGCTCTGGGCCGTGCGAATATCACCGTTAACAAGAATTCTGTGCCTAACGACCCGCGTTCTCCTTTTGTCACTTCCGGTTTGCGTATTGGTACACCGGCAATTACCCGTCGTGGTTTTAAAGAAGCAGAAGCGACTCAGCTGACAAACTGGATCTGCGATATTCTGGACGATATCAATAACGATGATGTTATTGCGGCCGTTAAAGCGCAGGTGAAAGAGTTATGTGCACGTTTCCCGGTCTACAAGTAATACCGGAAACACTGTACAATCCGGGGCGGCTTAAATAGTCGCCTTTTTTATATCCGGGTTTTATGCCCCCGCTCTTTACTCTGACAGGATACGACGATGCATTGTCCATTTTGTGCTGCGAACGAAACCAAGGTTGTGGATTCCCGGCTGGTGGCAGAAGGTCAGCAAGTCCGTCGTCGTCGTGAGTGTATTCACTGTCATGAACGTTTTACCACCTACGAAGTTGCCGAACTCTTAATGCCACGTATTATCAAAACTGACGGTTCCCGCCAGCCTTTTGATGAAGAAAAACTGCGGGCAGGTATCCATCGGGCGCTCGAAAAACGGCCTGTTTCTATGGAAGAGTTTGAAGCCTCCATTAATCGTATTAAACATCATTTACGGGTTGCGGGTGAGCGTGAGTTACCGTCCCGTCAGGTAGGTGAAGAAGTGATGGCTGAATTGCGTAAGCTGGATGAAGTCGCTTATGTGCGTTTTGCTTCTGTCTATCGTAGCTTTCAGGATATTAACGAATTTAAAGAAGAAATTGATCGCCTGGCGGCCCTGCATAACGATGAGTCGGACGCGCCCTGATGGTTAGTTCGGCTGAACAACAGGACCGGGTATTTATGGCCCGTGCGCTAAAGTTAGCCGCACAAGGTCTTTATACCACCTGGCCTAACCCCCGGGTGGGCTGTGTGTTAGTTAAAGATGGCTTAGTCGTGGGTGAAGGTTTCCATGTTTATGCCGGTGAAGGCCATGCTGAAGTGAACGCACTGCGTGAGGCTGGGGTTGCAGCACGGGGTGCCACGGCTTATGTGACGCTGGAGCCCTGCAGTCATCACGGTAAAACCCCACCTTGTGCACAGGGGCTGATTGATGCCGGGGTGATGCGGGTGGTTGCGGCGATGGTCGACCCTAATCCTCAGGTGGCGGGCCGGGGTATTAAGTTACTTCAGGATGCCGGCATTAAAGCCACCGCCGGGTTGCTGGACGCTGAAGCCTGCGCGCTGAACCCCGGTTTTATCAAACGTATGGAAACCGGGCAGCCTTATGTGCGGCTTAAAACGGCCGCGAGCCTGGATGGGCGCACAGCGATGCAAAGTGGTGAATCCCAGTGGATTACCGGCCCGGCTGCACGGCTTGATGTACAGCGCTTACGTGCACAAAGCTCGGTGATTATTACCGGGGTGGACTCTCTGCTTCAGGATGATTCGGCCCTGACGGTACGTGCACCAGAACTGCTTGAACAGGCCGAACATCCGGTGCGCACACAACCGCTGAGGGTGGTGCTGGACAGTCAGTTACGTACACCGCTGACGGCAAAGATTTTACAACAACCCGGACGTACGCTGATCGCGACCTTGAGTACAGACAAGGCTGCTATTCAGGCGCTTCAGGCTGCGGGTGCTGACGTTAAGGTTGTTGAAGCAGATGCGGGGCGTATCTGCCTTAGCACATTATTAAAGTACCTTGCTGAGACAGAGCAGGCGAATGAGATACTGGTTGAAACCGGTGCAACCCTGGCCGGTAGCTTTGTTGAAGCGGGCCTTGTGGATGAATTGATAGTTTATATGGCGATGACCTTGCTGGGGTCGGATGCACGGCCCCTGTATGAGCTGCCTTTTAAGCGTATGCAGCAACAGATACGCTTGCAGTTAGTGGACAGTCGTCAGATCGGTGATGATTTACGTTTAACCTTACAGCCTGTTTCACCGGAGAAAAATTGATGTTTACCGGCATTATAGAAGCAACAGGCACCATCGCGGCTGTGCAGGAACAACAGGGTGATTTACAACTCTATGTGCGCACCGGTGATCTGGACCTTGGTGATGTTAAATCAGGAGACAGTATCGCGGTAAATGGTGTTTGCCTGACGGCAATTGATCTGCCCGGAGATGGTTTCTGGGCCGATGTGTCTCGTGAAACCCTGATTCATACCCGTTTTCCTAAACTGTCGGTTGGTGAGCGGGTGAACCTTGAAAAAGCCCTGATGCCCACCAGCCGCTTAGGGGGGCATATAGTAACAGGGCATGTGGATGGCCTGGGTGAAATTGTGGATCGACGTGATGATGCCCGCTCAGTGCGTTTTACTGTAAAAGCGCCGGTTTCACTCGGGCGTTATATTGCCCCTAAAGGTTCGATAACGGTTGATGGCACGAGTTTAACCGTGAATGCAGTACGGGCTGATTTGTTTGAGCTGAATATAGTGCCGCATACCGTGAAGGAAACGGTGATAGATCATTATGTTCCGGGTCGGCAAGTTCACCTTGAGGTGGATATTATTGCCCGTTACCTGGAGCGCATGCTGGCCCATCGCACGGACACTGATGAGCCACAAGAAGCTGCCGATGGCGGGTTAACACTCGACAAACTGGCACAATACGGATTTACAAACCGCTGAGGCGGACGAGAACCTACTGATGAAACTGAATAGCAGCCAGGAAATTATTGACGATATCCGTCAGGGCAAAATGGTCATCCTGATGGATGATGAAGACCGGGAAAATGAAGGGGATCTGGTCATCGCCGCCGAAATGGTGCGCCCGGATGATATCAACTTTATGGCGACCCATGCCCGTGGCCTGATTTGTCTGACCCTGACCCAAAGCCATTGTGAAAAGCTGAATTTGCCCCTGATGGTTCAGAGCAATGGCGCCCAGTTCTCGACGAACTTTACCCTGTCGATTGAAGCCGCTGAAGGTGTGACTACGGGTATTTCGGCAGCCGATCGTGCCCATACGGTGCGGGTGGCGGTAAAAGACAGTGTGACACCGGATGATATTGTACAGCCGGGTCATATTTTTCCGCTGATGGCTCAGCCCGGTGGTGTTTTAAGCCGTGCCGGTCATACTGAAGCCGGTTGTGATCTGGCACGTTTGGCGGGTTTAACGCCTGCGGCTGCGATTGTTGAAATCATGAACGATGACGGCACTATGGCACGTCGTCCGGATCTTGAAAAATTTGCTGAAAAGCATGACCTGAAGATTGGTACTATTGCTGATCTGATTCATTACCGCACCACCAATGAACACACGGTAGAGCGCATTGAAGAAGGTGTGCTGCCGACTGAGTTTGGTGACTTTAACTACGTCACTTACCGTGATGAAATTCAGGGTTGCACCCATCTGGCTATCACGTTGGGTGATATAGAGCCGGAAGAACCTACAATGGTGCGGGTACATATCCGTACTGAAGTCTTGCGTGATGTAGTGGGTGTTGCACCGGGCAATGAGCTTAAGTGGACGGTGCGCAAAGCATTACAACGGGTTGCTGAAGAAGGCCGCGGTGTTGTGCTGCTACTGGATACGGGCGTGCGTTATGATCTGGGTGATGCCCTGACAAATGTCTTGTCCGGCAAGCAAAAATCAAAAGTAAATGTGAGTGCCTCAGGTGCCTATCTGACCGTAGGTACCGGCTCTCAGATGCTACGTGATCTGGGTGTGCGTAAAATGCGCCTGCTCAGCTCACCGATGAAATTTAATGCAATTTCCGGTTTTGATCTGGAGATTGAAGAATATATCCCTTGTGAAGAATAAGCGGGACTTAAATCATGTCAGTTAAAATTTATGAAGGCGATTTTGTCAGCGGAAATGGCAAATACGCGATTGTAGTGGGTCGTTTTAATGCGTTTGTTGTTGAAAGCCTGTTAGAAGGCGCGCTGGATACACTGAAACGTCACGGCGTGGATGAAGAGAATATTCGTGTAATCCGGGTGCCGGGTGCCTTTGAGATTCCGCTGGCGGTTAAACGTGTTGCGGCTCAGGGTGATGCTGATGCGATTATTGCACTGGGTGCGGTAATTCGTGGTGGCACACCTCATTTTGAATATGTCTCAGGTGAAAGCTCTAAAGGGGTGGCTCAGGTGTCTCTGGACTATAACGTACCGGTTGCGAACGGCATCCTGACGGTTAACAGTATCGAGCAGGCCGTTGAACGTTCGGGTACTAAAATGGGCAACAAAGGTGACGAAGCTGCACTGTCTGCCCTGGAAATGGTTAGCTTGCTGCGCAAGCTCGAGGATTAAGAGTTAATGAACGCTAAACCTGCACCTAAATCGGGTAAAAAATCATCTCTGACTGAAAAGCGCCGCTCGGCCCGCAGCTTTGCGCTGCAGGCTTTGTATCAGTGGCAGCTTGCGGGTCAGGCGGTTAATGAGATTGATGCCCAGTTCCGCGTTGATAATGACATGAGCAATACGGATGTGCAGTTGTTTTCAGAATTGCTACGGGGGGTTTCCGCACGTAAGTCTGAGCTGGACGAGCGTTATTCACCTTTCCTGGACCGGGACCTGAATGACCTGGATCCTGTGGAGCTAACGGTTTTGCGTATCGGTGCTTACGAACTGATGCACCGGATCGAAGTGCCTTATCGTGTGGCGATTAACGAAAGTGTTGAGCTGGCCAAAACCTTTGGTGCCACTGAAAGCCACCGCTATGTCAACGGTATTCTGGATAAGCTGGCACAGCGTGTACGTATGGCCGAGATTCGAGCTAACGCGTCACGATGAGCACCGCTACCTTAAGCGAATTTGAATTAATTCGGCATTTTTTTGCTTCATCGGCTAAAGATGCCTCAGTCGCTTTAGGTATAGGGGATGATTGTGCGTTGTTGGTGCCTGCTGCCGGTGAGGTACTGGCAGTTTCCATTGATACCCTGGTGGAAGGCACTCATTTTTTACCCGGTACTGCCCCGGCTCATCTGGCGACTCGTCTGCTCGGTGCTGCCGTCAGTGATCTGGCGGCGATGGGGGCAAAACCGGCCTGGTTTACGTTGGCGCTGACGTTACCCGAGGCTGATCCTGAATGGCTGGCACCTTTTGCCGCCAGTCTGGCTGAATCGGCAGCAGAACTGTCAATCCATCTGGTGGGTGGTGATACTACCCGTGGCCCACTGAGTCTATCGGCACAAGTGCATGGTTTTGTGCCTGTGGATAAAGCGTTAACCCGCACCGGTGCTTCAGTGGGAGATCTGGTCTGTGTGACGGGTTGCCTGGGTGATAGCCGGGCGGGGCTGGAGTCTTTGTTAAAAGAACAGCCGGAAGATCACACCATCGAATACCTGCGTCAGCGTTTTTATGCGCCACAGCCACGTATCCAAACGGGTATCGCGTTGCGGATGCTGGCATCGGCTTGTCTTGATATCTCCGATGGCCTGCTGGCTGATCTGGGGCATTTACTGGTACCGTCGGGTCTGGGCGCAGATATCAATCCGGACAACCTGCCGTTGTCTGCGGCCCTTTTAGCGTATGTGGATAAACCTCAGGCCCGGCAATGGGCACTGACCGGTGGTGAAGACTTTGAACTGTGTTTTACACTGCCGCCGGAAAAACGGCATTTGCTGAACAACTTGCCTGATCCGGTCTCTGTACTCGGTGTAATCACAGAGCAGCCCGGCATTCGTATAGCAGGTCAGGCGGCACCGGATAACCTGGGTTTTGATCACTTTTCGGAACACTCTTCATGAACAAAGTACCTTCTACCGTCTGGTCAAATCCCGTGCACTTCCTGGCGTTTGGCCTGGGCAGTGGTGCAGCTCCTTTTGCGCCTGGCACTTTTGGTACCCTGGCCGCTGTTGTTCCCTACCTCTGGTTTCAACAGTTGTCATTGCCTGTCTATGCGCTGATGCTGGTGGTGACTACGCTGGTGGGTATCTGGCTCTGTGAGCGCACATCGGCAGATATTGGTGTGCATGATCATGGCGGTATTGTCTGGGATGAATTTGTAGGTTTCTGGATTACCATGTTTGCCGCACCCGCAGGTCTGATCTGGATCTTCGTGGGTTTTGTCTGGTTTCGGCTGTTCGATATTATTAAACCCTGGCCGATTGGCTGGGCAGATAAAAAAGTATCGGGTGGTCTGGGTATTATGCTGGATGATGTACTGGCCGGTGTGCTGGCGGCGATTGCATTGCAGCTCACTGCGTACCTGTTTTTAACAGGCTTATTCTAAAGAGGCCTGATTAGCCCGCTCGCTTTCAGTTTGAATTCAGGTCTTAGCACTAGAGTTAGCATCAGGCACTCACAACCTGAAGGGCTGTTATGGAAAGACATAGTCATTATCTGACCCGGTTATATTGGGCCCGGCACCTCTCAGGCTTTATTTTTTTGATAACTGACACGGCCTTACGTCCTATCCGGGAGGTTCTATGAAAAAATATATGCGCCCTGTTATTTTATCAGGGCTGATGGTACTGGGTTTTTCATCGGTACATTCGGCCCTGCCCGAATCACAACCGATGGCGCTGACGCTGAATACGGCGAATGTCATGCGTCTGGATACCGATGCCTGTCGGGTGCTGGTGGAAGCGGGCACCATTCTTTCAATGATGGAACTGATGGATTTGGTTAAAGCACTGACTGATGGGCGCATGTTGGATACCAGTCTGTTAAAACAGGGTGACAACTATATCTATGAAATGGATGTAGCAGGCAAGGATGGGGTGGTGCGTCGTTTGCTGGTGGATGCAAGAACCGGACAGATGATAGAAGAGGGGTCATCGTTATAATGAGAGTGCTTCTGGTAGAGGATGATCCGGTTCTGGGGCCTGACTTAAGGGCGGAGCTGATCAAAGGTGGTTATGCCGTAGACCTCGCTGACAATGGCGTGGACGGTGAAGCTTTGGGTTATGAAGATATCTATGACCTGGTGGTACTGGATTTAGGCCTGCCACAGCGCCCGGGGCTCGAAGTGCTGCAGAACTGGCGCAAGCGGCGCAATAATGTGCCTGTACTGATTCTGACGGCGCGTTCGGCCTGGAAAGAGCGTGTGGATGGTTTTGAAGCCGGTGCTGATGATTATCTGGGTAAACCTTTCCATACAGAAGAATTACTGGTGCGTATGACCGCACTACTGCGCCGTGCTAATCAGCAGATCAGTAGCCAGTTAGAAGCTGAAGGCCTGGTGCTGAATGAAAAAACCCAGTCGGTACAGTTAAACGGTGGTGATGAGGTTGCTCTGACAGGCACTGAATACCGCCTGCTGCGTTATTTTATGCACAACCCCGCCCGTGTACTTTCCAAATTACAGCTGGTAGAGCACTTGTATGATGATGGTGTCGAAAATGACAGTAATGTGATTGAGGCTTATATCAAAATGCTGCGCAAAAAAATTGGTAAAGCACGTATCGAGACCAAGCGCGGTCAGGGTTATGTATTTGTGGCCCGGTTGTGAGTGTAACTGACACGTGAAGTCCATACAGGCCCGCCTTAACAGCGGTTTTATGCTTATCTCCATTATTGCCATCGTCGTGCTCTGGCTGGCTAATAGCTGGTTTTTGCGCCAGACCGCTTATGAGTTTGTCAGCGCCAGTCTCTCCAGTGATGCCTACGCGTTACTGCGGGCTGTGGAGCAGGATAAAGCGGGCAACTGGAAAATGAACACAGAGCTTATTGATCCTGTTTATCTGCAACCCATGTCAGGTCATTATTTTCAGGTGCGTATAAAAGGGGAGTGGCTGTATTCCCGTTCGCTCTGGGATGAAATGATCCCAACCAATGGCGGCGAGCAGATTGGTCAGGAAAACGTGCACCTGGTGATCAAGGCTAAACACCCCTGGTTAGTGCTTGATCAGAGTTTTATGAAAGATGGTGAGCGTTTGCAGCTCGTAGTGGCAGAAGACGTGACGCGCATTGATAAGTCCCTGACGCGCCTGGGCAGGTGGGTTGCCGGGGCGGCGGTATTCTTTTTGCTGACGATTCTGATTTTGCAGGTGGTCATTATCAGGCGTGGCCTGGGGGCTTTACTGCGTGTGCGCGCGGATGTCAGCCGGTTAAAGCAGGGTGAGGTCAGGCAGTTATCCACGGTTGATACCGCAGAGGTTGATCCGCTGGTGACAGAAATTAATTATCTGGTGCAGGCGATGGAACTGCGTTTGCAGCGTTCACGTAATGCCGTCGGGAATCTGGCCCACGCCGCTAAAACCCCGCTTACTGTGCTGGATCGGCAAATAGAAGCTTTAAAAGCGGAGGCTCCTCAACGGGCGGCAGATATGGCAGAGCAGTCAGTACGCTTGCGTGATTTGATGCACCGGGAATTAACAAGGGCCAGAATTGCAGGTGCAGCTTTGCCGGGGCAGCGTATTTATCTGGTGCCTGAGCTGGAAAAACTACAGCGTACTCTGAAAGCAATTTATCGGGATAAGGCGCTGTCCTTTGAGATCAATGTTGCTGACAATATTTACTTCCCAGGCGAGCGTGATGATCTGCTGGAGCTGCTGGGTAACTTGATGGATAACGCCTGTAAATGGGCGAATGGCCATATCCGGGTAGTCGCTCAGGCAGACACAGACAGCCTGGTGATGAGCATTGAAGATGACGGACCGGGTATTAAAGCTGATCAGATAGAACGTTTGCTGACCCGGGGAGAGCGCCTGGATGAATCTACCGACGGCCATGGTATAGGCATGAGTATCGTGGCTGATATTGTGCGTCAGTATGAGGGTCGTTTTGAGCTGGCCGCGTCTGATGAGCTGGAGGGATTGTTGGTGAGGGTAAGGCTGCCGTTGCAGGTGAATACAGCATTTCCAAATGCGACATAATTAAGCCGTCTTAGTCGTTTAACTGCGTACAACCCCAGACCTGCGCTTGTTTAATAATAACAGCGCCACTCTGTTGTTATGGCCAGAGGTTGTATTTACGGGGCTTGCCACCATTAATGCAGGATGCACCCGCGCTGATGAAACTGTAGAATAGCGGGCTTCAATTCTTGAGGTAAACTGAGTGACTGTTGAGTTTGTAGCATCCTGCAAGCTGCCCACCCCCTGGGGAGTGTTTCAGATGGTGGGATTTGAAGACCGGGAAACGGGTAAAGAACATGTTGCACTGGTATTTGGTGAGCCTGCGGGTGATAAGCCGGTGCTGGCACGTGTACATTCAGAGTGCCTGACAGGTGATGCGCTATTCAGTCTGCGCTGCGACTGTGGTTTTCAGCTTCAGGAAGCCCTGAAGCGCATTTCGGAAGCCGGTGAAGGAGTCTTACTTTATTTACGTCAGGAAGGACGGGGAATCGGCCTGTTGAATAAAGTAAAAGCTTATCACCTTCAGGACGGCGGTGCGGATACGGTTGAAGCTAACGAGCAGCTGGGGTTTGAGGCGGATATGCGTAATTACAGTATGTGTTTGCCTATGCTGAACCACCTGGACATCAGTCAGGTGCGTCTGATGACTAATAACCCGCGTAAAGTACAGGCACTGGAAAAATACGGTGTCACGGTTACTGAACGGGTGCCGTTGCAGGTGGGTAAAAATCGTCATAATGAAGATTATCTGGCAACGAAGATGGGTAAGCTCGGCCATATGATGAGCGAGCAGCACTTTCGCGATCAGGACTGATGCGCCCGAATTTGAATCAAAAAAAGCCGCTGATTTTAGCGGCTTTTTGTTATCAGGCGTTTTTTAGCCGGGCGTTTGTGCCGGTTACTCATCTATAGGACGTTAACGGCCTGTTTTATGGCATCGGTGATACCGGCAGTGTCCAGTCCACAGGCCTGTAATTGCTCTTCCCGGGTGGCATGATTAATCCAGCGATCCGGAATGCCCAGCTTAAGCAGGGCTGTTTTATGATTTTTGGCATGTAAATACTCACTGACGGCGGAGCCTGCGCCACCCATAATGCTGTGATCCTCCAGCGTGATCAGTAATGGATGATCTGCAACCAGTTGATCAATTATTGCCGTATCTAAAGGTTTCACAAAGCGCATATCGACTAAAGTCAGACCCAGCGTTTCTGCGACTTGTCTGGCATTCGCTAACAGGGGGCCAAAATTCAGAATAGCAGCCTGCTTGCCGGTTCTTAGTGTTTTACTCTGCGCAATCGGCAGTGGCTGAGCCTGACGATTAACCTTGATGCCGGTGCCTGAACCCCGTGGATAACGTACGGCGGCCGCCCCCGGATACAGATAACCGGTGCTCAGCATGTCGTAAAGCTCCTGCTCATCTGAAGGTGTCATAATCAGCATACCCGGCAGGCAGCGTAATAAGCTGATATCAAAACAGCCCGCATGGGTGGCCCCGTCTTCACCGACCAGCCCGGCCCTATCGATCGCCAGCAGCAGGTCCAGCTCCTGGATAACCACATCGTGAACCAACTGATCATAAGCCCGTTGCAAAAAGGTCGAATAAATCGCCACAACTGGCTTCATGTGTCGACAGGCCATACCGGCGGCCAGGGTAACCGCATGTTGCTCGGCAATTGCTACGTCAAAATAACGGGATGGGTATTGCTCAGAAAACGCCACCATATCCGAGCCTTCGCGCATAGCCGGTGTAATACCAATCAGCGTTGTATCTTGTGCGGCAGTGTCACAAAGCCAGTGACCAAAAATGTTGCAGAACTTTTCGCGGGCAGGGCGTTTGACCTGACCCTGAGGTTCCAGTTTTGTCAGGGCGTGGTAACCGACAGGGTCGGCTTCAGCTGGTTCAAAACCTTTGCCTTTACGGGTGACTATATGCAGAAACTGAGGGCCGGGCCGGTTAAGGGTGGCGGCCAGAGCGGGCAGCAGTACGGCAAAGTCATGGCCATCCACCGGGCCGCTGTACTGAAAGTCCAGTGCCTCGAATAACGCGGCAGTGGTTTCGCCTTCGGTACGGCTTTTAATGTTTTTGGACAGGTAAGTCGCCAGGCCACCGATATTATGAGAGATGGACATCTCATTATCGTTCAGAATCACCAGCAGGTTGGCGTGGGTATGGGCTGCATGGTTCAGGGCTTCAAAGGCCATACCGGCCGTCATAGCCCCGTCACCGATCACAGCAACGGTTTTGTGATCCAGACCCTGCAGGTGGTCGGCAATGGCCATACCCAGTGCGGCACTGATGGATGTACTGGAATGGCCGGTGCCAAAATCATCAAAAGGGCTTTCACTGCGTTTTGGAAAAGGAGAAAGCCCGTCTTTTTGGCGAATACTGAGCAGCTGTTCACGCCGACCGGTAAGAATTTTATGGGGATAACATTGATGACCCACATCCCAGATCAGGTGGTCACGGGGTGTATCCAGCAGGTAATGCAGCGCAATGGTCAGTTCTACAACACCCAGTCCTGCCCCAAAGTGCCCGCCTGTCTGACCTACGCTGTAGAGCAAAAATGCCCGTAGCTCCTGTGCAAGTTCAGACAGGTCACTCTCGACAAGTTGGCTGAGTTCAGATGGATTTTTAATAAGATCCAATAACGGGGTTAACGGACGTTGGGTCGGAATCTCAGTGAACATCAGTGATCGCGATACACAATAAAATCGGCCAGCTCAATTAATGGCTGAGCGGCATCGCCAAAATCTTCTAAGGCGGCCAGTGCCTCAAGGTGTAGTTGAGCCAGCTTTTCCTTAGCACCTTCCAGGCCGAGCAAAGCCGGATAAGTGGGTTTATCCTGTGCCAGATCTGATCCCTGGGGTTTACCCAGTGTTTGGGTATTGCCTTCGATATCCAGAATATCGTCCTTAACCTGAAAGGCAAGGCCGATGGCATCGCCGTAACGGCGCAGCTGCTTAAATGTATCGGTGTTGGTACAACCGCCGGATAACGCACCCAGTTCTATTGCTGCATTTAATAAAGCGCCGGTTTTGTGCTGGTGCATTGCTTCGAGCTGTTCAAGTGTCAGGCTTTTTCCCACGTGGTTCAGGTCAAAGGCCTGTCCCAGCACCATGCCACGATCACCTGAAGCTTTGGCCAGTATCCGGATCATCGCAAGGCGGCTGGTTGCAGGCAGGGTTTCTTCCCGGGAGAGCAGTTCAAAGGCAAAACACTGCAGGGCATCGCCCGCAAGTATCGCCGTAGCTTCATCGTAGACGATATGGCAGGTGGGTTTGCCACGTCTTAAATCATCATCATCCATCGCGGGCAGATCATCGTGTACCAGCGAATAACTGTGAATACATTCAATCGCCGCCGCAGGTGCATCCGCATCTGCCTGATCGCCGCCCAGCATCTGATTCACCATATAAACCAGCGCGGGCCTTACCCGTTTGCCGCCATTAAATAAGCCATAACGCATGGCCTGCTGCAGGCGCGGTTCGATGCTGTCGCTGAGCAGGACCTTATTCAGGTGGCTCTCGACCCGCTGCCGGAACTGCGAGAGGGTGTCTTGAGTCGTCAAAGTTCAGCTATCCTCGCTGGTCATAAAAGGCGTTGTCTGCAATTCGCCGTTTTTCTCGATCAGAACCTGAACCTTTTGTTCGGCCTGCTCCAGAATGCTCTGGCATTCACGCGTTAGCTTAACACCCTGCTCAAAAGCACTCAGGGCATCTTCCAGTGAGAGGTCTCCCTGCTCCATCTGGTTCACCAGGGTTTCAAGTTGAGACAGGGATTGCTCGAAGTCAGTGGTTTTTTTAGCGCGTGGCATCGGTATTACCTGATTTTTAAAGGCGTCCACGTTACCTAAGGCGCCGATATTTATCAATTAGCTGTACATAGTCAGGATGATACGTGTGTTTGGGGGTGAATGACGATCATTTTTTGCTATGATGGTTTGCTTAGAAAAAGCCTTAAGAATGCAGCGCGTCTGATATGTGACCTGGAGAGTATAAGAGTGGATATAGCAACGCTCGTAGGTTTAATAGGCTCGTTTGGCCTTGTTGTCGCCTCAATGGTAATGGGCGGAGACCCCGGCGCCTTTATTAACATCCCGTCTATGTTGATCGTCATCGTCGGCACGCTGTTTGTTGTCATGATGAAATACACACTACCTCAGTTCCTGGGGGTGGGTAAAATCACCGCTAAAGCGTTTATGTTTAAGTCGATCGATCCGGATACGATCATCGCCGAAACGGTAGAGCTGGCGGATGCTGCGCGTAAAGGTGGTCTGCTGTCCCTGGAAGATAAAACGGTTAGCAGTGATTTTATGCAGCGGGGTATTCAACTGCTGGTGGATGGTCATGACCCTGAAGTGGTTAAGTCACTGCTGAATAAAGAGGCCCGGCTGGCCTCTGATCGTCATGAACGGGGCATCACTATTTTTAGCGCAATGGGTGATGTGGGCCCTGCGATGGGCATGATCGGTACCTTGGTGGGCCTGGTTCAGATGTTGGGCAACATGTCGGATCCTAAGTCGATTGGTCCGGCGATGGCAGTTGCTTTGTTAACGACCCTTTATGGTGCAATACTGGCAACTATGTTTGCGCTGCCGGTGGCTGATAAGCTGGGCATACGCAAGGAAGAAGAAGGCCTGAACCAGTCGCTGATTATTGATGGCCTGCTGGCCATTCAGGCGGGACAAAATCCGCGTGTTATTGAACAAATGCTGAAAAATTATTTGCCGGAAAGCAAGCGTTCAGCGGGTTAACCCTGGGCCCGGAGTTAAGTCATGAGTGACGAAATCGAAGAATGCCCTCCCTGTCCCGCAGGCTTGCCTGGCTGGCTGGCAACTTTTGCTGACCTGATGTCGCTGTTAATGTGCTTTTTTGTACTCTTACTTTCGTTTTCCGAGATGGATGTACTCAAGTTTAAGCAGTTAGCCGGTTCAATGCGTGAAGCTTTTGGTGTTCAGAACCAGATAAAAGTTGATGACGTACCTAAAGGCACCTCAGTCATTGCCCAGGAATTCAGCCCCGGACGCCCCGAACCTACGCCGCTTAACGAAGTTCGCCAGATGACGGTGAACAACGATATGAATACCCTGGATATTCGCTCTAAAGAGGGTGAAAGCGAAGTGCAGGATAAAGAAGCCAGCCAGGAACTGGAAGAAATGCAAAGGGAAATGGAGCGGGAAGCCGAAGAGGAGGCGGTTGAATTTGCAGCGGCTCTGGCAAAGGAAATCGGTCAGGGCAGCATCGAGGTTGAGTCTGAAGGGCGTAAGGTGATTATTCGCCTGAAGGAGCGGGGCTCTTTTGATTCGGGCCGGGCCGAGCTTAAATTTGCTGCGATACCGGTACTTGCTAAAATCCGCGATATGCTGCTGACGGTAACCGGTAAGGTTGCGATTGAAGGCCACAGCGATAATATTCCTTATAACGGGCGGCGCTTTGAATCTAACTGGGATTTGTCAACAGCCCGGGCGCTGGCGGTGGCCCATGAATTATTTGGTGATAAGCGTATCGAGCAAAAGCGTTTCAGGATTCTGGGCTATGCCGACACTAAGCCTGTGACGCCTAACGCAACACGGGCTCAGCGTGCCCGTAACCGACGGGTGGAAATTGTTATTCAGAAGGATGATGACACCGAACTGCTTAAAAGACTACAGGCGGCAGATCCGGGTGAAGTGGAGCGGGAAAACCAGCCACCGGGACAAGTATTCTGATGTTCTGCAGGTAATAAAAAACCCGGCGATAAGGCCGGGTTTTTTATGGCGATAATTTACCTGAGGGTGAATTATTTAGAGCCGTCGAGCATGAACTTAATAGCACCGTTCAGTTCTGCATCGTTGCAGTCCATGCACAGGCCTTTAGGTGGCATAGCGCCTTTACCTTTCTTAGCAACTGCCAGCAGAGCATCGGCACCCAGTGCCGCACGTGGAGCCCAGGCTGCGGCATCTCCCATTTTTGGTGCGCCTGCAGCGCCGCTAGCGTGGCAAACAGCACATTTAGTATTGTAGACTTCCTGACCGGAACGCTCAGCCATAGCAGTGGATGACATCAGGACAGCAGTAGCAAGAATCAGTGCTTTTTTCATAGTTAGTACCTTCAGTGCTCGCGAGAGTATTTGTAAGCTTTTGAGGCTCACCCTAATCTTTAGGGGCGAAGTTTAGTCATAACCCCATAGCACTGTAAATACACAATTTGAAGTGAACAGAGTCTGAACGGGGGGGACTTCAGGTGCGATCCTATCGTTGCTTAACGGCCTGTCCCTAAGCGCATGGCATATTCTGCCTGGGTGCGCTGAATACGGCGGTTTTGCCTGGCAGTACGTATTTCACCCTGATATTCAAAAATTATCTGATCGACCAGTGTTTTTGGGGCCGTTAGCAGGTTGCGAATGTCCTGGACTGAATAACCCCGGCTTAATAGCTGTTTAAATTGTGCAGCGACCTGTATTTTTTCCACTTTATCGTTTCTCCTCTTTATCCTGAGAACAGGATCGCTGATGAATGTTTCAGCTGTATTTCAATCTGCGCTTTTTTTGCGCTGGATCAATTTTTAAAACACACTTTAAGCTGGGCTGATGCCCAGCCGCTGCTCTGCTGCATGTATCACCTCAGGGTCCAGCCCGGGTGGAGTGGTATCTATGCCTTCTTCTAAGGCTACTGCGATGGTTCTGAGTACCTGAATCCGGGCGAACCATTTATGGTTACCCGCGATAACATGCCAGGGCGCGGCTTCTGTGGAGGTTTTTTTTAACATCTGGTCAATGGCCTGGGTATAGTCGTCCCATTTTTCCCGGTTCCGGATATCCTCAAGTGTCAGTTTCCAGCGTTTATAGGGGTTATTCAATCGCTCCTGAAAACGGCGCAGTTGTTCATCTTTGTCGATATGAAGAAAAATTTTGACGATACGCACGCAGTCATCGGTTAGCATGCGCTCATACTCATTAATTTCATGATAAGCACGCTGCCAGGCCTTTTTAGGCGCAAATTTTTCTACCCGCTCTACCATGACCCTGCCATACCAGGAACGGTCAAAAACCGCCCAGGTCCGGGGTGTCGGCAGCCGGGTCTGAAAGCGGTACAGATAATGGCGGCCCTGCTCATCGTCTGTAGGCGAACTGATGGGATGTACTATCACTCCTCGTGGATCTAAACGCTCGGTCAGGCGGCGGATGGCACCGCCTTTGCCGCTGGCATCCCAGCCTTCCAGGATAACAATCGCCCGCTGATGCTGGTGATGATAAGCCTGCTGTATGCCGAGAATACGCTTTTGCAGTTGCTTAAGCTCAGACTCATAAAGGCTTTTATCGCTGATAACACTGTTGGCCAGATCAACATCGGATAACTGAGGGGCATCGTCCTGAAGAATGATTTTACTGGGTACATGCATGGGTAAGGTCCTTCTTGTTACCGTGTTGGGTCAGATTACTGTGACCGGTAAACGGTTCAATAACGTTGTTGTGCTATGCAGCATAGCCTAATCTTCCCTATTTGATATAATACGGGCATTCTTCTAGCCTGTATGGATAGCATTGACGGGTGGTTGACTGCCTGTCTTTATCGACTGAAGAAAAGGGGGCAAAATGAGTCCGGAAGACGTTTTCCATCAACTGGATACAGTACTTCGCCAGCGCTATCCTGATATTGCTTTTAATCCCTCCGGCATCAGTAGCCGCACATTACAAATTCCTTTTAAAGATGGCTCGGGATTGCACTATGTACTGACGCTGTTTGCCGAGGTGACGATGGCACCGACCACCGGTGTTGCAACGGGTTTGACGGTTTCCTTGCCGCCGAACTATGTCTGGCAGTCTGAACCTGAGCAAATTACACCGGACAGTGAAAACATCAAACAGCTGATGGTAATGATTGTTCAAATGGGGAACGAATACCTGAGCCGTGAACGTCAGACCTTAAAAGTGCTGAATAACCGGGATTTGGGTGAGCAATTGGCGCGTTTATGCCATGGGCATGGTAACCCCGATGTCAGTGCTGAGAGTGAGGTCTTTGTGCTGCACAAAGGCAATACCCAGATCAAAATGCGCATTACCGAAGATAAATCATCCGGCCCTTTTGCGGCGCTCTCAATGGCGGTATCCGGTGTGGACAGCAAAACCATTCTGAGTGCGATTAAAGTGCTGCTGCAATGAGGCATTTAAGGTTTAAGGCTTTTGCTTTTTAGACGCAGGCCTGAGGCTTGTGTAAAAGGACAATTAATCGCCCTGCTGTTCGTTGGGTGCTTGAGCCTGCCTGCGGCTGCAGCCACTTATGCTTTGACAACAGATGATCTGGTAGGGAAATTGCACTTTGCAAAGGTGCAGGAAGGGCAGACTCTGGTCAGCCTGGCCCGCCGGTATAACCTGGGTTATCGGGCCATCCTCAGGGCGAATCCTAATCTGGATATCTGGCTGCCACCGGTGGGTAGCCGCGTTAATCTGACAAACGTTCATATATTGCCACCGGGGTCACGGGAAGGTCTGGTGCTGAATCTTTCCGAGATGCGGCTCTATTTTTACCCTGATGAACAGGCGGAGTCACTGGTGACATTCCCGATAGGCATCGGGCGTGAGGGCTGGCAGACACCGGTTACTCATACGCAGGTTAAAGATAAAATTGAAGCACCCACCTGGTTCCCACCGGCCTCGATTCGGGAGGAGGTGCAGGTGAAAGGTGGCAGCTTACCCATGCGGGTGCAGCCAGGGCCGGGTAATCCACTGGGAGCTTTTGCGATTAATCTGGCGCTGCCCGGTTATCTGCTGCACGGTACTAATCGTCCGGCAGGGGTGGGTATGCGGGTCAGTCATGGGTGTATCCGCCTTTATCCCGAAGATATAGCGTCTTTGTTTGAACAAGTTAAAGTTGGTACCGCCGTACGTATACTGGATGAGCCTTATAAAATTGGCTGGCGGGCTGATCAGCTCTGGCTGGAAGTGCATCCCCCGGCGTACCCGGAAACATCCGTTTTATCCTCAGCGGCAGCACGGCATGATGCACTGATGTCTGTATTGCTCACTGCCACACCGGAGCAGGATGTAGAGCTTGATTGGCCTTTGATCAAACTATTGCTTAACCGGCAAGATGGTATTCCCCGCCAAATAGGTACCCGCAAAGCGCAACCCTGACCAAAATGATCAGGGTTGCCGGACTGAATCTATTTTTGCATAGACGCCTCGAACGCCCGGTTGATACGTTGTGTATTAGCTTCGCAGCAGGCTTGTGCCTTTTGTGCCGCCTCGGATGCATCGCTTGCCCGATCCAGTGCTAATTGAGCCTTAGCGTCAGCCGCCTCTGCTTTATCCATCGCCTGCTGCGCCATATCCTGCAGTGATTGCATTTCCGTCATGCTGGTGCTGGCGCAGCCGGTCATCAGGACAGCGGCAAGCAGGGGAATCAGTATGTATGAAAGTTTCATCTTGTTGATCCTCAATCAAGTCATGGTATTGCTTCATCGGGCAGTATAGACAATACCTATTACAGACCCCTGACCGGGCTATTTTGCAGATTAAGAGAAGTGGTTTTGGTCAGTTCTTCCTGATCTGCGTCATCTTTCAATGAATATTGATGCAGATCTGCTCTTCTTTTTCAGTGATTTTCAGAAGCCTTACCAAAATACGGTGGTGCTTTTTACTACGCTTAATGTGATACCTGAGCCTGTTTTTATCCGGCTCAGGGCTTGTGGAGGACGGGCTTTTTGTATTAGCCGGGTTTGTTAAAGGGAAATTGTGATGGCGGGAAAACGGATCTCAAATACAGTGATTGGCTTGCTGCTGGTGATTGGTTGTGCCGTGGCTGCTTACGTTTGGCAGCAGTTACAGCCTGCAGCTTTACCGATGGGCTTTGCATCTGGTAACGGGCGTATTGAAGCTACAGAAATTGATATAGCGACCAAAAGCCCGGGACGATTAGCAGCAGTTATTGCCAGTGAAGGACAGATGGTTGATGCCGGTCAGGTACTGGCACAGATGGATATTGTGCAGTTGCAGGCGCAGTTACGGGAGGCACAGGCGCAGCTTAAGCGTGCTCAGGCGAGCCGGAGCTATGCGAGTGCGATAGTCGCACAGCGCAAAAGTGAAAAGCGGTTTGCTGAAAAGGAGTATGAACGTAAGAAAGTGCTGGTTAAAAGGGCGCTGATTTCAAAAGAGAAAGCAGATCAGGCCAATACCGCTCTGCAGGTAGCACAGGCGGTTTTACAGGCCGCTCGTGTGGGTGTGCTGGAGGCAGACGCAGCGATTGAGGCGGCCGTTGCCAGTACCGAGCGTATTAAAGCTGAAATTAACGATGGCACCCTTCAGGCACCGGTTGCAGGCCGTATTTTATATCGCCTGGCAGAGCCGGGCGAGGTGATGGCCGCAGGGGGAAAAGTGCTGACTCTGCTGGAGCTGACCCGGGTTTATATGAGTATTTTCTTGCCCACCCGTCAGGCGGGGCAGGTTATGGTGGGTGATGATGCACGTATTGTATTTGATGTGCTGCCTGACCTGGTGATTCCGGCGAAGGTTTCTTTTGTAGCCTCGCGTGCCCAGTTTACGCCTAAAGAAGTGGAAACCCGTATGGAGCGGGAGAAGCTGATGTTTCGGGTTAAGGTTCAGATTGATCCGGCCCTGTTAAAAAAACACAGTGAAAAAGTCAAAACCGGGGTGCGGGGTGTGGCTTATGTAAGGCTGTCTGCCACGAATGACTGGCCTGAAGCCCTGCAGGTGAGGCTGCCAGAATGAAGCCTTTAGTAACAGGTATTGCCCGGCTTAGCGATCTGACACACCGTTATGCCGGTGCTTTAGTGCTGGATATTCCCGACTTATTAATGCCAGAGGGAAAAGTAGTGGGGCTGATTGGCCCGGATGGTGTGGGCAAATCAACACTGCTGAGCCTGGTTGCGGGGGCAACGGAAATTCAGGCCGGTACGGTTAAGGTACTGGGGGGTAATATTGGCCAGACTCACTTTCGCTCCTCTGTTGCACCTTGTATCGCTTATATGCCGCAGGGGCTGGGGAAAAACCTGTATCTCACCCTGTCTGTCTTTGAAAACATAGACTTTTTTGGCCGCCTGTTCGGCTTATCGCAGGCTGAGCGCCTATGGCGTATTGAAGAATTGCTGGCCAGTACTGGCCTGACCCGTTTTAGGGACCGGGCGGCGGGTAAATTATCCGGTGGCATGAAACAGAAGTTGGGCCTGTGTTGTGCGTTGATTCACGATCCTGATTTGTTGATTCTGGATGAGCCTACAACCGGTGTAGACCCGCTTTCCAGGCGTCAGTTCTGGCAGTTGGTGGATCATATCCGTGCACGTTCTGAGACTATGAGTGTACTGGTAGCCACGGCTTATATGGAAGAGGCGGAACGCTTTGACTGGCTGGCGGCGATGGATGAAGGGGTTGTGCTGGCAACCGGTAGCCCGGCTGAGCTTATGGAGAGTACCGGCACCACAAATCTAGATGAGGCTTTTATTCAGTTATTACCTGAAGAGAAACGGGCCAGTCATCAGGTATTAGTCGTGCCGCCAATTAATCACTCAGAGGCGGCGGTGGCGATAGAGGCCGAAGGGCTTAGCAAGCGCTTTGGTGATTTTACAGCCGTTGATCAGGCCAGTTTAAGCATCAGGCGGGGTGAGATTTTTGGTTTTCTGGGTTCAAATGGTTGTGGCAAAACAACTATGATGAAAATGCTGACCGGCTTGCTGCCACCGACGGAAGGTGAGGCCCGGTTGTTTGGCCATCGGGTAAATGCCCGCGATCGCAATGCCCGAAAGCGGGTGGGTTATATGTCCCAGTCGTTCTCGCTTTATGGTGAGCTGACGGTGCTACAAAACCTAGAACTGCATGCCCGGCTATTTCACTTATCCGCTGAACATGCTGCACAACGTATCCCCTGGCTGATAGAGCGCTTTCGGCTGGCCGCTTATAAAGATGATGCGGCTGTGGCGCTGCCTCTGGGTATCCGTCAGCGATTGTCTCTGGCAGTTGCGGTGGTACATGAACCTGAGATGTTAATTTTGGATGAGCCGACCTCGGGAGTTGATCCGGTTGCCCGGGATCAGTTTTGGGAGCTGTTAATCGACTTGTCCCGAAATCAGGGTGTGACTATCTTTATTTCCACGCACTTTATGAATGAAGGCGAGCGCTGTGACCGTATCTCCTTAATGCATGCGGGAAAAATACTGGCTAACGATACACCTGAGGCGCTCACTCAGGCTTGCGGGGCCGAAACCCTTGAACAGGCGTTTATCATACATCTGGAAGCTGCTGTTGAGTCGGAAGGGGTATCAGCTCTGATAGAGGCAAAAACGAAGCCCCCAGCCGTGCCCGTTGACGAGATCAGTTCGGCTGCCCACCAGAAAAAACGTGGCCTGACATCTGCTTTCAGTCTGATACGGCTGCTGGGTTATGCCCACCGTGAAACACTTGAAATCAGGCGTGATCCGGTACTAATGATGTTTGCATTACTGGGTTCGGTTTTTCTGATGTTAATCCTGGGTTATGGCATTAGTTTTGATGTGGAAGATCTGCGTTTTGCGGTGCTGGACAGAGATCAAACCCCGGAGAGTCGGGACTATATCAGCAATATTGCCGGTTCACGCTATTTTATCGAGCAGCCCGTTATTCTGAGCAGTCAGTCCCTGGAACAGCGTATGCGTACCGGAGAGCTGAGTTTGGCAATTGAAATTCCCTCAGGGTTTGGCAAAGCACTGAAGCGCGGGCGTGAGGCTGAAATTGCTGTTTGGGTTGATGGTGCGATGCCGTTTCGGGGTGAAACGCTTAAAGGTTATGTGCAGGGCCTGCATTATGACTATCTGATTAGTCTTTCGATTCGCCAATACGGGGTGCAGCCCTCGCTGAGTCTGGTGGATATAGAAGCCCGCTACCGCTATAACCAGGATTTTAAAAGCATTTATGCGATGGTGCCGGCGGTGATCCCACTTTTGCTGGTCTTTATACCGGCTATTCTGATGGCCCTGGGTGTGGTGCGTGAGAAAGAGCTGGGTTCTATTACGAATTTATATGTCACACCGGTCACCCGGCTGGAATTTCTGCTGGGTAAACAACTGCCTTATATAGGCGTCAGTATGATCAGTTTTTTTGGTCTGGTGCTGATGGCAAATTTTGTGTTTGCGGTGCCGCTTAAAGGCAGCTTCCTGGCGCTGACGGTGGGTGCCCTGCTTTATGTGACGGCAACAACCGGCCTGGGTCTATTGATGTCATCGTTTACTAAAACGCAGATAGCCGCACTGATGGGGGTGGCGATAGCAACCATGTTGCCTGCCGTACAGTTTTCGGGCATGACTGAACCGGTATCCTCGCTGGAGGGGGCCGGTGCGTTGATCGGTCAGCTTTTTCCCACAACGTATTTTCTGATTATCAGTCGGGGAATTTTTACTAAAGATCTGGCGTTCGCTGAACTTTATAGTCAGTTTCTGAGTCTGGCGGCCTTTATACCGGTGCTGACACTGCTGAGTTTGTTACTGCTCAGAAAACAGGGGAAGTAAGCATGAAAAAGAGCAATGTTATCCGGCTGGGCATAAAAGAACTGCGCAGCCTGGCTTATGACAAAGTGCTGCTGATCCTGATTGTCTGGGCTTTTTCCGGCGCTATTTATATGGCGGCTACAGGCGCTTCTATGGAAATGCATAATGCCTCCATTGCGGTGGTGGACGAAGACCAGTCTGCACTTTCATTGCGTATTATGGATGCGTTTTATAAACCTTATTTCCAGACACCTGAACGGATCACCGCCAGCGAGATTGATGCCGGTATGGATTCCGGGCGTTATACCTTTGTGCTGGTTATACCCTTTGGGCTGGAGCGCGATCTGCGGGCAGGCAGACAGCCTGAAGTACAGCTTAATATAGATGCCACCCGTATGAATCAGGCATTTATTGGTGGTAGCTATATCCAAACCATTATCACTGCTGAGGTTAGCGAGTTTGTAAAAGGTTACCGGGAAAGCACAGCGCTGCCGATTGAGCTGGCCGTGCGGGTTGCGTTTAACCCCAACCTGACGGGGCTTTGGTTTGGGGGAGTGATGGAGATTATCAACAACATCACCATGCTCTCAATTATTCTGACCGGTGCGGCTCTGATCCGGGAGCGGGAACACGGTACTATCGAGCATTTACTGGTAATGCCTGTCAGCCCTTTTGAAATTATGCTGGCGAAGGTCTGGGCGATGGGGCTGGTGGTGCTGGTGGCGTCCGGATTGTCTTTGTATCTGGTGGTGCAGGGCTTGTTATCGGTGCCTGTTACCGGCTCAATCCCGCTGTTTTTATTCGGTGCCGCCTTACATCTGTTTTCAAGTACTTCTATCGGCATTTTTTTGGGCACTGTGGCACGTTCCATGCCCCAGTTTGGTTTGCTGATGATTCTGCTGATTATCCCTTTGCTATTGCTGTCAGGGGGCATGACACCGCGGGAAGGCATGCCTGAGGTTGTGCAGGTTATTATGCTGGCTGCGCCGACTACCCATTTTGTCAGCTTTGCGCAGGCGATTCTTTATCGCGGGGCGGGCCTTGATGTGGTCTGGCCTGATTTTCTGGCGATCAGTGGTATTGGCGTTCTGTTTTTTCTTGCCGCCCTGGCGCGTTTTCGTTCAATGGTAGCCATGATGCGTTAGGTTTAATGTTAGTTAAACAGCGGCTGTCAGCCGATACGGGCGTGGTGTTTAGCGGATGTGGCGGGAAATGGAAAATAAAATGCTCCACCGGACAAGGTTGTCCGGTGGAACCGGGTGTTTGAGTTACAACAAACGGGTATTAAGGTTTATAGCTACGGGCTATTTCACGCAGTTCTTTCAGGGCGGCAGCTGCATCGACATCCCGGTCAGCCACACGCTTGAGATAATCTGCATCCATACCGACAATCATCGCCTGGAATTCCCTGTCCATAAGCTCACCCGGCTTAACTTCAAGAATGTCTACGCCTGCTTCTTTTGCTACAGCCAGCCCTTTTTTATCACCGCCATCCCAGGCACGACCTGCCAGCGCGGAAAGTTTCTCACCGGAAACAGACAGGATGGCATCACGGTCTTTCTTATCCAGGCCGTTCATGAAGTCAGGGTTCAGGAACATAGAGAAACTGGTGACATACATACCACCAGGCAGCAGTACCAGTTGTTTGGTTACTTCGTTAAGACGCAGGGTTTTCTGCTCGCCTACAGGAATATAAACACCATCCACAACACGTTGCTGCATCATTTCGTAAACTTTCGGTGCGGGTGCACCTACTGCGGTAACTCCCATACGCTTACCTATTTGGGTCTGAATACCCCCGCCCAGGCGAATTTTAAGGCCTTTCATATCCGCCAGTGACTTAATCGGTTCAGCCAGGTGGATCTGACCAGGGCCGTGGGTAAACAGCGCCGCTACAACCAGGCCTTCATGCTCGTTTGCTTTTTGGTAATATTTTTGGCTCACCCGCCACAGGGCAACAGAAGCGGCTTCTGCATTGGCCTGTAGGTTGGGCAGCTCAACAGATTCAGTCAGTTTAAAACGACCCGGCACGTAACCGTGTACACTCCAGCTCGCATCGACTACGCCGTCTTCAACCAGCTCAAACATGGTTTTAGGATGACCCATGCCGTACTCAACTTTCATTTTGACACGGCCTTCAGTTGCCTCCTCGATCCATTTCCCCCAGGTAGTCAGTACAATTTCATTTTGAGGATGAGTCGGGGGTAACCAGCTGGAAACACGCATAATGGTTTCAGCCATCGCGCTGGTGGACAGGGCGATGCCCAGCGAAAACGTTGCAGTTGTTTTGAACAGATTTTTTAGTTTCATAGGGGCGGTCTTCTTTTTATTGTTATGCCTTTATTTTGCAAGGCCTGGGTTTAAGGATCAGGTTAGGCTTGTAACCGTGTGATATTTTGTTACGGCTTTATCGACAACCTGAATCCAGTGTTGAACCTGTGTGTCTTCTGCGTCTGAAAGGTGTGTCATGCAGCCGATGTTGGCGCTGACAAAGACCTCTGCTGCAGACTTTTTAAGTGCCTTCAGCTTTTTGTTACGTAATTCCTGTGCCAGTTCTGGCTGGAAAATAGAATAGGTACCTGCCGAGCCGCAGCATACGTGGGCTTCGGTTACGGGTTTCAGAGTAAAGCCCAGGCGTGTGAGCAACTGTTCGGTTGTGCCCGCCAGATTTTGTCCGTGTTGCAGGGAGCAAGGGCATTGAAAAGCCAGACTCGTGTCAGGCTTTAGCCCGAGACGTTCTATCGGTTCGGCGCTGAGGACTTCAGCTAAATCTCGGGTGAGGGATGAAACCCGTGCCGCTTTTTTAGCATAGGCCGGATCATTTTTTAGCATTTCACCGTATTCTTTGACCGTGGTGCCACAACCGCTTGCGGTCATTACAATGGCTTCACAGCCACCTTCTATGTAAGGCCACCAGGCATCTATATTGCGACGCATAAAATCCAGGCCATCCTGCTGTCGGTGGAGATGGTAGCTAACTGCACCACAACAACCGGCATTGGCAGCAGTAATCAGAGAGATTCCCAGGTAATCCAAAACCCGCGCAGTCGCTGCATTAATGTCCGGTGCTATGCCTGGCTGTACGCAGCCTTCCAGGGCCAGCATTTTTCGCTGTCGGCTCGGTTGTGGCCAGAGCCCTGCCGTTTGCTTAGCTGGAATTTTGGCTTTGAGTTTACGGGGTAAAAAAGCCTGTATGGACTGCGCTGCCCGTAAAACGGCTATGAACCGGTTACGGTAAGGCAGGATGTTCAGAACAGCGTAGCGCAATGCTTTCTGGCCAAGCGGGCGGGGTACCGTGTCTTCAACGATTTGGGTGCCGATATCCAGTAAACGGTGATACTTAACGTTGGCAGGGCAGGTGGTTTCACAGGCGCGGCAGTTGAGGCAGCTATCCAGATGTTTCTGTGTGCGGGCTGAAGCCGGGTAGCCCTCCAGCATTTTTTTGATTAAATAAATCCGGCCACGGGGGCTGTCCAGTTCATTGCCGGATAAGGTATAGGTTGGACAGGTTGCCAGGCAAAAACCGCAATGAACACATTTACGCAGAATGGCATCGGCTTCTTTTCCTTGCGGGCTGTGTTTTATGGGGCTTGCTATATTTGTTTGCACAGTTTTACTTCTGTCTCACTGGATAAATTAAAGGTCTGGATACAGGCGACCGGGATTGAGGATATGTGCCGGATCAAAACTATGCTTTATGCGCTGGCTGAGCTTTAAAAGGGCCGGGCAAAGCGGGCTGAAAAGGGCTTGTGCAGGTTGCTGACGCTTAAAGCAGGTAGCATGGCCGCCATTGGCACGTGCCCATTGCTGTATGTTTTCAGCCTCTGCATGACTATATATCCAGCGAAGTGCGCCGCCCCACTCTATTAACTGATCATCGAACAAATCCCCAGGTATGCTTTGTGCCGAAGGAGGCAGAGATAAGCGCCAGAGTGCCTGTTCCTGAGATTTTCCCTTATTGGTTGTCTGATTAAAGAAATAATACTGCTGCTCTTTAATGCTGCCCCAAAAGGTTTCCTCATGTTCAAGGGCATCGCCGCCGAGAAGACGGGCCGCTGTTTTGACACCCGCTCTGGCACCCGAAAGGCGTATATAAAGTTGTTTATTATGAAGCAGGGTTGCTGATACGGGCAGCGCTGCTCGCCCGGGGGCGCTCAGTAAGCTGCGCATCTGCGCCTGAGAACAGGTCAAGATGCGGGTCTCTTCATAGGCGGGACGGGGGTTAACTTTCAGACTGATTTCCAATAGCGCACCTAGTGTACCTTGGGCACCACACATCAACCGTGATACATCATAACCGGCGACATTTTTCATAACCTGCCCCCCGAATTTAAGAATTTCGCCCCGTCCGTTGATCATAGTGGTACCCAGCACAAAGTCTCGGGCTGCACCGGCATAAGGGCGGCGAGGCCCGGATAAAGCGCAGGCAATAGTACCGCCAAGCGTGGCGTTGGGAGAAAAGGCCGGGGGTTCGAATCCCAGAATCTGCCCCTGAGAAGCCAGTGTCGCTTCTATTTGAGACAGCGGGGTGCCTGCCCGTGCAGTAATAACCAGCTCTGAGGGTTCGTAGTTGATAATGCCCTGGTAGTCTGCCAGGGGGAGGGCTGTGCCTGTGACTGCGTGACCATAAAAGGCTTTACTGCCGCCGCCGGTGATCTTTAAGGAGCGCTGTGCCTGAAAGGCGTCCTGAACAGTATCTGCCAGCGTTTGCTTTAACTGGGCCTGGATCGTCGGCGCACTCATCGCTTAAAATCGTTCCAGATGAGAAAAGGGCATCTGCCCCTGATGAACATGCATGGCATTAAACTCTGCACAGCGGGCAAGCGTTGGAATTTGTTTGCCCGGATTCAGCAGTTCTTTGTCATCGAAGGCTGTTTTTAAGGCATGAAACTGACTGATTTCTGCATCAGAAAACTGCAGGCACATCTGGTTGATTTTTTCTAAACCGATACCGTGCTCACCAGAAATCGTACCGCCTGCCTGGATACAGAGTTCGAGAATACGGGTGCCTAGCTCAAAGGCGCGCTGGTGCTGGTTAGCATCTGACGAATCAAACAGGATAGAAGGGTGCATGTTGCCGTCTCCGGCATGAAAGACATTAACTACCAGCAGTTGGTATTCCTCTGCTAGTTGATTGACTTTTTGCCAGACATCAGCCAGTGCCCGGCGAGGGATTGTGCCATCCATAATGTAGTTGTCGGGTGCCAGGCGTGCGAGCGCAGGAAAGGCCGCTTTGCGTGCGGCCCAGATACGCTTGCTCTCGGCTTCGTTGGTGGAAACCTGAATATCTGATGCATTTAAGCTTTCAAGGATGGCGATAACGCTGCTTAATTCGTCTTCGACTTCTGCCTGGCTACCGTCCAGCTCACAAATGATGACTGCGGCTGCATGGGTAGGATAACCGGCGTGCATCAGCTCTTCGATAGCACGGATACCTGTCTGATCAATCATCTCTAGGCCGGCGGGAATGATGCCCGCACCGATAATATCGGCAATGGCAGTAGCAGCTTCAGTAATTGTGGCAAATGCGGCCAGCAAAACGCGTGCACTTTCGGGGCGTTGCAGTAGCCTGACCCGCACAGCGACCACAATGCCTAACAACCCCTCGGAGCCGGTCATAATGGCGGTTAAGTCATAGCCGGGGGCATCCAGTGCTGCACCGCCGAGTGTCAGACGTTCGCCCTCAACAGTAATAATTTCTAACTCAAGAATGTTGTGTACTGTCAGGCCATATTTCAGGCAATGTACGCCGCCTGCATTCTCTGCAACGTTTCCGCCCACCGAGCAGGCCAGTTGTGATGAGGGGTCAGGGGCAAAATAGAGATTGTAGGGTGCTGCTGCATCAGAAATCGCCTGGTTACGCACACCAGGGTCAACCAGCGCGGTGCGGTTGAGTAAATCGACTTCGTGAATCTGATCAAGCTTGCTCAGGCCCAGTAGCACGCCATTTTCTACAGGCATTGAACCGGCGGTTAAGCCGGTGCCCGCGCCGCGTGCCACGACGGGAATGTCCAGAGCGTAGCAACTACGCATTACATGCTGTACCTGTTCGATGGTTGCTGGTAACACCGTTAGCAAAGGCAATTGCCGCATGGTAGTGAACGCATCACATTCGTAGGCGTGCAGTTCTTCTGTATCGGTCAGGATGGAGTTTGCAGGAATCTTCGTTTCCAACACGGGACATAGTCGGTTCAGCAGTTGTTCTCTGTGCTGATCTGTCGTGCTGGGCGTCATCGCAAATCCTGATCGGTTAGAGTGAGGGTCTGACCCACTGTAAAAGTGATCTTCCGATAAAAAAAATACATAATTAATATAATTACCCATATGTTTTTTATATGGATTGGAGGTGTTATGAAACTCAATCAGCTCAAGTATTTTTTGAAAATTGCAGAACTGGGTAGTGTCTCTGCGGCGGCCCGTGAATTATTTATTGCGCAACCGGCCTTGAGCCTGCAAATATCAGCATTGGAAAAAGAGCTGGGCATGGTGTTGTTTATACGCGGTGCCAAAGGGGTGCAGCTCACTGCGGCCGGGGAAAAAATGGTGCATCATGCGCGGCTGATTTTGCGTCAGGTTGATACCGCACGGGCTGATGTGATCTCTGATGAATTTGCGCCTCGTGGCGAGGTGCGGGTGGTGATTGACGCATCCAAAGCATACACCCTGATTCCATTGTTGCTGACCGAAAGTGCCCGGCGTTTTCCGGAGGTACAGTTAAAAATTTTTGATGCGATGAGTATTGCTGCCGCTCAGACCATCATTGATGGCAAGGCTGATCTCGGGCTGCTTCCAGGTGCGGCAGAATTAAGTGGTGTACATGTGATCCCGGCCTACCGTGAATCGTTATACCTGGTGGGCAGAGGCATTGGCGAAGACCATCCGGCAGGCACGATTTTATTTGAAGAATTATCAAACTACCCGCTGGTAACCCCCTCTCGACCGCATAATCTGCGTATGAATATCGAACAGAAAGCACTGGAAGCCAGGTGGCCGTTGGATATTCAGTATGAGCAGGATTCTGGCCTGATTTTACGTTGCATCATGAACCATGGAATTGCTAATGCGATTATTCCCCGTGACGTGATGAATGATGAGCTGGGGCGTGGAGACCTGGATGCGCTGAAAATTATTGAGCCAACCATTGAGCGAATTCATTCTTTGGTGCGGTTGCAGGCACGACCCGTTACAACGGCTTGTCGGGCTTTGGAAGCACTGATTATCGAGTTGATACACACACTCTGTGAACGGGGAACTCTGGATGGCATTGCGCTGGTTGAGCCCGGCTGACATCAGATTTTTGTGCTGTTCTGCGGCAGTTTTCCACAGAGTTTTTTATGCGGTTTAAAAATATTATTTTTTTCTTGTCTATTTTTTGCTCATATGTTTATTCTAAAAAAGAGCTTAAGGCAGTTGTTTTTTGTGGTTATTAACTTCTTCTAAAGTCCATTATTGGCACCTAAAAAACATTAAAATCTGCTATATGCTATTAACAATAACCATCATTTGATTGGCATAAGGAGATGGTAATGAGCAATAAAAAAGCAGCATTCGGGCAGAAAATGAGTGCGATGCAAGGAAACGCGGTATGGAATCGTGCGGATATGGAGCAGGATTCCAGCTGGCGATTTCAGCTAAACGAAGCTGCGAAAGCAGACATCCATGAAAACCTGATGCGCATGGATGCTGAGCAAGTCATCCTGAAAGATTTAAACCCGGAAGATTTTCCTTTGCCCAGCATGACAGCCGAGCTGGCTGAAATACGGGCGAGCCTGTCGACGGGCCGTGGCCTGGCGTTAATCAGTGGTTTTGAGGTTGGGGACTACACGCAGGCGCAGGCAGCCCTGGCTTTTTATGGTATCGGACTGCACATCGGTGTCGGTGTATCACAAAGCCATAAGGGTGATTATATCGGCGAAGTCATGGATCGCCGTGATGTGAACGATCGCAGGCCTTATCATAATGGTGGCGAGTTTATTATGCACCGGGATCCGGTGGATCTGGTTGGCCTGTTATCGATTCGGAAAGGAAAACAAGGTGGTGAGAGCCGGATTATCAGCTCTGCAGCTGTCCATAATGTTCTGCTGGAAGAACATCCTGAATTGATGGAAACCCTGTATCGGGGTTACCCCTATATGCGTACAACGCCGGATCGGGGGGAGACCGATCTTTATACCCCTTATCGTATGCCGGTCTTTAAAATTACTGAATCCGGCGAGTTTATGTCACATTATATTCCGGGCTTCAGTGAGTTTTATCAGGAACGTGACGGGGTGCCGAAAGATCATATTGAAGTGACAGCACAGACGGCTTTAAAAGAGACATTGTGGCACCGCCCTGAACTGTATATTGACATGATGATGCAGCCGGGAGACATGCAGTTTGTAAATAACCGGCTGCTGATGCATGCCCGTACCGATTATGAAGACTGGCCTGAGCCAGAGCGTTTCCGTCTGTTGCTGCGGCTTTGGTTACAAATGCCGGAGTTGGGTGATATTCCAGCGGATCAGCAATTCTTTACGAATACAGACCGTGCCGGTGGAGGCATTGCCAAGCTTATTTAGCACTATCAGATTAACCTGCTCTCCTTGTTTGTTTTTACCCGCTGATTAGCGGGTTTTTTTTGCCTGAAAAAATGGATTGCTATCGACTGCGTGATCACAGATCAGTTTAGCCCGTAGATTTTTAGTCTGGGCTAAAGCGACAGTGGTCTATGGCTCAAAAAAGCGTGATGCCGATGGCGCTGACGGAACCAAAATTTCCCAATAAGTCACTTCAACTGGCCCTAAGGGAAGTGTGTAAAAGCAAGGTAAAGTTACTTTCAGTCAGGGTGGTTTTTGGCTTTAGCAACATCTGAGTGTTACCGCTCACAGGGTGATATGTTTCTGTCGGGCGCGATGTCAGCGCGGGACGTTGAGGGGAAAAATGGCTCTGTATCATGGCTTTAAAATCGAAAAGATAAAATATCTTTTAAAGGCTATAAAAAAGAAAATATATCCTGCTTTGCAGGGATATTTAAGTTAATAGATCTGTGTGTTTTCAAGCTATCAGTCGTTAACACTACTATACTTTTCTGATAATAAAATTAACTCTGATACAGGTAATTGACCGACTATGTTTGACCGACTCTGCGACAGCAGTACGTTGCTGTCACCTCTGACTGACCTTTTACAGCAGCGCCTGTCTGCCGATATGTCGGCCCGGGTTATTGCTTTTGCTCAACAGTATTATCATACGGCGACCCATGAAGAGCTGAGTGAACGCTCGCTGGAAAACCTCTACGGTGCCACTTTATCCTGCTGGCAGTTCCTGCAACATGTAGATCGTTGCGCACCTAAGGTAAGGCTGTATAACCCGGATCTTGAACAGCATGGCTGGCGCGCGCAGCACACAGTGATCGAGATTGTGCAGGCCGATATGCCGTTTCTGGTGGATTCCGTCCGTATGGCGCTGAATCGCCGGGGCCTGGTGATTCACACCATTCATAACGCGATTTTGCTGACCGAACGTAAAGATGATGAGCTGGTGGCGCTTTGTGATGAATTTGATGCGGATGCAGCGGCCGAGTCGGTCATTTATGTTGAGGTGGATCGCACCAGTGATAACGCCGAACTAAAAGCGATCCACAGCGCCCTGGTGAACGTGTTAGAGCATGTGCATATTGCCGTTTCTGATTATGGCCGGATGCAGGGCCGCGCAGTACAAATGCTGGAAGAGCTCAGTCAGCAGGGTGGGCAGGAAGATATTCAGGATTTCCTGCGCTGGATGCTGGACGATCATTTTACCTTCCTGGGTTACGATGAAATCCGGATTGAGGATGATCAGGTGGTGCCGGTTGCCGGAACTGAGCTGGGTATTTTAAAGCTGGACAAGTCCGGTGCCTCAGCAGGTTCGCTGCATCAACTGCGCGATGCCGAGTGTGAGTTTCTGGAGGGCCCCTCCCCTCTGATGTTTGCCAAAGATGCACGTTATTCGCTGGTGCACCGTCCGGCTTATGTTGATCGTATCGTGCTGAAGCAGTTTGATAACGAAGGTCGGGTGGTGGGTAAAATTCGTTTCCACGGGCTTTATACCTCCGAGGTTTATTCCCAGTCAATGGCCACCATTCCGGTGGTTCGGGATAAAGCTGAAGCGGTGCTGATGCGTACAGGTTTTGATCGGCGTAGTCATAACGGCAAGCAACTCTTACGTATTATGAATGACTTGCCGCGTGATGAGTTAATGTTATCCACAGAGCAGCAATTGCTGGAGATTGCCATGGGCATCTTCAGTCTGAACGAACGTCGCAGAGCACGTTTGCTGATGCGGATTGATCGCAGCAATCAGTTTGTGACCTTTCTGTATTTTGTGCCGCGGGATATTTTCACCACCGCCCTGCGTTTGCAGGTACAGGATTTGCTGATAAAAGCCTGCGGGGCGAATGCCACTGAATTTACCACCACCTTTAGTGAATCGGTGCTGGCACGGGTGCAGTTTGTATTACGTATTGACCCTGATAATGCTCCGGTCGTGGATGTTGCAAAACTGGAAGACGAAGTCGTAAAAGTCTCCCGTGACTGGAGTGATGACCTGCACGTTGCTCTGACGGATGTGTGTGGTGAAGAGCAGGGCAATCGTCTGTTACACAGTTATCGTTATGCGTTTACCAGTGCTTACCGTGAACATTTCAGTGCCGCCAGTGCCGCTTACGATATTCAGCGTATTGAAGCCCTGAGTGATGAAAACCCGATTACCATGAGTTTTTATCGGGTGCTGGAGCAAAGCTCGGAAATGCTGCGCTTTAAATTATTTAATGCCGATGAATCGCTGGTGCTGTCGGATGTTATTCCGGTACTGGAAAATCTTGGCATGCGTGTTGTGGGTGAACATCCCTACGCCGTACGTTGCAGTGATGGCCGTCAGTTCTGGATGCATGACTTTACCCTGATCTATCAGGGCTCCGAGCCGGTGGTGCTGGATGAAGTGCAGGCAGTCTTTCAGGGAGCGTTTGCCAATATCTGGAGCGGCCGTGCGGAAAATGACGAGTTTAATCAGCTGGTTATCGGTGCCAACCTGAATTGGCGTGAAGTGGCGATGCTGCGGGCTTATGCCCGTTACAGCCAGCAGATTCGTTTTGGTTTTTCGCAGCCTTACCTTGCCGGTGCTTTATCCCGTCATATTCAGGTGACCCGTTTGCTGGTGGCGCTATTCCGGGCGCGCTTTGAGCCTCAGCGTCAGGGTAGTGGCAAAGTCGCAGCGTTGGCCGAACGTATCGAAAACAGCATCAGCGATGCGCTGGATAAGGTGGATAACCTTAACGAGGATCAGATTTTACGGCGCTTTCTCGAATTGATTAAAGCCACATTACGTACCAGTTTCTTCCAGCGGAATAAAAGCGGTGAGTTAAAAGACTATTTCTCCTTTAAGCTGAGCCCGCGTGAAATCAGTTCAATTCCACTGCCGCGTCCGATGTTTGAGGTCTTTGTATACTCTGCACGGGTAGAAGGGGTGCATCTGCGGGGGGGTAAAGTAGCCCGTGGTGGTTTGCGCTGGTCTGATCGTCTGGAAGATTACCGCACCGAAGTGCTGGGGCTGGTAAAAGCGCAGCAGGTAAAGAACTCCGTGATTGTACCGGTAGGTGCTAAAGGTGGCTTTGTCGCCAAGCAGCTGCCGACCACCGGCGGGCGTGAAGCCTGGCTGAATGAAGGCATTGCCAGCTATAAAATTTTTATCAGTGCGTTGCTGGATATTACTGACAATTTGGTGGCCGGTGAAGTGGTGCCCCCCGTGGATGTGGTGCGCCATGATGAGGACGATCCTTACTTTGTTGTGGCAGCCGATAAAGGCACCGCAACCTTCTCTGATATAGCCAATGAGATTGCCGAAGCACGGGGTTTCTGGCTGGGCGACGCATTTGCCTCAGGGGGTTCTCAGGGGTATGACCATAAAGGCATGGGCATTACCGCCCGGGGTGCCTGGGAATCGGTCAAACTGCACTTCCGCGAGCTGGGGCTGGATACACAGTCTGAGGCTTTCAGTGTGATTGCGATTGGTGATATGGCCGGTGATGTCTTTGGCAATGGCATGTTGCTGTCTGAGCATATTCAGCTTTGTGCGGCTTTTAATCATATGCACATTTTCATCGACCCAAACCCGGATACGGCCAGTAGCTTTACTGAACGCCAGCGTATGTTTGCGCTGCCGCGTTCTGCCTGGGATGACTATAACAAGGAGCTGATCTCTGCTGGCGGTGGTGTGTTCAGCCGGGCGGCGAAGTGGATTGATATCAGCCCTGAAATGCAGCAGCGTTTTGATATTCAGGCAACCCGGCTGGCACCAAATGATCTGATTACCGCATTGCTGAAAGCCCCGGTGGATCTGATCTGGAACGGGGGTATTGGTACTTATGTTAAAGCCAGCCATGAAAATCATTCCGATGTGGGTGACAAAGCCAACGACGGTTTACGCGTTAACGGTAACGAGTTGCGCTGCCGGGTATTGGGTGAGGGCGGTAACCTGGGCTTTACCCAGCAGGGCCGTATGGAATTCTGTGCACAAGGTGGTAAATCTAATACTGACTTTATTGATAATGCCGGGGGTGTGGACTGCTCCGACCACGAAGTAAATATCAAAATTTTGCTTAATGAAGTGGTTGCTAACGGTGATCTGACAGTAAAACAGCGTAATGCCTTGTTGCGGGATATGACCGATGAAGTCAGCGAGCTGGTATTACATAATAATTACCAGCAAGCGCAGGCGATTAGTATTGGTCACAACCACGCCCGCCGTGCGATGGATGAATACACTCGCCTGATCAGCCGTCTGGAAGCTGATGGTAAGCTGGATCGTGAGCTGGAATTTATCCCTTCGGATGAACGTTTTCAGGAACGCAAAATCAGCGGTCAGGGCCTGACAAAACCCGAACTTTCGGTGCTTATTTCTTATGTAAAAGCGGAGCTGAAAGAGGGGCTGGTGGATAGTCGTATCACGGATGATGATTATCTTAATCGGGAAGTGATGACCGCATTCCCGCAGCGTCTGATCGAAGGTTACAGTGAAGAAATTAACCAGCACCGTTTGCGTCCTGAAATTATCGCGACCCAGATTGCCAACGGCATGGTTAATACCATGGGCATCACTTTTGCTGAACGTATCAGCCAGATGGGCGGGGCAAGTTTTGCCGAAGTGGCGGCTGCGTATGTGATCGCCCGTGATGTGTTTGAGATCGACAGGCTCTGGGCTGAGATAGAGGCTCTGGATAATCAGGTTGAGGCGGCGTTGCAGCAACAGATGATGGCGGATCTGATCCGTATGATTCGCCGTGCAACATACTGGTTCTTACGTAGTCAGCGCCCGGTGATGAATGTTGCGGTAGCGGTTGAGCAATTCCGTCCGGGTGTGCAGCAAATCAGTCAACAACTGGAAACCCTGCTCAATGGCGAGCCGCTGCAGCGTTGGCAGCAGAAACATGCCGAACTGGTAGGTGACGGTGTACCGGCAGAGCTGGCCGCTTTGGTTGCCGGTGCCGACAGTCTTTATAGCTTGTTAGGCGTGATTCAGGCGGCAGAAAAAACGGCGCAGCCTTTGCAAAAAGTGGCACAGATTCACTTTGGTCTGGGGCATCGCCTGCAACTGCACTGGTTTGATCATCAGGTAAAAGAGCTGGAAACCAGCAATCACTGGGAATCAATTGCCCGTGACGGTTTCCGTGAAGATCTGACCCGCCATCAGCAGGCTATTACCGTGAGTGTGTTAAGCGCCGGTGCTCTTGACGGTGACACTGATGATTGTGGTGAGGCGCTGGTGAATCGCTGGTTTGAAAGTAATGCAGTGTTACTGAATCGCTGGCAGCGGTTGCTCGATGATATTCGCAACAGCGCCCAGCAGGACTTCGCGATCTTTACGGTTGCGATTCGTGAACTGCTGGAGCTGGCACAGGCTAAATAAACAGATGTTTCTCAGTCTCCCGGCGCTGTCCTGCGCCGGGAGCTAAACACTCAGCTTTCACTTTTTGGTCATCGGCTCTGCCTTCCGTGGTCATGCAGACTACACTTGAGGCAGAGCAATTTATTCCTGACACCCGGAGGTCAGACAGTCATGACAATTCAAAAGTTTGAAACCCTTATGGATATGGGATTTGATAACGTGCACGACATCGAGAAATACACCTCTCGTATTGAAGGTGACGTAGATATCCTCAAAATTTACTTACACCGCCATCAGGGTGAGTGGTTCGCCAAAAGTAAGAAATTTAAGTTTAAGCGCGCACATAAAAATATAGCGGTGACAGAAGGTCTGGTGCCCTACCGCGCCTCCACAGAACCTTCAACCTACTATCTGCGTGCCGTTGCTGAACTGGATTTGCTGGTGAAGGAAGATAAAAGCACCCAGAACAAAAAAGAAGTACTGCTGGAAGAGGTTGAGCACCTTGAAAAAGTTGTGGCCCGTAAGTTGGAAGATATTCGCCGTCAGATTGACGAGATGTAAGTTTATTTGCCAGGTCAGAAACCTCTTCGCTGACCTGGCTGTCTTCCCGGCCCACTATTGTGGGCAGGTATTCCCCCCTGAACAAATCGTCAAAAAACAAACTCAATAAGCAACAATAGCGATTGTTGACCTGCGTGGCATAATAAGACTTGTTTCTTACGGTGGCCCTGAGTGGCCTTATACTGGCTGCAAGGCAGGAGGTTGATGTGAGTTTTCAGGGGTTGCAGGCCACCTACAGGCGTTTGTTTCAGGAAAGTACCGCCTGGCGCTTATTGCGTGTGGATAATGCACCCCTTATCCTGGCTTTTATTGCAGACCTGTTTGCTGAAGAAACTCAGGTGCCTTTCGGGCGTGCCCGTGTTGCGCTGGATACCGAGCTGACCCGCTGCCGGGAACTGGGTATCTGGGAAACTGAAACACCGGCGGCAACTTATCTTAATCAGTGGATACGTGCAGGCTGGCTGCGAGAGATGGATGATGAATTAACCAGAACCGATGCCTGTGAAGTGGCATTGCGGTTTTGTCAGAGTCTGGATCAGCGCTGTGGCGGGACAACGGCTTCCCACCTTAAAATTGTACAAGAGGCGGTGCGTGACTTTTCTATCGCGCTGAGCCCGAATCCTGCGGAACGGGTTAACGCGCTTGAAGCGCAAAAAGCGGAATTGCAGCGGGAAATTGATGCCTTAAATGCCGGGGTGGTTATCGAACTTACGGAGGTGCAGCAGCGGGAGCGTATTCGGGAAATTTATCAGTTAGCCTCGGTCTTAACGGGTGATTTTCGCCGGGTGGAAGATGAAATTCGCGAGTTGGCACAAAGCATTCGTATACAGATCATAGAGGATGGCGCTGAACGGGGGGCTGTTTTATCGGCAGTGATGAAAAAAGAAGCCGTATTAGCCGGTACCGATGCAGGCAGTGCTTTTGAGGGTTTTTTTCAGCTGTTATGTGATCAGAACAGAACGGCTGAGTTCAGAGATCAGATCCGGCGTATTCTGAACAGTGCGGCGGCAGAACAGCTATTGCCATCGCAGAAGCAGTTTTTAGCCCGGCTGATGCGGGAGCTGGCCCGTGAAAGTGACCGGGTTTTTCAGGTCAGGCGCAGAACAGAAGAAGGGCTCAGAGCTTATATTGAAAGTGGTGAAGCCTCGGAAAATCGTGTTATTGATCAGCTATTAAGTCAGCTGGAGCGTAAGGCAATAGCGTTACAGGCACTGGATGTGAGTCCGGCGGCCGCGACGACGTTGACCTTACCGGTGGGTGCGATAAAAATCAGTTCACCGGATGCAATGCGCCCGCGCGCGCCCGATGAAACGCTGGATACCTCTGATGTGGCAGACAGCGTTAATTCCAGAATCCCGGACAGGGCTATGCTTAGCAGCCTTGATACCGTTCAGGTGAAGACAGTGGCACTCCGGACACAGCAAACCCTGTTAAAACATGGCCCTATGACATTGGCAGCAGTGATTGCCGCGCAGCCGGTGCAAGCAGGTCTTGAAGAGCTGGTTGCCTGCCTGCGGGTTGCCAGGGCGGTTAAAGCAACGCAGTTAGATGACAGGGAAAATGTCGAAATTATGGATAAGCAGGGTGTTCGTCTCAACGCCTCCATACCGAAGTATCTGCTGAGTGCAGAACTGTTTCCTGATAATCCGGAGAATCTGGTGGTATGAGTTACAACAATAATGAACCTGAGCAGGCACCGGATTTTTTTGATCAGTTACGTATCCGCCAGCCCGGACAGCAGGCAGGCTCTGATGAAATGCTGCCTGCTGAAAACATCACTGTTAGCGCTATATCGGACCCGGCAGACAGCCCGGCCAATAAGGCAACAGAGAGTACGACTTTAACACCGGAAGGGCGGCGGGCGCTGGTAAATCTGCTTCGTCAGGGTGTGGTTCTGGCACTTAAACACCCTGCTGTTTTTGAAGTCATCTGTCGCTACCAGCCAGCAATTCGTCATTATTTATCAGAAATTTATCTAAAACTGGTGCTGGATGAAAAGACCGGTGTGGCTTTTATTGCGGGCCTGGACGAAGGTGATAATGACAATGAAGAGACCGTCTCGCTGATCACCCGGCGGACTTTATCACTTTACGATACTTTATTATTACTGGTATTACGTAAACATTATCAGGAACGGGAAAGCACCGGCGAGCAGCGGGTTATTATTGATATTGAGCGTATTGAAGCGAATATTCTGCCCTTTTTACCCCTGACTAACAGCACAAAAAGTGATCGCCGTAAGCTTAGTGCGGCCTTAAAAAAGATGTTGGAAAAACACCTGTTAAGTACCGTGAGGGGCAGTGATGATCGCTTTGAAATCACCCCGGTCATTCGTTACGTGGTGAATGCTGCTTTTATGGAAACGATGCTGGCAGAGTATCAGCGTCTGGCCAGGGAGGCCGGAGAGGTAAGACCCGATGAGTCATGATTTATTCAGCGTGGGGCAGATTCGTTTAGCGGAGCTGTCGGTTTATAACTGGGGGTCGTTTGGTGGAGAGATTCATACGGCCAGAATTGATGCCTCCGGTACCCTGGTGACCGGGGATAACGGCTCGGGTAAATCGACATTTATCGACGGTTTAATGGCGTTGCTGCTACCGGCAGGCAGAGCCACCTTTAATGTCGCGGCAGCCCAGGGTGATCGTTCTGACCGCACCTTATTATCTTATATGCGTGGTAGTTTTGGCGCGGCCCACGATGGCGGTAGTACCCGTATTAAAAGTAAACGTGAACGGGCGGTGGTAACGGGGTTACGGGCCCTTTATCAGGCGGATGATGGCTCATGCGTCACCCTCGCGGTACTGTTTTGGACAACCCAGGCAGGCAATGCTTTATCGAACGTAAAGCGTATTTATATGGTCGGCAAGCGTAATCTGCGGCTTAAAGAAGTACTGGATGCCTTTGGCGAAGGTAATGCACGTTCGCTTAAACAGTGGTTGCGTAAAGCACCTGATATCACCTGTTGTGATGAAAATTTCACGGACTATCAGACTCTGTACCGTAAGTACCTGTATATGGACAACAAAAATGCCCCGGCCTTATTGTCACGGGCGCTGGGGTTAAAAAAAATTGATGATCTGACCGGACTGATCAGAGAATTAGTGTTAGAGCCCAGCACTGTTAAAGACGATGCCCGCAAAGTCGTGGATGAGTTTGCCGATCTGGTGGCCATTCACCGGCAGTTGACTGATGCCCGTGCCCGGAAAAATCATCTGATCCGGTTACCCGGTATTAAGCAAACATTAGAAGCAACGGAGCAGTGCTTAGAACAGTTTATCGCTGAGCGAAACGGGCTGGCTGCGTATTTTGGTGAGGTGAGCTTTCAGCTGCTAAATACACAAATTATCCATTATCAGTCGATTCAGCAACGCCTGTTTTTGTCGATTAAACAGAGAGCGCAGCAGGAAGAAGATGCGGATTTACTGGTTGAGCAGCGTCATGAAGACTACCTGCGAACGGGCGGCGGACGCATTGAGTCCTTAAGAAAAGAATTATCCACTACCCGTGCCGAATTAGAACGTGTTACCAACCGCGCTTCCCGCTATCAAACGGCTATAGGGGCGCTGGGCTTGAACGGTCGTTTACAGGAAGCGCAGTTTCTGAGTAATCAGTCGCAGGTCAGCGAACAACTTGCCCTGAATCAGCAACAAAATCATCAGGCTCAAAACCGGTTTGGCGAGCTGAGCGGCCGCTACAGCGACTTGCAAAATCAGTGCAAAGCCATTGAAAGTGAAATTTCAGATATTGAAGCACGACCGGACTCCAATATTGATATCCGTTATCAGCGCTTGCGTGATCAGCTGGTACAGTCACTGGAGTTAGAACCTGAGCAGTGTGTATTCCTTGGTGAATTGCTGGATGTGGAGGCGCAACACAACGCATGGCAGGGGGCTATCGAGCGTGCTTTAGGTGGTTTACGTACCACACTGGCGGTGCCTGTTGATAAGTTTTCGATGGTGACGGGCTGGTTAAATGCCCGTCATACCGGGCTGCATGTACGGGTTCAGGTGGTTAACCGTACCGGCCTGCGCGAGACTGCTACCTTTAAACAGGATGGTTTTCTGAAGAAGCTGGTCTGGCGTGTCCACCCCTACCGGGACTGGCTTAAAATACAGCTGGCCCGCTTTGACCTGCATTGTGTGGCCTCGACTGAGGAGTTGGACTGCACACCATTTTCCATGACGCAACAGGGTTTAATACATAAAGAAAAAGGCCGGTTTGAAAAAAAAGATCAGCACAAAATTGATAACCGCCGTGACTGGCAAACAGGCTTTTCCAATAAGTCCCGCCTGGCGATGTTAAGGCATGATAAAAAAGCCTTAGAGCAGCAAACCAGCGATAGCCTTAAACAGGTGGAATTAGCACGAAATGCTTTGCATGATATTAAAAAGCAGGAAGGGCTTTGGTTAAAACTGCGTGATTATCAATGGGATGAAATTAATGCGCCTTACTGGCAAGGCCGTGCTTCTTCGCTGAGCGAAGAACTGAAAGCCCTGGAACAAAGCGGCGGTGACCTGGAAGAAGCGCAGCAACGCTGGGAGCAGGCCAAGCGTGAACTGATCGCTATCCGGGCGGAAAAAGAGAAATATATTAAACGCGAAGGCGAACTGCTTAAAACCATCAGGGATGCAAAAAGCAAAAGGCAGGCCGCAAAAATAGCTGGCAAAGAAGGTCTGGATGAGCCGGTGCGTACACTGCTGAACAGCCGTATCGGAGCCTTGCAGGCAGACGATCTGGATCAGATGGAAGCACTGCAACATCAGCACAGCAAAACAATAGAGCAGGCGCTGGATAAGTGGCGGGATAAAAAGAGTAGCCTGGAGAAAAGCTGTATTGGCATCATGTCATCTTTCCAGTCCCATGATAAATGGCGGGTGTTAGCGGCTGACTGGGGACGGGATATTGTCAGCCTGGATGACTATCTTGAGCATTTACAGCAACTGGAAAATGAAGGTTTACCCCAGCTGGTTGAGCAGTTTCAGGAGCGACTTAACAAACATGCCACACAGTCATTAGCCCGTATTCATCAGCGACTTGAATCTGAGCGCGACGATATTACCGAGCGTATTGATACAATTAATGCGGTGCTGATACGTACAGAGTTTCGTACAGGTTCTTACCTGAAGTTGGGGGTGAAATCTGAAAGATACGCCCATGTTCAGTTGTTTAACCGTGAAGTATCCACCGTATTAAGCCAGGCGACCAGTGACGATCATGAAGCCCGTTTTCAACAGCTTAAAGCCGTGGTGGAAATACTGGAGAAAGCCAGCAATCCGTCGACCGCAACGACGCTGGAAAGCTTAAGATTGCTTGATCCGCGTTATCAGATGTCATTTTACGCAGAAGAACTGGATGCCAAAACAGAGGACGTGCTGGATGTGCTTGAATCCTCCAGTGGTAAATCGGGTGGAGAAAAAGAGTCCTTTGCCGGTACGATTGTTGCCGCCAGCCTGGCCTATGTGCTCACACCGGATGGCCATGACCGGCCTGTATATAGCACGGTTTTCCTTGATGAGGCGTTTTCTAATACAGCAGAGGCCGTGAGTCGGCGGGTGCTGCGGGTTTTTAAAGCCCTGCATATTCATGTGAACCTGATAACACCCTATAAAAACCTCAATCTGGCGCGTGAGTCTGCCCGCTCGTTATTAATCGCAGAACGTAACCCGGAGACCCATGAAAGTCGTCTGTGTGAAGTTACCTGGAAAGAAATTGATCGGCGGCTGGAAAAGCAGCGGGCCAGGCAGGTTAAAGAAGATGCACAGGCACTGGGTGTTGAATTTTAATCAGGCCGCAATGACACGATGAAACAATCATGGGGACGCTTGCCAGGGGCTGTGAAAGCGCTGATCACTGCACGGGAATGGCATCAGGAAGCGAATCTTAAAGGACGTTTGCTCGGTCAGCGGGCGTTTCCAATCCGGGTTTCCCTGCTACCACCCTCGGGCCGTGCTGCACTTCAGGATATGGCACACTTTCAAACGTTTGTTGCACAGTGGCGGGCCTGTGAACCTCAGTCTGCTGTGCAATGGGAGTCGCGCACCTGGCGTACTTTATCGGAACAGTCTGTCCCCTGTTATTTTCAGCTGAATAACATTAAAGAACTGATTGAGTGTGTGGGTGAAGAGGCGCAGCAGCGCAGCCGGAAGTGGGCCGAAACTATGTCACCGTTGCTGGCGTTTAATCAAAATATATACCCTGCACTGGTTAAGCATTTGGCAACCGTCGAGTTGATGACACCCGCCGATGCAATACGGATGGTTCGGCTGCTTGAACAGTTATATGCCGGAATGGGGGCCGGACAATACCTCAGAGCTTTGCCTTTAGTGGGAGTTGATACCAAATTTGCAGAGCAGTATCAGGCACTGATCACCGACCTGTTAAATCACCTGCATAACAATGACGTTGCTGAGGCCGGTGGATTACATGCCTGGCTGGGCTGTTCTGAAAACCCGAAAGGCTGGTTAAGTGTGCGGCCATTATGTGATAACAGCCGCGCAGCGTTGGCGGGCCTGCCGATACTGCAACTGCCCACTGATGTTTTACGGGAGCATGAACTACCGGCGGGTCATATTCTGGTGGTTGAAAATATGCAGTCAGGACTTGGCTTGCCTGCGTTAGACGATACCATTGCTGTTTTTGGTGGTGGAAAGCATGTCGCCTGGATGGATGCCGACTGGCTTAACACCAAACGGGTTGCCTATTGGGGTGATATTGATACCTGGGGTTTGTCGATTCTGAGTGATGTGCGGGAAAAATGTGCCGGGGTTGAAGCCCTGATGATGGACGATATTACCCTGCGCGCCCATGAAACCCGCAGGGTCACAGAACCCGAACCGGTACCGCAATGCCCGATGCACCTGACTGAATCAGAAATACAGTTGTTTAACGGATTAAAAAATGGTCAACATCTGAACTCAAGATTAGAGCAGGAACGCCTGTCACCGGATTTTATCCGGGATAAGTTACGGGCCTGGCGCTTTAATGACTGAACTCGCTGACCGGGGCGGTAGCCCGCTCCGGTTGTTTTTTGCGGGTATTCACAGTACGGGTTGGTTTGATGCCTGACGGGTCACTTGCTTAAGAGGCTGATACCCAGGCAGCGCGTACCGTGTCATTTTATGCTCAGATAAAATAATTAATCTTTATCCTAATCTTTCTCTTGCCGGGAAGATTCAGACATGGCCTCATTCCTGAGGTGCTCAGCATAAGCTTCGCTCATCGTTGGAACATCGGCATCGGCCCTGATCACCCGTTGTATACGCATGATGTTTCCATCGTCAGCAATCGTAGAGAAGCAGATAATTTTAGTTTCAGGCTCATCAGTCTTCTGTTCCACAGGCGGTGGCGCTGGTTTACAGGCGCGGTAGTACCCGATAATTAAGGCTGCGAGCACAGCGGCGGCTATCAGTATATATTCCATATTTCAGATTCCTTTCTGTTTGTGGTTGGTCGAATTTTTTGAATCTGCACATCGGCGGAAATACCCAGGCCCTCACACGTGAAGCGCTGTACGCCGTGGCGGTTATCGCAGATATTAAACGCCCTGATGGTTTTCTCTATCAGGTACAAAGCACGGTTTCCCAATGGAATGTATATGGGAAGGAAGCAGGCTTAGGCGTATAAGAAATAGACGCGTTCGATCAATTATTCAGGACGTTTTGATCGTATCATACATGAATAGTAGGGTTGTACAGCCAGGTGTATTGGCATGCCAATAACCTGCCAGCGCATTGATCGGTAATCAGGTGAAGAAGAAAATAGCATCTGTAGGATCGTTAAACGGAAAGATAGACCGTTACCGCCATCGTAGAGCATTTTTATTCTGTGCATCAGGTTCCACTCCTTCAAAGTGCCCGTTTTTTCACCAAAGGGTGGGGCCGTGAAACCTGAGTATAACCCCTTATGAGTCAGCGTCACCTCAGTATCCTTCCCGTGAGCTGGGGGTACAGGGTTTTTGGTGTGGAATGTACCCCTAAATATACCCCTTAGGTCGGGGGCATCTGCTAAGAACGCATAAGACACCATAGGAACGATAGCAGGAGTGGAGGCTAGGAAATTCACTGGTTTCAGACATAAAAAAAGACGCCCGAGGACGTCTTATTCTATGGTGTTTGGTGGAGGTGGCGGGTTTCGAACCCGCGTCCGCCAATCCGCTGCCACCGGATCTACATGCTTAGACACTTCTATTAAGTTAACCCGGCACGGCCCGAAGGTCAGGGCGTTTAGGGCGAGCCTCTTTAGTTTTAACCGTTCAGCTTGAGACAAAGCTTCCGGGCGATTCTGTCTCGAATGACACCACGAACCTCCTAGTTACAGACACCTGAGAGTGTGGCGTAGCAGGCTTATGCTGCTAGTGCGTAGTTATCGTCGTTAGCAACTATAACTTTGTAGTAATTTATTTACGTGATTCACTACACTCACGGCATGCACCGAAGGTTTTGTAATCGGCGTCGAAGCCAAGTCACCCCCAGAGCCGGGCATTATAGCCCAGGAATCCGGCGAAGTGCTAATTACTTTTCAGCCAGAACACGTTGTTTCTGTCGGGACCAGTCGCGGTCTTTTTCAGTGGCGCGCTTGTCGTGTAATTGTTTGCCTTTTACCAGTGCAATTTCACACTTGATCTTGTTGCCTTTCCAATAAAGGGAGAGGGCGACACAGGTAAAGCCTTTGGCCTGTACTGACTCGATCAATCTACTGATTTCGCGGGCGTGTAACAGCAGTTTCCGATCGCGGGTCGGGTCTGCTACAACATGTGTGCAGGCGGTTTTTAAAGGTGTCATATGGGCACCAACAAGCCACGCCTCTCCGTTTTTGATTATTACGTAAGAGTCGACAAGTTGCGCCCGGCCTTCGCGAAGGCTTTTGACTTCCCATCCTGTCAGAGAAAGGCCGGCTTCGAATTTATCCGAAATGGTATATTCGTGGCGGGCTTTTTTATTTTGACAGATGGTGGAGCTGTTGTTTTGAGATTTTTTCTTCTTTGCCATAGCCCGCGATTATATAGAGCCCTTGCGGGCAAGGAAAGCAGCGTGGTGCTTCAGACCTCAGTTCGTGCGGATGAAAATGCGCCTGAAACACGTATAATCGACGCGAACTGTTTTTAGAGGCTGCAAGATGACACAGGTTGACCGTAGCGCATTGGTACTGCATAGCGCAGAACAGATGTTTGATCTGGTGAATGATGTGGAACGCTACCCGGAGTTTTTGCCCTGGTGTGCTTCGGTTGAAGTGATCAGTCGTACGGAGGATGAGCTGGAGGCAACCTTGTATTTATCAAAGGGTGGGCTGAAGTATCATTTTACGACCCGCAATCAGTTATCCCGGCCGGTGGAAATGACCATTGCGCTGGTCGATGGGCCGTTTTCAATGTTATCCGGTGTTTGGCAATTTAAGGCACTCAGCGATGAGGCGAGTAAAGTGAGCTTGTCACTGGCGTTTGATTTTTCCGGGAAGTTAACCTCGTTGGCGATGGGTAAGGTCTTTAATCAGGCGGCCACTACGATGGTTGATGCCTTTGTTGTGCGTGCCGATGCTATTTACGACTAGTCAGGAATAGAGTGATGATCCATGTAGAAGTGGCTTATGCATTGCCCGATGTGCAGAAAATAATCGCATTGGATGTTGAGGAAGGCTGTACGGCCTATGAGGCGGTGGTAAAGTCGGGCATTGTGGCGGTATTTCCGGAAATTGACCCGGAAACCATTCCGATGGGGATTTTTGGGAAGGCAATCCGCAATCCTAAAGAAGTGGCATTAAAAGAAGGGCAGCGGGTTGAGTTATACCGGCCGCTGATTGCCGACCCTAAAGAAGTACGGGCAAAGCGTGCGGCTAAAATGAAAGCACAAAAAGCGGCAAAAGACGCTGACAACACAGCGTCTGATTAGGTTTTACCTGTTACTTTTTGTCGGTGTTTGGGCGGTAATCGCCTTCGGTGGAGGCCAGTGTGCCATCTTTAAAGAAGACGGTGAACTGTTTGCGGGTGTAATCACCTTTGCCTTCCTGCAGGCTGTAAACATAGTCCCAGCGGTCTTTGTGAAAGGTATCAGCCAGAAGCGGGGTGCCGAGCACAAACAAGACCTGGTTTTTTGTCATGCCAGGACGTAACTGATCAACCATGTCCTGGGTGATAATATTACCTTGCCGGACATCGATCTTGTACACACCCGGGAATCCGGAACAGCCTGCCAAAAGGGTCATAAGGGCAATGCTAACAAGGAGTTTTTGCATTTGATTCTGGCTTCCACTTTCATCTTTAAACACGGATAATGAGTCTATCATTCCGTGTTAGGAACCGCATAGAGAATTATTATGGCAATCGAAAATCAGGAACTGCGTAAAGCCGGACTTAAAGTTACGCTGCCGCGTGTCAAAATTTACCAGATTCTTGAGCAGGCAAATGCAGGTCAGCATTTTAGTGCAGAAGATATCTATAAGCTCTTAATGTCTGCTGATGACGATGTGGGTCTTGCCACGGTTTACCGTGTGCTGACTCAGTTTGAGACAGCGGGGTTGGTATCCCGTCATCATTTTGAAGGTGGTCATTCCGTTTTTGAGCTGGCCCGTGACGACCAGCATGATCATGTGGTTTGTGTGAAATGTGGCAAAGTTGCCGAGTTTTCTGATGCCGAGCTGACACGTCGTCAGCATCAGATTGCAGAAGACCTGGGCTTTACTGTAACCGACCGTACTTTGTACCTGTATGGTATTTGCAGAGATGGCTGCGAAGATAGTTAATACAGGCAGGCCTGCTGTCTTTAAATAAAGCCGACATCAGATGTCGGCTTTTTTGTGTCTGGATTTTATGTTGTTGTCTTTTGTGCGTTGGCTTGTCGTTCTGGTTTAATGGGAGAGTCCGAGCATTTCCCGTGCATGTTCGACTGAACGCTCGGTAATATCGATACCGCCGAGCATACGGGCAACTTCCTGAACACGCTCTGGTTCGTGCAGGCGGTGAATGCGTGTCACTGTATGGGCTTTGCCAGCTTTTTTGCTGACAAACAGATGCTGGTGGCCCTGAGAGGCAACCTGAGGCTGGTGAGTGACACAGAGAATTTGTGCCTGCTCACCCAGTTGTCGCATCAGGCGACCCACTACTTCTGCAATAGCACCGCCGATGCCTACATCCACTTCGTCAAAAATCAGACTGGGTGTGCTGGAGGTTTGTGCGGTAATCACCTGAATCGCCAGGCTGATACGGGACAGCTCACCGCCGGAAGCTATCTTAGCCAGCGGGCGTGCTTGCTGGCCTTTATTGGTGCTGATAAGAAACTCCACATCTTCCAGCCCTTGTGGGCTGTATGAGGTTTCAGCACAGGGGCTGAGCTGCACGATAAAACTTGCCGAATTCATGCCCAGCTTGTGAAGCTGATGATCAACGGCTTTGTTCAGTTTTCGGGTTGCTTTTGTGCGTACACGGCTTAGCTGAGTTGCTGCCTTCAAATAATGCGTTAGTGCATCAGCGACTTCTTGTTCAAGGGCTTCCAGGGTTTCATCGGTGCATTGCAAATCGGCCAGCTCATTTATCAGGTTCTGGTGGAGTTCTGAGAGTTCTTCTGCTTTGACTTTGTGTTTGCGGGCCATCTCGTAGAGGCTGGATAGCCGCTCCTCGACTTCATGTTGACGGGTTGGATTAATTTCCACACTGTCTAAATAGTGGCTTAATTCACTGGCGGCTTCATCAATCTGGATTTGTGCGCTATTCATCATCTCGTTGACCTGTTCGAGCTGTGAATTTTTTGTCAGGTTACCCAGCAGTTGCTGGCACTGACTGATCAGGGCCAGGCAGTTGTTCTGCTCGCCATCCCGTGTCAGGAGCATTAACTGGTGGCCGGTCTGTAAAATATCACCGGCATTAGCCAGTTGTTTGTGTTCCTGTTCCAGTTGTTTTAGTTCGCCTTCGAGTGGATTTAATTGATTAAGTTCTTCTATCTGGTAGCTAAGCAGCTGAATATGGGCGCTTTGTTCATCGTTTTGGTTACTGAGTCGTTCCCGTTGCCTGTCCAGTTTGCGCCACTGGTTAAATGCCGTCTGTACTTTGTTTGCCAGGTGGGTGCTGCCTGCATACTGGTCGAGCAGCAGGCGGTGGTGTTCTGTTTTTAACAGGCGTTGGTGTTCGTGCTGGCCATGAATATCAATCAGGTGCTGGCTCAGTTCCCGTACGGCGCCAATCGGGCTGGGGCGGTTATTGATATAGCAGCGCGAGCGGCCCTCGCGGGTAATCACCCGGCGTAATATACAGTCGTTATCCTGCTCCAGTTCCTGGCTGGCCAGCCAGGCTTTAGCCTCGGGAATACCGGTGATATCAAAGCTGGCGGTAACCTCGGCCCGTTCTGCACCTGTGCGTACCGTGCCGCTGTCTGCACGATTGCCCAGAGTGAGGCCAAGCGCGTCCAGCATAATCGATTTACCTGCGCCGGTTTCGCCGCTGACAACGGTCATGCCGGATTGAAGTTCCAGATCAAGCTCATCAACAATGGCATAGTCGCGGATGGTTATCTGATTCAGCATTTTTCTTTTGCCTGTGTTTTTATACAGTGTTTTGTAATGTATAAGCGATTATCTGTTTTGTTGCAAATCTAAAGGCTTTTTAAGACAAAAAATCAGAGAAATAACGTTGAAAAGGTTTTTTTCGGGCCCCATATAGAACCCATGCGTAAATTACTGTATCCGCACTAATGTGCGGCGAGAGTGGGAGATTTCAAATGGCGAACGAAGAAAAAACAGCAGCGGATCTGACGGGCGCTGAAGCAACGGAACAACCGGTTGTTGAAGGTGATGTAGTTGCTGAAGATGCGGTTGCAGCGTCTGGTGCCACTGCTGAAGAAGCAGAGCCTGAATTACAGAGCATTGCAGAGCTGATGAGTCAGCTGGATGTAGCACAGGCTGAAGTTGCTACTTTGAAGGATCAGATGTTGCGCGGTCAGGCCGATGTTCAGAATGTGCGGCGCCGCGCCGAGCAGGATGTGGAAAAAGCCCATAAATTTGCGCTGGAAAAATTCGCCAATGAGATGCTGGCGATTGTCGATAACCTGGAACGTGCGCTTGACGCTGCCGGTGACGATGAAAGTACGGCATCCCTGCGTGAAGGCGTGGAAATGACCCTGAATATGTTTGTCGGTGGTCTGGCTAAATTTAACGTTGAGCAGGTGAATCCGGTCGGCGCTGCTTTTGATCCTGCGTTGCATCAGGCTATGTCTATGGTGCCGTCTGAAGATGCCGCGCCTAACACCGTTGTTGCGGTGATGCAGAAAGGTTATACCCTGCACGGTCGCCTGTTGCGCCCGGCGATGGTAATGGTTGCACAAGGCTAAGAAAAGTTGGGTACATACCTTGAAAGTAGCCAGGGTGCACCAATATAGATTGCAACGGTTTTTTTAAAGATTTGATTGCTGTCCGTCTTAACGGTCAGAAACTTGGAGTGAATTAGAATGGGTAAAATTATTGGTATCGACCTGGGGACTACCAACTCCTGTGTGGCTATCCTGGATGGTGATAAAAGCAAAGTTATTGAGAACGCTGAGGGTGATCGTACCACTCCGTCAATCATTGCTTACCTTGAAGATGGTGAAACACTGGTCGGTCAGCCTGCAAAACGTCAGGCGGTAACCAACCCAAACAATACCCTGTTTGCGATCAAGCGTTTGATCGGTCGCCGTTTTAAAGATGATGTGGTACAGAAAGACATCAAAATGGTGCCGTATAAGATTGTTGAAGCTGACAATGGTGATGCCTGGGTTCAGGTTCGCGATGAGAAGCTGGCTGCACCACAGATCTCTGCTGAAATCCTGAAAAAGATGAAGAAAACAGCGGAAGATTACCTGGGTGAAGCAGTAACCGAAGCGGTTGTTACGGTACCGGCTTACTTTAACGATGCGCAGCGCCAGGCAACTAAAGATGCTGGCCGTATCGCGGGTCTGGAAGTTAAACGTATTATCAACGAGCCAACCGCAGCAGCACTGGCTTATGGTATGGATAAGTCCAAAGGCGATAAAACCATCGCGGTATTCGACCTGGGTGGCGGTACCTTTGATATTTCTGTGATCGAGATTGCGGATGTTGATGGTGAGCACCAGTTTGAAGTACTGGCTACCAACGGTGACACTTTCCTGGGTGGTGAAGATTTCGACCTGCGCCTGATCGAGTATCTGGCAGCCGAATTTAAGAAAGAATCCGGCATTGATCTGCACAACGATCCGCTGGCATTGCAGCGTCTGAAAGAAGCCGCTGAAAAAGCAAAATGTGAACTGTCCTCTGCTCAGCAGACGGATGTGAATCTGCCTTATATTACGGCGGATGCAACCGGTCCTAAGCACCTTAACGTTAAAGTGACCCGTGCTAAGCTGGAATCTCTGGTTGAAGAGCTGGTTAAGCGTTCCCTGGAGCCTTGCCGCATCGCACTGAAAGATGCAGAGCTGTCGCCATCTGAAATCGATGAAGTTATCCTGGTCGGCGGTCAGACCCGTATGCCAATGGTTCAGGCGGCTGTCTCTGAATTCTTCGGCAAAGAGCCACGTAAAGATGTTAACCCGGATGAAGCCGTCGCAATGGGCGCATCTATTCAGGGTGCAGTACTGGCCGGTGACGTGAAAGACGTACTACTGCTGGACGTAACACCGCTGACGCTGGGCATCGAAACTATGGGTGGTGTTGCAACGCCGGTTATTGATAAGAACACTACGATCCCGACTAAGAAGTCTCAGGTTTTCTCCACAGCCGATGACAACCAGATGGCGGTAACCATTCACGTGGTTCAGGGTGAGCGTAAGCAGTCAACGCAGAACAAGTCACTGGGTCGTTTTGACCTGGCAGATATTCCACCGGCACCACGCGGTGTACCTCAGATCGAAGTAACTTTTGATCTGGATGCCAACGGTATTCTTAACGTGTCAGCGAAAGATAAAGCGACCGGTAAAGAACAGTCTATTATCATCAAAGCCTCTTCCGGCCTGAATGATGATGAGATTGATCAGATGGTACGTGACGCTGAAGCCCATGCAGAAGAAGATAAAAAGTTTGAAGAACTGACGCAGGCCCGTAATCAGGGTGATGCGATGGTTCATTCTGCGAAGAAAACCATGGAAGAAGCCGGTGACAAGGCGACTGAAGAAGAAAAAGCTAATGTCGAAGCGGCCCGTACAGAGCTGGAAGACGTGTTAAAAGGCGACGATAAAGATGCCATCGACACTAAAACCGCTGCGCTGACGGAAGCGATTTCAGTGGTTGCACAGAAAATGTATGCAGACGCTGCACAGCAGGCAGAAGCGGGTGAAGCAGGTGACGCCGGGAAGCAGGACAAAAAACCGGGTGATGATGCCGTTGATGCTGAGTTTGAAGAAGTGAAAGACGATAAAAAGTAATTAATTGTCTGATTACTGAAAAGGAGTTTACCCGGTATGCATGAGTGCCGGGTGAAATCCATTCTATGCATCGCGGGACTCGGGGTCTTTAAACCCCAGGCCCGCGTTGTTGTATCCGGCCTGAGGGCTGGCCACCGCGATAGCTAGATCCGGATTATGTCAAAACAAGATTATTACGAAGTACTGGGTGTGTCCCGGGATGCATCAGACCGCGATATCAAAAAAGCATTTCGTCGTATGGCGATGAAATATCATCCTGACCGCAATCCTGACGATCAGTCTGCTGAAGAAAGCTTCAAAGAAGTAAATGAAGCTTACGAAGTGCTGTCAGATGCCCAGAAAAAAGCCGCTTATGACCAGTACGGTCATGCCGGTGTGGGCCAGGGTGCAGGTGGCGGATTTGGTGGTGGCGGTTTTGACGGTGGCTTTGGTGACATCTTTGGTGATGTGTTTGGTGATATGTTCAATGGTGGCGGTGGCCGTCGCAGTTCTGTGCAGCGTGGCGCAGACTTGCGTTACAACATGGACCTGTCGCTGGAAGAAGCTGTGCGTGGTGTTGAAAAAACCATTACTGTTCCAACGCTGGTGGGTTGTGAAACCTGCCATGGTTCGGGTGCTAAACCAGGTACTAAACCTCGTGTTTGTGGCACTTGCGGTGGTAATGGTCAGGTGCGTATGCAGCAGGGTTTCTTCTCTGTGCAGCAGACCTGTCCAACCTGTCATGGCGAAGGCCAGGTAATTTCAGATCCCTGTTCTGACTGTCATGGTCATGGCCGTATCGAGAAAACCAAAAACCTGTCTGTTAAAATCCCACCGGGTGTTGATACGGGTGACCGAATTCGTCTGGCCGGTGAAGGTGAAGCAGGTAGTCATGGTGGCCCTGCGGGTGATCTTTATGTTCAGGTTAATGTTCGCTCTCATCCAATTTTCGAGCGCGATGGCAAACACTTGTACTGTGAAGTGCCGATTAGCTTTATTGATGCGGCTTTAGGTGGCGAGCTGGAAGTGCCTACGCTGGATGGTCGCGTTAAGCTGAAAGTGCCTGCTGAAACTCAGACGGGTAAATTGTTCCGGCTGCGTGGCAAAGGTGTTAAGCCGGTGCGTGGTGGTGCGGTAGGTGATTTGCTGGTACGTGCGGTGGTGGAAACGCCGGTTAACCTGAGCAGTCGTCAGAAAGAGCTATTGCGTGAGTTCCAGTCAGAAATGGAGCAGAGCAATAGTAAACATTCACCGAAGAAGCATGGTTTTTTTGACTCGGTGAAGAAGTTTTTTGAAGATATGACCTAAGATTCAGGCCACCTGAGGTGGCCTGTTTCAGAGAGGATGCTTTATGACCTCTATACCAATAGAGCCCAAAGCACTTTGGGTAATGATTCAGGATGAGGCGCGGATTGAAGCCGAGTCTGAGCCTTTTCTGGCCAGCTTTTTTCACGCGACTATTATTGGTCATCGTGATTTAGGTTCTGCTTTATCTTATTTGCTGGCAGGTAAGCTGGCGGATGAAGTGGTGCCAGCGGTGACCTTGCGAGAAATGATCGATCAGGCGTTTGAGTCCGATCCTCAGATTATCTGTGCAGTCTGCCACGATTTGAGTGCGGTGCAGACACGCGATCCGGCCATTGATAAGTTATCAACCGTATTGCTGTACTTAAAAGGTTTCCATGCACTGCAGGCCCACCGGGTTGCAAACTGGATGTGGAAGCAGGGTCGAAAATCTATGGCCCGTTATATTCAGAGTCGGGTCAGTTCGGCACAGCAAGTCGATATTCACCCGGCAGCCTGCATCGGGCGCGGTGTGATGTTTGACCACGCCACGGGTATTGTGGTGGGTGAAACTTGTGTGATTGAAAACGACGTTTCTATTATGCAGAACGTTACCCTGGGTGGAACCGGAAAAGATTGTGGGGATCGTCATCCTAAAATTCGTGAAGGGGTGCTGATTGCCGCCGGGGCAAAAATTTTTGGCAATATCGAAGTAGGTGCCGGTGCAAAAGTCGGTGGTGGTTCGGTGGTGTTGGAAGATGTGCCGCCCCACACCACGGTGGTGGGTGTACCGGCTAAAATTGTGGGTCGGCCCGACTGTGAAAAACCCGCACTGGATATGGATCAGAATATCCGCCATCAAAAGAAAGCAGATAATAACTGCCGTTAATCAGGAAGCAGCTTAATGATCAGAATCGCAGTGACCGGTGCCGCCGGTCGTATGGGCAGAGCCAATATTGAAGCTATTCAGCAGGCAGACGGTGTAACACTGGGTGCTGCTGTGGTTGAGCCAAATAGTTCGCTGATTGGTGCCGATGCCGGTGAAGTGGCAGGTCTGGGTAAGCTGGATGTTAAGATCGTGGGCAGTCTGGCCGATGCGGTTAATGATTTTGATGTGCTGATTGATTTCACAGCACCTCAGGTCACTCTGTCGAATATGGCGGTGTGTGCAGCTAATGGTAAACAGATCATTATTGGCACCACGGGCCTGACAGACGAAGAGAAAATCGAGCTGAACAGTTACGCCGACAAAATGGGCGTGGTCTTTGCGTCTAATATGAGTGTGGGTGTGAACCTTTGTTTTAAGCTGCTGGCAATGGCGGCGAAGGCGCTGGGTGATGACTACGATGTGGAAATTATCGAAGCCCATCATCATCATAAAGTGGATGCGCCTTCAGGTACGGCCCTGAGTATGGGTGAAGCCGTGGCGGATGCGTTGGGGCGTGATCTGAAAGAATGTGCTGTGTATGGGCGTGAAGGTCAGACCGGTGCACGGACACAGAAAGAAATAGGCTTTGCAACCATCCGTGCCGGTGATGTGGTCGGGGATCATACCGTGTTGTTTGCCACTGAAGGTGAACGTGTGGAAATTACCCACAAGGCCAGCTCACGTATGACCTTTGCCAAAGGCGCAGTACGAGCTGCCAAATGGCTGAATGGTAAAGCTAACGGTGTTTACGATATGCAGGATGTTTTAGAGCTGCATTAAGTTGCGCTATAACATCAGCTGTTACTTGAAACCCCGCTAATTGCGGGGTTTTTTGTAGCGCTCAGAGGTCTTTGTGCCACTCCAGTGACAGGGCAACTGAGTCGGCAAAGCGCAGGGCATGGGGTTTATCCACCCGGACTTTAGCGTACTCGGTCCAGGGGTGTTCAGTGCAGAGTTCAAGTAAATCGGAGACAAGCTTTTCCAACAGCTTAAAGTGACCGGCTTCTACGTGAGCAATAATCTTTTTAGTAATGATTTTATAGTTCAGGGCCGCATCAACATCATCATTACAAATAGCCTTTTGTGCCGGATAGTGAATTTCGATATTAATCACCACATCCTGCTGTTTGGTCATTTCATCGGGATTAAAACCGATAAAAGTGCGCAGCCGAAGGTTGGTAATATGGATAACCGCATTGCTGACCGACATAAATACTCCTTGTGTTTGAATTTGTCTTATTTGCCTTAAAAGTTATAGCCGTTAGCTGCCGTTTTTCCGGTGGATTGCAGAAATCCACAGTTTGCCCGTGCGGGTTTCATCCGGTGCCAGCGTCCAGCTATTGGCAAATGCCGCGCCGCGTTCTACACAGACAAAGCCCTGATGATTATCAGGCCCAACGTCAGACATGCTCGCCGCAAGTGCCGGGCCCGGATTCCAGACAATAGCGGTATCACAGTCCTGGCCTTTGATCTGAATGCCGGGATTGCCCTCAATCGTCTGAATGTCGGGTACGCTTTCGTAAACCCGGTCTACTTCAGTGCCAAAACTCACTGGCCCTTGTTGTAAAACGGGGGTTAAGCCCTGGCAGTTATCCAGATAGGTTAAGCCCTCAAGGCCGGTCACTCTGACATCCTTCAGTGTGTTGATAGCGTGATAACTATGCAGCGCCCAGCTAAAGGGAGCCGCCAGCTCCGAGTGGTTGGTAATGCTCAGTTGTAAATGCAGCGTATCGGCTAATACCATCCTTAGCCTGGCACTGAAGGCATGGGGGAAAAGCAGTTGGTCCTGTTCGCTGCTGCGGTAGACAAAGGTCAGTTGTGTACTGTCATCATCAGGTTCTTCCACGTGTTCCAGTTCCCAGGTCTGATTACGCACAAAGCCGTGTTTGGGTTTGCCTTTATCGCTTGTGTTCACACCAAACCAGGGCAGACAAACCGGAATGCCACCGCGTATAGCCTGTTCTGGCTCGAAAACCGCCTGCGGGCTTAACCATAATAACGGGGGGCCTCTCCTGGCTTTGAATTCAAGTAACTGAGCCCCCTGCAGCGAAATAACGGCATCACAAAATGCATTGCTCACCCGCAATAACGGCAGGCCTGGTGATGTGGATTGATAATACTTGCTGCTGTGGGTCAGCGTCAGGCTATGGCTTTGTTTCAGGATATTTTCAAGAGATGAGACTGACATAGAAGCGTCCGGCGGCTAAGAGTGAGTTGCAAATAATAACCCGATACCGGGGAGGGCGGGCATTAATAAATGTTCAGAGCTTAACTTTCGAATTTCGGGCCTTTGCTCTAATCTGAATAAGACAGGGTCACAGGGAGAGGAGGGCTTATGTCGACAGGTTCTGCCGGGTTTTTGCCCAGGGCGCAGTTGCAGCAGTTGATAAATCTGCTGAAAGCGCAGGGTTATGAGGTTTCCGGGCCTCAGGTTAAGGATGGCGCTATCCTTTATCAGGCGCTGACAGCTATTGATCAGTTACCGGTGGGTGTTCAGGATGAACAGGCACCAGGGCATTATCGTCTTACACAAACCGGCTCTGAGCGTTTTTTTGCCTGGGCTAATGGCCCGCAAGCGCTTAAGCCTTTTCTGTTTACTCCAGGGGAAGTGATCTGGCAGGCGCGCCGTCTGGCCGATGGCCGTATCGAATTTATTCGGCCTGAAAGCCCCGGCCGTAAACAAGCGGTGCTGGGTGTGCGTGCCTGTGATCTGGCGGCCTTACGTCTGCAGGATCAGCATTTCCTTCAGGGTGACTATGTTGATACTTATTATGCCGACCGGCGTAAAGGCCTGTTTCTGGTCTCCGTGAACTGCTCACAGCCTGCGGATACCTGCTTTTGTGCTTCCACCGGAGACGGCCCTTCTGCGACCGCCGGTTATGATATTAATTTGACGGAGCTGGATGCTGGTTTTGTGCCGGAGGCGGGCAGTGATGCCGGACAAGCACTGGTTGATTTACTGCTATTGCAACCTTTAAGCGAGCAGCACAGGGCAGCGATAAAAAACCAGCATGATCAGGCGGTACAGGCTCAGTCCCGTGCTTTGCCCAAAATTCCTTTGCACAATTTATTACAGGCTAACCGGAATCATCCCCAATGGCAGGATATAGCCGAGCGTTGCCTGGCCTGTGGAAACTGTACCCAGGTTTGCCCTACGTGTTTTTGTCACAGTGAAAGCGATTTGACCGCGCTGGATGGCGGGACGACTGAACATCGGCGGGAGTGGGATTCCTGCTTTACCGCCGGGCATGCTTATCTGGCCGGTTTTCAGGTGCGCCCTGATATAAAAAGCCGTTACAGGCAGTGGATGACCCATAAGCTGGACACCTGGCATGATCAATACGGCCGCAGTGGCTGTGTGGGTTGCGGTCGTTGTACGACCTGGTGTCCGGCAGCGATCGATTTTGTTGAAGAAGCCTGCAAAATAACCGGTGAAAATCCATGAAGAACAGCCAGCGCCTGCACACAGCGCAAGCTAATGCCTGTCTGCCGATGGAAGCAGAGGTTGTTGAATTTATTCAAGAGTCACCCAGCATTTATTCCCTGCGATTAAAACTGGTGGATGAGGTTGCCCGGGCCCGTTACCGCTTTGAGCCGGGCCAGTTTAATATGCTTTACCTCTACGGTGTGGGTGAGGTGCCAATTTCGATTGTGTCAGATCCCCAGGATGAGGCTTTAATCGGCCATACCATTCGTGCGGTTGGGCGGGTGACGGATGGACTGGCGAAATTGCGTCAGGGTGAGCGTCTGGGTTTACGTGGGCCTTATGGCCGAGGTTGGCCAATGGCGGCTGCAGAAGGCCGGGATCTGATGATTGTTACCGGCGGGCTGGGCTGTGCACCGGTGGTTGCGGTGATCAACTATGTGCTGATGAGGCGCAGTCAGTTTGGCGAGTTAACTATTATTCAGGGAGTTAAGCACTCGGATGAGCTGATCTGGCGGGCTCGCTATGATTATTGGAACAGCCTGCCCCATACACAAGTACTGATTGCGGCTGATCACGGTGGGGCGCTCTGGCCGTTTCATCATGGCCTGGTGACAGAAGTCTTTGATCAAGCGCGGGGCAAGCCTGAAAATAGTCTGGCAATGTTATGTGGGCCTGAGGGTATGTTAAAAGCCGCCAGTGAAAAGCTGGTGGAAATGGGGCTGGCCGCCGCCGATATTTATCTGAGCATGGAACGCAATATGCAGTGTGCAGTAGGGCATTGTGGTCACTGTCAGTATGGGGCTGCATTTGTTTGTAAAGACGGGCCTGTGTTTGCGTATCCGGCCGTAAAGCCGCTACTGGGTGTGCGGGGGCTATAAGATGAGTAACAAACCTTTAGTAGCGGTGCATAAGTTCAGTTCCTGTGATGGTTGCCAGCTGGCCTTTTTGAATATGGGTGCCGGTTTACTGGAGTTGGCCGAGCAGGTGGCGTTGGTGCATTTTCCAGAGGCAGGGCCGGTAGCCGAAGCGCGCCGGGTTGATATTGCGTTTGTTGAAGGCAGTATCGTGACCGCCCATGATGCTGAACGTATAAAAATGGTGAGAGCGAACAGCCAGTATCTGGTGACAATCGGTGCTTGTGCCACATCCGGTGGTATACAGGCGCTGAAAAACCTCGCGGCCGACCGGGAGCAGTGGCCTGCGCTTATTTATGCACAGCCTGACTATATCGACAGTCTTCCTGAATCAAAGCCCATATCGGCTTATGTCAAAGTCGATTTTGAACTCTGGGGCTGTCCTATAAACAGCGAACAGATCAAAGCGGTTGTGGCTAGCCTGCTGGCGGGTGTTGTGCCCCGTGATGAGACCGATAAGCTTTGCCTGGAATGTAAACGTCAACAAATTGTCTGCACGTTGGTGACTCAGGGTAAACCTTGTATGGGGCCTGTTACCCGTACAGGTTGTGGTGCGCTTTGCCCGCGTTTTGGGCGTGATTGTTATGGCTGTTATGGCCCGGCAGAAAATACGAATGCCCGGGGGCTGGCCCGCTGTTTTACAGGGCTGGGGTTGCTGCCTGAACAGGTGAGGCGAAAATTACATTTGATTCACCCGGCAGCACCCGGCCTCGGGGTTGTAACAATAGCGGGGGAGGATGAGCATGACTAAGCGTAATGTTTCAATCAAAGTGCCTATTCTGGCCCGCGTGGAAGGCGAAGGTGCGCTTCATCTGGAGATCAGGGACAACCGGATTGAACAGCTACAGTTCAGTATTTATGAACCCCCGCGTTTTTTTGAGAAATTTCTGGAAGGTCGCAGTTATACGGAAGTGCCGGATATAGTGGCGCGTATTTGTGGTATTTGTCCGGTGGCTTATCAGGTCAGTGCGGTGAATGCGCTGGAATCTGCTTTTGAGGTCGACCCGGGGCAATGGGTCAGAGAGATGCGCCGATTGCTTTATATTGGTGAATGGATTGAAAGCCATGCGTTGCATATCCATCTGCTGGCCATACCGGATTTTTTTGGTTTTGACAGTGGTATTGCGATGGCAAAGGAATATCCCCATGAAGTGAAGCGGGGGCTGGATTTACAGGGGCTGGGCAATGAGCTGATGCATCTGCTGGGCGCACGCTCAGTACATCCGATTGGTGTGAAAGTGGGCGGCTTTTACAAAGCCCCGGCATTGTCTGCTGTGGAAAGTCTGCTGGGGAAACTGGAACGTGCCTTGCCTGAAGCCGAAGCGATGGTGGATTGGCTGGCTCAGCTTGAGTTGCCTCAGGATAAACAGGACTTTCAATCGGTTGCGCTGGGTTCAACGGTTTATGCCATCGAAAATGGTTATTTAAAAACTTCTGGCGGGCTCAGGCTTCAGCCGGAGCAATATGAACGTTATTTTACTGAAAGTCATGCACCTCATTCGACGGCTTTATGGAGTCATTTAGAGGGTAAACCTTATCTGGTGGGGCCTCTGGCGCGGCTTAATCTTAATCATGCGCAGTTAAGCGGTGCGAATGCCCGGCAGTTTGCACCTTATGCTAAACGTTTTCCCAGCGCTAATATGTTCGACAGTATGCTGGCCCGGGGGCTGGAAGTCTGTTTTGCTTTAAGAGAAGCAATAGTGATGCTTAGTGCCTATCGCGAACCTGACGCGCCTTCTGTATTGGTTGAGCCAAAAGCAGGTACGGGTTGTGGCTGGAGTGAGGCACCCCGTGGCCTGCTCTGGCATCGTTATGAGGTGGATGCCCAGGGCCTGATTACAAACGCTAAAATTGTGCCGCCAACCAGTCAGAACCAGGCGCGTATTGAGGAAGATTTGAAGCATTCCCTGACCTGTTTTGGGTTACAGCATTCGGATGATGAGTTGCGGCTTCACTGTGAAAAAGTGGTGCGTAACTATGATCCCTGTATCTCCTGTGCCACTCATTTTATCAAGCTGACGACGGTGCGCCATTGAGTCGCTGGCGTATTATAGGCTTAGGTTCCCCTCAGGCTGATGACCGGTTTGGCTGGCAGGTGATTGAGCAGTTGCAGCAGGAAGATCTGCCTGAGTCTGTGGAGTTGCTGGCCCTGGATCGCCCGGGTGTCTCTTTGCTGCATTACCTGCAGGGGGCTGATCAGATACTGCTGGTGGATGCCTGTGATACCGGTCAAAAGCCGGGCAGTTTGATTCGGCTGTCAGGCGATGAATTGCTTGATGCCGTTGCTGAGCCGGTGTTTTCCTCTCATCATCTGGGTATTGTGGATACACTGCTGCTTGGCCGTGCCTGTCGGCTTAACTTACCTCCGATAACGCTGATGCTGGCGCAGTTAGGCACTCTGGCGCCGATGCAGCCTTTAACTGCCGATTTATTCAGAGCGGTGGAACAAAGTAAGCAACAGATCCTTCTGTTGCTACAGTCTTAGATCAATTTCTCCGAGGTTAATCTTTATGTATAAACTCAGTTTTTTTGTGCCCGATGAAAACCGGGATGCTGTAAAGCAGGCGCTTTTTGATCTGGGTGTTGGCCGTATCGGTAATTATGATAGCTGTTGCTGGCAAACTCTGGGGCAGGGCCAGTTCAGGCCTCTGGCGGGCAGTCATCCTCATATCGGAGCGCAGGATGTGGTGGAATTTTTACCTGAATGGAAGGTGGAGATGGTCTGTGAAGATGCATTGATCCACCAGGCGGTTGTTGTGCTTAAACAAGCCCATCCTTTTGAGGAAGTGGCTTATGATGTATGGCAGTTGGCAGATATCTGAAGGCCGGATACATGTCTATGTCGGTTTGCGGGGGCCGTTTAGCTCAATATGCCGTAGTGGAAACCGCCCCGTTTTCCGGTCTGCAAAATATAATTCCAGTGCGTTACGTATGGTCTGAAAAGCCAGTTCATCCCAGGGTATATCCTGTTCTGAAAATAACTCAACCTCCAGTGATTCACTGCTGATGGCGTATTCAGGTTTGTGCATTTTAGCCAGATAAAACATCTGAACCTGATTAACGTGCAGAATGGAGGTGACGGTATAAAGGCTTTGAATTTCTACTTCGGCATAAGCTTCCTCGTACGTCTCGCGCAGGGCTGCCTGTTCGGTGGATTCGCCATTTTCCATAAAACCAGCCGGTAGGGTCCAGTAACCCAGGCGGGGTTCGATTGCACGTCTGCACAGCAGTACTTTGTCTTCATAAACCGGCAGGCAGCCTGCGATAATGCGTGGATTCTGATAATGAATCTGATCACAGCGGATACAGATATGGCGCGGGCGGTTGTCGCCTTCAGGGATGGCGGTACGGACGGCACTGCCGCAGTGGCTACAGAAATTCATCATTTATCCTGCTGCAAAAGAGGTTTCATTTTAAAGTGGGCAGACAGGCAGCGGCAAGGGTATTATGGTGGGATCTATCCTGAATTTGAGAATTTATGCTAAACAAGCTCAGACAACGCTTAGACACTTACGCGCCCCGCCAGTTTGTTTCTGATCAGCCCCAGGCCAGCGTTTTGATTGCCCTGACGGATCACCCTTATGATCCTGAGGTGATTCTGACCCGGCGGGCGAAAAACCTATCCAGTCACGGGGGAGAGGTGGCTTTCCCCGGTGGTAAACATGACCAGACCGACCCGGATTTGCTATATACCGCACTGCGCGAAGCCGAGGAAGAAATCGGGTTGTCCCCTGAGCTGGTGGATATTATCGGGCCGATGGGGCAGGTGATGTCTAAACACCGGTTGCAAGTAACACCCTGGGTGGGCATTGTGCCTGACTCAGTCGAACTGGTGGCAAACCCCCACGAGCTGGACGCTATTTTCAGGGTGCCGGTCAGCTTTTTTATGGAAGACCGGCGGCACCATACGGATGCCATTCGCTTTAAAAACAAAACCCATTTTGTGCCTGCCTGGCAGTATGAGGGTTACCTGATATGGGGTCTGACCGCTTATATGCTGGTTGAGCTGCTGAACGTGGGTTTTGATGCAAATATCCCCATGAAACCCCGGCCCGAACACGCTTAAACAAACAAAAAAGAACGGTCGATTGATGCTGTTGTCAGAGGAGTGGCAGGCCCGGTATCAATCCGAAAACAGGCAGGAAACCTTTATGATTTATAGTCTGGCAGGACAGCAGGTCCGCTTAACCGGTGATGAGCACTTTATCGCAGACAATGCGACTGTGATTGGCAATGTGGAGTTGCAAGATAAAACCAGTATCTGGTTTAACGTGGTGATCCGGGGTGATAACGACCCGATAATTATTGGTGAGGGCACGAATATTCAGGATGGTGCGGTGTTACATACTGATCCCGGATTTTCCCTGACCATCGGGCGAAATGTAACGGTGGGCCACCAAGCCATGTTGCATGGCTGTACGGTTGGCGATGGCTCCCTGATCGGTATCGGAGCGGTGGTGCTTAATGGCGCTAAAATTGGCAAAGGCTGCCTGGTTGGTGCTAAAGCCCTGGTGCCTGAAGGTATGGAAATACCGGATTATTCACTGGTGGTGGGTGCGCCTGCCAAGGTAAAACGACTGCTGAGTGATGAGCAGGTCAAAGGTCTGGAAGCCAATGCGGCACATTATGTTGAAAATATGCGTCTTTTTTTAAATAAATTGAAGGTTCAGTCATTGTGATAACAACAAAGCCTAAACCCGTGCCTAGCCCTTGTGTGGGGGTCTGCTCGTTAGGGGATAACGATATTTGCATCGCCTGTCACCGCCACGGTATTGAAATTGGTGAATGGGGTGTCATGACGGATGAGCAAAAGCGTGAAACCTGGAAAAAAATTGTGCGCCGGGAAAAAGGCGAAATTTGCTAAGCGGGAACTCTGATATGAATGTGATGATCGACCTTTGTGTGATTCCGCTGGGTGTGGGTGTATCCGTATCTGAGTATATCGCCGCTTGTCAGCGAGTGCTGGACGAAGCGGGTTTAACGTATAAGATGCACGCTTATGGTACGGACATTGAAGGTGAGTGGGATCAGGTGTTTGCAGCAGTTAAACGCTGTCATGAAGTGGTGCATGAGATGGGCGCTCCCCGTGTCAGTACATCCATACGGGTGGGGACTCGTACGGATCGCAAGCAGACCATGGCCGATAAATTGCAGAGTGTTGAGCAAAAGCTGGCGGCTGACAGCTAAGTCGCCGGGTGATTTTCCCTGCGACTGAAATCGTTTAAAAGCTCAGTTTAATCTTCATCCTGCTCAGGCTGTCCGTTGGCGATAATACGGATGGTCTTGATCAGGTTATCGCTGATATGCAGGGTTTCCAGCTGATAATGGCCGAGTTTCATACAGACATTGGCGTCCGGAATGGATTCCAGTGTTTCGGTAATCAGGCCGTTAATGGTTTTTGGCCCGTCTGTGGGTAGCTCCCAGTTGAGGGCTTTGTTGACCTCACGAATATAGGCGGTGCCATCAATAAAGTAGCTGCCATCTTCCTGAGGGTGAATGTCCTGGCTTTCTTCGCGGCTGTCATTGGATAACTCACCTACAATCTCTTCCAGAATATCTTCCAGGGTGACAATGCCTTCGACATCACCATACTCATCCACAACCAGCCCAATTCTGCGGCCCTGCTTCTGAAAGTGCAGCAACTGAGTCTGCAGGGGGGTACTCTCAGGGATAAAGTAAGGCTCAGAAATGACCTGCAAAATGGCGGCCTTGGATATAGTACCCTGGTGAAAAACCTGTGCCAGATTTCTCATATGCAGCATACCAACCACCTTGTTCAGTTCACCCCGGTAGACGGGCAGCCGGGTATGACTGGTGGTGCTCAGTTGCTGAATAATCGTATCAATGTCGTAATCCAGATCGATACCAATAACATCGTTGCGGGGCACCATAATGTCGTTAACGGTGACTTCGGATAGCTCCAGCACACCCAGCAACATGGACTGATTGCGATGGGGCAGCAGGGCACCCGCTTCATTTACCAGCGTACGCAGTTCTTCCGTGCTGATATTGTGATTGTCATTGTTGTTAAGGTTAATTCCAAACAGGCGCAGAAAATTATTAGTAATGCCATTAACTGCCCAGACCAGCGGATAAATAAGAAACAACAGCGGGCGCAGCAGATAGGCTGCAGGAAAGGCTATTTTTTCAGGATGCAGGGCAGCCAGGGTTTTGGGTGAGACTTCGGCAAAAATCAGTATAACGAGGGTTAGTCCGGCCGTGGCAATGGCAATACCAGCATCGCCCCAGAGGCGTACAGCAATAACCGTTGCAATGGCGGAGGCCAGAATGTTGACGAAGTTATTGCCGATCAGGATAACGCCAATCAGTCTGTCCGGGCGCTCCAAAAGTTTGCTGGCGCGTTTGGCCCCAGGATGCTTTTTCTTAACCAGATGCTTCAGCCGGTAACGGTTGAGTGACATCATGCCCGTTTCGGAGCTGGAGAAAAAAGCGGAGCATAAAATAAGAAAGCAGAGAATGCCGGATAAGAGACTTATCGATGCGTCTTCCAAGACTGAAAAACCTGTCGTATAGAATAGGGCGGTTATTGTCAGATGCCCTGCCTGGACTGTCAAGTGGCGAATAGGGATCGGCACCTCAGGTGCCGGCCCTATTCATCTTTATTTGCTTAGATCATCCACTCGACCACAAGTTTTGTGCCAAAAAATCCCAGTGCCAGCAAGACAAAACCGCCGATGGTCCAGCGGGTTGCGGTATGGCTGCGCCAGCCAAAGAATAAACGCCCGCAAATCAGGGTCGCATAGAGCAACCAGGCGATCAGTGAAAGCACGGTTTTATGTAATACTTGCTGGGCAAGTAAATCATCAACAAACAGAAAGCCGGTTGCCAGGGCAGCAGTTAGCAGGATAAGGCCTGACCAGAGCATCTCAAAGAGCAGGCGATCCATGGTTTGCAATGGCGGCAGTGAAGCCACCAAGCCCCGCGTATGATGATGTTTTAAGGCTGAATGCTGCCGTGAAAGCAAAACGGCTTGTAGCACGGCGACAGTCAGCACACTGTAGGCCAGCACCGAGAGCAGGATATGTGCTATCAGGCCGCCGTCATAGGCTTTAGCCACACTGTCCTCTGGTACAAAACCGGCCAGAAGCACAGTGGCAATGGCGATAGGCAGTACACCAATAAAGAGGTTTTCGATGGGCTGGCGGATGCTGCTGAGTAAAACAATCGCAACAATCAGCCAGGAGACCAGGCTGCCCATGGCCAAAAAGCCTAAGTGAATGCCTTCAGGTGGATGTAAGACCAGATAAACCGCCAGCGTGTGGGCCGAAAATCCTGCCAGACCTAAACATTGGTTGACCTTTCGTGGCTGGCGGCGATGGCCCTGGAGAATCTGCCATTGCATAAACGTAGCGGTGCCATAGAGTGCAATCGCAATTAACGTGGAGAGTATTAGCATCCTTTTCCTCCTGCCCCGGGGCAGGTATTAAGCACAAAGAGAAACCACTCTTATTAGGGAGTGGTGCAGACACGCAGGCTAGTTTGTCATAATTGCCGGTCGGATGAAATATGGGGGTGTGGCCTTAAGGGTTGCTGCTGTATAATCTCCCACCATCGCTATTTTTTGAAAGTCCCGTCTGAAATATTTCAGCTTTTATAATTTTTCGCCGTTTAACCGGCTGAATGCGGGATCTTAACGCTGAGGCAGAGCATGTTCGAGAATCTTACGGAACGACTTACGCAAACGCTAAAGGCCGTTACGGGCCAGGCTAAGCTGACTGAAGACAATATTAAGGGCACCCTGCGCGAAGTGCGTATGGCGCTGCTGGAGGCGGATGTTGCGCTTCCGGTTGTTAAAGAATTTGTAAACAGTGTGAAAGAACGTGCTGTTGGACAGGAAGTCAGCAGCAGTCTGTCGCCGGGTCAGGTTTTCGTTAAAATTGTAAACGAAGAGCTGGTTAAGGTGATGGGGGAGGCCAACGAAGCCCTGAACCTGGCTGCTCAGCCACCTGCGGTGGTTATGATGGCCGGTTTGCAGGGCGCGGGTAAAACCACCTCGGTTGCCAAGCTGGCGCGTTTCCTGCGTGAGCGCGAGAAGAAAAAGGTATTGGTCGTTTCAGCGGATGTTTACCGGCCAGCCGCGATCAAGCAGCTTGAAACCCTGGCAGCTGAAGTACAGGTTGAGTTTTTCCCGTCTTCTGCGGATCAGGACCCGGTTGCTATTGCCAATGCGGCGATTCAGCATGCCCGTATTCAGCATCACGATGTGCTGCTGGTGGATACGGCAGGCCGTTTGCACGTTGATGGCGCGATGATGGACGAAATCAAACGTCTGCACAGTGCTATTAATCCGGTTGAAACCCTGTTTGTGGTTGATGCCATGACCGGTCAGGATGCGGCGAACACTGCGAAAGCGTTTAACGAAGAGTTAGCCCTGACCGGTGTGATCCTGACTAAAACGGATGGTGATGCCCGTGGTGGTGCAGCGCTGTCGGTGCGTCATATTACCGGTAAGCCTATCAAGTTCCTGGGTGTGGGTGAAAAAGTTGAAGCCCTGGAACCTTTCCATCCGGATCGTGTGGCGTCCCGGATTTTGGGTATGGGTGATGTGCTTTCTCTGATCGAGGAAGCTGAGCAGAAGATCGATAAGGCGAAAGCTGAAAAATTTGCCCGGAAAATCAAAAAAGGCAAAGGCTTTGATCTGGAAGACTTCCGCGAACAAATCCAGCAGATGAAAAACATGGGCGGCATGATGGGTATGTTGGATAAACTGCCGGGCATGGGCCAGATGGCTAATGCCACTCAAATGGCGGGCGCTGAAAAAGGCGTGGGTCAGATGGAGGCGATTATCAACTCCATGACACCTAAAGAGCGCCGCCACCCGGATATTATCACCGGCTCCCGCAAAAAACGTATTGCCGCCGGTTCCGGTACCCAGATTCAGGATATTAACCGTCTCATCAAGCAGCATAAACAGATGTCAAAAATGATGAAAAAGATGAGCGGTAAAGGTGGTATGAGCAAAATGATGCGCAGCATGAAAGGTATGTTGCCACCAGGTATGGGTGGCGGCATGGGCGGTGGCATGGGTGGCGGTGGCTTCCCGGGTCGATAATCGCGTCTGTTGTTTAAGGTTTGGTCGGTAATTGCTTTGATTGTGCGGTGAATTCGCGTAGAATTCCCGCCCTTAGTTTTTGGCTTTGTGGTGCTTTTGGCCATAAAGCCACTGGAACAGCCTGAATTCCAAAGGTTTTGGCTGATTAATAAAATTGTGGGCGATATCAAAACCCACACGGATAAAGGGACCATTCGCATGGTAACAATTCGTTTGTCTCGCGGCGGCGCTAAAAAGCGTCCTTTCTATCACCTTACTGTAGCCGACTCACGCAATCCTCGTGATGGTCGCTTTATTGAGCGTGTAGGCTTCTTCAACCCTCTGGCCCGTGGCCAGGAAGAACGTCTGCGCCTTAGCATGGACCGCATCGAATACTGGCAGAGCAAAGGCGCACAGGTTTCTCCTCGTGTTGCCAGCCTGCTGAAAGATGCTGCGAAAGCTGCAGAATAAGTGTTTTTATCAGGCTGGGTCAGATAGATGAGTAGAAGCACTGCTGCAGAGAAAACCATTCTTGGTCGCATCTCTACTGTCTATGGTGTTAAAGGGTGGGTGAAAATTTATTCCCATACCGATCCCATAGAAAACATCCTGACTTATCAACCGTGGCTGTTGAATATTAAAGGCCAGTGGAAACCTGTAGAGGTTGAAGCCGGTAAACGTCATGGTAAAGGCCTGGTTGCCAAGCTGGTCGGTGTAGACGATCGTGAAATTGCCCGTACTTATAACGGTGTTGAAATTGCGGTTGAATCAAGCGTACTTCCTGAATTGGAAGTCGGTGAGTACTACTGGAGCCAGCTGGAAAACCTGATGGTATACACCGTGTCCGATCAATTATTGGGCAAGGTGAGTCATCTGATTGAAACCGGTTCAAATGATGTGCTGGTGGTAAAAGGTACCGATGAGAGTATTGACCGTACTGAACGGTTGATTCCTTACCTGCCTGATCAGGTGATTAAAAAAATTGATTTAGAAGCAGGCACTATTCGGGTCGACTGGGATCCGGAGTTCTAAACCATGTGGTTTGGTGTTGTAACGTTATTCCCTGAAATGTTTGAGGCTGTCACCGGCTTTGGTGTTACAGGGCGGGCGGTACGCAATGGTCTGGTTGAGCTGCAATGCTGGAATCCTCGTGATTTTACTCACGATAAACACCGCACTGTAGATGATCGACCTTATGGCGGCGGGCCGGGTATGCTGATGAAAGTTCAGCCTCTGCGGGACGCAATCCATGCGGCGAAAGCGGCAGCGGGGACTGATGAGGTAAGTGTTATTTACCTGTCACCTCAGGGACGCCAACTTGATCACAATGGGGTGCAGGCCTTAGCGAAGCGTAAAAAGCTGATTCTGGTAGCCGGGCGTTATGAAGGTATTGATGAACGCCTGATTGAAGCTGAGATTGATGAAGAGTGGTCACTTGGGGATTTTGTCCTTAGTGGTGGTGAGTTACCTGCCATGACCATGATTGATGCAGTTTCACGCTTGGTGCCAGGTGTTTTAGGACACCAGGCTTCGGCGGCAGAAGATTCTTTTTCTGACGGTTTGCTGGATTGCCCGCACTATACGAGACCGGAACAGTTTGACTCCATGCAGGTGCCTGAAGTGCTGCTGGGTGGCAACCATGAGGAAATCAGACGCTGGCGTCTGAAGCAACAGTTAGGGCGAACCTGGAAACGGCGTCCGGATTTGTTGCAATCTCTGGCATTGTCTAAAGAACAGCAGGTATTGTTAAAAGAATATATCCGTGAGACTTCTGAGTCTGACGGTTGAATATTTAGGAGCGTGCCATGAGCAGCAAGAACCTGATTATTCAGCAAATTGAAGCTGAACAAGTAAGCAAAGAAGTCCCTGTTTTCGGCCCGGGTGATACCGTTGTTGTACAGGTTAAAGTAGTAGAGGGTACTCGTACTCGTCTGCAGGCATTTGAAGGCGTTGTAATTGGCAAGCGTAACCGCGGTGCTAACTCTGCTTTCACAGTACGTAAAATTTCCCACGGTGTGGGTGTTGAGCGTTCTTTCCAGACTTACAGCACTATTGTTGACAGCATTACTGTTAAGCGTCGTGGTGATGTACGTCAGGCTAAACTGTACTACTTGCGTGAGCGTAGTGGTAAGTCTGCACGTATCAAGGAAAAATTGGGTTAAGCAATTTGCTTTGTCTGATTTTGAAAAAAGCGACCTGAGGGTCGCTTTTTTTATGAATTTTTGAAGCGGGCCTGGTTAAAGTCAATGGCAAGTTAGGGGACTCTTGCCTATAGTAATTCCATTGTATTTTTCGTGGAAAAGGATACGGATGTTTAAACGCATCGCGCTGTTGTTACTTATTCTGTTACTGCCCCTGTTCTGTGTGGCAGGTTTTTATGCGTACGTATGGTGGACGGCCAAACAGACGGCCGATGAGTTGGCAACGGCGCTTTCGCCTTATGCTGAATTTTCTTATGACGCTATTCATATTGATTTGCTTAACACTGAGGTTGGTCTGAGAGAAATCCGCCTGATGCCGTTTGCTGTATCTGATCAGGTGTTGATTGATGAGTGGGTTTTAAAAACGGCGGACTGGTCGCAGATGTTATCACTGGCATCTGATTTTGAGCAGGGTAACCTGCCAACAGGCTTTTCTGTACGTCAGCGGGGGCTGTTGCTGGATCTTAATGGCGCGGGTTTTAAGCAGTTTATGGCGATGGCTCAGTCGATGCCTGGTGAGTCCTTACAGTTTTCAGAGGGTTTGTGTGGCCCTTCAGGGGATCCTGACCGGATGGCGCTGGGTTACCAGACGCTGAGCCATGATATGGTTTTTAATTATCACTTCGACAGGGCATCGGGTCAGATGCAGCTTGAGCTGGACTCGGATGTAGCGCAGGTAGCGACGACATCGCTGGATATCAAATTGCAGGTTCAGGGTGGCGAGCCTGCAATGGGGTCTGTGATGACGGGGGCTGTCGCACTGTCGGCGCTGCGCATCAGTTATCAGGATAAAGGTTATAACCGGCGTTACCGTAATTTTTGCAGGGCGCAGGCAGGCCTGTCGGATGAGCAGCTGGAGCAGCGGTTTCGTGCGGAGCTGGATGTGCTGCTGGGTCAGCTTAGCCTTGGTTTAATGCCCTCCCAGAAAGAAGCTGTTGCCGCTCTTTATCAGCCTGGCGCTCTGGTTGCGCTGACGCTGTTGCCTGATATCCCCCTGGGACCGGCCTTTATGCCTGCGGTGGATTCGCCGGAGGCGCTGCTGTCTGTGCTCAATCCTGCTGTTTATGTGAATGATAAAATGATCAGCCTGGAAGGTATTCAGTGGGACTTGCCTGTACCCCGGCAGACGGGGGCGTCAGTCCGGTCGGCAGCAGCCCGGAAAAAACCGGCTGTCTCTGTACCGGCAGCTGAGGCCGTTGCTCCGGATGCCGGGGCGGAGTGGGTTCCGACTGAGTCGGTGGTTGCAAAACCGGCACCAGAGTTTTATCCGGCGGCGGTGACTGATGCGGTTTATTTTATTGGCTCTCGTGCCCGTATGGTGACTTATTTCGGGCGTCAGGTTGAGGGGTATATTCGCTCGGTTTCAGCCTCTCAGCTGGTGATTGAGCAGCGCATGGGGAACGGTATGGCGACTTATGCGATTGATCTGGATAAAATCGCAGAATTTGAAGTTTATGAATGAGTGAGCCTGTTGATAATCTCCACGATTTACCCGAACGGAGCCTGAGCAGTGTCAGTGGATAACGCGGCTAAAAAACTCTCAGCATCGGATGAAGTATTGGTTGAGCGGTTCCTGGATGCCATCTGGATGGAAAAGGGTTTAAGTGAAAATACTCTGTCGTCTTATCGCCGGGATCTGGTGCAGTATGGTGACTGGCTGAGGTTGCGTAACTCAGATTTACGCTTGGCAGGGCGCGAGCAGTTACAGTTGCATTTGGCCTGGCGGGTCAAAGAGCAGCTGAAGGCCAGCTCGACGGCGCGGCTGCTCTCAACATTACGTGGTTTTTATCGTTATCTGGTGCGGGAAAATGAGCTGGCCTCAGACCCTACGTTGCTGATCGACAGTCCTAAGCGGGGACGGCCTTTGCCTAAAACCCTGACAGAATCTGATGTTGAGCAATTGCTGCGGGCACCTGATCTATCAGATGCCATTGAGTTGCGCGACCGGGCGATGCTGGAGGTGCTTTATGCCAGCGGGCTGCGTGTTACTGAGCTGGTCTCTTTGCAGTCATCACAGCTGAATTTACATCAGGGAGTGATCAGGGTATTTGGTAAGGGCAGTAAAGAGCGTCTGGTACCGCTGGGTGAGGAGGCGATCCGCTGGGTGTTGCGTTATTATCGGGAGGCACGTCCTCAGTTGCTCTTTGACCCTGGCAGTGAAGTTCTGTTTCCAAGTCGTCGTGGTCAGCAAATGACACGCCAGACATTCTGGCATCGTATCAAGCATTATGCACTGGTGGCGGGTATTGATAAGCCACTGTCTCCTCATGTCTTGCGTCATGCCTTTGCGACCCATTTGCTGAATCATGGGGCTGATCTCAGGGTGGTGCAGATGTTGCTGGGCCATAGTGACCTGTCGACCACACAGATTTATACACATGTGGCGCAGCATCGTTTACAGTCGATACATCGTGAGCATCATCCACGTGGCTGAACTTTCTGGCTGAATCTGTATCTTAGCCACAATCTATTTTTGAATTTGACGGGAATAACTATGCGTAAACTATTGGCAGCCGGTCTGGTTTTGCTGGGAATAAGTGGGTTGGGACAGGCGGAAACGGCGCCGGAAGCGTTGATTGCGCAAAGCCTGAAAAAGATCAATGCACGTATTAATGCGGTATCTATTGAGCCTGCGGATCTTAAAGGTTTTTATGCGGTTGAGCTGGATTCCGGCGAGCTGCTTTATTCTGATGCCAAAGGTGAATATTTTATGCTCGGCCAGCTCTTTCGCCTGTCGGATGAAGAGGGTTTTGTAAACCTGACAGAAGGTAAGCGTAAAGAACAGCGCATGAAAGCGATGGCTCGTGTTGCAGAGAAAGATATGATTATCTTTCCCGCGAAAGGTGAGCGTAAAGCAACGGTGAGTGTATTTACCGATGTGGATTGTGGTTACTGCCGTAAGCTGCACAAAGAAGTACCGGCGCTCAATGCAATGGGGGTGCAGGTGAATTATCTGGCCTTTCCCCGTGCGGGTGCGGGCTCCAATGCTCATCGGGTGATGGAGTCTGTCTGGTGTGCGGCGCCGGATAAGCGTAATGCTTTGATGGATCAGGCTAAGTTGGGCGCATCAGTGGAAATGACTGATTGTGAGTCGCCGGTGATGGCGCAGTACGCGCTGGGCCAGTCGCTTGGGGTGACAGGTACACCGGCGCTGGTGTTTGAAGATGGCTCGCTGGTGCCGGGTTATATGCCTGCGGAGCAGCTGGCGCGCGCCTTAAAAATCAATTAACACAGGCCCGCAGGCAGGGCTTGTTGTTTTCCGGAAGAGGGTGTGGCGGTTAGCTGCACCCTCTTTTTTGTTTTTAAGTCAGGTTGTGACGATAGTGCAAGCCGGTGCTTTTCGCTATAATGCGAGGCTTATTTTTGTGCAGTGCTGACGATATTCACGCGAGGGGTTATAAGTTTGAAACCGGTAAAAGTAGGTATCTGTGGTCTTGGAACCGTCGGTGGCGGCACCTTTAATGTCCTGAAGCGTAATGCGGATGAAATTTCTCGCCGGGCAGGTCGCCGAATTATGGTGGAAGCGGTTGGTGCGCGTCGCCCTAATCCCGATTGTGATACTAAAGGCATTCAGGTCACCCCGGATATTTTCGACATTGCAACAAATCCGGAAATTGATGTCGTTGTTGAACTTATCGGTGGATATGATATTGCCCTTAAGCTGGTAATGACGGCTATCGAGAACGGCAAACATGTAGTGACGGCCAACAAAGCCCTGATTGCGGTGCACGGTAATGAAATTTTTGAAGCTGCCCAGCGTAAAAATGTCATGGTGGCTTTTGAGGCCTCTGTTGCCGGTGGCATCCCGATTATTAAAGCGATCCGGGAAGGTTTGTCAGCGAATAAAATCAACTGGCTGGCAGGTATTATTAACGGTACCGGTAACTTTATCCTGACTGAAATGCGCGACAAAGGCCGTGACTTTGCTGATGTGCTGGCGGAAGCTCAGGCGCTGGGTTATGCCGAAGCCGATCCGACGTTTGACGTAGAAGGCATCGATGCGGCACATAAGCTGACCATCCTGGCGTCTCTGGCATTTGGTATCCCGCTGCAGTTTGAAAAAGCCTATACCGAAGGCATCAGCAAGATTACCCGTGATGACGTGCAGTATGCGGAAGAGCTGGGTTATCGCATTAAACATCTGGGTATCAGTCGTCGCACTGACGCAGGTGTTGAGCTGCGTGTGCATCCAACCCTGGTGCCCGAATCAGCGTTGCTGGCGAATGTGAACGGTGTGATGAACGCGGTACTGGTTGACGGTGATGCGGTGGGTCAGACCTTGTATTACGGTGCCGGTGCCGGTGCTGAACCTACGGCCTCTGCGGTTGTGGCCGATATTGTGGACGTGGTACGTACACTGACCGCTGATCGTGATAACCGCGTGCCTCATCTGGCCTTCCAGCCGGGTGAATTGTCAGACTTGCCGGTGTTGCCGGTTGAGCAGGTGGAAACCGGTTATTACCTGCATTTGCAGGCGCGGGAACAGCCGGGTGTACTGGCGCAGGTCACAAGTATTCTGGGTGCTAAAGATATCAGCATTGAAGCGATGGTTCAGAAAGCCACCCGCGAAGAGCAGGTGCCTGTGATTATCCTTACCCAGCGGGTGCAGGAACAGAAAATGAATGAAGCGATCGAACTGATCGAAGGGCTGGATGCGATTATCGGGTCTGTTACCCGTATTCGTATTGAGCACCTGGCTGACTAAGGAGTTTTGAGCGTGAAATATATTTCTACCCGTGGCCAGGCCCCTGCCCTGAATTTTGAAGAAGTGTTGCTGGCAGGTCTGGCCAGCGATGGCGGCCTGTACGTGCCGGAAACCCTGCCTGAATTTTCTCAGGAAGAAATCGCGTCCTGGGCCGGTCTGTCTTATGCGGATCTGGCGTACAAAATCATCAAGCCGTTTGTGGATGATTGTGTGGCCGATGATGATCTGAAACAGATGATCGATGAGACTTATGCCGGTTTTAACCACACGGCGGTTGCGCCCCTGAAAGAGCTGGGCACGAACGAATGGGTGCTGGAGTTGTTCCATGGCCCGACCCTGGCCTTTAAAGACTTTGCGCTGCAGCTGCTGGGTCGCCTGATGGATTATGCCCTGACCAAACGGGGTGAGCGTCTGGTCATCATGGGGGCAACCTCTGGTGATACCGGCTCGGCAGCAATCGAAGGCTGTCGTCACAGCGACCACCTGGATATCTTTATTCTGCACCCTTATAACCGGGTGTCTGAAGTACAGCGCCGCCAGATGACCACCATTCTGGAAGACAATGTGTTTAACATTGCGCTGGAAGGCAATTTTGATGACTGTCAGGAAATGGTCAAAGATAGCTTTGCTGATCAGTCCTTTCTGAAAGGCCTGAAACTGGGCGCCGTTAACTCGATTAACTGGGCACGTATTATGTCCCAGATTGTGTATTACTTCTCTGCCTCACTGGCATTGGGTGGTCCTGGTCGTCCGGTGTCCTTCTCGGTACCTACGGGTAACTTTGGTGATATTTTTGCCGGTTATCTGGCCAAACAGATGGGCCTGCCTATTCAGCAACTGGTGGTGGCTACTAACCGCAACGACATCCTGCACCGGGTGATTTCCGGTAACGATATGTCTAAAGGTGAGTTGGTTCATACCCTGTCGCCGTCTATGGATATTATGGTGTCCTCTAACTTTGAGCGCCTGTTGTTTGATGTTTATGGGCGTGACGGACAATCCATTGCTGACCTGATGAGCCGCTTTAAATCGGAAGCTGTGCATCTGGAAGAAGGCAACTGGGACAAGGTCCGTGAGCTGTTTGACAGCTGCGCAGTGGATGATGAAACGACCTGTGAAATCATCAAACAGGTGTATGCTGAAACCGGTTACCTGCTGGATCCGCATACCGCCATCGGTGTGAAAGCGGCGCGTGAGTGCAACCGTGATCAGGCGGTGCCTATGATTACACTGGCCACCGCACACCCGGTTAAATTTCCGGAGCCGGTTGTAAAAGCGGGCCTGGAATCACCTCAGCTGCCGCCTCATATGGCTGATCTTTTTGAGCGTGAAGAACGCCTTGAAGTGCTGGCCAATGAACTGACAACCGTTCAGCAGTTTATTGCCGGGCATGTGCATACAGACTGAGTTTGTTTGTTAATATCTAAGCCCTGTGGATAAAATTCTGCGGAAAAAGCCCGGCATTGT
>JBMYOX010000002.1:0-153228 GCA_049599735.1 Pontibacterium sp. | reverse complement strand
GAGGACGAGTTACGCCAGGCCAAATCTGATGCAGATGCCGCTAACCTGGGTAAAACCCGGTTCCTGGCCTCTGCCAGTCATGACCTGCTGCAACCCTTAAACGCTGCACGTTTATTTTCTTCTGCGCTGGCCCAGCAAAGCCATAGCAGTGAAACCCGTCAGTTAGTGGATAACCTGGATGGCTCTCTCAAAGCCGCAGAAGAATTGATTACCGCCATTCTGGATATATCCAAGCTGGATGCGGGTGCACTCGCTCCTTCAGTGACCGACTTTGCCATCAGCGACCTGTTTAATACACTTAACACTGAGTTCACGGCAATGGCTAAGAATAAAGGTCTTAAATTTCGCTGCAGCCCCTGCAAACTGGTCGTGCGATCCGATCAGCAACTACTCAGGCGTGTGCTGCAAAACTTCCTGTCCAATGCCATACGTTACACACAAAACGGCGGCATCCTGCTGGGCTGTCGCCGCAAAGGCAGTAAAATTCGCCTGGAAGTCTGGGACAGCGGTGTAGGTATTCCCCAGAACAAGCTTAAAGAGGTCTTCGAGGAATTCCGCCGTATTGATAACCCCAAACACTCCCAGGTACAGGGCTTAGGCCTGGGACTGGCGATTACTGAACGTATCGCGCGTATGCTTTCACACCGCCTGCAGGTTCGCTCCTGGCCACCCAGGGGCACTGTCTTCAGCATAGAAGTACCTTTAGGCAACCCCGAACTGGCGGTAAAACAAAAACCTGAAAACCGCGGCTGGATTCGCAGCAAGGGGCTAAATGGTATCCGCGCACTGGTCATTGATAACGAGCCAAAAATTCTTGAAGGCATGAGCGCCCTGCTCACCGGCTGGTCATGTGAAGTCATAACCGCCCTTTCCGCCAAAGAAGCAGCAAGCCTGATGCAGCAGAACAATTTTGTACCTGATATTCTGCTGGCCGATTACCACTTGTCCGAAACCGATACCGGTATCGGTGCCATGAATGACATAAATCGACTAACCAACAAAACACTGCCTTCCATAATCATCACCGCTGACCGCACCGAAGACGTCAAAAGTGAAATCGCAACCGCAGAAGCTCAATTGCTTACCAAACCCATACGTCCGGCTGCATTACGTGCCATGATCAACAAAATGATCGCCACAGCCCGCGCGCAGGAAAAGTAGCTAAAACCACAAAAACAAAAAAGGTGCCATCTGGCACCTTTTTTGTCTCATGCTTTTTAAGCCATCGACTCAATCAACAGCCGTCTTAGGCGGCTCTACCCCCAAGCGCTGAGCTGCGATAACCGCCTGCGTACGGCTGTGCACACCGAGTTTACGTAAAATCGCGGTTACATGGGCTTTAATTGTCGCTTCCGAAACACTCAGATCATAAGCGATTTGTTTGTTTAGCAACCCTTCTGTCAACATGGTCAAGACACGGAATTGCTGAGGCGTAAGCGCCGCCAAAGCAACTGCAAACTTATGATCTTCCTCACTAACATCACCCAGATTCTCAGCAACATCCTGAGGCAGCCATTCCTCACCTTCCAGCACAGCCTTAATGCCTTCCGCAATCGTTTCCAACGGGGCTGATTTAGGAATAAAGCCAGAAGCCCCATAATCAAGCGCCCGCTTCATTACATAAGGCTGCTCGCTACCGGAAACCACCACCACGGGAATACCCGGATTCTGCCCTCGCAAAAAGACCAGACCCGAAAAGCCATTAGTACCCGGCATATGAATATCCAGCAAAACCAGATCAGCATCCGGATTCTGGGCAACAGCTTCCTGCACGGCTGCGAGAGAATCTGCTTCTACCGTTGCTACGCCGGGAACAGCCTGGCCAACGGCCTGCTTTAACGCGGCCCGAAAAAGCGGATGATCATCAGCGATAATTATTTTCTGTGCTAGCTGCATCGGTTTACTACCCCCTCACACGCCCCGCAGAGCGTAAGTTCCTGTACGACAACTTTATTCTGCCAGCCATCATACCACCCTTAAACCAAAAACTCCCACCAGGCATAGCCGGGTGGGAGTTTTCTGGAACAAGTTACCGCTAGTGATTAGCCCTGACGGTTCATCCGGTTATCAATCAGGTCGTCCACAACCGATGGATCTGCAAGGGTAGAGGTATCACCCAGCGCGCCAAAATCATCTTCAGCAATCTTACGCAGAATACGACGCATAATTTTGCCCGAACGTGTTTTTGGCATACCCGGTGCAAACTGAATCAGATCAGGAGATGCAATCGGGCCAATTTCAGAACGTACGTGCAGACGCAGTTCTTTCATCAGCTCATCGGACTGCTCAAAACCTGACTGCAGCGTAACATACACGTAGATACCCTGACCTTTAAGATCATGGGGATAACCCACAACCGCAGCCTCTGCAACCGCAGGGTGAGCCACTAATGCCGACTCAACTTCTGCCGTACCCATACGGTGACCGGATACGTTGATTACGTCATCAACACGGCCTGTGATCCAGTAATAACCGTCTTCATCACGACGGGCACCATCACCGGTGGTGTAAAAGCCCTTATAAGTAGAGAAGTAAGTCTGGATAAAGCGCTCATGATCGCCCCAAATCGAACGACTCTGGCCAGGCCAGGAGTCTTTAATAACCAGATTACCGTCAACTGCACCTTCCAGTTCTTTGCCATCCGCATCCAACAGTGCAGGCTGAACACCAAAGAATGGACGAGTTGCAGAACCCGGCTTAGTCGCCGTAGCACCCGGCAGAGGCAGAATCATCATGCCGCCGGTTTCAGTCTGCCACCAGGTATCAACGATCGGACAACGACCCTGACCCATAATACGGTGATACCATTCCCAGGCTTCCGGGTTGATAGGCTCGCCCACAGAACCCAGAATACGCAGGGTAGACAGGTCAGAATCACCCAGCACATCTTCACCCTGCTGCATCAGTGCACGGATAGCCGTAGGCGCGGTGTAGAACTGGTTAACTTTATGCTTTTCGATAACACGACCAAAACGGCTGTTATCCGGGTAGCTTGGCACACCTTCAAACATCAGTGAGGTTGCACCGTTTGCCAGCGGGCCATAAACAATATAACTGTGACCCGTTACCCAACCTACATCGGCTGTACACCAGTAGATGTCGCCTTCTTTGTAGTCAAACGCATATTCGTGGGTCATGGACGCGTACACCATGTAACCACCGGTTGTATGCTTCAGACCTTTAGGCGCACCGGTAGAGCCTGATGTGTACAGAATAAACATCGGCGCTTCGGCTTCCATTTCTTCTGCTGCACATTCAGCAGAGGCATCAGCCACTAAATCTTCGTACCATACGTCAACGTCATTCCACTCAACGTCTTTTTCAACACGTTTAACCACGATCACACTGGTTACCAGCGCAGCGGCGGCTTCGTGTGTCAGTGCTTTATCAACGTTAGCTTTTAACGGTACAGACTTGCCAGCACGCAGGGAGTAGTTAGAGGTAACAACAACCTTGGATTTAGCACCTTCGATACGTGCCGCCAGTGCTTCCGGAGAGAAACCACCAAAGACAATAGAGTGCACTGCACCAATACGCGTACAAGCCAGCATAGCCACAGCGGCTTCCGGAATCATTGGCATGTACAGCGTAACCACATCACCCTTCTCAACACCCTGAGCTTTCAGTGCGTTAGAGAATTTACAAACACGCTCATGCAGGTCACGGTAGGTGATATTTTCAGATTCGCTTGGGTCGTCACCTTCCCAAATAATGGCAACCTGGTCACCACGGGTTTCCAGATGGCGGTCCAGACAGTTGTAAGAAGCGTTAAGTGTGCCGTCTTCGAACCAGCGAATATCAACATTATGAGGATCGAAAGTTGTATTTTTTACTTTGGTGTAGGGCTTAAACCAATCAAGACGCTGGCCCTGCTCGCCCCAAAATGCATCCGGATCGTTTACAGATTGCTCGTACATCGCCAGGTATTTTTCGTTATCAGCGTGCGCCTGTGCTGCAATCTCCGGAGAAACCGGGTAAACCTTTTCTTCACTCATCGTGATGCCCTTAGCTTTATATTGTTGTAATTATTGGATTCCGTTGTGCCCTTAAACCTATTGAGACCACTTCAGGTTCTTATTTTTCTTCTTGGGCTGTGGCTGTCCATTGACTGGTAAGTTTTATACCCGCCAGGCCCTGTCTGCCTGAATTAGACATTGGTCTATCCGGCTTAGGCCATTGGTCGTGCATGGCCTTTTTACTTGCCCAGTAAACGATCCAGATCCAGCCCCGTTTCACGCATTTTGGCCAGTTTATAACGCAAAGTGCGGGGGCTGATACCGAGGTCTTCTGCGGCCTGTTTACGGCTGCCGCCGGTGGCTTTAAGCGCGTCTACAATTAACTGAAATTCATGCTGCTGCAGGCCTGCACCCAGTTGATGATTATCAACACCCTCATCCACCGTCACGGACATACCGGCCTCTTCACAGAAATCAGTGGCGCTCATCGTATGGGGGTCTAATAACAAATCAGCCGCCCTGATGTGGGTGCCCGCCTGCATTATCAACGCTCGCTGCACCACGTTATCCAGTTCACGCACATTGCCGGGCCAGGCATGCCGGGTCAGCGATAACTGAGCGTCAGGACTGAACAATGCAGGCGCGCGGTTCATCTTGCTGCAATACTTAGTCAGCAGGCGCTCAGCCAAAGGTACTATATCTGCCGGGCGCTCACGCAGGGGTTTCCACTGCAAAGGAAACACATTCAGCCGGTAATAAAGATCTTCCCGAAACTTCCCCTCGGACACGTAGTTTTCTAACTGGCGGTTACTGGTTGCCAGCACCCGCACATCCAGTTGGATTAACTTACGGCCACCCAGGCGCTCTACTTCCTGCTCCTGCAGCACCCGCAGTAACTTTGCCTGCAGTCCCGGCTCCATCTCACTGATTTCATCCAGTAACAAAGTACCGCCGTTTGCCTGCTCAAACTTACCCGGACTGGCAGCATGCGCGCCCGTAAACGCGCCTTTTTCATGGCCAAACAGCGTCGCTTCCAGCATGTTTTCAGGAATTGCTGCACAATTAATGGCCACAAAGGGCTGTTTTGAGCGGGTGGAGAAATTATGGATATACTGCGCCAGCACTTCCTTACCCGTACCTGACTCACCCGTAATTAAAACAGTAGAGTCACTGGCGGCAACCCGGCGGGCTAACTGCAATAATTGTTTACTGCTGTTTTCTTCAGCCACCGGCTCCACAGCGTCCTGACTGTTACCCACAGCACCCGAGGCAAAACGCTCAACAGCCGTCACCAGCGCCTGAGCTTCAAACGGTTTCATCAGATAATCAACTGCACCGGCACGAATGGCATCCACCGCACGCTGCACCTGGCCAAACGCCGTAATCAGCATAACCGGCAAACCCGGGTATAACTGCCGGATACGGTCCAGTAACTGATGACCATCAATGCCAGGCATATTCACATCGGTGACCACCATATCCACATGATGCCGGGACAGGCAGTCCAACGCTGATTCACCACAGTCGGCTTCCAGATAATCAAAACCTGCAAGACCCAGCGTGTCACAAAGCGCCTCGCGCAGCTCCTGATCATCTTCAACAATAAGAATTCGGGATGCCATAATGTATTACCTGATTAACCCTGTGCCTGAAGTGGCAGAATAAGCGATGCAGTAGTGCCCTGCCCCGGCTGAGAAGACAATTCAAAAGAGCCATGATGCGCCATAGCAACAACTTGTGCGACCGCCAGCCCAAGGCCGGTACCATGTGACTTAGTTGTATAAAAAGGCTCCATGGCCCGCTGGCAGGTCACCTGATCCATGCCCGGCCCCTGGTCGGTGACTTCAATCCTTAGCATGTTTGCATCGGCAAACAATCTGAGCTGCAATTCACAACTTTTGCCCGATGCCTGAAGTGCATTATCGACCAGGTTCATCAGCGCCCCTAACAGCGTGTCTTTATTACACTGAACCTGCAAACCCTGCGCTTCATTGATGCAGTCACAGTCTGCATCAAAAGCCGCCAGGGGCACATCCAGCTGATCCTCCAAGTCACTTAACAACTGCTGCGTAGTTAAATGGTCATCTAACCGGGTTTCAGCCCTGGCAAATACCAGCATATCTCGCACCTGTTTTTCCAGGTGAGTCAGGCGGGATTTAACCTTAGCCGTAAAGCGTATACGCTGCTCCAGGGAAATATCATTTCGTGACAGGTGGTCTGCATACAGCAGCGCCGCAGATAAAGGCGTGCGTATCTGATGAGCCAGGGATGCCATCATACGGCCCATTTCGGACAAACGCTGATAATGGGAAAGCCGTTCCTGTAACAAACGGGTTTCGGTCAGATTAGTCAGCAAGACCAACTGTCCTGGCTCACCGTCCATAGCCCGGGTTGCCAGATTCACCCGTCGCCCATCCTTCAGGGAAACTTCATGGCCATCATCGTTGCGCGGTGCAAAACTGCGCTGAATCACCGTTAACCACAACTCACCGGTTAAAGGTGATCCCAGCAATTCTTCAGCGGCCGGATTACAGTCGGAGATAAAACCATCAGCCCCGATCTGAATCACCCCTGCAGGCAATAAATCCAGCAACTGCCGCATGCGTGAAGCCAGACGCCTTGCATGATCGGATTCTGTTTTCTTTTCATGATCCAGTTCATGCTGCAGATTAGCAACCTGTAGCTCCAGTTCCTTAATGCGCGTATTAGCAGCATCCAGATTATGCATCGTTTTGTTATTTCCGTTGAATGCCGTACTTACGCATTTTTTCCACCAGCGTGGTGCGACGCACTTCGAGTTTATCGGCAGCACGCGCCACAACACCATCTGCCGCATCCAGGGCCTGCTCAATTAACCCCTGCTCCAGACTCTCCAGATGGGCTTTAAGATTAATACCCGCTTCAGGCAAAACTACCGGGATTGCTTCAACCAGAGCATTTCGCTGCGAAACTACTATTTCATTACATAAAGGCAGCGGATAACGGGCCGGATCAGGTTCTTCAATATGCTGAAATTTATCCGGCAATTCAGTAACACCGACCACGGCATCGGGGTACATAATGACCAAACGCTCAACCAAACCGGACAACTCACGCTCGTTACCCGGCCAGGGGTGTACTTGCAGCGACTGAATAGCACTGGGGTGAAAGATAATGCAGCCCAGGCCCTGCTCGGATGCACGACGTACCATCTCCTCCAGTAAAACCGGAATATCCTCAACCCGCTCCCGAAGTGGCGGCATATCGATGGGAAACACATTCAGGCGAAAATACAGATCTTCGCGGAATTCATTGGTTTCAATCATCTGCTCCAGATTTTTAGAGGTGGCCGCAATAATGCGTACATCGGCATCCCATGTTTTAGTGCCACCCACCCGCTCAAATTTTCGCTCCTGAATAACACGTAAGATTTTTACCTGGATGCTAAGCGGCATATCACCGATTTCATCCAGGAAAAGTGTACCTCCACGGGCTATTTCAAAACGTCCCGCGCGACTGTTAACCGCCCCGGTGAACGCCCCTTTTTCATGACCAAATAATTCACTTTCCAACAACTCCGATGGCATTGCACCGCAGTTAACAGGTACAAAAGGGCCTGCAAAACGTGAGGAGTGTTCATGCAGGCTCCGGGCAACCACTTCTTTTCCGATACCGGGTTGCCCCGTAATCAGCACGCTGACATCCCGCGTACCCACTTTAGCCACCATCAGGCGCACCTGCTGCATTGCCTCAGACACGCCCGGCAGGCCACGATCAAAACCCGCCAGATGTTTAGCGACTGCCTCATTCCGCTGGCTACGAAAGGCCTGAGCTTTATGCAACAAATCAATAAATTGCGCTTGCCCGAAACCCGGTAACAAACACCCCACCAACAGGGGTTTCAGTGCATCCGACAACAAATCTGATGCCTGCTGATCAATGCCATAAGCGATAACGGGCAGGTCAGGCCGTTGTGCGGCCAGCCGATTAATCATGGGGCCTGCAGCCGCAGGAGACAGACAAAAGCCCAGAAAAAGCACGGGTGCGACCCGCTCACCGACAATATCGCCCTGCTGCAACCCGTCGCTGTAACTCAGTTGCTGAAATTTCAATCCCAGAAAAGCGACACAGGTCGACAGGTAGTTATCGTTACTGTCGTCAACCAAAATCAGATGCTGTGTAAAATTCATCATTACAAAGACTATGCGTCAAAATTTTATTAGAGGCAGTATTTCACCTCACCCAAAAATGTCAAGATTTTGGCACTAAAAAGAAAGCGGGGGCTAAAAGCAGAAGAAGGGAAGGTCTTTAATGACCCGGGCCGCTCGCAGACGGCCCGGTCGGGGTATCTTAAAAAAACGCTGGAAGGGGGCTGTTATTTCACCTCTTCCGGCATATCTGCCCAGCCCTGTTTCACTTCCAGCAACAAATTCATCACTTCCTGAACTTGCGCCAGACTGTTACTCCGGTTGGCCTCCATTAACGTGCGTGTCATATAGTCATAAAGTGCATCCAGGTTAGCCGCGACTTCTCCGCCTTTCTCCGGATCCAGAGAACCCCGCAGGCCCACAATAATCTCTGCAGATTTATTGAGGTGTTCTGTGCGTTCTTCAATATGATTACGTTCAATCGCGCCCCGGGCCTGGGCCAGTGAACGAAGCGCGCCATCAAACAGCATGGTTATCAGTTGATGAGGCGATGCGGTTTCTGCGCTGGCACGAAGATCAACACTTTGATATTGCTTTAACGCATTAAGATTAACATTCATAACTACCACCTGAATCGGGTAAAGAATATTTTATAAAATCCGGCACTGCCATCAGGCAACCGGAATAAAAGGCGGTTTTTAACAACAACCTTAATCAGGATGTTTTAGCAGTAAACGGCAGGGTATCCAGCAGGCCTGTCAGCGAATCACCGGTTGTTTGCAGGCTGGCAAGAATGCGCTCCATCGCCAGAAACTGATTCAGCAGCCGGGTTTCAACCTGCACCATCCGTGTATCCAGCGCTTCCTGATCACTTCCTATTGTATCCAGTTGACTATTAATACTATCCTCCCTGGACTGAATAGACCCCGACCCTGAAAGCAGCCCGTCTATCAGCAACGAAAGCTCTCCGGCCAGGCCTTTGCTGTAGCTAATAGCGCTGCTGCCCAGGCTGCCTGCTTCCAATGTCAGGTTAAGCCCGTAAGGGTTACTGTCTACCTCGGGCAAAAGTACATTACCTGAACCAAAAGCGGTTTTTCCGCCAATAGTACCCGCCGCATCTTTACCCACCGTACCTGTCAGGGCTTCTGTAATACCCAGCTTAGTTCCCATTTTGAGACTGGCAGCGCTAAAACTCACACTGGACGTGGCGCCGTATTGCCGGGAGGTAAATTCAAAGCGATCATCTGCACTGTTATAAGCTACATTCACCGCCGCACCTACGTCTTTTAACAGACTGTCTCCGTTAATCAGAGACTGAAGATCCGCTGCCAGCGCATCCCCATCCGCATAAGTTTTATTATTCGGTAACTGAATACTGTTTGATTCAACACCATCCACTTTAATGGTAAAGCTGTAAGCATCATCAGCACCCGTCAAAAGGGCTGTGGAAAAATCAGCGACACCGTTGCCATTCAGCAAACCTTTGGCGGGCTCTGTTGTTACTTCTACATCATAAATACCGGCAATCGCCTTATCGACATAAGAGCCATAATTCACAGAGACATTAGTGTTAGTACTGGAGGACTGCTGAGAAAATAAGGCACTGACCTGATCAAAATTATCTTCAAGCGCGGCTTCAAAGTCATCTTCATTAAACCCTAAAGTGCCGTCCAGCTCGGTTCTGATACCCACGTTAGTCAGCGCACTGAAACTGCTGTCAACGCCCGGTACGGCAGCGGTCATTACCCGCCTTACCTGCGCCAGCATCGATTTTGCACTGCCATCCGTTGACAGGCTACCCACGGTAACCTCATCGGTTTCTTCGTCGGTTGAGGTGCCCGTCAGATTTTTCATCGTTTCATAAAGGGTGTTATAAGCCTCTACAAAATCACGGATCGCCTGCTCACCCGTCTCTTTATCATCACTGATCGAGAAGTTAATTGTTTCATCCACGCCCGCTTTATTCAGCGTAAACGACAAACCCTGAATAACATCATCAATCTCGTTAGTGGATCGCGAGACAGCCAGGCCATTAACTTTCAGGGACGCATCAACCGCCGCCTGGGTTTGCAATAAACCGGCATCACCTTCCTGAAAAGAAAACTGTGAAAGGGCGGCATCTGCCGTTATCTCAATAGCATTTTCTGCACCTGAAGGTGAGGTTAACAATAACTGATATTCACTGTCCGTTTTAATAACCGATGCCTGAAGCCCGGCATCCGCCGCATTTATTTTGTCGGCCAGATCATTCAGCGAATCGTCGGCATCAAGCGAAAGGGTCAGGGCTTCTTTATCACCATTTTGGGTAAAACCCACAGGCCCGCCCAGGTCGGTATAGCTGTCCCAGGCACCAAAACGAATGGTGATATCACCCGCCCCCAAAACATCACCGGGATCAGCCACTTTAGCTGAGGCGAGGCTCTGAGACTGAGCCACTGCCAGCACTTCAACCTGGTAAGAACCGGCCTGAGCATTAGCGTCCAGCTGATTAGGCGTGATGACATCGGTGTCAGGAAAGGAGACCGCGCGGGCGTTAAAGGTATCGGCATCGACTAAAGGTTTTAGCACTGCCTGGAATTCACTGAGGCTGCTCTTCAGGACACCATAAGCGGATATCTGAGCATCCAGGGTTTCTTTACGGGCCTCCAGCCGGGTTGACTGAGGCGCTTTTTCAACCGCCACCAGACTGTCTACCAGGCTACTCACATCAATGCCAGAACCTGCGCCTAACGAACTGATGATATTGCTACCCATAACCGGCACTCCAGATAAACACTATAAACATAACGCCTGTTGCAAGGCGTTATGCGCGATCATTAAAAATAACGCCTAAAACACCTTCGAGGTTCTTAGCAAATTTTAATGATTCTTCATTCGGGATTTGACGGATCACCTGGTTGGTTTTGGTGTCCATCACCGTGACCACCACTTCATCCAGGTCTTTATCAACACTGAATGCGAGAGAGCGCTTACCGTCTTCCATTAACTGATTCAGGCGCTCAATTGCCGCCTGCAACTGCTCGGCGCTCACCTGCTCAGTTTCTTTAAGCGATGCCTGAGCCTGTGCTTCCTGCTTAGCTACCTCAGCCTGCTGAACTTGCTTTGCCTGCTGAGTCTGCCCGGTCTGCTGTGCACCGGCCTGTTGCACATCTGCCTGCTGAACAGAGGAGACTGCTATATTTGCAGCGTTCATGGACTCGATAGCCATTTATCACCTCCTGTTTAATACGAAGAAACTGCCCTGCAAGCTATGCAGAGCAGCTTTAACCAGTGTGCGCTATTACTGAAGCAGTGACAATACCTGCTGTGGTGCAGCGTTAGCCTGTGCCAGCATGGCAGTACCGGCCTGCTGAAGTACCTGTGCACGGCTCAGGTTGGCCGATTCTTGCGCAAAGTCAGCATCTTCAATACGGGATTTAGCGGCAGCGGCATTTTCAGAGACACTGGACAGGTTACTGATGGTAAAGTCCAGACGGTTATTCACCGCACCCAACTCACTTCGCACATCACTCACCTGATCCAGGGCATTATCAATAGCAGTAATTGCTTTCTGTGCTCCTTCAGAGGTAGAGATATCGACATCTTTAATATACTGACCATCCGCACCGCCACCATAAGTACCGGCTTTAAAGCCCAGGTCTTCCAGCGCGCTGTTTCCGTTAGTCCCCCCTTTGATCTCAATGTCACTTGCAGAACTAAGTGTTACTGTAGAATAAGTAGTTTCCGCTACCGCATCAGCATCTGACTGAGCGCCACCCGCTGCGGTGATATCACTTTCTGAAATACCGCTTACTGTTGCGGCCAGACCAAAGTGTGCACCTGTGATACCACCACTTGCATTGGCTGCATTCGTATCTATAGCAAGACTGATATTGCGACCATCAGCAGCCGTTAACGTCAGACTGCTACCGTTATCTGTTGCCATAACACCGGTTTGATCACTGACCGCATTAATCTGATCTACAGCATGAGTACGGTTATTCTCTGCGCTATCCTGAACGGTTAAACCAACTTCAACACCGTTGACCCAGACTGCACCTGCATTACCCTCTGCTCCGGGGTTCGTTGCTGCAGCAACGGCTGTAGTAGAAGTTCCGCCGGTTACTTCAGTCGTGTTAACGGTGGCCGTTACACCGGTATCACTGGTGGATGCATTAATAGCCGCCGCAATTGAAATACCGCTGGCGGTTTTAGAACTGGAGGCAGGCGCAGCATAAGAGGCGGTATCGTCTGATGTTTTAGCCGCATTAATCGCAACATTATTAATAACCAGATCACCGGTATCCAGTGCGTCCGGTCCGTCACTACCGGTATCTGTACCTGACAGCCCTAAATCAGCACCCGTACCGCCCGCACTTAGCGTTAGTTCAGAATCAGATCCGGTTGTGCTGCTGGTTAATGAAAACAAACCATCAGTGGCTGCGCCTCCGTTTATAGCGGTAATAGTATAGCCACTCGGAGCGGTCATGCCAGCCAGCAACGCGGTATTGTCGGCATATTCACCAACGTTGGCGGCTACCGCCACATCCGCCGCCGCAGCCCCATCCACCGCCAGGCCAAAAGAACTTGAAGCTACAGCGCCACCGGTATTAACCAGACTGCTCAAGTCAATGTTTAAAGTCGCAGCAGACAGAGCAACACCCGTTTGCTCTGTAGAAGAAACCCCTGCGATGCCCGCGCTGTAAGTACCCGCGATCAGGCCGGAGTTAGTAATATCACCGTTGCCGGTTCCCTCACCACCCGCCACCGTGATTTCACTCACTCCCGCATTTGCAACCAGAGTGTAGCTTCCCTCGTAAGTACCATCAGCCGATAAGCCTGTCTGGGCAGCAGTGACGGTGGTCAGAGCCAGTTCTATATTGCGGCCGTCAGCGGCCACCAGGGCTACACCCTGTGAATCTTCACCCTGATCTATAGCCGTAACACCTGTCTGTTCTGATACGCCATTAATAGCTTCAACCAGAGCAGCACGGGTTGCTGCGGCATCCGTTGTTGCCGTAACAGAAATCGCCACGTCATTGATGGTTACGGTACCATCAACAGCAGCGCCGGGGGCCGTCATTGCACTACCGGCCACGGTATTTTCATTCACTACCGCCTTGACATTCGTCTCTCCACTGACTGCATTAATAGCAGCAGCTTTGGCGATTGAACTGGCAGCGGCATTATTCGTTGATGCAGTATCATCGGCGGCTTTAGAGGTACCTACAGTTACACCGTTGATCGTTAAATCGCCACTGGCCAGCGCGTTGTCCGTACCCTGAGCACTGACACCGCCTGCATCAGCCACACCCAGCGAATCAGAGGTTACTTTACCTATAGTCAGATCAATGCTCTGGCCTGCATCAGCACCTACCTGCAAAGAGATATTTGACTGGCTGCCATCCAGCAGTGTCAAACCATTAAAAGTAGTGTCTTCAGAAATACGATCCAGTTCCGCTTTGAGCTGTTGTACTTCTGCATCCAGTGTTGAGCGGTTACCTTCCTGGTAAGTGCCGTTGGCAGACTGTACGGAGAGTTCTCGCATACGCTGCAAAATGTTGGTGGACTCTTCCAGCGCACCTTCAGCGGTCTGGATCATAGAGACACCGTCATTGGCATTACGTACGGCCTGATCCAGACCTTGCACCTGAGAGGTCATACGGGTAGAAATTGCCAGACCGGCGGCATCATCTGCTGCAGAGTTGATACGTTTACCGCTGGTCAGACGTTCCATTGCCTGGTTCTGATCTGCCTGGGCGGTGGTCAGGTTGCGCTGTGCACTCAGCGACATAATGTTCGAATTAATTACCATAGCCATGAGATTTACTCCTCATATCCAGCCAAGTCTGACCGGCCTTTTATTGAATTCCTGGTTGAGATATCTGATCTGCAACTCGTTGAAACTTGAATTAGTTATCGACCGGCCTTTCAAACGCTTTAACACTTTTTTCCATTTTTTTTGAAAGGACATTAACCGGGCGTTGCTATTCCTTATCGGCAGTAGCACACTCAGCCTTAACCACGGGTATCAGGGAGGTCTTATGCTTGATTTGGCAGCGTTATTATTAAACGCAACTGAAGAGATGCTGAGCTATGCAAAAACGGAGCAGTGGGACGAAGTTGAAACACTGCAACAGCGGCGTACTCAGTTATTAAAGCAACTGGAAACCGCGATGGCCGCGCAGGCAATAAAACCTGCTACAAGCCAGGCACTTAACCGGCAGCTTAGTCGCTGCAAGGTACTGGAACAACAGTGTCGCGAGTTAGCCAAAAAACACCACACCACCCTGGCGACTGAGCGGCAAAAAGTGTTGAAAGGCAAGGCAATGCAAAAAGCTTACGGCGGCCAAACCAAGGGTTAAGCCGCTTTGGTTTTATAAAAAGCATACGCCTTTGTGACTACTCCCCGCCCTGTCGGGCGAGGCTTCCAACTTCTTAGGCCGCAGCCGGTACCTGATAAGGTAAAATGCTATTAACCTGTCAGGTAACAGCCAGACTTTAAGGACGATTGGATAAACGAGGCAATGCTATGTCATAATCACCGTGCCGCTTTGACATCCTCACCGCCCTAAAGGACGGTGATTCCTACCGCTAGACGGCCATGCCCGACCGCAAGAATGTTCCTGGCCGCGTTTACGTCGCGGTCGTTAGTGACACCACACTCACTGCAAGTCCATTCTCTTATTCCAAGCCCTGCGATACCTTTCGGCCTCGAATCGGGCAAGCAGCCACAACTCGAACAGGTTTGGGTGGTGTACGACTCGTTAACCTCTTTAAAAACAATGCCTGCGTGATCGCATTTATAATCCAGCATTGTTTTTAGCATGGCCCAGCCAGCGTCCAGCACGGACTTAGCCATTTTTGTTTTGGTTAACGAGGATGATTTCACGTTGCCAACATATATTTCACCGGAACGGCTTACCAGTTGGCGACTGAATTTGTGTAAAGCGTCTTTACGGCGGTTAGCAATTTTGGCGTGAATCGCCTTGGTGCGTTTCTTCTTACGGGCGCGTTGAGCAATCGCAAGCGATGGCTCCATATCACGGTAAAACCGACCGGCTTCCAGCTTCGTTCCATCCGAGCAGGTGGCTGTATCCTTCAATCCGAGGTCGATACCGATTTGATCCTGCCCAGCAGACATACTCGCCTCAACCTCAACCACCACATTGAAATACCACCGGCCTCTTGAGTCCTCAGAAAATGAGGCAGAGCGGAACCTGTACTGCGACAAGCCGTAGCTATCCCAGACCTTGAAATAATTCCCATTGTGGTAAACCCGCCCGTTTTTCCACTTAGCTGCGCCGGTTTTGATCGGCACCCAACCAAGGGATCGGCGAATACCGCCAGATTTACGCCAGTTAAGACGAGACTTCTTGAACTGCTTACGGCGAGTAGCGTATTCCTTACTAATTTCCTGAACGCTTTGGCTGTGAAGACCTAGCGCTTTATTAGCGCCCTGCGTGTACTTTTGTATGTCGTAATCAGACAAAAACACACCGCGCTCTTTGATTGAGCGGTGACTCAGTTCATTGATGTAGTTCCAGCAGAAATTCACACTACGTGCCATGCCATTAAGCAAATCACAGTGTTTGTCTCTGACACGAACTTTCAAGGTTTTGATGTGTTTCATACTGGTTAAATATACAGAATATACTCCGTTAAACAAAGGAACGCTTCGCGTCCCGCGCTATCCATCCCCTCACTAGAAGTAAGGGGCTTTTTGCGCTATTTGGTAAACCGAAAAGCCCTTGATCACCAACGAACTGATTCGACCTCCCTATTGCCAGCATATACGGTATCAACGGATAAAGTTAAACAGACTGAGCTCCTGTATTTTCACAAAAGTGGCCTGGGCGGCCTGCAACACCGCTTCTTCCAGTGTAAGCTCACTGACGGCCCGGGCAAAGTCCACATCTTCTATGCCGGATAAGGTTGTCTGGGTATAAAGCTTAAAATCTTCATTGCTGGTTTGTGTGTTTTCCAGTGAATTTATCCGTGAACCAATGGCGGTTCTGGCTTCCAGGTTGCGCTCTGCCACTGCAGACAACTGATCCAGCGCTTTGGCCATCGCCGTATTCATGGCCTCTCGGGCACTCTCATCTGCAACCGGTGTTTCCAGCACTGTGGCCAGGGTAGAGGCCACATCCAGTACATTTAACCGTTCGGTACGGGTTTGCAGAACCGCCGTTACCCGGGCAGGCTCTTTCAGGGTAATCACCTCATTACCCGCCAGGGTGTCATCCACCGTTAAGCTTAAACCGGCACCTGCCAGTGCTTCCAGGTCGATAGTCGGGGGGGTAAAGGTATAAGATGAACCTTCAAAATCAAAAGTGGTCGCAGAGGTAAAACTAAGCTGCAATTCACCGATGCCATTTGCCAGTGCCGCATAGTTATCCACATCACTCACTTCAATGTTACTCACCGGTGACAAAGCAGGTAAAGGCAAGTCAAGGGTCAGCCTGTCTCCATTCTCCGGAGCAGCCAGCGCTAAACGAAAACCGCCAACAAGCAGGTCTTCATTTTCTGTATAAGAAAATGTGGTCTCACCGTTTATTGCAATCAGACCATCCGCACTGTCTTTTAATGAATAAGTACCAGCAGTCTTATTAAACTCCAGAGAAACGGTCTCCGGATCCTGACTGTATTGCTCAACAAATGCCTGCGCTACTGCGATATCAGCAACCGTCAATTCTTTAACACCTGCAACCTGCTGCTCAATGACCAGTGCTGTGCCTGCAGGCTCACGTAATGTAAACGCCAGGCCGTGCGCTGTAATAGTTTCACCTGCCGCTATGTTGCGTAATGCCACGGGGCCTTCAACCACCGCACCACTACTGTCTTTTAGTTGGTATTGGTAAGCGGGTGTCACAGAGCTACCCTCAGGCGCAAACTGAACCTCCAGCTGAAGATCACCTTTGCCTTTGGAAAACTCACTGAACAACTCTTCGTCAACAACCTCTAACTCACTGATAAAAGAAGTACTGGCCGGTAAAACATCCACCACTACAGCTTCACTCACGGCTTCAAACAGGTACTGACCGGAATCATTAGAGGGCACATAAAGCTGAGAGGCCACCTGAATCATGCGCTGACCGTCATCCCCCTGGTAGCCGTAATTGCCTTCCCCGTCCTGCTGGTAGGGCTGAATAAAACCCTGGCTACCGGAAAAGAGGTACTCACCCTGAGCATCCCGGGTATTCATCAGCCCTGCTGTATAGTCCACCAGCCCGCGCAATTCCGTAGCCAGTACATTACGATCCGCATCGCCTAAAACACCGTTAGCCGCCTGCAGGGTCAGCTCTCGCATACGATCAACCGCAATATTAATGCTGTCCAGAATGGTCTCTTCAAGCGCCAGCCTGCGCTGCGTGACATCGATGTTGTCCTGATATTTTTCGATCTGGGCCAGCTCACGGTTAAGCTTCACCACCTGAGCAGCAGCTACCGGGTCATCCGAAGGTTTATTCAGTTTTTTCCCGGTCGAAATCTGATTTTGCAAATCTGCCAGTTTAGACTGGGAGTTTTGCATATTATCAACCGAGGAAAGAAACGACTGACGGGTAGAAATACGCATAATAAGTACCCTTTTAAATACTGTTCAACAAGGTATCAAACAACGTTTGGGACGCGCTGATTAACTGAGCCGAGGCCTGATAGGCCTGCTGGTATTGCACCAGTTTGGCGGCTTCTTCATCCAGGTTAACACCACTGAGCGATGACCGGCTTTCCTGCGTGGAGGTCAATACCGACTTTGATGCCTCCCGGTTAATAACCGATACACTGGTCTTTGTACCCACCCGCTCGATCAGGCGACCATAGATATCCTGATAAGAACCACCTTCAAGGGTATCGGCCAGCTGCAGGTCAGACATGGCCAGGGCGTTACGGTTATCGGACACACCTTCTGTATTGTAGCTGAAGCTAAAACGATCACCTGCCGCTGGCTGGTTACTGATTTCGATCTGATAACCATCCAGTTCTATCGGCTGACCGGCTGTATAAATCTGATCCTTTAATGGCCCGGTTCCGGTAATCTGCAAAGGCACAGGCGTCTCAGGGGTGGTCATATCAAAAACGGTATAGGTTTTAGGGGTACCACTGTTAAACACCACTTCAACAGGCGGTGACAAAGCGCCTGACTGTCTCTGGAAAGTCGGGGAGTTTATATCTGCAACCCTGACCTCAGCCACCCCTGTGCCCGTATTATCCGGTGAGGTCGTCACACGCACAGGCGATGCCAGCGCCAGCTGACGGCCGTCATTAATCACGATACCTAAATCTGCAGCCCCCTGCCGGGTTGGCTGAACCAGAAAACGATCACCCGCCACAAAACGGCTGGTGACATCAATACTCAGCTGAAAGCCATCCATTGAGATTTGCATCAGGCCTTCAGCCGCATCCGCATAATAAGCGTTGCTCTGGCCGGTCAGGTTCGATGACGTGGCCACCGGCGTCAGATCACTGAGTGTAAAACGTTTACCATCACTGAGGCGCTCGATGCTCAGGCTGTCAGCGGTATTAAAGGTGATTTCATAGTCACTGGCTTTTAACTGTGAAACATCGGTAATACGTACGTAAGACGTATCCACTTTAGAAACATTATCTTCATTAACCCGCAGACGACTGTTCATCGCCGAAGCCGCATTCACATCGGTAAACAACAAGCCACCCAGGTTATCATCCAGATCCATCCCTTTCTGGTGCTGTTCATTCATGGTTGCAGAAAAGGCAATGGCGATACGCCCCAGCTCATTAACAGCCGGATCCAGTACTTCGTTGCGGTACTCCAGTAAGCCCCCTGCTTTTCCACCATTCACCCTGTCGGTAATTTCTACTGTATTACCCGCAATGACCAGTGCCAAAGCCTGTTTGCTGGCATCGGGGTCACCCGACACAGTGATCATTTCGTTAGACGAGATACCCACCACCAGGGGCTGACCGTTTGCAACAAAAACTGAGAATTCATCGTTATCCTGCCTCACAACCTGAACATCAATCAGCGTGGATAAATCTTCGACCAGCCCGTCCCGCTGATCGCGTAACTCATTAGCCGATTTACCTGCAGTGACGCTCAGGCGGATTTGATTATTCAAATCTGCAATATTGCTGCCCAGGGTTGTGACTTGCTGAGACACACTGTCCAGGCTGTCATTGATTTTATCATTCTGACGTACCACAACCGTGTTCAGGTCGTTAAAACGACGTACCAGCGCCTCGGACTCTGCCACAAATAATTCGCGGTTAGGCAGTGAAGTCGGATCATCCACCGCATTTTGCAGCGCTTTAAAATAATCATCCATCGCGGTAGATATACTGGTGCTGCCGGATGCGAGCAGGTCATCCAGTTCACCGGCCATATCGGCAAAAATATCAGTACGGTTAAACGATGCGGTATCAGCCCAAAGCTGCCTTGAAAGGAAATCGTCGGTGATACGGTTAATGCTTTCGATATTAACGCCACTTTGCGATGGCACAGTAGCAAAGTTGGTAATCTGACGACTATAGCCTTCTGTATTAACGTTAGAGATATTCTGCCCGACAACGGACAAGGCCGTTTTATTAGCGTTGGTTGCCTGTACGCCTAAATTTAACAGATTAAAACCGGACATAAATTATCTCCCAAATACTCTTGATCACAGGGGCCGGTGCATAAAGCTATCCGCACCTCCGGGCTGTCAGCCTTCAGGGCTTTCGGGTTTTACCGATGCCAGCAGATCGCCGTCTAATATAGTTGAAATTTTTTCTGCATATTGCGGGTCTGTGGCATAACCTGCCTGTTGTAACTGATGCAGGTAGTCGTAAGGGTCCGCCACGGCTTCCAGGGCCTGCTGATATCTTGGGCTGCTCTTAAGAAAATCGACATAGTCACGAAAGCTGTCTTCGTAACTCTCATAAGCCCGGAAACTTGCAGTTTCACGCCGGGCAATGCCATCACGGTATTCCAGCGTGCTTGCAGAAGCGCGTTCACCCTGCCAGCGGCCATCCGCTTTAATATTAAAGAGGTTGTGACTGCTCTGATCCGCACCACGCTGCACCAGGTATTTTCCCCAGCCCGTTTCAAGCGCGGCCTGGGCTAATAATACTTTGGGGTCTACGCCTATTTCACCGGCAACCGACTGTGCAACCGACATCAGGCTTTGAACAAATTCTTCGGGCGTTTCAAACCGGGCAGGTAAATTAGCGTCTGGCTGAATATCTTCAGCAATCCTGGATGGATTTATCCGCACCTGGCTAAAAGCCGCAGGTGCCATCGGGGGCTGCTCGGTTAAAATCGCTGATTCCGGCTCGCCCGGTACGGCATTGGCCGCTGCATCACTGGCAGTATCCAGGGCGCGGTTTAACAGGCGCTCTGCGGTGGATAATTTAAACCGGGCTTCCATCTCTTCTTGTGAAGGCTGGCTCTGCACTGAGTTATCCTGGCGGCTCAGTTGTTTGACCAGCACATCGGCCAGCCCCATACCACCGCTTTGCGCCAGCTCCAGGGTCATCTGGCTATCCAGCATTTCTTCATAAAACTGCACCTGGCTGCTGTTAAGAAAGTTATCCTCACCAAAACTTTTATTAGCTTCGCGCATGCTTTTCATCAGCATGGACATAAAAACCTGCTCAAACTGCTGAGCCGCCTGGCGCAAAGCCATCGGCTGATCATCTTTTGCCGTCTGGCGAATCTTATTCAGCGCGTTCAGCTCAGTGTAAAGTGCGCTGTGCTGACCGCTGGCAGGTTTAATGTTCATTATCAGATCACTATCAGTTCGGCTTTAAGTGCACCGGTCTGCTTCAGGGCTTCCAGTATCGCCATCAGGTCACCCGGTGCCGCGCCCACCTGGTTAACCGCTTCGACGATATCCTGCAAATTAGTACCGGGGGCAAACCGGAACATATGACCCGAGCCTTCATCTACTTCAATGCCGGTTCTGGGTGTAATAACGGTTTGACCCTGTCCTAAAGGTGCAGGCTGATTAACATTCGGGTTTTCCGTAATCGCCACCGTAAGCCCGCCATGGGTGATCGCGACGGGTGATACCCGTACATCCTGCCCGATCACTATCGTGCCGGTACGGGAGTTAATAATCACTTTAGCCACTTCTTTTGCAGGTATCACCTGTATGTTTTCCAATACCGAGGCAAACGAGACCCGCTGTGCCGGATCGCGGGGTGCACGTACACGGATAGACGTTGCGTCCAGGGCACTGGCAACCCCTTCACCCAACAAACCATTGATCTGTTCAGACACCCGGCGAGCCGTGGTGAAATCAGGATAATTCAGGTTCAGCACCATACTGTCGCCTTGTGCAAACGCATTAGGCACCGAACGCTCAACCGTTGCACCGTTAGGAATACGGCCAACACTGGGTACATTGAGGGATAGTTTTGAACCATCTGCACCCTGCACCCCAAAGCCAGATACCACCAGGTTGCCCTGGGCAACCGCATAAACCTGGTTATCAGCGCCTTTCAGGGTGCTCATCAGCAAAGTGCCACCCCTGAGGCTTTTGGCATTACCCAGCGCAGACACCGTTACATCAATGCTCTGACCTGGCTTTGAAAACGCAGGCAAATCCGCATGGATAGCCACCGCTGCAATGTTTTTAGATTTAGGGTCTGTGCCCGCCGGTAAGACCAGGCCAAAATTATTCAGCATGTTACGAAATGTCTGAGAGGTGAAACTGGTCTTGTCACCGGTGCCATCCAGCCCGACCACCAGACCATAACCCACCAGCTGGTTACTGCGCACTCCGGCAATACTTACCATATCCTTCAGCCGGTCAGCCTGGGTCAGGGGGGAAATAAAACAGAGCAGCAACAAAGTCGATAGCCAGGTTTTCATTGTTATTCTCCTCACAGGGGCCAGAGCGGGCTGAGGAAAAATTTCGCCAGCCATCCGGTTGTATTGGAATCGTGAACCGCACCGTTACCGGCATATTCAATACGCGCGTCCGCCAGTTTGGTTGAAATAACGGTATTGTCCTGAGCAATATCCTGAGGCCGGACCAGCCCGCTGACACGAATATATTCATCGCCCTGGTTCAGGGTCAGCCACTTTTCACCCCTGACCACCAGAGTGCCGTTGGGTAGTACCGCATGTACAGTCACGGTAATATTACCGCTGAGACTATTGCCCATATCTGATTTACCCTGACCTTCAAATTCAGTACTCGACTCTGTCATTGCCGCACTGACCGGCTTACCCAACACACTCAGACCATGTCCCATAATAGTGGGTTGCGGCAGGTTAAACTGGTTCGACTTATCCACCGATGTTTTGGCACTTTTAGATGACTGGGTGCTTTCGGTTAATACAACCGTAATAATATCCCCAAGGCGCGTTGCACGACCGTCACCGTAAATATCACGGCTGGTTGCGTTGCTGTAAATGGAACCGGTCACAGGGCGTACCGACTGCAATGATTGTGGCTGCACCGGCGCGTAATAAGGGTTATCCGGCTTTGCCACTTTATCCACACAGCCGGTCAGCGACAGAACGACGCCTAAGGCTATAAGTAATTTCGCCCTGCTATTCATTGCTTTCACCTGCTCTATTCAGTGATTAAAGTTGCTGGGATACATAAGAAAGCATCTCATCGGCCGTCGAGATAACCTTGGAATTCATCTCATAAGCCCGCTGGGTCGTGATCATCGTCACCAGCTCTTCCACCGAGTTCACGTTGGAGGTTTCCAGCGCACCCTGCTTAACAATACCACTGCCTGCCTCACCCGGATTATTAATGGCCGGTGCACCGCTGGCTGGGGTTTCCATATACAGGTTCTGACCAATCGCCAGCAAACCTGCAGGGTTTACAAAGTCAGCCAGCTGCAACTGTCCGATCTGGGTGCCCGTCACATTCCCTGCCGTGGTAACAGTCACCATACCATCCACACCCACAGTAAAGCTGGTGACTTCAGTCGGTAACGTAATAGCCGGTTCAACCAGATAGCCTTCTGCGGTAACCAGCTCACTGTCGGCACTCAAATGAAACTGACCACTGCGTGTATAACCCACATCGCCATTAGGTGTGGTAACCTGAAAAAAGCCCCGACCGTTAATCGCCAGATCAAAAGACTCTTCGGTAATTTCCAGATCGCCGTTCTGAAACAGCTTCTGGGTACCAACGGTTTTCACACCACTACCCACCTGCAAACCTGAAGGTAGCTGAGAGGCTTCCGCAGACTGGGCACCTGGCTGGCGGCGTACCTGATAAAGCAAATCTTCAAAAACCGGGCGATCTTTTTTAAAGCCAATGGTTGATACGTTGGCCAGGTTGTTAGAAACAACCTTAAGCGCGGTGTCCTGCGCACTGAGTCCTGTTTTTGCTACAAAAAGTGCACCATGCATATTTAATTCTCCCGGCCAGACGCCAGTATCAGCTCAATTTTAAAATTTGTGTCGCCGCACTGGAGTTTTCCTCGGCGGTTTTCATCATTTTTATCTGCATTTCAAACTGACGGGCCAGCGTAATCATGCTGGTCAGTTCATGTACACCATTAACATTACTGGACTCCAGATAACCGGAACGAATCTGTGTATCCGGCGCTGCCGGTAAAGGCAGCTGGTTATCCGTTCGCATCAGGCCATCCGCACCTTTGAACAAAGTGCCGACTTCAGGTTTTACCAGCTTAATGCTGTCAACCAGTATCAGATCCGTTGCACCTTCACCCTGGGGTCTGACGGTAATACCACCGTCATTGGCAATATCAATTTGTTCTATCGGCGGCAATACAACAGGTTCACCGCCGTTGCCGATTACCGGCAAACCACTGCCGGTCAGCAACCGGCCAAAGGCATCAATCTGCAGCTCTCCGCCGCGGGTATAAGCTTCTTTGCCCTCGGGTGTGCGCACCGCAATCCAGCCTTCACCCTGAATGGCTATATCCAGTTGGCGGCCGGTTTCAACCAGGGTACCTGAATCCATATTAGTGGCAGGCCGTTCGGTCATAGCATAAACCCGCGAGGGCAGCCCTTCACCAAACACCGGCATAGCGCGAGCCTGGGCCATATCGGCTTTAAAACCAGTTGTTGTTGCATTGGCCAGATTATTGGCATGCGCCTGCTGGGCCAGCATAGTCTCCCGGGCACCGGTCATACCGATATAAAGCACTTTATCCATAATCTGATCCTGACTCTTTTAAGGTTGCCGCTTAACGGGTACACCCTAAGCAGACAGCAAAGGCCATGCCAAAAAAAAAAGGGAACCGTGCAGGCCCCCTTTTTATCCGTCTTTTTATAAAGAGTAAGGCATCAGATCTGAAGGATAGACTGCGTCACCGTATTCAGGGTTTCCAGCGTTTTAGAGTTGGCCTGGAAGTTTCGCTGCGCTTCTATAAGCGCTACCAGCTCTGCCGAAAGATCCACGTTTGACTGCTCCAGTGCGGCCGATCTCAGGGAACCATTTAAACCGGTGCCCGGCGGGTTAAGAATTGCATCACCGGATGTCAGCGTGGCCGTCCACTCGGTATCACCTGAGGGCTGTAAACCCGACTGGTTTTCAAAGCTGGCAACAGCAACAATACCCAATGACTGCTGCTGGCCGTTCGAGAAACTGGCAACCATGTCACCCGTTTCACTGAATGTCACACCCACCAGATCCCCTTTGGTATACCCGTCCTGAGCACTGGATTTAACAATAGAGGCCGATGCAAACTGAGTTGTACCAGTCAAATCCAACGAGATTTCTGTTGTCGGGTTAGCAGGATCAGCACCCACAATAGTCACAGCTGGTGCCGCTGAGCCAGGCACAACCGAAACGCCGTTCACTTCTGATAGCAGACCGTTGGTGGAGCTGAATTTAATTAATATTGGTCCGGGCTCAGCCGGATTGGCCTTATCGCCATAAGCAATAAAGTTAGCCGATCCCGGATCCACATCTTTGCCCGTATTCAGTAATTCCGTACCATTCAGGTAGGCATACATCCGGTAGACCCCCTGGTAACTGCTATCCCCTTCCACAATGGCAGTACGGTTCATCAGGTTCGGCGATGGTTCCGTTCCCAGGTCAATTTCCAGCTCAGTGGCATCATTCACATTACCCAGCTCTGGCTTAAAGGTTATATCAAGCTGATTACCGGCATTAAAAGTAACGGCTTCAAGGCTGGGGTTGGCATCAAGGATAACCTGCTGATACGACGTAATGGTATCGGACACATCAGACACAGACGCAAATTTATTCAGCGGTATCGTAACCCCGCCTATTTTAATGGTGTAGTCGCTAACTAAACCATTGGAATCAAAAGCAGCGCTGTTAAACGAATAAGTATGCACTTCATTCGCATCCAGAGTTGAGGCTGTAACGGCCAGATCTGTTCTCAGCGCATTCGTTCCCGCTTCCCTGATTTGCACATCCTCAACATCCGTAGCATCAGCATTAAAGCGAATTTGCATGTTGTTTTGTACCGTAACTCCCTCTTCAAACCGAATCTGTGCTATGCGCGGGTCGGAGGTCATTAACGTTGAAATTTGAGCACCGACATCCAGCGTATCACTTAACTCCCAGCCCGTTACTGTACCTACCGGGGACGAAGCAATTGACGCTGCACCGTTTAAAATATCAATGGAGGCTGGCGAACCGGCGCTGTTATCAAACTGAAAAATAATCGTGCTGGTACCGTCAGCCTGTGGATCAACCGCAACCCCTAATAACTTAGGAGAAATACCGGTAGCAACCGGTGCCAGGTCATTGTAACCGGCCATAATAGTTGCTTCGTAGCTATTCAGCAGAGAGGCTGACAGCACACCTGTTGTATATGCAGGGGCGCTGTTATCAATACCGGTAATATCAACCGTTCCAATGCCAAAATCAATCGTAAGGGTTTCAGCTGCCGTTGTGCCGGTCAGTGCGCTCAAAGTCAGGCCTTTTACCTCACCGACATTGCCAAACTCCGGCTGCAGACCCAAGGATTTCTGCAAAACGGTCAAATTTACTTCAGCACTCGATATATTGATATTCGCATCAGGCAGGCCATTAGCATCAGCATCAACAACCGCGGCATAATCAGCATCCGAAAAGGCAATCGACTGCACTTCCCTGTGGGCGGGCTGCTCAACAAAATCATATTTGATGGTATGCTCATTACCCAGACTGTCAAACGTCTGCACCGTGGTACTGTATGACAGCGAAGCAGGCTGGTCTTTGCTATAAGGCTGTAACAGGACTTCTGCATCATCACGCGAGTCAATATTAAACGCCAGGCTAATATCTTCCGTAGCTTTTGGCTGACTTTCTTTCTGAGTTACCGCCAGATCACCAATGGGCAATTGATTGCCCTGCTCATCCAGTCCAAAGCCCTGCAGGTATTTGCCATTTTTTGAAACGATATAGCCATCTTTATCCAGCTCAAAAGCGCCCCCGCGACTATAAGTAGCATTACCCTGACCATCATCAAGCTGGAAGAAGCCCGAACCATTGATAGCAAGATCCAGGTTATTATTGGTGAATTCGATCGTCCCGGCTTTAAAATCCTGCGCAATATCAGACACAGTGACACCCGAGCCTGCTACGTTTGCAGAACCCGCCCCCACCACCGCTGTGGCATAAATATCCCCAAACTCCGTCCGGGATGACTTAAAGCCAACGGTACTGGCATTCGCAATGTTGTTACCGGTTACGTCCAGATCGGTCTGTGCCGCTTTTAAACCTGTGACGGCTGTATTAAAACCTGCCATGATTCTCTCCTAGCCTTTACCCAGCTGTTTAACATCATTAATGCCAACAGATCCGGCATCGGTGTTGATCGCCATACCAATGCCGTTCTGGCCAAGGGTGACGCTGTTCACGGTATAACCTATAAAACTCTGGGCCACTTCGTAGACATCACCTGTCTGCGCTTCAGCCACCAGGCGATAATCTCCCGCCGGAAGATCCCCGCCCTGCCACTCAAAATTATGATCCCCGGCCGCTTTAGCGCCCATCTGCACAGTGTCCACCAGGGTACCGGCACCGTCATAAACGGAAACCCGTACATCTGATGCGCTGGTCGGCAGTGATACCACACCCTGCACCGGGCCTGATTCAGACAACACCCCGGTATCTGTACTGACAAAGGCTTTTTGCCCGACCATTGAAGAGGCCTGCAACGCAGTCTGACTGGTCATCAGTGAGCTGCTCAGCTGTTCCATCGTCGTGCTCAGATTAGTAATACTTTCCACCGAGCTCATGCTGGAAATTTGTTGCATGAAATCATTGGTATCAGCCGGACTGGTCGGACTCTGATTTTTCAGCTGGGCAATCATCAGTTCCATAAACATCTTACTGCTGTCTGCTGCGGCAGAATCTGCTGCCGTTGTTGAACTGTCCTGGTTCTGCTGATTAATCTGGCTAAATAAGTTTGCACTCTGGTTTACGCCATTAATGTCAGCCATGGCTTATACCCTCAAATTTCATTATCAGTTACTGCCCTAAAGACAAGGTTCTCTGGACCATCTGTTTGGCCGTATTCATAATTTCAGCATTGATCTGGAAGGAACGTGAGGCAGAAATCATATCCGCCATTTCCTCCACCACGTTAACGTTCGGGTAGTACACATAACCTTTGTCATCCGCCATGGGGTGATTGGGGTTATACTCCTGGCGCAGCGGCGCTTCACTTTCCACTATGCCCAGCACTTCAACACCCTGAGCCTGTGCCACATCATTCTGCGAAAAAGGTGCCTCAAGCCCGCCTTCAGCATCTTTTAAAGAAAAAACCGGTTTGCGGGCACGGTAGGTTTCATCAACACTCGAGCTGATACTTTCCGCATTGGCCAGGTTACTGGCCGTTGTGTTCAGACGAATGGTCTGTGCGTTCATGGCCGAACCGGCAATACTAAATACATTACTCAAAGACATCGTTAGTCACCTTTAATGGCTGTCATCAGGCCTTTAAATTTTTTATCGAGAAACGTGAAGGAGGACTGAAATGCCAGAGAATTTTCCGTATAGCGTGCCATCTCCTCCTGCACCTCAACCGTATTGCCATCCACTGCGGCCTGGTTAGGAATCCGGTACATCATATCGGCGGCCATTTCAGGGTTAACAAACCCGGTCTGATGGTCGCTATGGGTTGCCGCCACCTTCAATACCGGCTCTCCGGTCACACCTGCCAGCACACGCTTAAAGTCAACATCGCGTGCCTGGTAGTTGGGCGTATCTGCATTCGCAATATTATTGGCGATCACTTCGGCACGGCGCGCCCGAAACAGCATCGCGTCATCGTGAATTCCAAGTGCATTGTCAAAACTGACCGCCATCGCAAATTACCTCTGTTCATTAACTACAGAAATAAAAAGCAAAATAGAGGCCAATAAATATTTTTTATTTATTTACAATAAGTTAAAAGATAACAAAGAGATAAATCAGGCCGGAGCGGCAAGCCTGTACCGCCCGGTTGCCGCCAGGCGGCAATGGCTATCAGATCGCCTGATAGATGATGCCCGGGCGGCAGTGAATCATTCTGAAGCAGTCGCCAAGCTCGGAAATGGATTCTGAAGCACCCAGCAATAAATAACCGCCAGGCTTCAGTGATTTGTGCATTTTACGGAGAATTTCTAACTTAAGATCGTTAGAGAAATAGATCAGTACATTACGACAAAAGATCACATCAAACTGGCCCAGGCTGCTATAAGTGCCCAGCAGATTCAGACTGCGAAACTGAACTTTTGACTTTATCGGCGGCTTAACGGCCCAGCAACCATCATTACGCTCGTCAAAATAGCGCACCAAACGCGCTTTGGACAAACCACGCCCGATGGCAAGCATTTCATAAAGGCCACTTTTTGCACGGGATAACACGTCCGTCGAAATATCTGTAGCAACAATATCAGCCGAACCGCGCCACTGAGGATTAGCCTGTCGAAACTCGTCCAGCACCATGCTGACGGAGTAAGGCTCCTGTCCTGTCGAACAGGCAGCAGACCAGATACGAAGCCGGGCGGCCGGATTCGGGGCAGACAAATCTTTAAGTATCCGGTGATGTAAAATTTCAAAGGGATGTGTATCACGAAACCATAAAGTTTCATTAGTGGTCATCGCATCGATAACGTCTTCTTTCAGAGACCTGCCCGGCGGCGATGAAAGCCTGTCCACCAGCTGATTAAGGTTATCACAGCCCTGCTCCTGCATAATGCGCCCAAGCCGACTTTGCACAAGATACTGTTTATGACTTGCCAGCAAAATACCACAGGTTTCTTCCAGAAAACGGCTGAACCGGGTGAACTCCTGCTCAGTGATAGAGAAGCTGTGCCTTGTCACCGGGTTACGCAGCGCATCTTTATTCACAGATTCAGACACCACTCTCGATTTGTCTGATCCGTTTTACTACCACGGCAGCCAGTTCGTTCGGATCAAATTTCGCAAGAAAACCATTCGCACCGACTTTTTTAACCATAGACACGTTAAAACCACCGGACAACGACGTATGCAAAACCACATGCAGATTCCTGGTACGCTCATCTTCACGAATCATGGATGTCAGCGTATAACCATCCATTTCTGGCATCTCAATATCCGACACCACCATCAGAAAAACATCAACCGGATCCAGGCCTTTACTCAGAAGACCCTCCAGTAACCCCCAGGCGATACGTCCATTATTAGCAGAGGTTACTTTAAGCCCCAGTCCCTCCAGGCTGCGCCTCATCTGATTACGGGCAACAGAAGAGTCATCTACAATTAACACCTGATGCTGGGTAGCCTGTTCGCGCACCTTATCATCAGCCACATCATGGCTCACATCGGTGGGGGCCGGGTAAAGATCGGCCAGTATCTGTTCTACATCGATAATTTCGACCAGCTTACCTTCATGCTCAAGGATGGCCGTCAGATAATTTTCAACGCCGATTTCTGCCGGCGGCGCAATAATCTGATCCCATTGGGTATTCAAAATACGGTCAACCCTGCGCACCAGAAAAGCAAGTATGCGCCGGTTATACTCAACAACGATCAGAAAGCTCTGCGGGCGCTCGTCTGTCGGGATCGCGTTTCGCCCGATAGCCTCTGAAAGGTCAAGTACAGGAATAGTTTCACCGCGAATATGCGCCATCCCCTTAATCGCCGAGGTTTGTCGCGGCACTTCGGTCAGGTCAGGGCACTGCAAGACTTCGCGTACCTTAAATACATTAATGCCAAACCGCTGGTCAGTTTCCAAACCGAATAAAAGCAACTCCATTCGGTTCTGCCCAACCATCTGGGTTCTCAGGTTTACACTATCTAGGATACCTGACATGATCTTTCAATCCCGTGGAAATTGTTTAACCTTAATAATAGCCTGCTCACCCAGGACATCGCATTGATTAAACGTAATTTAACACGACTTTTGCTGCTGACCACGTTTTTCGCATCAACTTCTGTTAATGCGATGACAACAACTGAGCAACTGGCGGCAGACGCTTCTGCTTTTTTATTAAAACACTACCAACAAACAAACCCCGGAGCACAGGCAGAGATCAACTTAAAGCCTCTAAGCTCCCGGGTAAAACTTGCCAGGTGTAACAGCCCCGTGCAATTCAGTACCAAAAACACCCGGGGAGGCCGGGTGAGCCTCCGTGCAGGGTGTTCAAAGCCGCGCTGGCAACTCTATCTGGGTGCCAGTGTCAGGCTCATCAAACCCGTGATTATCGCGGACAACCTGCTTTCCAAAGGCCAGATAATTCGCCACCGGCACTTAAGAATAGCCCAAAGAGATACGGCTAACCTGCAACAAAGTTATTTTTCTGACACCCGCTTCCTTATCGGTAAGGCTGCCAAACGCAACATTAAGGCAGGCCAGGTTATAAAGAGCTCAATGCTGACGGCCGCCACACTGATTAACAAAGGAGATTCTGTAATCATCGAAGCACGCAGAGGCGGGCTTGTAATCCGTACCGCAGGTGCCGCCCTGCAAAGCGGCAAAAAACGGCAGCAAATATCCGTTCGTAATGAGAAATCCGGCCGCACGATTAAAGCCGTTGTCATCGCGCCCGGCCTTGTGCGCACCCCCTGATAGCTCGCGCCAACCCACACTGCTATAATATTGATGAATTCATATTTTTATCTAAAGTTTCATTCCCGATAGCCGACAATTAAGACATAACACGTAGTGAGGATTGGACAAATGGTTATTGACTTCACGGGCTTGTCATCATCACCGATGACAAATGCCCGCGGCAAAGCAGCGGAAACCACTCATACTGCCGTTAACGGTAAAGAGAGTGGTACACGCGACAATATACCGTCCAGCCCGGGTGATACCGTTAAACTTAGCGACACCGCTAAAGCGCTTTTACGCGCAGAACAATCAGATGCGAATATCCCGGATGTGGACAGTGAGCGTGTTGAGCAGCTTAAAGCCGAAATTGAAAATGGCACGTATCAGATCAACAGCCAAAAAGTTGCAGAAGGGATGCTTCGCTTTGATAAACTGCTGGGTTAACCCTGAATCTGTATGAATACGGAAGATCTTAAACAATTTAATGCCCAGCTAACGCAGGGCATTACTATGCTGGAGCAACTGGAAAGGTTACTCGATGCAGAGCGTGATGCCCTGAGCCAGCGCGCCCCGGATCAGATCCAGGAAAATACAGACCGTAAGCAAGCCGCGCTTGAACAATACCTTGAACTCAACCGCGCCCGTACAGATTTACTGCAACGCCTGGGTTATGAAGCGACAGGAGAAGGGGTCGCTCAACTGATCAGCACTGCCCCCGCAGCAGCACAGCTCATCCTGACCGCCTCCTGGGAAAAGCTGCAACAGAAGCTGAAATCCCTGCAGGATAAAAATCAGATCAACGGCCAGATCACCAGCCGCGGCCTGAAAAACATCGAACAGCTTCTTTCTATCATCAGCGGACGACACACCAAAGATCGCCTCTACAACGACAAAGGTTCTGCCGGACACTACCGGGCACAAAGCCGCATTGGAAAAGCCTGATTTATCAAAAGTTCCCCGTGACTCCGGGCGTTAGAAACGTTAGAATTCTGCCCGCTTTAGAAGATTACCCGACCAATCAGACTGGTATGTCAGGTACCGGCAGCTCAGTCGAGTAGAGCGCTCCCTTTCCGGGGGACAGGCCAGGGGGAGTGTAAGCACCCGGGTTTGGCGCATCCATAAAAGCACTACCGCATCTGCGGGGATATAGCTCAGCTGGATAGAGCGGCCCCCTCCTAAGGGGCAGGTCGGGGGTTCGAATCCCTCTATCCCCGCCATATCAGTCCGTGAAAATGTGTGCTTTCGATTTAAATCGCAAGCACTTGCCAAAGCTGTTTGTGATTTAAGCTTTCGCTGATTCTTAACGGCACTCAATCACTTAAGGCGATGCCCGTGGCCGAAGAGAGGGAACAATCGTGCCTGAGCGCACTTGCACTTGTTCCGGCAACCCCTGCCTGAAAAATTGAGCGCATCACTGTCGGCAGCGTTATCAACAACGACCCTGACAGGGAGGGGTTCAGCAGCAACCCGCTTACTCTTCATAAGGCTCAATAATAAAGGCATCCAGCTTATAGCCTGCGGTGCCCAGCTCATGTGCAACCTTTTCAACCTTTAGCTTACCGGTTACCCAGATTGCATCATAGAGATGCTCAATTTTGATGCCGGGTTCGAAGGTGACGTGCAACATTTGATTAGACGGCGGTGGAGGCACATGAATGCAGGCACCAAAATAAGGAACCAGGAAAAACTCCGTCACATTCTGCCCTTCTGCCGTCAGCGGTACAACAAAGCCGGGCATACGCACCATTTTCCCATGCATTTCCGCAACAACCGGGGCAGAACTTAAAGCACTCATCATGGTTTGAAGCTGAATTTCAGCCTGTGGATCATCATCACCCAGTGAATCAAGCCGACTACTGTCAAACGACTGCTCCGGAAAATAGTCTGCGGGCATCAGCGCATCCCACTCCAGTGCTTCCACAGCCTCACCATTCACGGTTTCTGTACCGGCCGTTTCAGCGTATACAGGGGCAGCGACCATAACCACCAGCAGCGCGAAAATATAAAAAATTCTGTTCATTGTGTCAGTTTCCAGATTTCATCACAAAAGCTAAAGGCGTACCGTCATCCCGTCAGCAACACTATACCGGTAAGCGCGGTAACCTGGAACGAGGCCGGAGAGCAGCCCCGCCAGTACAATCATAGCCAGCAGTTTAAGTTCGTATAACCCCGGAAAACCAACTTCGATAAACAGGCCAAAGTGGCTTTCCAGCAGCGGCAAAGCCGCGCTCAGCCCGCCATAAATAAAAATCATTCCAGACAGTACACCACAAAGGGTTAACCCCCCGCTTTCAAGTACCAGTAACAGGCATAGCTGCCAGGGCCTGGCCCCGATAGAGCGTAAGATGGCCATTTCACGCCGCCGTTCATTTAAACTGGTGAGTAAGACCGTCAACATACCAAACAACCCGGTCACCACAACAAAAACTGAGATAATAAGCAGTGCATTTTCAGCAATGCTGATCATCTCCCATAACTGTTGCAAGGCAACACCCGGCAAAATAGCCTGCAAGGGTTCTTTACGGTAGTTATTGATGGCACGTTGCAGCTGAAAGGTAGCCATTTTTGATTTTAACCCCACCAGTACCGCAGTAATTTCTTTTGGCTGTAAAACCCGTTCGGCAAGTGGCGTTTTTCCGCCGGAGCCCTTCAGGTAAGCACCGGCCTGCCAGTCAATATGGATCGCTTCAATCGCCTGCAGACTAACATGCAGCGTTTGATCCAGCGGCGTTCCGGTCGGCTTAAGAATACCCACCACGGTAAAGGGCTGATCGTCATGCTTAGTAAAACTGGTACTGCCGATACCGTGTGCGATGACCACTTTTTGTCCGAGCTGATAACCCAGTTTGTCGGCTACAGCGGCACCCAGTACAACATCATGCAGGTGATTAAAGGGCTGACCGGCACCAAACGTCAGCGCCCGATCACGTCCGTAACGGTAATGTTTGAAATAGTCACCGGTTGTGCCCAGTACCCGATAACCACGGTGTGAATCCCCCAGGGAGATAGGAATTGTCCAGTCAACCTGTCGGTGACCGGCAAGTTCCTGATAGCTTTTCCAGCTTATATTATTAGTGGCATTGCCGATGCGAAAAACCGAGTAAAGTAACATCTGGACTGAGCCCGAACGCGCGCCCACGATAAGATCAGTACCAGAAATTGTGCTGTTAAAACTCTGCTTTGTACCGGTTCTGACTTTCTCTACACCGATAAGCAGCGCCACACTCACCGCAATGGAAAGCACTGTCATAATGACCGTGAGGCGTCTGTTATTCAGGCTTTTTAATGCCAGGATAAAAATTGTCTTCATGACGGCAACACTGCCTTATTAATATCAGACAGCAGTATCTGCCGACTAAAGTGATCAACCAGTGTTTCATCATGGCTGACAAAGACCAGTGTACTACCCGCCTGCTCACATTCCTGAATTAACAGACGGATAAAAACCGACCGCATATCAGTGTCCAGGGCTGAAGTCGGCTCATCCGCAATCACCAGTTCAGGACTACCGATTAATGCGCGGGCAGCCGCCACCCGCTGCTGCTGACCAATACTGAGCTCATTGACTGATCGCGTTAACAGCATGTTACTGGCCATACCCAGATGGCTTAACAGCTGTAAAGCGGCAGCCTCGGGCGATCCATAGCGGTCAATACTGCGCTGCCTTCTCTGTTGTGAGAAATGACAGGGCAGTATCACATTCTCTTTTACTGACAAATAAGGCAGCAAGTTAAACTGCTGAAAGATCAGACCAATATGGTCCGCCCGAAAACAATCACGCCAGACATTGCCATAATGATTAATCACCTCTCCCAGCAGGCGCACCTCACCTGCCAGAGGCGTCTGGATACCACTGATGAGATTAAGCAGGCTGCTCTTACCGCTACCGGAAGGCCCTTTTAAAAAGACCCGCTCCCCTGCCATGATCCTGAGTGCAGGTATATCAAGAACCGGCTGGCCTGCCTGCCAGCTGAATTCAACCTTATCCAGCTCAATAACGGGCGAGGACATGAACAAACTCCGGATTAAAAGATAACTTGTCGGTTAAGTGTATCCAATTCTTTATAACGCTGCCCTGCAGGCCCAATCAGCTGAACCTCCAGCGTTTCCATACCGGGGTAATACTGGAACAACTCCACGGACAATTCACGCAGTAATTTCGGATGCACACAATGAAACTGGTATTGCAGCTCAAACTCACTGTGGCCATTCTCATATGTTGCTTCGTGTTCTTCGTGTTCTTCGTGTTCTTCGTGTTCTGCATTAGCAAACAACGATTGACTCACGCTTAACTGCTCCAGCATACAAGCCGCCTTGTCTGGCAGGCTCAGAAACTGCTCCGGCTTTCCCAGTTGATCCATTGCATTAAGCAGTGCCTGTTTCTGCTGAGCATTTGAAGGGGCATGCTCAAAGCCCACAATATTGGCCGCCGGACTTTCAATCCTGATTTGCAGCGTTTTTCCTTCAAGCACAACCGCCATGCTGGCTGCACCATGCTCATGACGTTCATGCTGACGCTCAAACCCTTCAGCAATCGCCAGTGGCGCAACCAGTGATAACAACACAACACCTGAGACTTTCATCAACAACCCCCGATTAGCAACATATTATAGCAATGTTATACCATAACATTTATACCTTAAACCCGATGTCAAAAGAAATTTCGGGTTTTAGTCAGGTTTTCAGGCGGAACAACGAGCTACCAATTGTAATTGATGTCTTCACCGGACACTTTGATCAGTTTTGCGTTAACCAGTCGGTTTACATGATTTTGTATTGCCACCTCATTTCCCTGTATGCCCATCTGGGTCGCTATATGGTTTCTGAGACTGGTGACTTTTTTCGGGCGTTTATCTACAGGCCTTGATGTGAGCAAACTGACCAAACGATTTTGTTCTGCAGAGGTCAATGGCACTTTTACCTGTTTACAGGTTCTGCCATTCTGCTTAACGTGGGCGATAAGCGGCGCAAAGCCATTATCGTTACTGATTATTTCAAAACCCACCTCTGATGGTGTTTCGCTATCGTATTTTCCCAGGTAATACGACAAATGAAAATCTAAGTTATTTGCCTGGCTTGCCTTCACCTGAACCACCAAAAATTCAATGGGCGCATCATATTTTTTATCGCCAAAATCAATTTTTGGCTGCTGCGCACCAAGAAATAAAAGCACTTTGCTGTAAGCCTCAAGATCGACTTTACTCAGACACCCGATGTTCTCATAATCAATAAACGCCCACTTCATTGTGCGACCTCCCTATCAATAGCTTTAGAACAGACTGCTAGCAAAGGCACCAGCAAGATTCGGACTCTCACGCACAGCATGAAAATCCGGGGCATACAATACACTCTTTATCTTGAAATTTTGGTATGACGCATCAAGTGATTACATCAGGAAAAGCTCTTAATCAGCCAACTTTACAGCGCTACCATTAGCATCCATATAACCCCAGGTCGTCAGACCAACACCGCTGGCATAACGCACATCCATCACAGCATCCGCGCCCATTATGATCGCTTTTTCACGCAAAGCTTCATTATTATTCTCAATTAAAGCCCAAGAACCTGACGTTTTGCTGCACCGTATTCAGCATCGTCAAGCTGGTCATTCTTATGCAACTCACTTAACTCAGTCAGCTTATTAGTCATCTCATTGACAGCGACTGTTTTTTGATTGTCAGACATAACAGAACAACTCTGGCGCTGTTTTAGCGTCTCAAGTTTACCAATACGCTGGTCGGCCGCTTTCACCGCCTGTTCATAATTTCCGGATTTTGCTATCAGATTAAACGCCAGGACAGGTATCAAGTACCTAAAACCCCATACGATTTCATAATCTGCTTCCCTGTTCAATTTAACGAAAGACAAGGTATTCCAAAAGACATTACTGTACTGATTAATATAAGAGCTTGTCTCAGGTAATAACCATATGCAGCATGCCTGAGTGAATCAAAGCGTGAGAGAGGATTGTGATTGATGTATATCGAGCTGCATAGCCGCCGGATACGCCATTCGGCATCGCGGATTACGACTTGTTTTTCAGGAACAGACTGCGCCTTCATTTTAGCTATCCTTAGCACTTTTTATCAAACACAAGCAGGAGCAGGTACGGCAAACCCGGCACCGGCGATCCCTGCCAGAGCAATTGATTGTATCATCATCGGCAAAGTTGTCGACCGTAACCGGGCTCAATGAGAAAGGCTCCGAACATACAGGCCTTGGGCATAAGTTACCCAATATAACTGGTACTTACCGCCGGTGCCTCCCGCTTTTGGGCAGCGTCCAGTGTTTGACTGATCAGAGCATTAATCATCATAGGTCCCACGCCACCGGGACAGGGGTTAAGGCAGTCACCCGCGCTTCAAGCCCGGTTTTTCAATATCACCGATACCACCTGCGTGACAACCCGCATCCACGACTACGGCACCGCCCCTGATCCGGTCAGCTTTAATCAGTTCGGGTTTCCCCACCGCACCTACCACAATATCAGCCAGCCCGACCAACTCAGGCAGATTTTTTGTACGAGAATGACTCCAGCCTTCATAATAAATCTTATGTAACGCACAAAACCAGTCAGGCTCTTTTAAGCCCAGGCCGAGCCTTTCTCGCTGGTTTAATAACCACCACCGGCAATACTCCAGAACACAACGGCTTCCGCTTCTGCAGACGGGTTACGCACCCGGTGAGGCTCATCGCCGGTCAGGGTGAAGCTATCACCCGCCTTAAGTAAAAACTGTTTATCACCAATATTCAGTTCCAGCGTACCCGCCTGAACCAGACCGCCCTCTTCCCCTTTTCGCTCGCGGAATTCCTGACTTCCGGCACCGGGTGCAAAGGTTGTCAGCACCATCTGTAGCTGACCACTCAGACGAGGGGATAGCAGTTCCTCCCGGATACCTGTGCCCGAAAAATTCAAACTGCGGCGGGCATTACTGCGTACAACATAATTCAACTCATCCGCAGGGGCTTCATTATCGGTATGGAAAAACCAGCTAATCTGCACACCCAGCACTTCACTGATCGCCTGAAGGGTTGGGATAGGTAAGGAGGAAACACCCCGCTCCACCTGACTGACATAACCCACAGAACGGCCAATTTTCTCTGCCAAGGTGGTCAGAGTAACCCCTTTGGCTTTACGAAGATCCCGAATTTGCCTTCCGATTCGCAAGCTTTCTTTTTCCATACCGTCCTGTCTGTGCGGCCGAATTCAGCGCATAGTAGATAAAAATTTATTGATTAGAGAGAGCGGCATCACAACCACTTGTTTTTGAATGCTGAACTGACATCCGGAGCCGCCGGATCCGGGTGCTTCTATCCAGAGCTTTATGTATTGACGGATAGCGGTTTAGCAGCTGATTTGGTAACCTGCATCACCTGTCTGAAACCTGCCATCTAAGCCTGTATCTGTGCCCGTTTATGGATAAGTATCCAGGCTTGCTGAATTATAAAAGTGTAACTTTTTTATAGTCAGTTTGTTACCAAATTCAGCATGGCCCTACAGATTATCCCATTTAGATACGCAGGAAACACCATAAATTCAACAGACATAAATGGATGCGTACCGCGAAACCAAACGACTTGTTTTTATAACAACAAAATAGAGCTTCAATGAGCAAAAAAACAGCAGGCAAGGCAGAACACACCCCTATGATGCAGCAGTATCTGCGCATCAAATCACAACACCCGGATCAGTTAGTTTTTTACCGGATGGGGGATTTTTACGAGCTTTTTTATGACGATGCAAAAAAAGCAGCTCGGTTACTGGATATCTCTCTGACTGCACGGGGAAAATCGGCAGGCGAGCCGATTCCTATGGCGGGCCTGCCCTATCACGCCGCTGAAGCTTATATTGCCAAAATTGTCAGAGCAGGCGAATCTGTTGTTATTTGTGAGCAAATTGGTGACCCGGCCACCAGCAAAGGGCCCGTTGAGCGTGCGGTTGCCCGTATAGTCACACCAGGTACCGTTAGCGATGAAGCCCTGCTGGACGAACAACGGGATAACCTGCTGATTGCGATCAACCGGCAGCAGTCACTTTTTGGCATCGCTATTGTTGATATCAGTTCAGGGCGTTTCAGTCTGCTTGAAGCCGAAGGCGAAGAAGCCCTGCTTAGTGAGATTGAACGGCTACGTCCTTCTGAAATTCTTTTCAGTGAAGATAACAATCTGGATACACTTTTAGCGCAGAAAAATGGCTTACGCCCTCAGGCACCCTGGCATTTTGAGCATGAAACGGCAGTTCGCCTCTTGTGCAAGCAGTTTAACGTGCAGGATTTAAGTGGGTTTGGCTGTGATCACCTGACACTGGCCATCAACGCGGCAGGTTGCCTGTTGCAGTACGCCAAAGACACCCAGCGCACTGAGTTACCCCATATACGCCGTATACAAGTTGAGCAGCGTGGTGAAAGTGTTGTATTGGATGCCGCCACCCGAAAAAATTTAGAGCTGGATATCAACCTCTCAGGCGGCAAAGAAAACACCCTCATGTCCGTGATCGATCGCTGCAAAACCCCCATGGGCAGCCGCATGCTAAGCCGCTGGCTCAACCTGCCCCTGCGTAACCGGGATGACTTGCTTGCCCGTCAGGATGTAATTCGCTGGCTCCGGGAGGAGTACCGCTTTGAAAACCTTCAGACAACCCTGCGCCCCATTGGTGATATGGAACGGATTCTGGCCCGTATCGCCTTAAGATCCGCACGTCCCCGGGATCTGGAACGCTTAAAAGGCGCCCTGGCCATGCTGCCTGAACTACAACAGCAACTGGCGACAACAGATGCCGGTCGCGCTCAGGCTCTGGCGCTCAGTATCAGTGAATTTCCGGCACTGGCTGATTTACTGGCACAATCGGTGATCGATAATCCCCCTGTTATTATCCGTGATGGCGGGGTGATTGCACCGGGTTACGATGCCGAGCTGGACGAGTTACGTGGCCTTTCCGAAAATGCGGGTAACTACCTGTTGGATATGGAAATCAGAGAGCGGGAACGCACCGGCATCAGTACCCTTAAAGTGGGTTACAACCGGGTGCATGGCTATTTTATTGAAATTGGCCGCACCAACTCCGACAAGGCACCCGCAGATTATATCCGCCGCCAAACCTTAAAAAATGCAGAACGCTTTATCACGCCCGAATTAAAAGAATTTGAAGACAAAGCCCTGTCAGCCAAAAGTCGCGCCCTGGCACGTGAAAAAGCACTCTATGAAGCCCTGATCGAAACCCTGGCTGAACAGCTACCTGCCCTGCAAGATTGCGCCGCAGCACTGTCCGAATTGGACGTGCTGGGCAATATGGCCGAACGCTCAGATACGCTTAACTATAATGCGCCGGTTTTAACCGAAGCGCCTCAACTACACATTACAGGCGGTCGCCATCCTGTGGTGGAGGCAGTATTGGATGAGCCTTTTGTGGCCAATCAGCTAACGCTGGATAACAGCCAGCATATGCTGGTGATTACCGGCCCGAATATGGGCGGTAAATCCACCTATATGCGTCAGACGGCATTAATCACCCTGCTTGCGCATATTGGCAGTTATGTACCTGCAGATTCAGCCACCATTGGCATTGTGGACCGTATTTTCACCCGTATGGGTTCATCCGATGACCTGGCGGGCGGGCGTTCAACCTTTATGGTTGAGATGACAGAAACCGCCAATATTTTGCATAATGCTACTGAGCGCAGCCTGGTACTGATGGATGAAGTCGGCCGTGGCACCAGCACTTTTGATGGTCTTTCACTGGCCTGGTCCTGTGCTGAATATCTCGCTAAAGACATAAAAGCCTTTACCTTGTTTGCCACCCATTATTTTGAGCTGACAACGTTGCCCGAACAACTCAGTGGTATTGCCAACGTGCATTTAACCGCGGTTGAACATAACGACCATATTGTATTTATGCATGAGGTTCAGGATGGCCCTGCCAACCAGAGTTATGGTTTACAGGTTGCTCAGCTGGCAGGGGTTCCCCGCCATGTGATCCATCAGGCGCGGGAAAAGCTCATTGTGCTGGAGCAGGACACCACAACCGATCTGCAAAGGCAACCAACCAGCGCCCCGCTGCAAAATGACCTGTTTAACAGCGCACCTCACCCGGTAATCACAAAACTGGAGCAACTGGACGCAGACAATCTCAGTCCCCGTCAGGCACTGGATTTAATCTACCAGTTAAAACAGGAAATCCACTGAGTACCGGCCTCTGTTCTATACTGGGCAATATGCCCGGTAAGAATAGAGGCAGGAGGGACTGAACCATGGCATACGTGGTGACTGAAAGCTGTATTCGCTGTAAGTACACGGACTGTGTGGATGTTTGTCCGGTGGATTGTTTTTATGAAGGCCCTAACATGCTGGTGATACACCCGGATGAGTGTATCGACTGCGGACTTTGTGAACCTGAGTGCCCGGTACTGGCTATTTTTCATGAAGACGAACTCAGCGACGACCAGCTCGGTTTTATTAAAATAAACGAGCAGATGTCCGAAATCTGGCCCAATATCAACAGCCCAAAACCGGCCCCGGCGGATGCCGCAGACTGGGATACTGTCACCGGAAAGATCAAATATCTGGAGAAGTAGTAAGCTACAAATCGTGGCATTAAAGCCTGTTAAACAAAAAACCTCCGGGCAAGCATAAATCGCCGGGAGGTTTTTATGCTTAACCTTAATACTTATTGCAGCAGGTCAGCACCACTGAGGCCGTTTTTCTCAACGATCTCGCGTAGCTTACGCAAAGCTTCCACCTGAATCTGACGAACACGTTCACGGGTCAGGCCAATTTCACTGCCCACCTCCTCCAGGGTACTCATCTCATAACCCCGTAAACCAAAACGACGTGCCAACACTTCAGAATGTTTTTCAGGCAACATCATCAGCCATTTATCCAAATTGCCGCTGATATTGGTTTTCTGCAACAGGGTTTCAGGGTCATGGCTTTCCTGATCAGGAATGGTATCCAGCAATGATTTATCGGAGTCCTGGCCCATAGGCACGTCCACGGAACTGACACGCTCGTTCAGGCCCAGCATACGTTCAACATTGGCAACCGGCTTATCCACCAGTTTGGCAATATCTTCGGCTGTTGGCTCATGGTCCAGTTTTTGCGTCAGCTCACGGGCTGCACGCAAATAGACGTTCAGCTCTTTAACCACATGGATTGGCAGACGAATAGTCCGTGTCTGATTCATAATCGCACGTTCAATGGTCTGGCGAATCCACCAGGTGGCATAGGTAGAAAACCTGAACCCCCGCTCCGGATCAAATTTTTCAACCGCACGAATTAAACCCAAGTTGCCTTCCTCAATCAGGTCCAGCAGTGTCAGACCCCGATTGATGTAACGGCGGGCAATTTTAACAACCAGTCGCAGGTTGCTTTCAATCATGCGCTTACGGGATGCTTCATCGCCCTTTAACGACCGTCGGGAGTAATAAACTTCCTCTTCCGCCGTTAACAGGGGTGAAAACCCGATTTCATTTAAATAAAGCTGAGTTGCATCCAGTGATTTTGCATTCAGCAGATCATTATGGGCAAGGCTGCCGCGACCCCGCCCGCTACTGATGATGCTCGGTACATCGTCCGTATCTTTAACGTTATCATCTGTATCTTCAGTGTCAGCGATACTTTCAGACTTTTCATCCGCCAGCACCGACACGTTTTCTGACTCCGTGTGTTGAAGCGAGTCGCCTTTTTTGTATCCCTTGTCGACCTTTACCATTTCCAACCCCTGTAAAACCCTCGCTCAGAAGGCATTCTGTCGTACTATTGCCGTTTTGTTATTTATTTTTTTTTGGCAAATATTTGAGTGGATTCACCGGATTACCATCACGGCGAATTTCAAAATGAAGCATTACACGATCTGCGCCGCTGCTCCCCATTTCCGCTATTTTATCACCCACCTGAACCTTATCACTTTCTTTTACTAAAACGCGACTGTTATGGGCATAAGCACTTAAGAACTCCGGGCTATGCTCTATGATCAGCAAGTTCCCGTAGCCCAAAAGCCCACTACCGGCAAAAACCACCCGTCCGGCTGCGGCAGCGAATACAGGGTCAGACCTGCGACCCGCCAGATTGATGCCCTTATTAACTTTCCCGCGCGTTTTAAAAGCGGCTATCACCTGTCCATGACCCGGCCAGCGCCAGATGATAGGGCCTGAAGGCAACGCGGGAGGTAACAGACGGGGCTTTTCAGGTGCCACGGTGTTTGATGCAGTAGTCTTTTTCGGCAGGACCGGCGGTTTCTTTACCGGTGATGCTGTAGTTTTTTTAGTTACTGTGCGCTGAGTCACTATTTTTGTATCAGACCGGCTCCCGACAGGCACACCGTTTTTTGAAATTTGTGGTTTTGAAGTACGCGCAATAGAGGTAGGTTTAAGCCGAAGTTTTTGTCCGGGAAAAATCTGATACCGGCTGTCGATCTGATTCATACTCGCCAGAGCGCGATAGTCCAGGCCATAACGCCAGGCGATGGAATAGAGCGTATCACCTTGTCGTACGGTATATTCATTCGCAATACGTACAGATTCAGGGCGTGAGCGGTCAGCTACCGGCACACGCGGGTCGCCGGAGCAGCCAGCGGTCAGGATGATCAGCAATACCAGCCAGCCTGCGCCCCTTTTCACAAGCGCCCTACTGCCCTGCAGGCCTGTTAATTCGGGTTATCAGTATCACCAGCAGTATACCCAGCAGCATCAGAATCAGCGCACTGCCCAGCCAGGCACTCTGACCGGTCAGGGCTTCATAACTGCCCGGTAGAATATTTTCCTGAACCAGCGGAATTTCTTCACCATGGCGATTAATGGTATAAGCCGTTGTATACTTCCAGGGCCAGACTTTATTCAGCGACCCCAGCATAAAGCCGCCCAGCAGCGCCAGCGTTATGACCCGGTGCGAAGAAAACATCCAGTTTAGTACACGCGCAAAACTTAACAAACCAATCACACAGCCCCCCGTAAACAGACAAAGCACCAGCAAATCAAACTCTTTAACCGCCGTCAGTATGGGAGAATACATACCCAGCAATAACAAAATAAAACTGCCGGAAATGCCCGGCAGAATCATGGCGCAAATCGCAATCATGCCCGAAGTAAAAAACAGCAGCGGCGTAGGCTCTACGGCAGCCGGAGAAATCGAGGTAATCAGATAAGCTAAAATCGTTCCACTGACAAAAGCAGTCAGCGCATTACCGCGCCAGTTATCTATATGTTGTACAACCAGCCAGCTGGACGCCAGAATCAGGCCAAAGAAAAACGACCAGAGCATTTCAGGATAAGTATGCAGTAAATAGAGCACACCGCGGGCCAGACCCGCAATGCTCAGCAAAATCCCCGCCACCAGCGCCAGCAAAAAAGGGCCGTTAATGTGCTGCCAGGCGGCCTTGATACCCTGACGGGTCAGTACCCTGAGTGCTTCAGGGCCACAACGATGCAGCGAAGCGATCAGCTCTTCATAGATGCCAGTCATAAAGGCAATAGTACCACCGGAGACACCAGGCACAGCATCTGCGGCCCCCATCATTACCCCTTTTCCCGATAGAACCAGATAATCACGCCATGTACGTACTGAAGACATTCCTCACTCCCTTAACGAACCGTGCCACTGAGCAGCGGTACAAACCTCACACCTTCAACCACTTCAGTCATTATATTATCTTCAGTGACTTTTTTTATCACTTTCAGCTGCTGACTGATCCCGCCCACCGGGATCACCAGGCAGCCACCAACCGCCAGCTGGTTGAGTAATTCTTCAGGCACCTCTTCGGGGGCAGCGGTCACCAGAATACCATCAAAAGGTGCTTTAGAAGGCCAGCCCATGCCACCATCCGTATGCAGCAGTTGAACATTACGAAGTTTGAGCAGCTGAAGTCGTTTGCGCGCTTTTTCCTGCAGGGGACGAATGCGCTCGACACTAAAAACCTGACCCACCAGCTGTGCCAGAATCGCCGTCTGATAACCTGATCCGGTACCGACTTCCAGTACCCGTTGCCGGGGACCATCCGCTAACAATAACTCCGTCATATGGGCGACTATATAAGGCTGGGATATGGTCTGGTTATAGCCAATCGGTAACGCTGTATCTTCGTAAGCACGATGGGATAAAGCTTCATCGATAAAAATATGACGTGGTGTCTCTCTCAGCACGTCCAGCACAGACTCATCACTAATGCCCTGCTCCCGCAACCGATTAATCAGGCGGTCCCGGGTACGGCGGGATGTCATGCCAATGCCTTCGAGACTGACGCTATTCACAGGATATCCTCAAGCCAGCTTCCCAGATTATCCATACCATCGTATTGTGTCATATCAAGCTGCAGCGGTGTAATAGACACAAAACCCTGCTCGATAGCAAAAAAATCCGTACCCGGCTCCCGGTCGAGCACCTCACCCACACCCGCAATCCAGTAACGCTCAAATCCCCGGGGATCGGTTGATTTAACCGGTTTATCCGCCAGGCTGCGATGACCCAGGCGGGTTACATGGATGCCCTGGATCTGATCCAGTGGCAAGTCGGGTACATTCACATTCAGTACCGTACGCGGCGCCAGGTTAACCTGATGAATACCCTCAAGCAGCAGGCGCACTATTTCAGCCGCTGTTTCGAAATGTTGCGGGTGATGGCTTGCAACCGAAACGGCAATAGGTGGATATTTAAGGTGCCGCCCCTCTGTAGCGGCAGCCACCGTACCGGAATAAAGCACATCATCACCCAGGTTAGCCCCGGCATTAATGCCCGACACAACAATTTCAGGTTCTATATCAAAGATACCCGAGATGCCTAAATGCACACAGTCTGTTGGTGTACCATTAACACCCACAAAACCGGACTCATGACAAAAAGCTTCCAGTGGCCGATCCAGTGTCAGAGAATTACTGGCACCGCTGCGGTTACGATCCGGGGCCACCACCTGCGTCTGATGACACTGCTCCAGCCCAGCCGCCAACGCCGACAGCCCCGGTGCAAACACGCCGTCATCGTTTGAAATAAGTACTTTCATTCACTGCTTCCTCTTGCCTGTGCGCCCACTTGCGCCAGTTCGCGCAGCACACTAGTCGCAAAAGCACCTGAGGGCAGGTCAAACTCCAGCCACCATTGATGCTCTGATTCCATCCGTGCTTCAAAGGCTGCCGGTATCAGACGCATGGCCCTGCGCTCCTGCCTTAAACCAATATGTTCCAGGCGTTCCAGTATCTCTGCCCAGGGTGCCAGCTGGGCCTTTTCCCAGTCACGGGCCTGCCCCGTTGCCACAGGCTCACCCCGGCCCCACATTGCCGCCGTCAGATGAACATCCCCTTCCTGCAAACGGCTTTGTATCTGCTCATCGGCTTCTTCGGTAACAAAACAGCTATGGGAGCCATCCAGCATCAGCGCATCTCCTGGCATCAGCTTATGCCAGTGCCCGGATTCAATCCGGCGGGATAGCTGGTGATTAAAACACCAGGAACGCACAGCCGATAAGTACATGCTCTTTTTATTCCGTTGCCGCTCTTTACGCTCACCCCTGAGCAACTCAACGCCTTTTTGCAGATTACCACCCCCGATACCAAAACGCTGTTCGCCAAAATAATTAGGCACGCCTGCACGAACCAGCTCAATACGTGCGGCCAGTTCCTGAGGGTCACTCACTTCGCGCAAACGCAACCCGAATCGGTTACCTTTCAGGCTGCCCACGCGCAGCTTTCTCGGGTGCCGGACAGTACGCAAGACTTCGATGGATTCGCCACCAAACTGAGTCCAGTCAATCACACGCTGAGGTGGCACGGCCACGCTGAACCACTGTTCAGTGACCGCATGACGATCCTTTTTCCCGGCATAACCCACATCACGCGGATTCAACTGGCAGTATTCAGCCAGCAAACGGGCGACCCAGTCGGTATTCTCACCGGTTTTACGGATATAAAGAAAAAGATGCTCACCTTCGCCTTCAGGCTCAAAACCCAGCCGCTCAACCACTTTAAAATCTTCATTGCAGCTACGAATGGTTGCCCGGCCATCGGGTTGGCCATAGAGGTAAGCGTAGTCGGTTGGAAATTCAATCACTCTGATTTTTTCTCTGATCAGGCTGTACTAACTGGAAAAAGGTTTCCCCTTCCCGAATCATGCCCAGCTCATTACGCGCCCGTTCTTCCAGAGCAGACAGCCCGGTTTTAAGATCCTGAACTTCGGCTTCTAATTGTTTATTACGCTGACTGAGTTTTTTATTTTCGACCTGCTGCAGTTCAATTTCCTGCTTAAGTGACCAGACCTGGCGCAGATTCGCCTCGCCAAACCATAAGCGGTATTGCAGTGCAGCCAGCAAAATAAGCAAACAAACTATCAACCAGCGAAACATATATAATCCCGGGTCAAAAAAGGGGGCAGAAGCCCCCTTTTATAAAACGTCAGTGATTAAGCCTGACCTTTAATTTCTGACAGGCCGTTATAAACAGCCCCGGTACCTAACTCTTCTTCAATGCGCAGCAGACGGTTGTACTTGGCAACACGGTCTGAACGGCACAACGAACCGGTTTTAATCTGACCTGCAGCCGTACCCACCGCCAGATCGGCAATAGTTGTATCTTCAGTTTCACCGGAGCGGTGAGAGATAACCACCGTGAAGCCTGCATCTTTGGCCATTTTGATCGCATCCAGGGTCTCAGACAATGAGCCAATCTGGTTAAACTTGATCAGGATAGAGTTACCGATGCTCTGCTCGATACCACGACTCAGAATTTTAGTGTTAGTCACAAACAAATCGTCACCGACCAGCTGAACTTTGTCACCGATTTTTTTGGTCAGATACGCCCAGCCATCCCAGTCAGACTCATCCAGACCGTCCTCGATGGAAACAATCGGGTAGTTTTCTGTCAGTGTTGCCAGGTAGTCACTGAAGCCTTCGGCATCAAAGACTTTACCTTCCCCGGACAGGTCATACTTGCCGTCTTTATAGAACTCGGAAGCCGCACAATCCAGCGCCAGGGTCACATCTTTACCCAGTTCGTAACCGGCATTGGAGATCGCTTCTTTGATCACCACCAAGGCTTCTTCGTTAGAGGCCAGGTCTGGTGCAAAGCCCCCTTCATCACCCACTGCCGTGCTCAGGCCTTTGGCTTTCAGAACAGCCTTAAGCGCATGGAAGATTTCAGCACCACAACGCAGGCCGTCAGAGAACTTTTCAAAGTTAACCGGCTGAACCATGAACTCCTGGATATCCACATTGTTATCCGCATGCTCACCCCCGTTGATGATATTCATCATAGGTACAGGCAAAGAGAACTGACCGGCTGTACCGTTCAGCTCAGCAATATGCGCATACAAAGGCAGGCCTTTTTCAGTCGCTGCCGCTTTAGCCGCTGCCAGGGAAACGGCCAGAATAGCATTCGCGCCCAGTTTCTCTTTATTCTCAGTACCATCCAGTGCCAGCATGATATTGTCCAGGGCACGCTGATCAGTCGCATCCTTTCCCATCAAAGCATCACGAATGTCGCCGTTTATTGCGGCTACTGCATTGCGTACACCTTTACCCAGGTAACGGCTTTTATCACCATCACGCAGTTCCAGTGCTTCACGGGACCCTGTTGATGCACCGGACGGTGCGCAGGCGGAACCAACCACACCGGATGCCAGAATCACATCAGCTTCTACAGTTGGGTTACCACGAGAGTCTAAAACCTCACGCGCTTTGATATCAGCAATCTGTGCCATTCGAATAACTCCAGAAATTAATTAGTCTTTTACTGCTTAGCCTGCTGCTCTATCGCCGCCTTGATAAAGCCGGTAAACAGGCCGTGTCCATCACGGGGAGTAGAGGTAAATTCAGGGTGGAACTGGCAAGCTACAAACCAGGGATGATCTGCCACTTCAACCACTTCAACCAGTTCGCCATCCACAGAGCGGCCGGCAATACGCAGGCCTGCTGCTTCCAGCTGTTCTACGTAGTTGTTATTCACTTCATAACGGTGACGATGACGTTCGGTAATCTCAGTGCTGCCATAAGATTCGGCGGCTTTAGAGCCCCCGGCCAGATGACAAACCTGGGCACCCAAACGCATAGTGCCACCCAGATCATCCTGGTCGCCACGGGTTTCCACATCACCTTCGGTGGTTGTCCACTCGGTGATCAGACCAATAACCGGATGTTCGGCTTTGGCATCAAATTCTGAGGAAGTTGCATCCTGAATACCCGCCACATGGCGGGCAAATTCAATCACCGCAACCTGCATACCCAGACAGATACCCAGGTAAGGCACCTTGTTTTCACGGGCATACTGTACAGCCTGGATTTTGCCTTCAACTCCACGCTCACCAAATCCGCCCGGTACCAGAATGGCGCTGACGTCTTTAAGAATATCCACGCCTTCACGCTCAACCCGCTCAGAGTCAATATATTCGATACGCACTTTGCGCTTCAGTGCGATGCCTGCATGGGAGATCGCTTCAATCAGCGATTTATAGGCATCCAGCAATTCCATGTATTTGCCGACCATTGCGATGGTCACTACACCTTCCGGGTGCAGGTGGGCATCGGCCACACGGTTCCACTCATCCAGATCCGGCTCGCCACATTCCAGGTGGAAACGTTCTACAACGATATCATCCAGGTGCTGATCGGCCAGCATCTGAGGAATTTCGTAAATCGTCTTAGCATCCGGCAGGGAAATAACCGCACGCTCTTCCACGTTAGTAAACAGGGATAGTTTACGGCGGGAGGAATCCGGCAACTTATGGTCGGAGCGGCAGACCAGAATATCAGGCTGAATACCAATCGAACGCAACTCTTTAACCGAGTGCTGAGCAGGCTTGGTTTTAGTTTCACCCGCTGTTGCAATGTAAGGCACCAGTACCAGGTGCATAAACATGGCACGGGAAAACCCCAGCTCTGCTTTTAACTGACGGATGGCTTCCAGAAACGGCAGGGATTCAATATCACCCACGGTGCCGCCAATTTCAACCAAAGCCACATCCGCATCACCTGCGCCTTCAATTACACGGCGTTTGATTTCATCGGTAATGTGCGGGATGACCTGTACAGTCCCCCCCAGATAGTCTCCACGACGTTCTTTACGCAGCACCTGCTGGTAAATACGGCCGGACGTAAAGTTATTACGTTTAGACATAGTGGTACGAATGAAGCGCTCATAGTGACCCAAGTCCAGGTCAGTTTCAGCTCCATCTTCAGTTACAAATACCTCACCATGCTGGAAAGGACTCATAGTACCCGGATCTACATTGATGTAGGGATCCAGTTTCAGCATAGTAACTTTTAAACCCCGTGCTTCCAAAATGGCAGCTAACGAAGCGGATGCGATGCCTTTGCCCAATGAGGACACAACACCACCGGTGACGAAGATATAACGCGTCATGCAGAACCTGTATACGTGATTAAATCGAGGGAAAAACGCAATCAAAGATGGGGCTACAAGATAGCAAATCAGCGCGATTTAGACAATGCGAAGCTGTGCCAGGATAGCGCAAATCCGCCTTTTTTACTCAGCCAGCCCTCACAGACACAAATACCAGGGATTGCCACGATCTCATCACCAGCTACCAGCAGGGGCCAGTCCTGTTTTAACCAGGGAGGAATACCAGCCTCCTGAAGGCATTTTTTAACACTGCAACTGCCACCCCGCCCAGCCGGGCGACAACGCTCCCCCCCCTGACGACGTACCAACTGAACGCCGTCAAGGCTGACCAAACCAACCTCTGCGGGCTCAATTCGCAGTATCGCATCTGACAGAACATGCTGACCCGCGCTAAGAGAGACCCGGCTTTCCCGCTGAGAAATAACCGGGCTCGTCAGGTAAAGTGCCTGACGGTAACGCCGTAATATTTTATCACCCAGACATAATTCAGGGCTGGCATCATTACGTGCATTTAATATCTGATTTTCAATCTGTTGTAATTGTTTCTGATTCAGCAGGCTATCCGAAATCCGCTCCAGCCAACGTCGTAGCAGTAAATAACGCTTCTCACGGGACACCAGTAATAAAGCAGGTATGCGAATTTCACCCATATCACCTGATAATTGATCCAGATCGGCATCCAGATACTGATTAAGCACCTGCTCGGTATCTGCCAGCTGTTTAGCGGTATTTATCCAGCGTGTCTGAAACCCGGGCCAGCGCTTTGCCAGCTTAGGTAAAATTTCATGACGCAGATAATTACGATCATAGGCCGTATCTTTGTTGGAAGGATCATCTATCCATTCAAGCTGATGGCGGCTCGCATAAGTTTCCAGCTGCTGGCGAGGTACTTGTAATAAAGGACGTAAAATCCGAGCCTCAGACAAAACACGCTGCGCGGGAATACCCGCCAACCCTTTTAATCCGGCACCCCGCATCAGGCGATACAGCAGGGTTTCTGCTTGATCATCGCCATGATGAGCCAGCAATAAACAGTCACCCGCTTTCAACAGCGATTCAAAAGCAGCATAACGGGCATCACGCGCCTGGCCTTCAGAGGCACCTGACGGGCAAGCATGCAATATTTGGTGTTTAAGATGACGTGTGCAGGCCTGGCCCGCTGAGAATTCAGCCCACTGATCAGCCTCAGGCTGAAGGTGGTGATTAACATGTACAACCAGTAACTGATCACACGGAAGGGTTGCATAAGCAAGGTGCAGCAGCACCTGAGAATCAAGCCCGCCGCTGTGGCCAATCAGCCAGCGGCGGACAGAAGACATCGGCTTCACCGCCTGAGAAAAGGCGGTTTCGATTAAAGCGGACATCAGCAGTCAATCAGCAGTTTTTTACTGCTCAGTGGCAAAGCCGTATGACATCAGGCGTTCATAACGGCGCTCAAGCAACTCGTCTTCGCTGAAGCCTTCCAGTTTCTCGAGGGTTTCCAGCAAATGTTTTTTCAGATTCGCCGCCATCAGGCTCTGGTCCCGGTGCGCACCCCCTAAAGGCTCGCTCACCACCTGATCAACCAGACCCAGCTCGTTCAGACGGCCGGAGGTAATGCCCATCGCTTTCGCTGCATCCGGCGCTTTCTCTGCACTCTTCCAGAGAATAGACGCACAACCTTCAGGCGAAATCACAGAATAAGTTGAATATTGCAACATCAGCAATTCATCACAAACACCAATGGCCAGCGCACCACCTGAACCGCCTTCTCCAACAACTGTAGAGATAATCGGTGTGGACAGCTGAGACATTTTTGCCAGATTAAAAGCAATGGCTTCTGACTGACCACGCTCTTCGGCATCAATGCCCGGGTAAGCTCCCGGCGTATCGATAAAAGTCAGAACCGGCATTTTAAAGCGTTCAGCCATTTCCATCAGGCGCAGGGCTTTGCGATAACCTTCAGGACGTGGCATACCAAAATTGCGGGTGACTTTATCTTTTACTTCCCGGCCTTTCTGGTGACCAATCACCATCACAGGCTTGCCTTCCAGACGGGCGATACCACCCACAATGGCCTGGTCGTCCGCAAAGTGACGGTCACCGTGTAATTCGTCAAAATCATCAAAGATATGTTCGACATAATCCAGGGTATAAGGGCGCTGAGGATGGCGTGCCAGCTGGGAGATCTGCCAGGCTGACAGATCAGAGAAGATAGACTCGGTCAGGGAACGGCTTTTGCCTTCCAGCTTCTCAAGTTCTTCTGAAATATTCAGCTCGTCATTGTCATCACTGACCAGTCGAAGCTCATCTATTTTTGCCTGCAGCTCCGCGATAGGCTGCTCAAAATCCAGGTAATTCGGATTCATGCTGTCTCGTTCTGTCTGAAATTCGTTAGTTTTATCGGATCAAAAAATTGATTCAAGTGTACCTGTTTGGCTGCAACAGGACTAGCCTAATAGCGCAGACTAACCGCATCACTGCCAAATTGATCCATGAGTTTTATCAAAAGCTCGTCACTGGCCTGAACTGCCCATTGATCACCCAGTTTCAGGGAGGCCTGTGCATCGTCACGCTGATAACGCAGCGTGACCGGCACAGTTTCATTACCCTGAAAGGCCCCCAATGTATCCGCCAGCTGCTTCAGCCGCCGCCCTGTCAGCTGCGCTGTTGTACAAAACACCTCTACACTTTTGGCATACTGTGCCCGCGCCTGCGGGATATCCAGGACATTATTACCTTTCACTTTAATGCCACCGGAATAGTGATCTTCGGCCACTTCACCTTCAATGATCAGCATCGCATCTTTATTGATAAGATGGCGGGACTGCTCGTACGTTTCACCATAAAGCGTAATATCAATGCGCGCGGTACGGTCATCCAGCGTTACAAAACAAATCGGATCACCTTTTTTAGTCTTTTTAAGACGCAGATCCACCACCAGCCCCGCCATTTTCTGGCTAACCCCGCGAGAAGGCTGCACCTCAACAATTTTTTTACTGATAAAGTTTTTAAACTCTTTTTCGTATTCGTCGATGGGATGGCCGGTCAAATAAAGGCCCAGTGTATCCAGCTCGCCCTTTAAGCGTTCCTTATCGGTCCAGGCACGCTGATGCCGGTATTTTTCATAAGGATCACCCGGCTGCTCTGCCTCAACCTCACCAAAGAGATCAAACATACCGGCATCCTGGTTGCGGGCGCTCTGATCCGAGGCTTTTAGCGCATCTGGAATTGCCGCCCAAAGGGCCGCCCGATGAGTACCCAGGTTATCCAGCGCACCAGAGCGTACCAGGGCTTCCAGCACCCGTTTATTCAGCTTTTTAGCACCTACCCGCTCAGCAAAATCAAACAGGTCTTTAAACGGGCCACCCTGCTGACGGGCGGCAACAATTGCTTCAACCGGACCTTCGCCCACACCTTTAATCGCCCCCAGCCCATAAATGATCACTCCTTCGTCATTCACGGTGAACATAAAGTCACCACTGTTAACATCCGGTAATGCGGGGGGAATGCCCATCTGGCGACATTCTTCGACAAAGATCACCACTTTATCGGTTGTCTGCATATCCGAGGATAATACCGCCGCCATAAAAGGGGCCGGGTAGTGCGTTTTAAGCCAGGCTGTTTGGTAAGACACTAAGGCATAAGCGGCCGAATGGGACTTGTTAAAGCCGTATCCCGCAAACTTTTCCACCAAATCAAAGATATTACCCGCCAGATCACGGTCAATACCATTAGCTTCACTGCCTTCCAGAAAGCCAACCCGCTGTTTTGCCATTTCTTCCGGTTTTTTCTTACCCATGGCCCGGCGCAGCATATCTGCACCACCCAGTGTATAACCCGCCATCACCTGAGCGATCTGCATCACCTGTTCCTGATACAGGATAACCCCGTAGGTAGGCTCAAGCACCGGCTGCAGACTATCCAGCTGGTAATCGGGATGGGGCCAGGACATTTCAGCGCGGCCATGTTTACGGTTGATAAAGTCATCAACCATGCCGGATTGCAGAGGACCTGGCCGGAAAAGCGCGACCAGGGCGACTATATCCTCAAAACGAGACGGTAACAGGCGGCGTACCAAATCTTTCATGCCGCTGGATTCTAGCTGGAAAACCGCCGTGGTTTCAGCAGCTTGCAACAAATCGAAGGTGGGTTTATCTTCCAGGTCGATCAGTTCAATATTCAGCGGCCCTTCACCGGTAAGGGCCCGCTTTTTATTGATGGTTTTTAATGCCCAATCGATGATGGTCAGGGTTCGCAGACCCAGAAAGTCAAACTTTACCAGCCCCGCTTCTTCCACATCGTTTTTATCAAACTGGGTAACCAGACCTTTGCCTTCATCATCACAATAAGTGGCGGCAAAATCGGTCAGTTTAGTGGGTGCAATCACCACACCCCCGGCATGTTTACCCACACCTCGGGTGATACCCTCCAGTTTATAGGCCATCTCCATGATTTCCTGGGCTTCTTCACTGCCGTCCACAAATTCCTGCAGCATCGGCTCCTGCTCCATGGCTTTGTGCAGGGTGATGCCCACTTCAAAAGGAATCAGTTTGGAGAGTTTGTCAGCCAAACCAAAAGGCTTGCCCTGAACACGAGCCACATCCCGCACAACCGCTTTGGCCGCCATCGTACCGAAGGTCACTATCTGAGACACCGCATCGCGCCCATAAGTACGGGCCACATAGTCGATCACTTTATCCCGGTTATCCATGCAGAAATCGATATCAAAATCGGGCATAGAAACACGTTCGGGATTAAGAAATCGCTCGAACAGCAAGTCGTATTCCAGCGGATCCAGATCGGTAATTTTCTGGGCATAAGCCACCAGTGAACCGGCACCCGAGCCCCTGCCCGGCCCTACCGGCACGCCGTTTTCCTTACCCCATTTAATAAAGTCCATTACGATCAGGAAATAACCGGGGAAGCCCATCTGGATAATAATATCCAGCTCAAACTCCAGCCGGTCGATATACGGCTGACGCTTAAGCGCATAGTCCGGATCATTTTTGTCCAGCAGGATAAGCAACCGCTCTTCCAGGCCTTCATAAGATACCTGACGGAAATAATCATCCATCAGCATACCTTCAGGTATCGGATATTTCGGCAGGTAATAAGTACCCAGTTCGATATCAATGTTGCAGCGTTTGGCAATCTCTACTGAATTTGCCAGTGCCGACGGGATATCCGAGAAGAGTGCTGCCATCTCCTCTTCAGAGCGAAAATACTGCTGCTCTGAATAATCTTTAGGCCGGGTAGGATCGTCCAGTGTACGCCCCTGGTTAATACAAACCCGCACTTCGTGAGCTTCAAAATCTTCAGGCCGAAGGAACATCACATCATTGGTTGCCACCACCGGGCAGCCCGTTTCGTGGGCCAGCGCCACACTGCTGTGAATCAGTGCTTCTTCATCTGCCCGTCCGGTACGCTGTAATTCCAGATAAAAGCGGCCCGGAAAAATCGCCATCCACTGCTCAAGCAAACCTTTGGCATGGCCATTACCTGCCAGTAACGAGTGGCCGATCTCCCCTTCTTTTGCACCAGACAGGGCAATCAGACCTTCAGACTTTTCAGCAACCCAGGCACGGGTAACCACTGCTTTATCCAATACCGCAGTTTGTCCCTGCTCATAAGCCCTGGATATAAGCTCCATCAGGTTACGGTAGCCTTTACCGTTACTCACCAGCAGCGTCAGGCGCGTTAACGGCTGATCCGGTTGCAGCTCATCAAACAGCCATAAATCACAACCACAGATGGGTTTTACACCAGCACCCAGGGCTGCTTTGTAGAATTTAATCAGGGCAAACTGGTTGACCTGATCGGTCACCGCCACCGCTGGCATCGACTGCGCTTTGGCAAGTTTTACCAGCTCTTTAACACGCACCAGCCCGTCCACCAGAGAAAACTCTGAGTGTAAGCGTAAGTGTACAAATTTTGGATCGGACGTCGCATCGGACATAACGCAGTGCCTACTTGGTAATCAACTCTCGGACCGGCCTGAAACTACGCCGGTGTTCCGCCAGGGGGCCATATTTTTTAAGCGCGGCAAAATGCTCAGCCGTTGGGTAACCTTTATGCTTCGCAAAACCGTAACCGGGGTGTATCTCATCCAGCAGCACCATTTCCCGGTCGCGTATCACTTTTGCCAGAATCGAGGCGGCTGAAATTTCTTTGACTTTGCTATCCCCCTTTACCACCGCTTCTGAAGGATAAGGCAAAGCCGGGCAACGATTGCCGTCGATATAAACATACTCAGGGGCAACTGCTAAACCCGCTACTGCCCGTTGCATCGCCAGCATCGTTGCCTGCAGGATATTCAATTCATCAATTTCAGCCGGAGACGCCGCGGCAATCGACCAGGCCAATGCTTTGTCCTGAATTTCTACGAATAACTGCTCGCGTCTTTTGGCGCTGAGTTTCTTGGAATCGGCCAGCCCTTCAATCGGGCGGGAGACATCAAGAATCACCGCCGCCGCCACTACATTACCAACCAACGGGCCACGCCCTACTTCATCGACACCGGCAATACGTTTTTGTTCGCTAAAATCAAAACCCTGAGGCTGCATCAGTTTCGCTCCGCCACTAAATCCAGTACGGCAGCCGCCGCTTTTTTGTTGGCATCCAGCGCCAGGGAATCATGAATTTCATTAAAACGTTTTGCCATATAATGCCGGTGCTGTTGATCTTCCAGGGCTTTTAACACTTCAGCACCCAATACCTCGGCCCTGACTTCGTTTTGCAGAACTTCCGGCACCAGCTTTTCACCGGCTAGCAGATTCGGCAGGGAAATATACGGACTTTTGACCAGCCGGGAGAGAATGCTATAGGTCAGCGGTGCCATTTTATAAGCGACCACCATCGGTTTTTTTAACAAGGTTGCTTCCAGCGTAGCCGTACCTGAAGCAATCAGAATCACATCGGATGCCGCCATCGCTTCGCGGGAGTGTTTTAGCAGCAACTGTATATCCAGGTCCGCATATTGCTTATCAATTAAAGCCTGAAGCTGCTCATAACGTTTTTCATTAACAGCGGGCAATACAAAGCTAACCTGCCCCAGATGCTGGGTGAGCCAGCGCGCGGTATCCAAAAAAGGCTCTGCCAGATATTTCAGCTCCCCGCCCCGACTGCCCGGCAACAGAGCAATTAATGTCTTTGATCCCGTCGATAGCGACAGCGCCTGACGTGCCTGTAAACTATCTTCATTGCCGCTGATCATGGTAGCAAGCGGGTGACCCACAAAACGAACAGCCTGCTGATTCTCTTCATAAAAACGCGCTTCAAAGGGAAATAGTGTCAACATCAGGTCGGTCGTGCGTTTTATTTTATGCACACGCTTACGACGCCAGGCCCAGACGGAAGGGCTGACATAATGTACTGTTGCAATACCGGCTTCTTTAAGGCGTCCTTCCAGCCCAAGGGTGAAATCAGGTGCATCAATGCCAATAAACACATCCGGCGGGTCATTCAGAAAAAAATCTGCCAGCTGTTTACGGATGCCCAGCAACTCCCGCAGGCGCCCCAGGACTTCAACCAGCCCCATTACGGACAGACGCTCCATAGGAAACAGACTACGACAACCTTCAGCCTGCATCAGTTCTCCACCGATGCCAACCACGTCCAGGTCAGGGTGCTGGGTTTTTAGTGCTTTAATAAGACCGGCACCCAGAATGTCGCCAGAGGCTTCTCCGGCAACGATGCCAATTTTCAGAGGGGCAGACACGACAATAACCTAACGGATAATGCCACGCGCAGAACTGCGCAGTGCCTCGATTAAAGGCTTTATTTCTTTCTCATCCTGACTCATAGATTCAAGTACATCTAATACCTGCCCAACCGTCAGCGCCTGCCGGTAAATCACTTTATAAGCCCGGCGAATCGCTTTAATCGTATCCGGACTAAAGCCCCGGCGCTTCAAGCCTTCCGCATTAATACCATGTGCTTTAGCAGGGTTACCTGTCGCCAGAACGTAAGACGGGATATCTTTTAAAACCACCGTCCCGGCACCACACATAACATGGGCACCAATATGGCAGAACTGATGCACCGCGGTAAAGCCACCTAAAATGGTCCAGTCACCCACATGCACATGGCCTGCAATCGCCGCATTATTCGCCAGAATCACGTTATTACCGACCACACAGTCATGGGCAACATGGGCATACGCCATAAACAGGTTATGGCTGCCGATAATAGTTTCACCTTTGTCCTGTACGGTACCCCGGTGAATCGTGACACCTTCGCGAATAACATTGTTATCGCCGATGGTCAGGCGGGTTGCTTCACCGTTATATTTTTTGTCCTGACAATCCTCCCCGACCGTTGCAAACTGGAATATCTGATTATTTGCACCAATCCGGGTCGGACCTTTGACCACCGCATGAGGCCCTATTCGGGTGCCTTCACCGATTTCGACATCCGGACCAATTATACTAAAAGGTCCGACTTCGACATTATCAGCCAGTTTTGCAGACGGATCGACAATGGCACGGGGGTCAATCAAAATCAGACCTTCCTATCAGCACAGAGAATAGTGGCAGAGCTCACCGTATCACCCTCAACGGAGGCTCTTACATCAAACTTCCAGATACCCCGACGCTCGGAAATAACTTTAGCTTCCAGCTTCAGCTGATCTCCCGGCACTACCGGACGTTTAAAGCGCAGTTTATCGGAACCTACAAAATAATAGATTGAGCCATCCTGAGGTTTTTTATCCATGGTTTTAAAACCAAGAATGCCTGCCGCCTGCGCCATCGCTTCCACAATCAGCACACCGGGCATCACCGGGTGCTCAGGAAAATGACCGTTAAAAAAAGGTTCGTTTACAGTAACGTTTTTAATGGCAACAATGGACTCTCCTTTCTCCAGCTCCAGTACCCTGTCTACCAGTAAAAACGGGTAACGGTGGGGTAAGTATTCCCGAATTTCGTTCACATCCATCATTGTTCTTTAGCCCTTAGGTGTTTCAAGTTGTTCTTCCAAAAATCGTATACGTTTGGCCAGCTCATCCAGCTGTCGAAAACGCACAACACTGCGTTTCCATTGCCGGGAAGGCATCAGGCCGGTGCCCGATGAATAAACCCCGGCTTTTTTTATCGACTTAGACACCAGCGACATGGCCGTAATATGTGTGCCTTCTGCTATATCCAGGTGCCCGGCAATACCTGACACCCCGGCGATTGTACAGCGGGCGCCGATTTTAGTACTTCCGGCAACGGCGGTACAACCCGCAATGGCCGTATCCTGGCCAATTTTTACGTTATGAGCGATCTGAATCTGGTTATCCAGTTTCACACCGTCTTCAATCCGGGTATCTGAGAGCGCACCCCGGTCTATGGTTGTACCTGCACCTATCTCTACATGGGCACCCACCGACACACCACCCAGCTGGGCTATTTTCACCCAGCGGCCACGATCATTTGCAAACCCAAAACCATCTGCGCCTAACACGGCACCGCTGTGGATAAGTGTGTGTTCACCGACGCTGATATCATCATAAAGTGTAACATTGCCATTGATACGCACATTATCTGCAATACAGCAGTTCCGGCCGATTACACTGTTAGGGCCAATATAAACGGCTTCGCCAATTTGACTACCCGCACCAATGACCACATTGGCACAAATCTGGGCGGAGGCAGCAACCTGCGCGCCGGAATCAACGACCGCACTACCGGCTATACCCGGCACCGGATCGGGCACCGGATCAAACCAGCGACTAATACGGGCGTAAGCCAGATAAGGGTCAGGCACAACCAGTGCATGACAAGGCGCATAAGCCTGGCAAGCCGGTGAAACAAGCACCGCACTTGCCTGGGTTGTTTTTAGCTGATCCAGGTAGCGGGTATTGGAAAAAAAAGACAGCTGACCCGGCATAGCCTCTTCAAGTGTTGCCAGCCCCGAAATCAGACAGCCTCCATCCCCCTGCAGCTGTGCTTCAAGGAACTCTGATATAGCTTGTAATGGGTAGCTTGTCTGACGGGGCATAAACTCTATTGCTTATTCAGCAATTCAACAACAGCTGCGGTGATATCCAGCTCTTTTGTAGCATAGAAAGTAGCATCTTTAGCAATGATCACATCATAACCTTTATCATCGATCAGCTGCTGAACCACTTTATCCAGCTTAGGTTTCATTGCCTTCACAAAAGCCTGCTCACGCTTTAAGCGCTTTTGCTGTAACGATTTGCCCAGACGCTGATACTCAGTAAACACTTTCTGGAATTGAACCTGCATCTGCTGTAACTGCTCTTTTGATGCCAGGTTCTGATTTGTCTGCAATTTTGACTGTGCGGCTTTTGCCTGTTTTTCAAGATCCAGTAACTGAGTCTGTTCAGCAGAAAACTCACCTTTAAGCTGAGCGCGAAACTCGGCCGCTGCATCAGATGCCAGTAATGCCTGCTGAATACCCAGCACGGCCATTTTTTCAGCCATCGCCTGATGGCTGACAGTGAGTAATACAGAAAGAACCAATAATTTAAACAGTTTCATATCCACTCCCTAGAAGGTTTGTCCCAGTGAAAACTGGAAGAACTCAGTATCATCACCGGTTTTTTCATTAAGCGGTTTTGCCAGCACAAACGCGAGCGGCCCCATCGGGGTAATCCAGGTAAAGGCAACGCCTGTGGTATAGCGAATTTCATCAAGTTCTATACCTTCATCACAAGTGGTTGAAGATATGGCACAACTGCTATCAAACACATTACCGGCATCCACAAAGACCGAAGTACGCATACTCTTTGAGCCTTCAGCAAAAGGCGTTGGCACAATCAGCTCCATGCCACCGGTTAAAAGCACATTACCCCCAAAAGGATCAGCGGAAGCACCATTACGGGGTGTATCCAAAGGCCCCAGAGAATTGGAGACATAACCCCGTACCGAGCGAATACCACCGGCATAGAAATGACTAAAGAACGGGTACTCGTTATCACCCAGATCATTGGCATAACCCACCCGCGTCCAAAGCTTGCCTACCCAATACTCAGAATCCGTTAACGGGGTATAACTTCTGAATGAGTAATTACCCTTGTAATAAGTCAGATCACTGCCCGGTACCGCCATTTCTAATGTGGCTTTCTGTAAGTAGCCTTTAGTCGGAAAAATGCCCCGGTTAAGCCGGTTATCACTCCAGCTGATATTCATGACCAGATTCAGGTAATCATCACCTTCAGCATCAATAAAGCTGATAATCTCTTCCGGTGTATAGATGTTGGTTTTCAGTGTTGTTTTCTCAAGCGTGGCACCAAAGTTCAGACGCTGAAACTCATCGATAGGGTAACCAAAATTCACACCCGCACCGACCTCATCTGTTTCATAGGAGCTGACATCATCTTCATCAAAGTCACGTTCACGATAATACAGACTATAACCCCGGCTCACGCCATCGACCGTGTAATAAGGATCATTACTACTGAAACGGTATTCCGTCGTGGAGTCTGAGTTAGTAATACCCAGGGCAATTTTGCGACCGGTACCCAGAAAGTTATCCTGCTGTACATTCAGACCAAGTATCAGACCGGAATCCTGAGAGAAACCCAGGCTTGCAGAGAAAGAACCCGACTGCTGCTCAACCACCGTGTATTCCAAATCCACCTGGTCAGACGTACCGGGTACCGGAATGGTTTCCACGTTTACGGTTGCAAAAAAGCCGGTGCGTTCCAGCCGTTGTTTAGACTTTTCAATAGCCAGGTTAGAAACCAGTGCTGCTTCCATCTGGCGCATTTCACGACGTAAAACCTCGTCAGCAGTACGAGTATTACCCCGAATTACAATACGCCGAACATAAGTGCGTTTGCCCGGATCCAGGAAAAAATTCAGCGTAACTGTATTGTCGTCATGGACTTCAGGCGAGGGGGCAACATTGGCAAACATATAACCCTGATCACCTAATTTTCGACTTAAAGCCTCCTGGGATTTCACCATCTGACGGCGGGAGAAAACATCACCTTCAGTCACACTCAGCACCTGCTGCAACTCATCCTCAGGCACGACCATCTCACCGGCAAGATTTATGGCCTTAACCGTAAATTTATTACCTTCGGTAATGCTCAGCGTGATGTAGACATGCTTCCGGTCAGGGGTAATAGAGACCTGGGTAGAGTCAACCGAGAAATTAATGTAACCCTGATCCATATAAAAACTGCGCAGGCGCTCAAGATCTCCCGACAACTTCTCCCGGGCATAACGATCATCGTTACGATAAAAGGTCCAGAAATTCGGTAATTTCAGCTCAAATAAATCACGCAATTCATCATCAGAGAACAGGGTATTGCCAACAATATTAATATGCTCAATCGTGGCAACCTTGCCTTCTTTAATATCAATATTAAGCGCCACACGATTGCCCGGCAGGGTTTCAATCTCTGCTTCAACGGCTGCACTGTAGCGCCCCTGAGAGGCATAGATGCGCACAAGGTCCTGTCGCATCTGATCCAGAGTTGCCCGTTTAAACACATCACCTTCTTTCAGGCCGGATTGTTTCAAACCTTCCAGCAATGCTTCTGTTTCCAGTGCTTTATTGCCCTCAAGACGGATCAGTGCAATCGAAGGGCGTTCACGCAGTTTAATAATTAACACCCCGTCTTCACGGGCCAGCTGTACATCATCAAAATAGCCGGACGAAAACAATTTACGTACAGCACCCGACAAGCGCTGCTCATTAACCTGCTCGCCATTAGTCACCGGAAAATGCCGAAAAACCAGGCCTGGCTCAACGCGCTGTAAACCTTCGAGGCGAATATCAGTCACTTCAAAAGAGCCATTTGCATTGCCAACGGAGCTGGCTAGAAAAACAATCACTGCGGCCAGTAGCCTGAATCCTTGTCTCATGAAGCGCTTCTTTATTTGTCTTTTGGGGTTAAGGCCTTTTCCCGGCCCGGTTAAAGTCGCATTACGTCATTAATAATGGCAACGCTCATCAGCGTAAAGAGAATCAGCATTCCCAAACGCAGTCCGATCATTTGTACGCGTTCACTCACGGGTTTACCCCGAACAAGCTCAACGGCGTAATACAACAAGTGCCCTCCATCCAGCATGGGAATTGGCAACAGGTTCAGGACACCTAAACTGATGCTCAGATAAGCCAGAAAACTGACAAATGACTCCATACCGGATGCGGCGGAAGCACCGGCCACTTTAGCAATCGTTATCGGACCACTCAAGTTTTTTACGGAAATCACACCTTCCAGCATTTTCCACAGGGAGTCCAGAATCAGACTGATCATTTGCCAGGTTTTGTCCACCGCCTGCCCGAGCGATGTCAGCAAATCATAATGAATCGTACGTTTTTGTGCCTGCGGCCATTCGACGGCAGCCACACCGGCACCTATATAACCGATATCACCCTGTTCAGTCTGCTTACGTGCCGGATAGACCGTAACAGCCTGCCTGGCACCCGCGCGCTCAACCAGCAACTCAAGCCGTGTTTCGGGCGAGGCCTGAATGCGATGTACCAGCGTAATCCAGTCGGCAACCGGTGCCTGGTTCACCGCCAGCACACGATCTCCCGCCTGCAAACCCGCCTGCGCGGCCACACCGCCTTCAAGTATACGACCGATCACGGCCGGAATAACAGGACTCCAGGGCACCAGCCCCAGCGCACTGACGGGCGATTCAGTTTCAACATCAACCCGCCAGTCCTGCAGTGAAACCTGGTAATCGCGCAGAAAAGGAGCATCCTGATAGCGAACCTGAACAGCCAATGAACCCGTTTCACCGATACGGGACGCCAGCGCGAGATTAACCGCATCCCAGGATAAAGTTTCAGTGCCATCAACCATAACCACTTCACCACCGGGCTGTATATTGGCATAAGCCGCAGGGGTGGATGGCCGGATATCAGACAGCGTGGGTTTGATCACAGAGACACCGGATACAAAAATCATCCAGTAGGCAAGCAGCGCAAAAACAAGGTTTACAACAGGACCGGCAGCAACAATCGCAATACGCTGTAATACCGGTTTACGATTAAACGCGTAAGCTTTAAGGGGATCGGGAACCGGGGCTTCACGCTCGTCCAGCATACGGACATACCCCCCCAGAGGTATAGCGGCGATCACGTATTCCGTGCCCTGACGATCATGCCAGCGCACCAGTGCCTTACCAAAGCCCACAGAGAAGGTCAGCACTTTCACACCACAGCGCCGGGCAACAAAAAAATGCCCCCACTCATGGATAGTTACCAGAATACCCAAAGTCACCAGGGTTGCCGCTAAGGTCTGCAGAAGCTCCATAGATTCAGTGCCCCATCAGGCCAGGGCCACAAACTGAACGCCCACAGCAAACAGAGGGGCTGCTGCTGTCAGGCTATCAATCCGATCTAATATTCCGCCATGTCCGGGCAGCAGTTGACTGCTGTCTTTAATGCCCTGATGTCGCTTCATCATACTTTCAAACAAATCTCCCAGAACAGATATCATACCTACCGCCACACTCAGCAGCATCAGATAGACCAGGGAATCTAAAGCAAGTTCAAACCAGAGTGAAAATACGAGGCCGACCAGCAGGCAGGAGACCAGCCCACCGTACAGACCTTCCCGGGTTTTACCCGGACTGACGGCCGGTGCCAGTTTCGTTTTACCCAGCGACTTGCCCGTAAAATAGGCACCTATATCCGCACCCCAAACCAGCAACAGCAACATCAGAATCCACTCGTTGCTGTATGCCTGCCCCTTCAAATCACCCAGCGCGACCCATAAAGGCAAAAGCACGGCATAACCGATCAACAGCCGAACCGCCGTTGTTTTCCAGATACAGATTGCCGGATACCTGACCACCCAAAACAATGCAAACAACCAGAAAATCAGTCCCGTCACCAGGATGCCTGTCACCGGCAATACGGACTCAAACTGATGCAGCAACACCAGGAGTACTGCAACACTGGCAATATAACCGCCTTTGGTTACAGCCGTTTTCAGCCCGGCCAGGCGTGACCATTCCCAGGCTCCCAGCAACAGCACCCCGTCAATGACCAGCAAAAAACGATCCTTGGGAAACCAGAAAAGCACCATTAAAGCCAGAGGAGCCAGAACAAGGGCCGTCAGAACACGCGCCTTAAGCACCTTTTTCGGCCTCAAGCTGCTCGCTGGTACGGCCAAACCGGCGTTCACGCTCTGTAAAATCGGCAAAGGCCTCCAGCAGCTGATCCTTACCAAAATCCGGCCAGTAACAATCTACAAAACAGAACTCAGTATAAGCAAGCTGCCAGATCAGGAAGTTACTGATCCTTTTTTCTCCCGCCGTTCGAATACAAAGGTCCGGCTCGGGCAGATCACTTAATGACATATGCCGGGAAAAGTGAGACTCATCAATCTGATCAGGTGTCAGCTCTCCCGCTACACAGCGCGCCGCCAGCTCCTGACTCGCATGAACAATATCCCAGCGGCCGCCGTAGTTAGCAGCAACATTAAGTTGCAGGCCATCACAGGCTGCGGTGAGTGCCTCAGCAGCCGTGATTTTTTCCTGCAGTGAATCACTGAAGCGTGTTTTGTCACCGATGACCCGTAAGCGTACATTGTGCTTATAAAGCTTTTTAACTTCACGGCCCAGCGCAAACTTAAACAACTCCATCAACCCTTTTACTTCCAGAGGCGGACGTCTCCAGTTCTCAGAGCTGAACGCGAATAACGTCAGGGCTTCAACGCCCTGTTCAATGCAACCTGAAATAACCTGCCGAACCGCATCAACACCCGCTTTATGGCCGGCAATGCCTGGTAATCCCCGGGACTTCGCCCAGCGATTATTGCCATCCATAATAATGGCAACATGTCTGGGCGGTGATTTCAGAACAACAGCATTGGATATATTATTTTTAGGCATGGGCTCAACACAGGATTCAGGGTAAAAAACACCCTGAAATACCTCAGATCTCCATCAAGTCAGCTTCTTTATGTTCCAGGAGCTGATCAATTTCTGCAACATATTTATCCGTCAGCTTCTGAATCCGATCTTCACCACGACGGACTTCGTCTTCGGTCAGCTCTTTCTCTTTCAGAAGATCTTTTAAATCGCCGTTAGCATCGCGGCGGATATTACGCACGGCAATACGGGCGTTCTCAGCTTCTGCTCTTGCCTGGCGGATATAACCCTTGCGCGTTTCCTGGGTCAGGGCAGGCATAGGCACACGAATTTTATCGCCGGACGTCGAAGGATTCAGTCCGAGATTAGACTTCATAATCGCTTTTTCAATCACCGGCACCAGTGGTTTTTCCCAGGGAACAATCGCCAGGCAGCGGGCATCTTCAACCATAACGTTAGCAACCTGCTGAAGCGGCACATCGGAGCCGTAATAAGAAACCATCACAGAATCCAGAATACTCGGATGCGCACGGCCGGTACGGATTTTTTTGAAGTTCTCAACCAGAGAATCTTCACTTTTGCTCATGCGTATCTCAGCATCCTGCGCTATTTCATTCAGCATATTTTTCTCCTGCTTCGTCACAGCGATCTATCAATGTGCCTTCATCGCCGCCGAGCACCAGATTCGCCAGGGCACCTGGTTTATTCATATTAAATACACGAATGGGCATGTCATGATCACGGGTCAGGCAAATCGCCGTCAGATCCATCACACCCAGTTGTTTTTCAATCGCCTCATCATAACCCAGATGGCGATAACGTTTAGCGGTTGGGTCTTTCATAGGGTCTGCCGTAAAGACACCATCAACCTTAGTGGCTTTTAATACCACATCGGCTTCAACTTCAATACCACGCAAACAAGCCGCAGAGTCAGTGGTAAAAAACGGATTACCGGTACCGGCAGAGAAAATCACCACATCACCCTGATTCAGGTAACGCATGGCGTTGCGCCGGTCGTAATGATCAACCACACCACTCATCGGAATGGCCGACATTACACGGGTGGCGATATTACTGCGCTCAAGGGCGTCACGCATGGCCAGGGCATTCATCACCGTTGCCAGCATACCCATATGATCACCTGTAACACGGTCCATACCTGCCGCACTCAGTGCTGCGCCGCGAAACAGGTTACCACCGCCAATCACAATACCTACCTGAACACCTATACCCACCAACTGGCCAATTTCCAGCGCCATGCGGTTGAGTACTTTCGGATCAATACCGAAATTCTCGTCTCCCATCAACGCTTCACCACTAAGCTTCAGCAATATCCTTTTGTATTTCGATTGTTTTTCACTGGCAGGCATCTAAGCATTCTCCGCACGAAATGAGGTCACAAGAGTGTATCAGGAAAAGAAGGGGTTGCGCATGTGAAAACATGCGCAACCGGAGGCTTAAGCGTCGCTTAGCCGTTTAACTGTGCAGCTACTTCAGCAGCGAAGTCAACTTGCTCAACTTCGATACCTTCACCCACTTCTACGCGTACGAAAGATTTAACTTCGCCGCCGGCCGCTTTAACAAAGTCAGCCACTTTCTGCTCAGGGTTCTTAACAAACGCCTGCTCAACCAGGCTGTTTTCAGCCAAGAATTTATTGATGCGACCCACAACCATCTTCTCTGCGATTTCTGCAGGCTTGCTCGCCATATCAGGCTGCGCCAGGATGATTTCTTTCTCTTTAGTCACAACATCTTCCGGCATATCAGCTTTGCTGACAACACGCGGATTAACAGCAGTCACATGCATCGCAACATCTTTTGCTGTCTCAGCATCGCCACCTTCCAGAGAAACGATTGCAGCGATTTTAGCATTGCTGTGCACATAAGCACCCACAACACCACCTTCAACTACAATGGCACGACGTACTGTGATGTTTTCACCGATTTTCTGAACCAGCGCTTCACGTGCAAGCTCCAGCTCACCTTCCATCAGTGCAGCGATATCCGTCTGCTTGCCTGCAACCGCTTTTGCCAGCACGGTATTAACGAATGCCAGGAAGCCCTCGTCACGTGCCGCAAAGTCAGTTTCAGAGTTAACTTCCAGCGCTACTGCATAGCTGTTGTCGTCAGCAACTTTAACTGCAACAACACCGTCTGCCGCAGTACGGGAAGCTTTTTTAGCTGCCTTCATGCCAGACGCTTTACGCAGATCGTCGATTGCTTTCTCGATATCACCGTCTACAGCCGCCAGAGCTTTTTTACACTCCATCATACCCAGGCCAGTACGGTCGCGCAGTTCTTTCACGTCCTTAGCAGAGAATGCCATGTTGAATACCTCTATCAATAAGATTAAAGCGTTAAATCAAAAATTCAAAAAAGGGGAGCAACGCTCCCCTTCATGCCTGAACCGACAATCGGTCAGGCATCCTTAGCTGAAAAATCACTCAGCAGCTGCGTTTTCTTCAACTTCTACGAATTCGCTTTTAGCGCCAGCCGTTGCATCAACACCTTCAAGGCAAGCATCTGCAGCAGACTTAACGTAGATCTGAATCGCGCGTAACGCATCATCGTTACCCGGAATTACGTAGTCGATACCGTCCGGGTTGCTGTTAGTATCAACCACACCAATAACCGGAATACCCAGCTTGTTTGCTTCGTTAACAGCGATACGCTCGTGATCGACATCGATAACGAACAGCGCATCCGGCAAACCGCCCATCTCTTTAATACCACCGATAGAACGCTCAAGCTTTTCCATTTCGCGCTGACGCATCAGGGCTTCTTTTTTGGTCAGCTTTTCGAAAGTACCATCCTGAGACTGAGATTCCAGATCGCGCAGGCGACGGATAGACTGACGGATAGTTTTGTAGTTAGTCAGCATGCCACCCAACCAGCGATGGTTGATGTAAGGCATATTTGCGCGGGTCGCTTCTTCCTGGATGATTTTGCTCGCAGCGCGCTTAGTACCAACAAACAATACTTTGTTTTTGTTGGACGCCATATTCTGGACAACATCCAGTGCACCATTCAGTGCAGGCAGCGTGTGCTCCAGGTTGATAATATGAATTTTGTTACGAGCGCCAAAGATGAATTTAGACATCTTTGGATTCCAGTAACGCGTCTGGTGACCGAAGTGTACACCTGCTTTCAGCAGGTCGCGCATGCTAATTTTAGCCATTATTTTAAATCCTTAAGATTGGGTTAAACCTCCACGTTCCCCATCGACAAACCCCGTAAAGAGGCACCCTGAACGATGTGTCGGAGCGTGTGTGTTTTATGTTGCGACGAGCGCATTTTTTGAGCGCGAATTTATACCACAGAAGACACTATTTTTAAAGGGAACTTTCGCTTTCATCAACACGATTGCTACAATCAATGCCAAATTGCATAAGTGACATCGAAGTTTCTCGATGCAACAGTATTTCATGTGCATGATATAGGGCAGAATAGCCCTGACGATAAAGTTCTGTGCTGAGCGTTAAACGGACCCCTGGATTATGACTATTAAGATTAAAACCCCCGACGAAATCGAAAAAATGCGTGTAGCAGGCCGCCTTGCAGCGGAAGTACTGGAAATGATCGCACCTTATATTAAAGCCGGGGTTACCACCAATGCACTTAACCAGATCTGCCACGACTACATTGTTGATGTGCAGCAGGCCATCCCTGCCCCGCTGAACTACCACGGCTTTCCGAAGTCTATCTGTACATCGGTTAACCAGGTTGTCTGCCACGGCATTCCTAATGACAAAGCACTTAAAAATGGTGACATTATCAATGTGGATATCACGGTCATCAAAGACGGTTACCACGGTGATACCAGCCAGATGTTTTTTGTTGGCAATGAACAACCCCATGCACGCCGTCTGGTCGATATCACACTGGAATGCCTCTATAAAGGTATCCGCCTGGTTAAACCCGGTACAAAACTGGGTGATATAGGTCAGGTTATCCAGCAATATGCAGAAAGCCATCACTACTCAGTCGTCCGGGAATACTGCGGCCACGGTATCGGCGCTGAGTTCCACGAGGATCCCCAGGTGCTGCATTACGGTAAAGCCGGTACGGGTGATGAGTTAAAAGAAGGCATGATTTTTACAATCGAACCGATGATTAATGCCGGAAAACGCCAGGTCAAACTTAATAAGCGTGATGGCTGGACCGTTGAAACCTCAGACCGCCGCTTGTCCGCCCAGTGGGAACATACAATTCTGGTCACCGCAGACGGCTATGAAGTACTGACCCTGCGCAAAGACGAAGTGATCTGAACAGGAAAAAACAATGCCAGAAGCCGCCCACCACCAGGTTGCTGATAACACCCTCTTTAACTGCCAGCGCTTTTATAAAGCGCTGGATGAAGCAGACCAGCCCATCCCCCTGCTTAAAGAAACACTGAAAGCCGTCAGAGAACAAATGGATGAACGGTTTAAAGCCGGAGAGGATATCCGTAAGCTGATCTATGGCCGCGCCTGGGTCATGGATAAAATTCTGGAAGGCATCTGGCAACGTTTTGACTGGCCGGATTGCCGCCATATCGAACTGATCGCTGTCGGCGGCTACGGACGCGGTGAGTTACATCCTTGTTCTGACGTAGACTTGCTGATTCTTGTGGATGGTGTAGAAGCGGAAACTTTTCACGATTCCATCAGCGGTTTTCTAACATTACTCTGGGATATTAATCTGGATATAGGCTCCAGTGTTCGCTCTTTAAAAGAGTGTTATGAGGAAGCCCGTAATGACATCACCATTGCAACCAACCTGATTGAATCCCGCACGATTGTAGGCACCGGTAGCCTGCACAACCGCATGTATGACGAAGTTACGTCGGAAGGCGCCTGGACAGATAAAGAGTTTTTCCGCGCCAAGATCCGTGAACAGCAGGATCGTCACGAAAAAACCAACAATACCGAATACAACCTGGAGCCCAACCTTAAAACCTCCCCCGGCGGGCTGCGTGACCTGCAGACCATCGGCTGGGTGGCCAAGCGGCATTTTGGCTCCACCTATATTCGCGACTTAGTGGACGATGGCTTCCTGACCGACAACGAACTGGAAACCCTGAATAAAGGTGAGCTTTATCTCTGGACGGTGCGTTATGCCCTGCATATGGTCTGCAACCGGCATGAAGATCGCCTGTTGTTCGATCATCAGCGGGCACTGGCCGAACTGTTTGGCTACCTGGACAACGAAGGCGAACTGGCCGTCGAGCAATTTATGGGGAAATATTACCGGGTTGCCAAAGCCATGTCGGAATTTAACCATATGCTACTGCAGCATTTTGACGAAGCGATTCTGAGGGCAGAAGAAGAAGAGGTGATTCTGCCGCTGAACAAACGCTTCCGGATTCATAATGATTTTATCGAAGTCACCTACGACAAAGTCTTTGAGCACCACCCTTTTGCCCTGATGGAGATTTTTGTTTTACTTGCAGGAAATTTAAACATCAAAGGGGTGCGCGCATCGACTATCCGACTGATACGCGACCACCGGTATCTGATCAATGATGATTTCCGCAACGATATTCGTAATACCTCCCTGTTTATGGAAATAATGCGCAGCCCTGACCGGGTTTCCACAGAGCTTAAACGCATGAATAAATACGGCATCCTGGGCCTCTATCTACCGGAATTTGGCCAGATTGTCGGCCAGATGCAACATGACCTGTTTCATATCTATACAGTGGATGCCCACACCCTGAAGCTGATTCAGATTACCCGTCAGTTCCGCCACCAGGATCACCGCGAAAAATTTCCGATTGCACACCGCATCGCCAATCAGTTGCCCAAAATTGAATTACTCTATATCGCCGGTCTTTATCATGATATCGCCAAAGGCCGTGGTGGTGACCACTCTGCACTAGGAGCAGAGGACACACTGGAGTTCTGTCAGCGTCACCACCTGGGCAAATGGGATAGTCATTTAATCGCCTGGCTGGTACGCAATCACCTGCTGATGTCCATGACCGCACAGCGTAAAGACATTTCAGATCCTGAAGTCATCCAGACCTTCGCCGAGCAGGTGCACGATATCATCCACCTGGATTACCTTTATATACTGACCGTTGCCGATATCAATGCCACTAACCACACTCTCTGGAATAACTGGCGTGCGACTCTGATGCGGACTTTATACACCGAAACCAAACTGGCTCTGCGTCGCGGCCTGGAAAATCCGGTCGAGAAAGAAGATCTGATCGAGCAGGTTCAGCATGAAACCCTGAACCTGCTCACACGACACGGTTTACAGGAAACCGAGATCCGGGAGTTCTGGTCCACACTGGGAGATGACTATTTCCTCAGGGAGACCTCCCAAAGCATTGCCTGGCATACCCGAGCCATTCTGGAACACAACCAACCCGACATCCCTCTGGTACTGATCCGCCAGACCTCGCACCGGCTTCACGAAGGCGCGACTGAAATTTTTGTCTACATGAACGATTTACCCAACTTATTCGCCGCATCAGTCGCCACGCTGGATCAGTTAAACCTGAATATTCAGGATGCCCGTATTATTGTGGCGGACGATGGCCGCACCTTAAACACTTATACGGTCTTAACGGAAGACAATCAGCCACTGTCAGAAAACCCGGATTACCTGAATCAGATTCAGCAACGCATGGTCGAAGAGCTGGATGACCCCGAAGATTACCCGGACATCATTCAGCGCAGAGTACCCCGCCAGCTTAAACTCTTTGCGGTGCCAACCACTGTCAATATCAGCACCAATCCCGCCAGCCAGGAGACCGTACTGGAGGTCATCACCCCTGACCGGCCGGGCCTGCTGGCGCGAATCGGCCGGATTTTTGTAGAGAACAATGTCTGTGTACATAAAGCCAAAATTGCCTCTATCGGCGAACGGGTAGAGGATTTTTTCTTTATTACCGACGCACTGGGTCAGCCAATTGCAGATCCGGTCCTCTGCCAGCGTTTACAAGATGACATCTGCCAACAGCTGGATGAGCATATCCAATAACAAATAACCCAACCAGGAAAGACGATGGACGATCAAACCCGTACAGAAATAGAAGCCGCCGCCTTCAGACGTTTAGTGGAACATCTGGACAGCCGTAAAGATGCACAGAATATTGACCTGATGAACCTGGCCGGTTTCTGCCGAAATTGTCTGGCCAAGTGGTATCGCTCAGCCGCTGAAGAACGGGGTGTGGAAATGGATTACGACGCCGCCCGTGAGCGGGTTTACGGCGAGCCTTATAACGAATGGAAAGATAAATACCAGCAGAAAGCCACAGCCGAACAGCTGGCAAAATTTGCAGCTATCCAGAAAGAAAACGAAAAGCAGGGCGCATAAGCCCTGTTTTTACTAACCTTCAGATCAGCTATTACTGTGTTGTGACCCAGGCACGTTGCAGCTGATTGATATCAACCTCAAGAATAGTGGCATAGATATCCTCCTGCACAGGATAAGTTTTCACCACCCGCGCGCCCCGCACAATACCCGACACCGCCGTTTTAAACTGATCATTACTGACCACCATATCCCTGATGGCGGTTGTGCCAAATAAGTATTGCCCATGCACAATCGCCGTCAGCTCCTGATAAGCCCGTAACTTAGAGGCCCGCATCGCCAGAATCATTTTATGCTCCTGGGTACTTCCCGGCTGAAGACTGACAGGCGCATAACCCGTTGCCCGCACCCATTCAGGCTCTGCAGTCTTCAGTTGTCCGGTAGCAGATGAGGCCTCCGGCAACGCCCTGGCAGCATCCACGAGTGAGCGGGAGACCGTCTCACAACCGACCAGCAGTATCAGCGGAATCAGCCAAAGGCCGCATTTTATCATTACAAAAGGTTTCACTATCAATACCCTACAGGCCCGCGACTGTTTTCAATAATCATGCCCTTTTGCAGTGCCTGCAAAGGGTCATAACCTAGCGTACCGCCCTCCAGACGCACATCCGGCAAATGTGCCTGAGCCGTCGCCAGCACCTGCCGTGTCGTGGTATCCAGCACACGGGCATTCACAACAATGCCATCGGGATAGCGGGCATAAGTGCCGGTTAGCAGAAAATAAATCCTGTATCGGCTTCGAAGACCGGACATATTCTGTTTTGTAACAGGATCTTTTAATGTTGTCAGCAAACTCACCGCCCGATAATCGATCAGGTTGTAGTCACTTTGCTGCAACTGGTAAATAAAACTATCACCCAGGCGATCACCCAACTCCCCCGTATAACGTTCCCGCGCCCGTTTAAGATCAACAAAAGGCATGATAGCCATAGGCAAACGGTGCACCCGGTTCGCCTGCAGACCTTCTCTCAGTTGGCGAGCCATCAGTGCAACCGCTTCACTGACAGGATCATAACGGTGTTCATGCAGCCCAATACCAACTAAGTCAGCACTTTTCGGTTCAGGTTGTACATCAGCGGGTGGGGCGACTAAGGCTGCCAGCTCCTTTGCGCTCAGCGGTGCACTTCTCTCAGACCAAGGGGCTGCGCAGCCTGAAAGAAAGAGCATAAGTACCAGAAGCTTCTTCATCGCCGCTTTATCCATTCCAATGATTGTGAACAATCTATCATAATTCAGTCGCCTTCGGACACGTCATTCATATTTACAAGCACAGAGCAATTGCCTACTGTTAAGCGACTTTCTTCATTATATTGTCGGTCGATTCCTGAAAATGTTTAACCGCATCCTGCACTTTGTTGTTTTTAGCCTGCTGCTCTTAGTCAGCAACCTGACTATGGCACTGTCTGTTGAAGCAGAAGGGCAGGCCCTCATCCTCAATAACGACCTGGGTGCCGCCCGTAAAGCCGCCATTAAATCGGCGTCACAACAAGCTTCCATGCAGGCGGCAGTGTACGTTTCCAGCACTCAGCAGGTACGCGATGGCATACTGGCAATTGATGATATGAAAATCACCACCCTGGGACAGGTGGAAAATATCAAAATTTTAAGCGAGCGTATTACCGATAATTTCCTCAGAGTACGCATCAAAGCCGATGTGATTATTGACGGGGGCTGCGGTCATGGCACCCGGAATAACTACCTTAAATCTGTTGCGGTTGCCGCCTTTCCCCTTTTACATCCGGCCCAGGCAAATACAGGGGCTCTGGGAGACAGCCCCCGGGAACTGCCAAACAGGCTGGCCACCCGCCTTGCGGCAGGTGATAAAGTGCACCCTCTGAAAGCCACCCATCTTAACCTGTATGCTTCCCTGCAAAACGCCGCCAGCCGCCAACTGGATGACGGCACTCTGACCTCGGTTGCCGCCAATATCAATCATCTGGATACACAGTTTATTATCTCGGGTGTGATACGGGATATGGCGATGATCGATCCGCGCACCCATGCCGAAAATAACTACTTTATCGACCTCTACAACCGCCTGGATTACCGCAGTCGCAAACATTTGCGTAACTTTGAAGTGGATCTTTTCCTGCACGATGGTTTCAGCGGTGCGCTGCTGATGGAACGCCGCTATCAGACTCAGGGAATATGGAATCTTCCTGGCCATCTGAAAGCCGGTTTTAACAGCCAGGCGTTTGCCAATCAGGAATATGGACAAGCGGTGATTAAGCTGATTGATCAACTCAGCACCGAACTGGAACAGGATCTTCGCTGCCGCCCCTTTTCAGCCCGCATTACCCGCACTGAAAACAACCAAATCTGGTTTAATGCAGATATTAACTCAGGCATCAAAGCCGGTGATAAGTTTAATATTTTGCACCGCTCGACCTTCTATAACAGCCAGATGCGGCCCACCCACCAGCTCAGCAATACCCGGCGCACGCTGGTTGTTGACGAGGTTCAGCCCAATTTTGTGAAAGGTCATCTGGTGAACATTGCCCGGCAACAGAACATCCTGCCCGGCGATATTGTCACCTCACATTAAGATGAGGTGACGATTGTACTGTGATTTATCCGGCCACCTGGCCCCGGATATTTATTTCCACCCGACGATTCAACGCACGCCCCGAAGCCGTACCATTATCCGCAACCGGATAACGCTCCCCATAACCTTTTGCACTCAGGCGTAAATGTGCAACACCCGCACCCTGCAGATAATTGGCAACCGCAGCAGCCCGCCGCTCTGATAACTGCTGGTTATATTCAAAACTACCCGTGCTATCGGTAAAACCATCCACCGTCATAATGGTTTTATCAAATTTGGTCAGCACTTTCACAACCGAGTCCAGCACCGGATAAAAAGCCCCGTCAACCCGGTCAGAATCCAGCGCAAAAGTCACGTTGCCCGGCATAATCAGGCGGATATCATCTCCCTGGCGTTGTACGCTGACGCCTGTACCTTCAAGCTCCTGCCGAAGCAACGCTTCCTGCTGGTCCATGTAATAACCTATACCACCACCGACAGCACCACCCACCAGCGCACCGGTCAACAGCCCCTGAGTCCGGTCATCCCGACTGGAAACCACGGCACCCAATACAGCACCCGCCACTGCACCGATACCTGCCCCGGTCGCGGCACTGCTTGTTTTCTGATCCCTGGTATAAGGATCAATGGTCTGACATCCGGACAGCACTGCTGCGGCCACGCATATATACACTAACTTTCTCATCTGAACTCCTCATCATTCGGCAACTGCCTGATGCCAGTTTAAGCCAGTCAGTTTACGACTGCTAACTGAATACAGGCTTAAATGTGCCATTGCAGAAAAATTTTGTTTATGCCTTTTCAGGAACACGAAAAACCTGTTATTACCGCTAGTCACTCTCCGGAACAACCGATAAAATGTCTGATCTGTAACAAAGGTTCGGGTTTAGTCGCAATCACTAAACAACCGGTTAAACACCCGGACTGATCAGGCCGCCAGGCCACCGGCGTGCCCGTTTTTTCGTTGTAGTTACACTTATTCAGTACACCCAGTGTTAGGAGTTTCCTTTGTCTCAGCTACCCCTTATTATCGGTTTTGGTGGTATCAACCCAGCAGGTCGTGCGTCGTTTCATCACGCTTATCGTCGCCTGATTATCGGCAAGCTGAACCAGGCAACCCGTGAAGAAACCTTGCTTGGTCTGGCCACTTTGACCGGTCTGGCCAGCTACCACGAAGGCGCTTACCTTAATGCCAGCGGCGAGGTTCAGCCAACGTCCGAATTGCTCGCAATTATCGAACCCCAGGTGCTGGACAACACTCTTATTCGTAAAATCCACCCGGACTGGTTCGATGTGAATCATGTCATCTTCAACAAAGCCGCCAAACTCAAATGCAGCGATGAGTCACTGCACTTTCAGTTGCGCAAACGCCAGATGCCAGCGCAAATTCCGGCAAACTGGCAGGTCACTGAATCCGCACCGGGTGTCTTTGATATTCAGGTCTCTGACAGCCTGGATGTGATTTTTCCGGATACTAAAGAATCACAGGTAAAAGCCGCAGGCATGCTGCCTACCGGCTTTAAACCCGGCAAACTTTATCAGTCCCGTAATCATCCGCGTAATTTACAGATGACAATTTACGGGGCCTCAGATGCCCTGCGCAGCAGCGGCATACCTTTTGAGCAAATTGCCGCCTGCGTCTCACCTGACCAAATCGGGGTTTATGCCAGCAACTCCATTGGCCAGCTGGATGACTTTGGCTTTGGTGGCCTGACCAAATACCCGGCACTGGGCAAACGCACAACGTCCAAACAAATGCCACTGGGTTATGCCCAAATGCCCGCAGATTTTATCAATGCCTATGTACTGGGCAGTGTGGGTGTCACCGGTGGTGCTTTGGGTGCCTGTGCCACGTTCCTTTACAACCTGCGCAGTGGTGTAAACGATATTCGCTCAGGACGGCGTAAAGTGGTACTGGTCGGTGGCAGTGATGCACCCGTCACACCGGAAATTATCGAAGGCTTCCGTGTGATGGGTGCACTGGCTGAAGACAAAGACCTGCTGGCCCTGGATAAGTTATCAGCACTGAGTGATGATGATTACCGTCGTGCCTGCCGCCCCTTCGGGCAGAACTGTGGTTTTACCATGGGAGAGTCGAGCCAGTTTGTCTTGCTGATGAGTGATGACCTGGCCATGGAACTGGGCGCCCAGGTGTTTGGCATGGTGCCTGATGTCTTCGTCAACGCCGATGGCCACAAAAAATCTATCTCTGCGCCAGGTGTTGGTAACTATATTACACTGGGCAAAGCCGCTTCACTGGTGCGTACCATGCTGGGTGAAGAGTCTCTGCAACAACGCAGTTTTGTGCAGGCTCACGGCACCAGCACCCCGCAGAACCGTGTCACTGAATCCCATGTTATCAATGAAACCGCTAAAGCCTTTGGCATTAACAGCTGGCCTGTAGCCGCTATTAAGTCTTACCTGGGACACTCTCAGGGCAGTGCGGCCGGGGATCAGCTCACCACATCACTGGGCACCTGGGCTTATGGCTATATTCCGGGCATCACAACCACACCGGAGTTCGCCGCTGATGTACATCAGTCCAACCTGTTACTCAGCAATCAGCATCTTGAAGTGGGCAACCTGGGTATGGACAGTGTATTGCTGAACTCTAAAGGTTTTGGCGGTAATAATGCCTCAGCCCCTGTCCTTGGTCCCCATATTGCCGAACAGATGTTACGCCGCCGTTATGGTGACAGCGCAATGACGGCATACCACAAGAAGCGCGAGCAGGTGAAAGCGGTGGCCGCTGACTATAATGACCAGGCCACTAAAGGCACCATCAAACCAATTTACCTTTATGACCACAATGTGCTTGAGGGTGAAGATCTGATAATCAGCGACAAATCTATCCAATTACCCGGTTATGAAAACCCGGTTGATCTGAGCGTTGATAACCCCTACAAAGACATTTGTTAACCGGATACCGGCTTACATAAGTGTCAGCAACTCAGAGGGTTAAAGTTGCAATAAGGCTCGTGCGGTGCTTGTGGTCTGCCGGGCCAGCCCGGCAAGCGGCATCGCTTTCAATTGTGCAAATATTTCTGCAATCTGCCGCACACGCCCCGGCTGGTTAGGTTCACCCTGATAACCCGACAACGGCATATCCGGGGAATCGGTTTCCAGTACAAAACTCGCCAGGGGTAATTCCAGTACCAGCCGCCGCAGGCGCTTAGCCCGCTCATAAGTTAAAGTGCCGCCAATACCTAATTTGAATCCTAAAGCCAGATACTGCTGCGCCTGCTGCAGGCTTCCTGAATAAGCGTGCACTATGCCGCCACGCTTTAACTGATAACGTCTGAGTTGTTTTAAAACCTCATCGTGTGCTTTACGAACATGCAGCAGCACCGGCAAATCAAATTGCTGAGCCAGTTTAAGCTGCGCTTCAAAAAGGTGAGTCTGGGCGGCCTTATCGGCACCCGGAATAAAAAAATCCAGCCCTACTTCACCCACAGCCACCACTGACCGCTGCTCAAGCAGGTCTGAAAGCATTTTCAGGTGTGCTTCCCGGTGCTCATGCATAAAACAGGGGTGCAAACCCAATGCCGGATAAAGCCGTTTGTCTTCACAGCACCTTAACAAGCGGGGCCAGGTCGCAGCCGTCACACCGGCAACAACCATTTTAGTAACACCCGAAGCTTCCGCATCCGTCAGCAGCTGCTCACGACGCTCATCAAAAACCGGAAAATCCAGATGGCAGTGGGTATCCATCAGTTGAATGGTCATAGGAAAAGCATAACAAAAAGCCCGCTGTGAATAACTTCGCAGCGGGCTTTTTTACATCAACTTTTCTAATGAGACGGCATTAAACCTGATCAATGTTCACGTGTTGAGCGGAACTGAACATCCGGCCAGCGTTCCTCGGTCAGGCTCAGGTTCACTCTTGTTGGTGCCAGGTAAGTCAGCAGGCCCGCGCCGTCAATGCCAATATTGTCATAAGCTTTACGCTTAAATTCCGTCAGCATTTTATCATCATCACATTCAACCCAGCGGGCAGTATTCACATTCACCGCTTCGTAGAGACAATCCACCTTATATTCATCTTTCAGGCGGTACATAACCACATCAAACTGCAGCTGACCGACCGCACCCAGCACCAGATCGTTGTTTTTTTCCGGCATAAACAACTGAACAGCCCCTTCTTCTGATAACTGTTGCAAACCTTTCTGCAACTGTTTCATTTTCAGCGGGTCGGTGGGCCGTACACGACGGAAAATTTCAGGTGCGAAGTGAGGGATACCGGTAAATTTCAGTGCTTCACCTTCCGTAAATGTATCACCAATCTGAATAGTACCGTGGTTATGCAGGCCGATAATATCCCCGGACCAGGCTTCTTCCACGTTCTCACGATCACCGGCCACAAAGGTCACCGCATCCGCAATTTTTACATCTTTATTCAGACGGCTGTGTTTCATCTTCATACCCCGGGAATATTTACCCGAGCAAATGCGCATAAAGGCAATGCGGTCACGATGTTTCGGATCCATGTTCGCCTGAATCTTAAAGATAAAACCAGAAAATTTCTCTTCTGTCGCCTCAACTTCACGGCTGGTGGTCTGGCGTGATGCCGGGGCCGGGGCCCACTCAACAAAACCGTTCATCATTTCACGCACACCAAAATTTGCCAGGGCTGTACCAAAATAAACCGGCGTCTGCTGGCCTGCCAGAAAAGCGTCCCGATCAAATTCATGGGTGGCACCGCGCACCAACTCCACTTCATCCAGATAATCCTCGTACAAATTACCCAACAGCGCCTTAGCTTCCTCTGAAGCCAGTCCCTGAATCTGAATATCATCCGGTATGGTATGCCCTTTACCTGGCTGGAACACATGGATGGTATCGGTATAAAGGTTATAAACACCTTTAAAACTTTTACCCATATCAATCGGCCAGGTAATAGGCGCAGCGGCAATTTTCAGGACTTCCTCAATTTCATCCAGCAACTCAATCGGATCGCGGATATCCCGGTCCATCTTGTTTACAAACGAAAATATCGGGGTATCCCTTAATCGACAGACCTCCATCAGTTTGATGGTACGATCTTCAACACCTTTAGCCCCGTCCACCACCATCAGCGCACTGTCCACGGCGGTTAAGGTACGGTAGGTATCTTCAGAAAAATCCTCATGCCCTGGCGTATCCAGCAGGTTCACCACGCGTTCATTGTAGGGAAACTGCATTACCGAAGAGGTAATCGAGATACCACGTTCCTGCTCCATGCTCATCCAGTCAGAGGTTGCATGACGATCGCTTTTTTTGCCTTTAACCGTACCCGCTTTCTGGATCAGGTTTCCGAACAATAACAGTTTTTCGGTAATGGTGGTTTTACCCGCATCCGGGTGCGAGATAATCGCAAAGGTGCGTCTCGTGGAAACTTCTTGCTGGACCAGGGAGCTTGACATCAATAAAAAATCTTCTATTTAACAGATCGGTTGATATAGCCGCCTAATATCATCCCGCAAAACAGGTTTAGGCGACAATCTGTGAATATTATGGATAGTGGGGGTATTTTCGCTGATCCTGACCTTATAAACAATCAACGCGCCCAAAAGATTGCAATAGCGCCAACTACAGCTCCTGTTTTAACCTATACATCCGCTAGTTATGAGCCGAGAAATTAAAAAAATGCTAAATCCAGGCGAAGAAAACTGAGACTACAGCCCTCAACGTCCTTCCTTCGTCCTGATAAGTGTTGCTAACTGGAGCAGCGTAGAAGAAATCTTTAACTTCGCCATAATAGCGCGCTCCCGGTTTATATGAAATTTCACCTTTCCATGCACTAAACCAAGCTCAACCATGCCTCCCTGCGCTGCGAAGCCCTTATAGTCACTAACGGTCAACATGGGACCTTTGCTGCCTAAGGTCGTTAAAATATCCTGAAGAAACGGTGCTTTAGCGCTATCGATAAGTACAACATCACAGTGATTATTCACCATATCAGAGCGCCTGAAGGCATTGACAGTGATTGGCATCGCTTGCAGTGTATGGGATTCCAGAACTTTAAAACTATCGGGTACGACTCCATCATTTAACAGACAAAGATAAAAGCCCTTATCATCCATATAGGACGATTCCGGCCATTGAACAAATTTAGCCAGCTTGTAAACCAGCGCAGATTTTAATGTTTCATCTATCGGTGCTGTGTGAGCGCCTGCAACGCTGACATTACAGACGAGCAATAACATTAAAGTCAGCCGAACCCAACAACGCCATAAGCTGACACAATTAATAAGTCCATACTTATCCATTTATGCGCTTACCCTTTAGAAAGTAGCTTCTATCTGTAAGAATACAGAGCGACCGTTTTCCACCGCCGGAACCTGGGACTGTCCGTAATATTCAAGATGCCCGGCTCCCAATAAATCATTGCCAATCAGCGATACACTTATATTATTCGCCAATTTTCGGGTCAGCCGCACATTTGTATTAATATAACGATTAACAGCTGAATCCTGACTATTTATCCGTGTTTTATCCAGCGCACCTACATAGTGCACCGACAGATCCAGCGCCCATTGATTCTTCAGGTCCATCCAGGAAGAGATATAAAATTCTGATTGCGGGGCACTGCCTTCAAGCACTGGGCCTGAAAGCGTATCTGTACTATTTTCTTTGGTGTTCATTGACAAGGTAATATAGCTATATGTAAATGAAAGTTGCCACCACTCTTTCGCCCGCCAGATGTTTGATAGCTCCAGGCCATAAGCCGTGCCTTCTAAGCGGTTTTGAAACGTGGAATTCATGCCGGTAGATTCAAGCGTTTGCAACTGGTCAAAATCATTGTAGAAAAGAGCCAGGTCAACGGAAAAGCGATCCGACAAGGCAATTCGGTACCCGGCTTCATAGGCGATCAGCGTTTCATTATTAAAACTATCATCGCCTCCAATGGTCAAAGGCCGCCACAAAGGCGGTGCGGGTGGTTTTTGTGGAACGGGGATCATTGCGGCAGTAACCGTACCTCCCCGCTCGAAGCGACTGGGGGTGCGAACGGCACGGGAAACCGCCGCCCAAAAACTGCTGTCAGTATCCAATGACCAGTGAAAACGAATACTGGGCTGAAGCTCCGTGGCGTACAGTTCATGTGACTCCAGTTTTGCCCCTACAGTCAGGTGCATATCCGTATTAAGCTCGATTTGATCCTGAACAAAAGCATTAGCAATACTGTAATCCAGACTGTCAGGGTTCAGGCTAACATAAAACGAATTGTGGTATTCATCCCGGATATGCCGATAGCCCAAACCCCATGTTAGCTCATGGCTGGTGAAGATCCGCTGGCGATTCATAAACTCAACATCAAACGTATCATATTCAAGACCTAATACGAGTTCATCTCGCTGATTATGATCATAGAAAACCTGGAAGCTGATCAGGGCCTCATAACCATATCGATCTGTATAAGAATGTTGCCCGCGACCCAAAAGATTCCAGCCCGACCCGTTAATCTCATCGTTTTGATTCCCGGTAACCCGATACAAAGGCGGTAACAACCCCGTATATATTTGATTTTCCTTTATGTCGTAGTAATCACCCTGCAACGTCCAGCTATTCTTCGCATCCACCTCACCATCCAGCCGAAAGCCTCCATGAAACTTTTTACCGTCATCATTAGCATCCGCACCGCTCTCTGCCAGATTATGACTATCACTCTCGCTATATTTCAGGTACGTACGCCCCGTTGTCCGGGCATTCCATTCAAAGCCGTGGCGTAAAGCCATCACCTTGTTCTTATCGCCACTACCGGCACCGGCTTTGACATAAGTGCCCTGGGTTTGTGAAGAATCCTTGCTGATAATATTGATAACACCGTTAACCGCATTCACCCCCCAAACACTGGCGCCAGGCCCCCGGATGATCTCAATACGCTCGATATCATCCAGAATCAGATCCTGTGCGTCCCAGTAAACACCGGAATAAACCGGGTTATAGAGTGTACGCCCATCCTGTAATACCAGCAGTTTATTGGCGACCTGCCCATTAAAACCACGGGCAGAAACCGCCCAGTTATTACCATCAATTTTTGCAACCTGCAGGCCCGGAACCATCCTCAACAAATCAGGAACCGTCTGATAACCTGAACGACGAATCTGCTCATCAGAGATGACATAAACCGCCGCCGCTGTATTTTTTAATGTCTGTTTTTTCTTTGTCACGGAAGAGACTGTTGTGTTCATCAGGTTTTCTAAAGAAAGTGCCAGATAATCATCAAGCTCCCTCTCTTCAGCAGCCACCGGCGTTATATACCCCGTCAAACAAACAGACAACAGGGTGTTGAGTAAAACAAAGTTCCCGGGGCGTTTTACAAAAAACATGATGACTTCCTATTCATATATCAGGGCAGCATTGAATCAACTAATAGAGTTTAACCGCTAACACCTGCTATTTCGTTTACCTGTAGCAAGTTTTACCCCGCAATTCCCTTTAACCGCATACAAATAATTTTTGTACTTAAAAGTAAGAATCATGTGGAAAGCCCGTTTATTCTCGGTATAACGAGCCCTAAGCCTCAGATGCGACATTTTGCCTCGCCTTCACCCCGGGTAGCTCAGGTATAATTCAGGCCTATGGCCAATCATCATAATAATCTTCTGCAGTTAACCTATATACGCACGCTTACTCTCTTCGGGCAAAGCGCGGCCATTTTGTTTGCACTTTATATGTTGCAGGCCTCACTTAATGTCTGGATGGTGGGTTCGACCCTGTTGGCCCTCGCTTTACTTAACCTGATGACTTATGCACGCCTTCAGTCAGGCTGGCCGGTGACAGAACCTGAGTTTTTTACTCAGCTGATGGCCGATGTGGTGCTTTATGGCTGTTTACTTTTCCAGACCGGCGGTGCCACTAATCCGTTTATCTTCTTATTGCTGATTCCACTGATTATCTCGGCCGCGACTTTGTCCCAACGTTATACCCTGCTTACCGGGGTGCTGGTGATCGCTATTTATAGCTCACTGCTATTTCAGTTTATTCCGATTATCCAACCCGAAGATCACCACCAGCACCGGCTGTTACGTCTCTTTGATCTGCATACCACCGGTCTGTGGATAAATTTTATTCTGACGGTATTAGTCGTGACCTGGTTTATTGTCAGAATGCGCCATTCCATGCACCGCCAGCAGGAGCGGTTGGAAGCCGAGCGGGAAAAACGCATCAACGATCAGCAACTGCTGTCACTGGCGACGATGGCGGCGGGTACCGCTCATGAACTCGGCACACCGCTGAGCACCCTGCGTGTGCTGGTTAGCGAACTGCAGGCCGAATATGAGCACGATGCCACGCTGCAGGAAGATCTGGCATTGATGCGTCAGCAAATCGACAGTTGCAGCGACCGTCTGCAACAGTTTTCCCGCTCCGTACAGGAAGAACAGGCGACCCAGCGTATAACACCCATTACCGATGTACTTGCTGAGGTGATCGAGCAGTGGACAATTTTACGGCCTGAAGTCAATTACACCCTAACGACTCCGGGACAACCCCCCATACCTGACGTCAACAGCAGCACGTCCCTACGCCAATCGATTCTGAATCTGTTAAACAATGCAGCCGATGCCCAGCCTAAAGGTATCCATATCGACCTTAACTGGGATACTGACTCGATTATGCTGCAGATCCACGATCAGGGCGCCGGGCTGTCACTTGAAGCCCATGACAATCTGGGCAAACCTTTTGTAACAACCAAAGGACGGGGGTTAGGCATCGGACTTTTCCTCACCGCCACTACACTGGCACGTTATGACGGCAGTGTTCGCTTGTATAACCACCCACAAGGCGGCACTCTTACCGAAGTTATTATCCCAAGGAGATCAGGGCGTGACTGAATTTCAAGGCAAACAGTTACTTATTGTTGACGATGACAGCACGTTTACCCGCATTCTTGCCCGCGCGATGAAAAGGCGCGGGTTGGAGGTTGCGATTGCCCATAGCGTGGCCGAAGCAGAGCAGCAATTGTTAAAGCAGATACCTGACTTAGCTACGGTTGATCTTAAAATGGAGACAGCCTCCGGCCTGACCCTGCTACCCAGTCTTAAAACGCATAATCCGGATATGCTGATTCTGGTGCTTACCGGTTATGCCAGCATCACCACCGCCGTTGAAGCTATTAAACTGGGCGCCACTAACTACCTGCCAAAACCTGCTGATGCCGATGAAATTCTAACGGCACTGGGCAGTCAGCAGCCCAACCCCGAGCTTGAAGTAGCCGTGCAGCCGATGTCCGTCAACCGTTTGGAATGGGAGCATATTCAGAAAGTGCTGGCAGAACATGAGGGCAATGTATCAGCAACAGCACGGGCCCTGGGCATGCACCGAAGAACCTTACAGCGTAAGTTGCTAAAACGTCCGGTGCAGCGTTAACACTTAGAATAAAGGTCTGTAATAAAAGGACCAGAGGCTAAGGAACCTGAACCCTACTGATCGTCGATATATTGTTTGGCATTAAAAGTGCGCACCCAGTCCGGATAAAAAACCAGCATACCGGTCATCACTATGCCGTTCATCAGCCCCTCGGGGAACATAATCAGCGGCAGATAACGCACATATTCATGGTTGATCTTGCTCCAGTCATACACACCATCAAGCCAGAGCAGCAAGCCGGTGGAAAGCCCTGATACCATCACGGCAATACCCGCTCCCAGAAAACCACAAAGAAAGAGATAGATAAAAAAGTTCTTAGCCAGCCTGGCTTCAACCAACTTAAGAATCAAATAACTGACCAGCACCGGCAGCACTACTGAGCAAAAGCCATTCACCGGCAAACCCTGCCAGCTTTCCCGGCCAATCAGTACCATACCCAGCAGCGCAATAGAGCCTGATACAATCGCCAGATCCCAGCCAAGAATCAGCGTTAATGCAGTCACCCCCAGAAAATGAATACTCAAACCGGGTGAGATGCCAGCACGCATACTCCACATCACCATCATGAAGACAGTAATAGCCCAAAACAAATGCTGAAGACGTCGATTCTCCAACAGAACCGACCAGGGGATCCGATAAAGCGCCGCACCCAGTACCGTGAGATACAAAAAAAGGGTCAGCCACAACCAGGAGGCACTCAAAAGTCCTTCAGAGATGCTCATACAAGTAACCGGTCAGATGAAAAGAATAAGTCTTTACTAATATTCAAAAGTTTACAGGGGAATATTCAAAATGTCGGCGGTGGCGATAACCTCAAAGGTAGGGCTTTGACCTGTATCAGCCCCCGGCAGGTTTTTTCTCTGAGACCAGCAGGCTCATCAGCAATGCATCTTCACGCCCGTCGGCTGTTTCATAATAGGCCTTACGGTAACCGTCCTCGATAAAACCAATACGCCTGTAAAGACTGATAGCAGGCTGATTAGACAGCCGCACTTCGAGCAGAACACGCTGAATACCCTCAGGTTTTAACTGACCGGCCACCTGGGTAAACAGTCTCTCTGCCAGGCCTTGCCCTCGCCAATCTGGCGCAACCGCTATTTGCAGCAACTCAGCTTCATCCAGCACAAAAGAAAAGACCGCAAACGCCACCAGCTGTTTATCGTTAAAACAGCCAAAACTCAGATGACGGGCCCGGCCTAACAACGCGCTTAACTGAGCCTCGCTCCAGGGATCACTGAATGCCTGTTGCTCCAGCGCAAACCAGACACCGAGATCATCGTTGTTCAGCGCACGAATCTGGTACTCAGCCATCTGCATTGTGCTTTAACAAAGGCTGTAAATTCTGCCAGATCACCGGTTTAATACCCGGTACATGCAGAGCCTCCGTCAGGCTGTGGCTGGCCAGTGCTTTAACGCCACTTCTTAAACTAAACACAATGCCACTCAGTGATTCCAGCGGCTCATCACGATCCAATATCATCTGCGCCGCACTTTCCCCCATCATTAACACTACGTTGATTTGATGGATGCTCAGTACCTTATCCAGCTTATGCTGCACAGCCGAGCGTGCATCTTCGTAACTCTGAGACAAAGTCGGGCTGGCAAAAGTAGGCCAGGGCAATAAAAAGGGAGTCTCAGCCATCGGCTGATTGTGAGAGGAGAGGCTGGCCACAATGGCATCCGCCAGATGCCGGTGAAGATCCGTAAAACCCGCCTGTGACCGGGGTGGCAGACTATCAATCAATAACACATCACCGCAGAGGCAAAAGGCCAGATTAAAACGCGGCGCCTGACGCGCGGCTTTATCCGCGCCCCTGGCGGTGGCAGCCTCTGACGCAACAGACTCAGGCGGCGCGGAGACAGGGCTTTTCCTTATCCCGGCTATCGGCGCATCACTGATAACCGGCAAGACCGGTTTTTTTACAGGCTCAGCTTGATCACCACCAAAACTGCGCGCCAGCATAGCACGGGCGGCAGCCGGATTTTTTACCGCAACGGCGGCAGGCGGCACCTCAGCCCCCGCTTCTGCATCAGCCTGTGAGTAAGGGCCATCAGGTGCCTCATAACAAAAATCCCGGACCCAGTCCGGGGAAGGCGCAGCACCAGGCAAAGGGGCGCGCGGCAACCAGCTGGAAATACCCAGCGCCTCCAGATACTGATGACGCTGCTGCTCTTCAATCATCACTCGCGCTCCTCAGAGGTCAGGCCAGCCACCCGCAGTTAAACCTGGGGATGTGCTTTCTGAATATTAGCATCAAGCAAATTCAGGGCATGCACATAGGCTTTGGCCGATGCAATAATAATATCCGTATCCGCCCCCAGGCCGTTCACAATACGACCTGCACTTTCCAGACGGACCGTCACTTCACCCTGGGAGTCCGTGCCTTCGGTAATCGCATTCACCGAATAAATCTGCAAACCGGCCCCTGAATTTACAATCGTCTCAATGGCTTTAAAAGCGGCATCTACCGGCCCGCTGCCCTCAGCTTCAGCCTGATGTTCTTCATCACCGATAATCAGCACCACGTTTGCCACTGGTACTTCACCGGTCTGGGACGTTACGGAAAGGCTGCTCAGCCTGATATTCTCACTCGGTGCGCTGGCGCGGGTATCGCTGACCAGCGCCACCAGGTCTTCATCAAAGATTTCATGTTTTTTATCGGCCAGGTCTTTAAAACGGGCAAAAGTTTCATTCAGCTCAGCATCCGAGGCAAACGTTGTACCCAGCTCTTCCATACGACTGCGGAAAGCCGCTCGCCCTGAATGTTTACCCAGCACCATCCGGTTAGCCTGCCAGCCCACATCCTGTGCGGTCATAATTTCGTAGGTTTCCCGGTGTTTCAGCATACCATCCTGGTGAATACCCGACTCATGGGCAAAGGCATTCGCGCCCACAATGGCTTTATTTGGCTGCACCGGAAAACCGGTCACACTGGACACCAGACGGGAAGCCGGCACGATCTGCGTCGTATCCAGTCCGGTGGTCACACCCAAACGGTCCTGACGGGTGCGGATGGCCATCACAATTTCTTCCAGTGAGGCATTACCCGCCCGCTCGCCTAAGCCGTTAATGGTACATTCCACCTGACGTGCACCGGCCTGCACAGCCGCCAGAGAGTTGGCAACCGCCAGCCCCAGATCGTTATGACAGTGCACGGAGAATATAGCTTTATCGGCATTAGGGATCCGTGCGATCAGCTGCCCGATGGTATGCCCGAACTCTTCCGGCACGGCGTAACCCACCGTATCCGGGATATTAATTGTGCGGGCACCGGCATCAATCACCTGTTCGATAATACGGCACATAAAGTCCAGCTCAGAGCGGCTGGCATCTTCAAGAGAAAACTCAACATCATCAATCAGGTTGCGGGCACGTTTAACCGCATAAACTGCCTGCTCCACTACCTGATCGGGATTCATCTGAAGTTTGTACTTCATATGGATCGGGGACGTGGCAATAAAGGTATGAATACGTCCGGAGTTAGCATTCGCTAACGCCTCACCCGCCCGGTCGATATCGGCATCAAGCGCACGGGATAAGGAACAAACGGTACTGTCTTTAATGGTATCGGCAATGGACTTAACCGACTCAAAATCACCGGGGCTGGCAATGGCAAAACCCGCTTCGATCACATCAACCCGCATTTTCTCAAGCTGCCTTGCAATACGCAGCTTTTCAGCTTTGGTCATGGATGCGCCCGGGCTTTGCTCACCGTCGCGTAAAGTTGTATCAAAAATAATAACCCGGTTGTTGTCGCTCATCGGTGACGCTCCAAATCAAAGTACACCCCGTTAACTGAACGTGGCGCAAAAAACGTAAAAATATAAAGACAGAAAGAGGCTGACTGAAACAGAGAGTATACTGCCTTATGGCCGTTATCGCAGGACTTACAGAGGAAAAACCTGAAACGATACCGCTACCTGCCAACAGGCACAGATTGCTACAGAGGTTTGTAAGCAACCGGCAGGTCGCAAGCCGTTGCCTGCGATTTCCGGTGGCTATTTTTTGCCTGCTATAACGCGCCATTGGCCATTTGCAAGCCTGCCTGGCTACAATAGGAATAGTTTGCGTCTACCGTAACTCTAAAGCTGTCTCCGTCAACTAAACAGCAGGGAAGTATAAGTCCATGGTGAATGAATTTGACCGCCCGATCGACCGCAAAAACACCTCCAGCCTGAAATGGGAAAAATACCGCGATACTAAAATTTTACCCATGTGGGTCGCCGATACTGATTTTATGGCCCCGCCTGCCATTATGGCAGCGCTGCATGAACGTATCGACCATGGTGTTTTTGGCTACACAAATACGCCGGATGAGCTGACCACACAAGTCATCAACCGGATGCAGCAGCGTTATCAGTGGGCCATCGAAGCAGACTGGATTATCTGGTTACCAGGCCTGGTCTGCGGGCTGAATCTCGCCTGCCGTTCTATTGGTAAGCCCGGCGATGCGGTACATTCACCTAAACCGATTTATCCGCCGTTTATGTCCGCTCCACGTTTTTCTCAGCGTGAACTGGTCAGTGTGCCACTGTGTGAAAATGAGGGGCGTTGGATACTGGATCTGGAAGCCCTGGAAGCGTCTATTCAACCGGAATCTAAATGCCTGCTGTTCTGCAATCCACAAAATCCGGGGGGCACCGTCTATCGCCGGGAGGAACTGGAACAGTTGGCGGCCCTGGTGATCAAACACGATTTATTTGTTTGCTCTGATGAAATTCACTGCGACCTGATTCTGGAACCCGGCCTGAAGCACCTGCCGCTGGCAGCCCTGAATGATGAAATCGCCGCGCGCACTATCACTCTGATGGCTCCCAGCAAAACCTATAATATTGCCGGTCTTGGCTGCTCGTTTGCGATTATTCCTGATAAACAATTACGCCAGCAATTCCATAACAACATGAAAGGCATCGTGCCGGACGTTAATCTGCTGGGTTACACCGCCGCCCTGGCCGCTTACCGGGACGGAGACTGCTGGAACGACCGTCAGTTAGCCTACTTGCGTGAAAATAGGGACTACCTGATTCACGAAATCAACCAGATTCCAGGCTTAAAGCTCGGCCCGGTTGAAGCAACCTACCTGGCCTGGATTGATATCTCCGGTGCTAAGCTGGATAACCCGGCTCACTTTTTTGAGCAGGCGGGTGTCGGCATGTCACCGGGACGGGACTTCGGGGATGAGCGTTTTATGCGCCTGAACTTTGGTTGCCCACGTGAATTACTGGAAGAAGCCGTGCGCCGTATCCGACGGGCTATTCTGGCTGAATTACCTGCCTGAATTTATATTCACCCGAGTCTGAGCATCTGCTCAGGCCCGGGTAAGCGGGAAGCTGATTACATCATTAATATGTTCCGCCTGTAACGCCAGCATCACCAGACGGTCGATACCTAAAGCCACACCCGCACATTCCGGCATACCGGCTTCCAGCGCAGACACCAGTCGCATTTCAAGAGGTCGCTGAGGCAGTGCCAGGGTCGCCCGACTCTGCTGATCCTTTAACAAACGCTGTTTTTGCTCATTCGCATCTGTAAGTTCATGATAACCATTTGCCAGCTCCATGCCCTGCACAAAAAGCTCAAACCGTGCTGCGACTAACCGCCCCTGCGCATCCGGCCTGACTTTTGCGAGCGCCGCCTGAGAAGCCGGGTATTCAACCACAAAGAGCGCCTGCCGGTCTTTCATCCGGGGTTCTATCACATGGGACATTAACAGATTCAGCCAGGTATCCCGGTCTTCATCCTGTAATTCAATGTCCATATGCTGCCGGGTCAGCGCAATCAGCGTTTCCAGACTGGCTTCAAAAGGATCAATTTCCAGATAGTACTGAAAAGCCTGTGCATAGGTCATACGCTCGATAGCACTAATACTCAGTATAGGCACCACCAGTGCCTCAACTTCATCCATCAGTGCGTTATCGTCAAAGCCCGGGCGATACCATTCCAGCATAGTAAATTCAGGATTATGACGACGGCCCGCTTCACTGTTTCGAAAGGCTTTTCCCATCTGATAAATGGCACCCGACCCCGCCGCCAGCAAACGTTTCATGGCATATTCAGGGGAAGTTTGTAAAAACAACCGATCAGGCTCCGCACCTTCATGGGTCGCATACAAGGCTTCAATACTATCGATAAAAGGATCACTGACGGCACAGTGTGAAAGCACCGGCGTTTCCACTTCCAGCACATGCCGCTGTTCAAAAAACGCCCGCACTGACGCCAGAACCCCTGCCCTGAATCTGAGGTGTTCAATACTGGCCGTTGGTCGCCATTGTGTTGTGCTCATCTCTTTTTCTGATCCCCGCCTTGAACCACTTTTCTGAATATTCCAGTATGAGTTCCACTTGTCAGACCACAAAAAACGGCAGCCTAAGCTGCCGTTTTTCTAAATATCTCAACGTTTAAGCGCGGGAGACATACTCACCCGTACGAGTATCAATTCTTAATACTTCGCCCTGGTTAATAAATAAAGGCACACGCACCACCGCCCCGGAGGACAGCGTTGCAGGCTTAGAGCCACCCTGCGCGGTATCACCTTTCAGGCCCGGATCCGTTTCAACCACTTCCAGCTCGACAAAGTTAGGCGGTGTCACGCTGATCGGGTTGTTATTAAACAACGTAATCATGCAGGAAGACTGCTCTTTTAACCACTTATGGGCATCACCTACAGCGGTCTCATCAGCGGCAAACTGCTCAAACGAAGCAGGATCCATAAAGTGCCACATTTCGCCATCGTTGTAGATATATTCCATATCTGTTTCCATCACATCTGCACCTTCCACGCTTTCACCGGATTTAAAGGTGCGCTCCCAGGTACGACCGGATAACAGGTTCTTCATTTTTACCCGTGTGAATGCCTGACCTTTACCTGGTTTAACAAACTCAACATCCACCATGTTACATGGATCACCATCGAGTATTACTTTAAGGCCGTTTTTAAACTGGTTGGTAGAATAGTTTGCCATAACCGTCCCGATATCAATAAAAGCTGTAAATAGGGTACCTGGAAGCCCGTCGGGTTTAACCAACTCAGTCTTTTGTATCACACATCCGACAGGTGCCTGGCCCCAGAATTGACAGTTATTCTACTTGAAAGCAGAATGCGAGCAACTTTCACTGTCTATTAGCGACACCTTCCTACTTATGAATCTTCCCTTGCGCACTCCCGATGACTGGCAAACGCTGCTCAGCCAGACCCTTGATGACCCTGCTGAACTGATCAGACTGCTTGAATTACCCGAATCTCTAATCGAAGCTGCACGTCAGGCATCCGGGGACTTTCCACTGCGTATACCCCGCCCTTACCTCTCCCGCATACAGAAAGGGGATATTAATGACCCTTTACTGAAGCAGGTCTTACCCTTAGGAAAAGAGCTTAGACAGGTACCCGGCTATCTGACCGACCCGCTGGCAGAAAAGGCCGCCAATCCTCAGGAAGGTCTTATCCACAAATATCAGGGCCGGGTGCTGCTGATTATGACCGGGGCTTGTGCGATTAACTGTCGCTACTGTTTCAGACGTCATTTCCCTTATCAGGAAAACCGGTTAGGGCCCGCCCAGTGGCAGCAACTGCTTGATTACCTGAAAAATGATAACAGCATCGAAGAAGTGATTTTTTCCGGGGGTGATCCGCTGGCCCTGTCCGATAGTCGCCTGGACAAGCTAATCAGTGATCTGGCCGAAATCCCCCATATAAAACGCCTGAGAATCCATAGCCGCCTGCCCGTTGTAATTCCTCAGCGCATCACCGAAAGCCTGATTAACCTGCTGACCCGGAGCCGCTTAAACTGCATTATGGTGCTGCATGTTAATCATGCCAACGAGGTTGATGATGCGGTGCGCCTTGCGTTGGCCCACCTGAAAAAAGCCGGTATAGTCCTGTTTAACCAGGCCGTATTATTAAAGGGCATTAACGACTCGGTAGCCGCACTTAAAAACCTGAGTGAAACCCTGTTTGAGGCCGGCACTTTACCTTATTATCTGTTTGTACTGGACCCCGTTAAAGGCGCTGCCCATTTTGATATTCCCGACACTGAAGCCCAGCGCCTGGTCGGTCAGTTGCAAACACAGCTACCGGGTTACCTGGTGCCTCGCCTGGCGCGGGAAGTGCCGGGCAAGCCGTCAAAAACCATTTTACCCGTGATTACCGATTAACCGGTAAAGCGCAGCCAGCGAAGGAACGGATCACTGACCTATGAAACAGCTTATCGTATTTACCATCAGCCTGTTCTGTTTAACCGATCAGGCGGTGGCCCGTTCACAACCACCAACTATTGCTCATTTAGCTGCTGTCGCCCCGGATGTGATTGGCATTGAAATACAGGCAGGCACACGCATTGCCGCACAACAGCAAAGCTACGATGGCAGCTTCTTTAACTGGGTGGATGACAGCAAAGACCGTCATCGCTGGGTACGCCGGGGCGATGCGGTGCTCGGCAGTCTCGTTGGTCCTCAGAAAAATATTTTGTATCCCTTTGACAGCATGCAGGGCAGCCGCCTGGACAGCCGCTGGGCTGATAATCCCCGTAGCTACCGCATCAGCTCCGGTGAGGACGCTAACTACAAAGCAGGCATCAGCCCCGAAGTTATTTATCGTAAAAGTCGCCCCAACGATATGGCACGTACCGGCTTCTGGAAATTCGACTGGCCTGCCCGTCACCATTTGTATCTGAAACTTCCCCACCCCCTGAAACCCGGCAAACAATATCGGATCGACTTCAACAACTCACAACTGAAGCCCCGGATTTATAAACACAATAGTCAGCGTGTGCGCAGTGAAGCGGTACATGTCTCCCAGGTTGGTTTCCGCCCTGAGGACAATCAAAAAGTCGCTTTTCTTTCACTCTGGCGTGGCAACGGTAACGGTCAGCCTTACGCCAACCGCCTGCCCTTTGAAGTCATTAACAATCAGAGCGGGGAAGTTGTTTTTCGCGGCCGGACTGAACTTTCAAAATTTGCCTTTGAAAGTGAAGATGCCTATAACCAAAATTACACCGGCACCGATGTTTATATCATGAACTTTGCGGCTTTAAAGACAACCGGTGACTACCGGGTGTGCGTACAAGCCATCGGGTGTTCTTATAATTTCCCGGTTAACCCGCAGGTCTGGGGCAAAGCATTTACCACATCAGTACGTGGCCTGTACCACCAGCGCAGTGGTATAAAACTTGGCCCGCCTTACACGACCTTTCAACGCCCGCGTAATATGCACCCCGCAGACGGCGTAAAGGTTTATCAGTCACTCACACCTTTGATGGACACACAAAACGGCATTAATGCCAAAGGTACCGCCAAGGATAACTTCCAGGACTTAAAGCGGGGCAAAACCCAAAAGATCGTTAAGGATGCCTGGGGGGGTTACGCCGATGCCGGGGACTGGGACCGACGTATACAACATTTACATACCTCACGCCTGCTACTGGAGCTGGCCGAATTTAATCCGGCCTTCTTTCAGCGCCTGAGCCTGAACATTCCTGAATCTGGCAACCAACTGCCGGATGTGCTTGATGAAGCCCTTTGGGGATTAGATTTTTTCCGTCGTTTGCAAACCCCTGAGGGCGGTGTACGCGGGGGGATTGAATCCAGTGATCACCCCCGCCACGGCGAGGCCAGCTGGCAGGAATCTCAGACGCTGCTCGCCTACGCACCGGGGCTCTGGTCCAGTTATGTGTACGCCGGGGTTGCCGCACGTGCAGCGCGGGTGCTCAAACCCTATTCACCCACACAGGCTGAAACCTTCAAAACGTCTGCCCTTAAAGCCATGCGCTGGGCTGAAACCGAAAATCGCAGCAGCCAGTACCGGCAATTGCCCCATGCGGTTAAGGATGATCGTAATTTAGCGGCAGCCGAACTATACCGGCTGACAGGCGATCCACAATGGCATCAGATTTTCCTGCAAACAACCGTCTTTCAGCAGCCGGATGCACCATTACAGAAATGGCAGCAGCACAATCAGACCGAAGCGGCTTTTGTCTATCTGAATACTCAAAAATCAGATCCCCAGGTTCACCGCAACACCCAATATGCCTTGCTGCGCGAAGCAGATCAGAGCATACGGACGGGTAATCAAACGGCGTTTAAGTGGACTAAACGTAACCCCTGGGGCTGGGTCGGCTGGGGCAACCTGACCACACCGGAAGCCAGCACGCTGGTACGCGCCCATTACCTGACCCGGGATCAAAAGTATCTTGATGCCATTTTGCTGGCCACCCAGTACGGTGCCGGTGCCAACCCGCTGAATATGGCCTTTACCACGGGTATTGGCCAGAACTTTCCCAAACACCCTCTGGTTCAGGATCAACGTATCTCTGCCCAGCAACCACCGGAAGGCATTACCGTTAACGGGCCCCTGGAGACCAAACGCCAGCTTGATTACTGGCTGGCAAAAGAGTTTAAACAGGTACTTTTTCCAAGCCATGAAAAGTGGCCAACCACCGAAGCTTATTTTGATATTTATGCGTTTGCACCGATGAACGAGTTTACCGTGCAGTCGACTATCGGCCCCAATGCTTATATCTGGGGTTACCTGGCCGCACAATAAAAAGATCACTTACTTCAAACCTATCCAGCGAACGCACGTTGACGGACGTTCGTTGGATTTCGCAACATTTTTCTACTAAACTGCCCACCTCTTTTGATTCCGATTCAACCCAACCTTATAAACGTGGTATCAGGGATGACTCCTTCTGTTCCTCGCACACTGATTGTGATGGCCGTGCTGGCTTTGCTGACCAGCGTCCTGACCTCACTGGCATCTCAGGCACAGAAGGCTGAAAACCTTCGGATCAAACCCGAGAAGCAACTGTCTATTGTCTACAAACCAATCCACACACCGGCCGATATCGAAAGCCTGACACCCCCCCATATCAGGCCGATGGCCTATACCCGGGTCAGCACCCTTGCAAATCTGGATGTCGGCACTAAAAAACAAAAATTTTTTGACATGATTCTGCCTGCAATCCTGATCAGCAAACAGCGGCTGAAAGACAGCCGAGATAAGCTGGCACTCATTGCCGCTAAGCCTCAGCCTGACCCTCAGGAGCTGCAATGGCTTGAACAACAATTTAAACGTTATAAAGCCAAAGATATTAACGAGTTGCGCGACAAGTTAGTACCTCACCCCAACAGCATTATTCTGGCGCAAGCCGCGCTTGAAACCGGCTGGGGAACCTCCCGTTTTTTTCTTGATGGTAATAATATTTTTGGTGTCTGGTCGTTTAATGCCAATGAACCCAGAATGCGCGCCAGTCACACAAGGGAAGGCAAAGCAATTTATGTTAAAAAGTACAGCTCGCTTATCGAAGCCGTTGATGACTATTTTGTGACTATTGCCCGCGGCGGGCCTTACCGGCAGTTCAGGCAGGCGCGCCTGGATACCTCAGACCCTCTTAAACTGATTCCGTTTCTGGATAAGTACAGCGAAATTGGTATGGCGTATGTACAACGCCTGCGTTCGATGATTGTGCATAATAAAATGCAGCGTTTTGATCAGTACCAGTTGCAAACCCTCAGGGCCATTTAACCACCCCACTCGCCAGGATGGTTATTTTTTAACCAAAACTACGCTAGGCAGATCTCAGGGCTTCCAGTATAATGCCCGGTCCTTTGAGGCATCATCAGCGCCTCCACGAACATTCCCGAAATAACACAGGTGAGTAATGGCCAAGAAGCTGTTTATCAAAACCCATGGCTGTCAGATGAACGAATACGATTCCTCCCGTATGGCGGATCTGCTGGGCGAAAGTCACGCGCTTGAACTGACCGACAATCAGGATGACGCTGACGTATTACTGCTAAACACCTGCTCTATTCGGGAAAAAGCTCAGGAAAAAGTATTCCACCAGTTAGGCCGCTGGCGCAAACTGAAGGCCAAAAACCCTGATCTGGTGATTGGTGTGGGCGGCTGTGTTGCCAGCCAGGAAGGCAAAGCCATTCTGAGCCGTGCCCCTTATGTGGATATGATTTTTGGCCCTCAGACCTTACACCGTCTGCCCGAAATGATTAATGAAAGCCAGGATGGCAGCGTAGGTATTGTGGACGTTTCCTTTCCGGAAATTGAAAAATTCGATCATCTGCCAGCCCCTAAGGTTGAAGGGGCTGAAGCTTTCCTCTCCGTTATGGAAGGCTGCTCAAAATACTGTACCTTCTGTGTGGTGCCTTACACCCGCGGTGAAGAAGTCAGCCGCCCGCTGGACGATGTCATTACCGAATGTGTTGAACTGGCAGAACAGGGTGTACGCGAGGTTAACCTTCTCGGACAAAACGTTAATGCATACCGGGGTGATACCCACGATGGTGATGTGGCCGACCTGGCAGAACTGATTCGCTGTGTGGCCGCCGTTGATGGCATTGACCGTATCCGCTTTACAACGTCTCATCCGGTGGAGTTTACCGACAGTCTGATTGATGCTTATGCTGACGTGCCTGAACTGGTCAGCTTCCTGCATTTGCCGGTACAAAGTGGTTCCGATCGCATTCTGATGGCGATGAAACGTGGCCATACGGCACTGGAGTACAAATCCAGAATCCGCAAACTGCGTAAAGTACGCCCGGATATCTGTATTTCTTCCGATTTTATTATCGGTTTCCCGAATGAAAGTGATGCCGACTTCGAAGCCACTATGAACCTGATTCAGGATATTGGCTTTGATAACTCCTACAGTTTTATTTACAGCCGCCGCCCTGGCACACCGGCATCAGACCTGCCGGATAATATTGACGATGAGACTAAAAAGCAGCGTCTGAATATTTTACAGGATCGCATTAACCAGCAGGCTGCTCAGATCAGTCGCCAGATGGTAGGCAGCACTCAGCGCATCCTGGTTAACGGTTACTCGAAAAAAGACCCCGGCATGTTATCCGGTCGCACCGAGAACAACCGGGTGGTTAACTTCCGTTGTGAAAATCCTGACCTGATCGGCCACTTTGCTGATGTCAAAATCGACCAGGCCTATACCAATTCATTGCTTGGGGAACTCCTTAGCTCTGAACTGGACCAAATGCAGTGAACGACACACACACCGGAGATAATTTGAATACAGCACCTTCAATCAAGCTGACCCTGGAACCGGATAACACAGCACACCTTGCTAACCTTTGCGGCCAGCTTGATGAGCATATCAAACTGATCGAACAACGCCTGGGCGTACGTATCAGCAACCGGGGCAACAATTTCCAGGTTTCAGGCGATGAGGCCATTATTCAAATCGCCTCTGAGATTCTCAACAAACTTTATGTGGATGCCCGGCAAGGCTTGCAACTGACCCCCGAGCAGGTGCACCTTTATCTGCAACAATCCGGTGTGGCACAACTGCAGGATCAGCTGAAAACCCCGAACAAAGACATCAGCCTGCGCACCCCAAAAGTGATGATCCGGCCACGCGGCCCTAATCAGCAACGTTATGTACAGGCTATTCTGCAGCACGATATTAATTTTGGCATTGGCCCTGCGGGTACCGGTAAAACTTATCTGGCGGTTGCCTGTGCCGTGGATGCGCTGGAGCGTGAAGAAATTGACCGTATCCTGCTGGTGCGCCCGGCAGTCGAAGCCGGTGAAAAGCTGGGCTTTTTACCTGGTGATCTGAGCCAGAAAGTCGACCCTTATCTGCGCCCGCTTTATGACGCTTTATACGAAATGCTGGGCTTTGAGCGTGTCACTAAGCTGATTGAGCGTAATATTATTGAAGTGGCCCCCCTGGCATTTATGCGGGGCAGAACCCTGAATAATTCATTTGTGATTCTGGACGAAAGTCAGAACACCACGAAAGAACAGATGAAAATGTTTCTGACCCGTATCGGCTTTGGCTCCACCGCCGTGATCACCGGTGATATCACCCAGATCGATCTGCCTAAAAACACCCTGTCCGGTCTTATTCATGCCAGGCGGGTATTGGACGGCGTTAAGGATATTGGTTTTACTCAGTTCTTAGCTTCGGATGTGGTGCGCCACCCACTGGTACAGCATATTGTTCAGGCCTATGACCGTTTTGAAAAACGTGATTCGTCAGGAGAGGCTAATTAAGTGAGCTATAGCATCGAGCTGCAACGGGAAACCAACAGCGACAAATTGCCCACAGACACGCAATTTGAACACTGGGTCAGCACAGCATTACAGGGGCGTAAAGCCGAGGCGGAACTTTGTATTCGCCTGGTAGACGTCGAAGAAAGCCAGGCACTTAACCTGCAATACCGGGGCAAAGACAAACCCACCAATGTATTGTCCTTTCCTTTTGAAGTACCTGAGGATATCCCGCTTAATCTGCTGGGTGACCTGGTGATCTGCGCCGAAGTGGTCAAACAGGAAGCTCTGGATCAGCAAAAGCCCCTGGAGCATCACTGGGCACATATGGTGATTCACGGTACCCTTCATTTGCTGGGTTATGACCATATCAATGACGATGACGCTGAAGAAATGGAACAGCTTGAGCGTGATTTACTGGCGCAACTGCATATTTCTGACCCTTACCTGGAACGTGGATAGAGAATCGACATGAGTGAAGAGCGAACGGGACAATCGCGGACCTGGCTGGGCAAACTGGTTCAGGCTTTTAATGACGAACCTAAAACACGGGATGACCTGCTCACCGACCTGCGTGATGCGGCTGATGAAAACCTGCTGGACTCTGAGGCGCTAGGTATTATCGAAGGCGCAATGAATGTCTCGGATAAACAGGTCCGTGATGTGATGATTCCGCGCTCCCAGATGGTGGTGGTTGAAGCTGAGCAGACACCTAAAGAATTTCTACCCGTTATTATTTCCAGCGCCCACTCCCGCTTTCCCGTTATTGGTGATACGCCGGATGAAGTACTGGGCATCCTGCTGGCAAAAGATCTGTTGCCCCTGATTCTTGAGGGTAACCTGGAACAGTTTGATATTCACAGCAACCTGCGCAAGCTTACCCTGATTCCCGAATCCAAACGTCTGAACGTGTTACTTCAGGAATTCCGTTCTACCCGTAATCATATGGCCGTGGTGCTGGATGAATACGGCGGTGTTTCCGGGCTGATCACCATTGAAGATGTGCTGGAGCAGATCGTGGGAGAAATCGAGGATGAGCACGATACGGAAGAAAGCGATGGCAACATCAAACCTTTCTCAGACAATGGTTTTATCGTTAAAGCTCTGACCCCTATCGAGGATTTTAACGAATTCTTCGAAGTCGGGCTCTGCGAAGATATGTTTGATACCGTGGGTGGCATTGTCACCCAGCGTTTTGGTCATCTTCCCCAGAAAGAAGAACAGGTTGATATCGACGGTTTTACCTTCAAGGTACTTTCAGCCGATAACCGCCGTATCCGTCTCCTGCAGGTCACACCCAAAGCAGCCTGACTGATGATTATACGGCTTCTGTTATCCCTGCTTGCCGGTGCGACAGTAACCGCAGCGCTTGCCCCTTTTAATCAGGTCTGGCTGGTCGGCCTGCCCCCGCTTTTATTGTTTCTGCTGCTGGACAAAGCACCGCTTAAACAAGCCCCTTTGCTGGGCTGGTTTTTTGGTCTTGGCTTTTTTGGCGCCGGGGTATCCTGGGTTTTTGTCAGCATTTATGAGCACAGTGCAACGCCTTTAGTGCTGGCCGTGCTGCTGACCGCCCTTTTTGTCATGGCGCTGGCCCTGCTGTTTATGGTGCAGGCCTGGTGCTGGAAACGCTGGCTGCAGGGGCCACTGGCCACATTTTCATTTGTGGCAATTTGGGTACTGGGTGAATGGCTACGCAGCTGGCTGCTGACCGGCTTTCCCTGGCTTTATCTGGGTTACGCCGCCACAGAAACACCGCTGTCTGCCTGGGCACCCGTTGGTGGCGTCTGGCTGAACTCCCTGATTTTTGTCGCCAGCGGCCTGCTGTTATTTTACTGCTTTAAGGCCACAACGATGCCACGAAGGCTGATCAGCCTGTTGCTGCTTATCCTGCCCTGGGCATTGTTACCACTGGTCAGCCAGCCCTGGACTAAAGTCAGCGGGGAAGCGTTTACCGTGACCCTGATTCAGGCTGATATCAACCAGGAGAAAAAATGGGATCCAAACAGCCTGGAAGAAACACTCAGCACTTATGAACAACTGACCCTGCCCCATCAGGGAGACGCATTGATTATCTGGCCTGAAACCGCCATTTCAGCTTTTTTCCGACAAGCAAGTCCCCTGATTCAGCCCCTGCTGAATCAGCTGGATGACAGCGGCAGTACGTTTATCAGCGGATTACCCACCACTTCTTTCGGTGCAGATGGACAACGACGCTATCACAATAGTCTGGCTGTGCTCACCGGGGGCAGCGGTGTTTACCACAAGCAACGTCTGGTGCCTTTTGGCGAGTATATTCCGCTGGAAAACTACCTGCGTGATACCCTGGCTTTTTTTAATCTGCCTATGTCCGGTTTCAGCCTGCCCTCGGAAGAACAAGCACTGCTGAGCGTTAACGGTTATGCACTGGCCTCGGCGATCTGTTACGAAATCGCCTATCCGGAGCTGGTCAGACTTAGCAGCCGGAAAGCCGACTTTATTCTGACTGTTTCCAACGATACCTGGTTTGGTCACTCCATAGCGCCGGACCAGCATATGCAAATTGCCCGGATGCGGGCACTGGAAACGGGCCGCTGGGTAATACGGGCCACCAACAATGGCATATCCGGCCTGATTAACCCGGACGGTGAAATCGTAAAACAAGCACCACGTTTTACCCAGGCCAGCCTGTCAGGCACCCTGGAACCCCGCAACGGGCAGACGCCCTTCCAGCATTTGGGTAGCTGGCCGGTGCTGATATTCAGCCTGTTGCTCTGCCTGTTCAGCGCCTGCCAAACAGGTCGGCAACGACGTTTAAATCAACAGCCCGATCTTTAGTGATCGCCCTGCCGCCAGGGCTGTGAGATACGATGAAAATAACGCCCACCACAGGCTCGGCAGGGTGACAGTTTATTGGTTTTAGTCAGCACTTCCTGTGCCTGGCAGGCGACACATTCAAAGGTGCCCGCTGTTGCCACTTCACCAGCCGTATACTGATCATCACCCTGAGACAGACGCTCCCGCAACTCTTCCTGCTGTATACGGGTACGATCCGCCAGATCTACCAAAAGTTGTTTTAACTTTTCTTCCAGCACATTTAAGTCAAAGTGCAACCAGGCCGCAATACCTTCGCCCGTTTCGTGGGCATAAAAACCCAGCTGCTTCATATCACGCTTAATATAAGCCGTGATCAGATTCATCTCATCGCGGGTCATTTCTTCCGCAGTTAACTCCAGCTCAACCGCTTCTTCCACTTTCTTTTGTACATAAACCCAGGAACTCGCCTCCGCAGCGGACAAGGTTTTTAATAAGCGAACCATCACACGATCATAGGCATCAATCGCTTTATCAGATTTGTCGATACGATCTGTCTCTTTATCAGTCATAAGGTACTCTCCGGCGTGGGAAACTCTGTTGACACTAGCCCATATATTGTATGCTATGCCTCATATCAAAAACTTTCCATTCGAACATTTAACCGGCGTCAATCGGATGCCTGTTTTCAGTTACCGGGTTCAATAAATACACAATGAACGAACAGTATCAGCCTCAGGAAATCGAAACTCAGGCCCAGCAACACTGGGAAGACAATGACAGCTTCAAATGCACCGAGGAGCCGGGAAAGGAGAAGTTCTATTGCCTGTCCATGTTTCCCTATCCGAGCGGTCGCCTGCATATGGGGCATGTTCGCAATTACACCATTGGTGATGTGGTATCCCGTTACCAGCGCATGCAGGGTAAAAACGTACTGCAGCCAATGGGCTGGGATGCATTTGGCCTGCCTGCTGAAAATGCGGCCCTGAAGAATAATGTCGCACCAGCCAGGTGGACCTACGAAAATATCGATTACATGCGTAACCAGTTGCAACAAATGGGCTTTGGTTATGACTGGAACCGTGAACTGGCGACCTGTCATCCACAGTATTACCGCTGGGAACAGTGGTTCTTTACTCAGCTGATGGATAAAGGCCTGGTCTATAAAAAAGAAGCCGAAGTTAACTGGGATCCCGTCGATCAAACCGTACTGGCTAACGAGCAGGTGATTGATGGCCGGGGCTGGCGCTCAGGTGCACCGGTAGAGCGTAAAAAAATCCCTCAGTGGTTCCTGAAAATTACCGATTATGCTGATCAGTTGCTGGATGACCTGGACAAGCTGGACGAGTGGCCTGAACAGGTTCGCACTATGCAGAAGAACTGGATTGGCCGTTCTGAAGGTGTTGAGCTGACCTTTGGCCTGGAAGGTGAAGAAGACCTGGAAGTCTTCACCACTCGCCCGGATACCCTGATGGGTGTGACTTATGTGGCCGTTGCCGCACAGCACCCGCTGGCAAAACAGGCTGCTCTGACTAATCCTGCACTCGCGGCTTTTGTGGATGAATGCAAAAACGTCAAAATGGCCGAAGCCGACCTGGCAACCATGGAAAAGAAAGGCATGGCGCTGGGTATCGATGTGATACACCCGCTGACCGGTGAAAAAATCCCCGTCTGGACGGCTAACTTTGTATTAATGGATTACGGTTCAGGTGCGGTGATGGCGGTACCGGGTCACGATCAGCGTGACTGGGAGTTTGCCACTAAATATGGCCTGAATATAAAACAGGTCATACAGCCAACAGATGCCTCTGAGACGGTTGACCTGAGTCAGGCCGCTTACACCGAAAAAGGTATATTGGTGAATTCCGGTGATTTTGACCACCTCGAGTTTGATATGGCCTTTAAGGCCATTGCTTCAGAACTCGAAACCCGGGGCAAAGGTAAAGTAACTGTCAACTACCGTCTGCGCGACTGGGGTGTGTCCCGTCAGCGTTACTGGGGCACACCGATTCCAGTGATCAACTGTGCCAACTGTGGTGCGGTACCGGTACCTGAAGACCAGCTACCCGTTACCCTGCCGGAAGATGTGCAGTTTGATGGTGTAGGCTCTCCTATCAAAAAAATGGAAAGCTTTATTAATACCACGTGCCCAACCTGTGGCGGTGCTGCAGAACGTGAAACTGATACCTTTGATACCTTTATGGAATCGTCCTGGTATTACGCCCGTTATGCCAGCCGCTCCAGTGCCGATCAAATGCTGGAACCAGAAAAAGCTAACTACTGGCTGCCGGTCGATCAGTATATCGGGGGTATCGAACATGCCATTTTGCACCTGCTTTATTCCCGCTTCTTCCATAAACTGATGCGTGATCAGGGCCTGGTAGATTCTGACGAACCTTTTAAACGCCTGCTTTGTCAGGGCATGGTACTGGCAGAAACCTACTACCGTGAAAATGAAGGCGGTGGCCAGACCTGGTTCGCACCTTCAGATGTTCAGGCAGAGACCGATGAGAAAGGCCGCTTTATCAGCGCAACCCTAAAAGCTGATGGCGAGCCCGTTCTTTTTGCCGGTGTCTCCAAAATGTCCAAGTCTAAAAACAACGGCATTGATCCACAGGTGATGATCGATAAGTACGGTGCCGACACCGTGCGTCTGTTTATGATGTTTGCCGCCCCTCCTGAGCAAACACTGGAATGGTCTGATTCCGGGGTTGATGGTGCACACCGCTTCCTGAAGCGTTTGTGGAAACAGGTCTTTGATCACCTGCAAACAGGTGACACTACCGTTGCACTGGATGCCTCCAGCCTGAACGACAACCAGAAAGCACTGCGACGCAAAGTCCACGAAACCATTCAGAAAGTTTCAGACGATATTGAACGCCGCCAGACATTTAACACCGCCATCGCGGCCACCATGGAATTATCCAATGCCATCGCCAGGTTTGTCGATGTCAGCGATCAGGGTCGCGCCGTTACTCAGGAAGCACTTTGCACCGCTGTGCAACTGTTGTCACCGATTGTGCCCCACCTGTCCCATAACCTGTGGCAGCAACTGGGCCAGAGCGGTGACATTATGACGGCCGCCTGGCCACAAGTGGATGAAAGCGCGTTAGTGCGTGCCTCTATCCAGATGGTGGTTCAGGTTAACGGCAAAGTACGGGCCAAAGTTGATGTTGCAGCCGATGCCGATGAAGACGTAATTTTGCATACCGCACTGGCGGAGGAAAACGTGCAGAAGCATATGGCTGACAAGAGCATCCGCAAGAAAATTGTAGTGCCGGGTAAACTGGTTAATATCGTCGTAGGATAAGGAACAATCATCATGGCAGCGCAACTGAAACATCAATCGATACGGGTGATCATGCTGTTAATCAGCTTTTCCCTGCTTTCAGCCTGTGGCTTTCATTTGCGTGGCGCCCTGGAGATATCCGACGATAAACAAACAATTAATCTGCAGGCTGACCAGGCAGGCGGCATGCTGGCACAGTCCCTTAAACGTTCCCTCAGGGACAATGCTATTGAGCAGCTTGCAGATGCCCCTTATCAGCTCAGCATACTTAAATCTCATTTCAAACGCAGCTCTGTCTCTTTAGACAGCAGCGCCCGTGTGGATGAGTATTCACTAAGTCTCAGCGTTGAATACCGCCTTACAAACACCACAACTGACAAGACAGAAGCCCAGTCATCAACGATTGAGCGTGTCTACAGCTATGATCAGGATGCTGCCGCGGCCAAGGATGAACAGGAAGTGCTGTTGCGTCAGGAGATGTATGATGCCATGGCAACCCGCATTATCCGTCGTTATCTGGCCTTTGATACTGATCAATGAAGATCAAACATGAGCAGCTTGCCAGACGGTTAAGCGGTGAGGCCAAATCGGTGTATCTGGTTACCGGTGATGAACCTTTACTGTCCGAAGAAAGCTGCGACTTGCTCCGGCAGTACTTTAAGGAACAGGGTTTTACCGAGCGGGAAGTCATGCACGTGGACAGCAGTTTTAAGTGGGAATACCTGCTGGAAACTGCTAATGCACTTTCATTGTTTGCTGACCGTAAAGTGATCGAGCTGCGCCTGGGCACTAAGCTCAATAAACAGGCCAGTGAAATACTGCGGCAGTACCTTAGCTCACCTTCTCCGGATAACGTCTTACTGATAATCGCAGGTAAACTGGATGCTGGCACTAAAAAGTCAGCCTGGTTTAAAGCGATTGATCAGCAGGGCATTATCCTGGAAATTTGGCCGGTAGAAGCTCACCAGCTTCCCAACTGGATCAGGCAACGTGCCACGCAGATCGGCCTGAAGCTGGACGACAGTGCAGTGGCATTAATGGCTGATCGTATTGAAGGTAACCTGCTGGCAGCTAAGCAGGAATTACAAAAGCTGCGCCTGCTATTCGGTGATGCTCAGGTCAACGCTGATGATGTGATCAGCGCTGTAACAGACAGCTCCCGGTACGACATCTACAGCCTGACGGAAGCCGCCCTGCTGGGCCAGCCAGCCCGTTGTCATAAAATACTACAGGGATTAAAGGCCGATGGGACTGAAGCGGCCATTGTACTCTGGGCACTGTCCCGTGAAATCAGGGCACTCTATAGTATCCTACTGGGCCAGTCGGCGGGTCTCAGCTTCGAGGCCTTGTGTCAGCGTGATAAAATCTGGGGAAAACGCAAACCTCAGTTGGGGCAAGCCTGCCAGCGCCTCCGACAGTCCACTGTTGAGCAACTGCTCAGTGACTGTGGCACAATCGACAAGCTCGTTAAAGGGGCTGAAAAAGGGGATCCCTGGGTTAACCTATCCGGCCTGTGCCTGACACTGGCCGGGCTCTCTCTGCCTGTTTTTTAATACCCCCTGCCAGGCTGCCACACCCGGTCAAAAATCAACCAATCCTCCGATAGCAAGCCCCTGCCTCAGGCCTGCGCTTTTACCCCCGGCTTATCCACAAAACAACCCCCTGTTTCAGTGTATAAGTATCAAAACCTGTTGTTTATAACCTTATTTGTGACTCACTAAAAGCAAGCTTTTTTTGCTGATTCCGGCATTTTTTTAACCGATAAAAAAGGTTAACCACAGTGTTCATAAATACATCGATTCGCTGAACAATATAATTTATAAGGGCTGCAGAGATGTACCCCTGGGCTATACCCGGTTTAGCCACAAGGTTACCCACAATAACTGAGGATAACTCAGGAAAAGATAACAAATTTTATTTCACTTATAAAAAACCCGGCCAGAAGCCGGGTATAAAATCTGAGCCAAAGATCAGATCAGCTGATGATCAACCCTGGTTTCAAGCTTGATATTCTCATGCAGGGGACAACGATCACACACAGCATCCAGAAATACTTGTTTAGCGGCTTCATCCAGATCCGCATCAATCGAGGCATCCACGGTAATAACCTGAAAGCCAATACGATCTTCTGTAGGCTTGCCTAATAAACCCGCAGGGTTATAGCTGGCATCCACTTTAATCTCCATACCCCGTAACTCAATACGCTGCTGCATCGCGGCAATTCGGGCGATACTGCCAATACAGCCAGCCAGAGAAAACAGAAAGTATTCCAGCGGGGATGGCCCTTCGTTCTTCCCACCCGCTGCAATCGGTTGATCAATTGCAACTTTATGATCCCGGATATCTGCCGTAACGGTTGTTCCGGTACCCAGGTTTGCCGTTACTGATATCGTTTTTAAACCCGCCATTTCAACACTCCCTAATTAAGTTGTGACTAATATAGTAAGGGTGTCAGGTTTACGCAATAAAAAAGGAGCCTTTGGCTCCTTCTTGTCTGACAGGTTATGGCAGTCGGTTAAACAGGTTTATTTAACCTCTTCCCCTTTAGCCTGCAGGTCAGCATGGTATGAAGAACGTACCAAGGGTCCGCAAGCTGCATGTTTAAAGCCCAGCTCTTTCGCCAGACGTGCAAATTCATCAAACTCTGCCGGTGTCACAAAACGCTCGACCCTGAGATGAGAGCGGCTCGGCTGAAGGTACTGACCAATGGTCAGCATATCCACATCATGGGCACGAAGATCTTTCATCACCTGAACAATTTCTTCGTTAGTTTCACCAATACCCACCATCAAACCGGACTTAGTCCGCACATCCGGATTACGGGCTTTAAATTTTTTCAGAAGTTCCAGAGACCAGGCGTAGTCAGAACCAGGCCGTACCTTTTTATACAGGCTTGGCACGGTTTCCATATTGTGATTAAACACATCCGGTGGTGTTTCCGTCAGGATATCAATTGCGATATCCATACGGCCACGGAAATCAGGTACCAGGGTTTCAATCTCAATGTCAGGCACTAAGGCACGCGTTTCACGCACACAGTTCGCAAAATGCTGTGCACCACCATCGCGCAGGTCATCCCGGTCAACCGAGGTCACCACCACGTAACGTAACGCCATATCAGCAATGGCTTCAGCCAGTTCTCGCGGCTCGTTCTCTGCCAGAGGGTTAGGACGACCATGGGCCACATCACAGAAAGGACAACGACGGGTGCAGATTTCACCCATAATCATAAAAGTCGCGGTACCGTGGCTGAAACACTCACCCAGATTAGGGCAGCTGGCCTCTTCGCAGACCGAAGCCAGCTTATGTTTACGTAGCTTTTCTTTGATGCGTTTTACTTCTTTATTAGACCCCATACGAACGCGTAACCAATCCGGCTTACGTGGCATCTCGTCTTTTTCGGTCGGGATCACCTTAACCGGAATGCGGGCAACTTTATCAGCGCCTCGTAGCTTAACCCCCTGCTCTGCGCGTTTGGGGGAAGAGACTGCCTTATCTTGAGAATCATCAGACATGTAAAAATTTATTCCAAAACATCAGTAAGAGAAACCTGAGTATACCCGATTTTATTAACCAGGTGTTTTACTAAGGATTGCATAACCTGCCCCATATCAGGGGCATTGGCGCTATCAAGCAACTCGCTCAACTGTGTCATGCGCATACCCGCATAACCACAAGGGTTGATACGCAAAAACGGCTCCAAATCCATATCCAGATTCAGCGCCAGACCATGAAACGAACAGCCCCGCCGTACCCGCAAACCCAGGGACGCTATCTTGGCATTATCTGCATAAACACCCGGTGCATCCGGCTTTGCATAAGCCTCAATCTCATATTCAGCCAGTAGATCAATCAGCGATTGCTCCATGACCGTCACCATATCCCGCACCCCCATCTTACGGCGACGCAGATTTACCAGCAGGTAGACAATAAGCTGGCCAGGGCCATGATAAGTCACCTGTCCACCCCGGTCTGCCTGCACAACAGGGATATCACCCGTGGCAATTAAGTGCTCCGCTTTACCTGCCTGTCCCTGCGTAAAAACAGGTTCATGTTGCAGCAACCAGATCTCATCCGGGGTGCTTTCATCACGCGTGTCGGTGAAAGACTGCATTTTTTCCCAGGTGGGTAAATAAGGCTCTATGCCCAGCTTGCGGATAAGTACCTGATCATTAACAGCCATGCTTATAACCCGTAATCATCAAATAACCATAGTCACACGGCCGGTTGCCATCAACGCTTTGTGTAAAGCACGCAGCTGACTTTCACCCGTTGCCGTAATGCTAAAACGCACGGACTGGAACGTACCTTTACGACTGTCCTGAACCGTCACTTGTGAAATATCCAGGTCAGGGGCATGCACCTGCACCATCTCAACCACAAAACCTTTAAAGTCATCGCCGCCACGGCCCACAACTTTTATCGGGTAGTTTTCACAGGGAAATTCAATTTTAGGGGCTTCTTGTTCACTCATCATTTCTATCTACCTGGCCGTCATCAGCGTTTGCTGATACACCGAAAACAGTTTAAACATTTTACCCCACAGGGGGCCTTTCTCACCCTTACCGATAACATCACCGTCTACCGCAATCACAGGCACCACCCCCCGGGTGGAACCGGACACCCAGACCTCATCGGCAGATTTCAGCATGGCATAGTCGATATCCGCTTCCTGGTAGGGAATACCCTGCTCATCTGCCAGCTTTAGTATCAGATCACGGGTAATACCACTGAGAATTTCAGCGCCATGCCTGGGGGTATAAATCACGCCGCGGCGGATCACAAACAAATTACAGGATGCACCTTCTGTGAGTTTCCCGTCCCTGATCATCAGTGCTTCATCAGCCTGCTGAGCGTCTGCCTGATGCACCGCCAGAATATTAGGTAACAGACAGGTCGATTTAATATCACAACGCTGCCAGCGCAAGTCCTCTGTCACTATCGCCCGAATCGGTTTAATCGCATCAGGCCCCGCTTTATAAATATCCGGTATAGGCTGGCAGCAGGCAAAGACCGTGGGGCTCATATCAGCAGAATACCGATGCTGCCGTGTCGGTGCACTACCCCGGGTTATTTGCAGATAAACGGACAAGTTTCCACCGCCGTTCAGGCTGACCAGCTTTTTCAGCAGTGGCAACCAGTCCGGCACCGAAGTGATCTGTAATGCACTCAGACTGTACTGCAAGCGTGCCAGGTGTTCCTCCAGCCGAAAACCGACGCCCTGATAAAAGGGAATGACTTCGTAAACGCTGTCACCAAACAAAAAACCGCGATCAAATACGGATATCCGGGCTTCGTCTCCCGGCAGGTATTCCCCGTTAAGGTATACAATATTCATTGTCTGTAAACACAAATACCCATACCTTCTCAGGTATGGGTATGGTTGCTAAACGGCATAGAATCAGCCGATAAGATTAAGAAAAAACAGCATAATGCTATGCCAGATACGTATCAGTAAACCGGCTTCAGCCACATCGTTCAGCGCAACCAGCGGAACTTCCTCCACCTGCTCACCGTTCAGATGAATATTCACTTTGCCGTACACCTGGCCTTTGATAACCGGGGCTTTAATCACCCGATCAATATCCATCACAGCCTGCAACTGGTCCACCTGACCACGCGGGATAGTCACCGCCAGCTCATTTGCCAGCCCTAAAGACACCTGATCACGCACACCCGACCAGACCGTTGCGCTATTCAGGGTTTCACCGGCATCATAAAGCTTATGGGTGCGGAAATAGCGAAAACCATAAGACAGTAATTTCTGGCTTTCCACGGCGCGGGATTCTTCACTCCGGGCACCCATTACAACCGAGATCAGGCGCATACCCTCACGCTTTGCTGAGGCCACCAGGCAATAACCGGCTTCCTCTGTATGGCCTGTTTTCAGCCCGTCTACCGTTTTATCACGCCACAGCAAGCGGTTGCGATTTGGCTGACGGATATTGTTATAGGTGAAGTACTTTTCAGAATAAATGCCATAATGTTCCGGATATTGCTGAATAATCGCACGCCCTAACTGCGCCATATCAATCGCTGACGAGGCATGCCCTGCTTTTGGCAGGCCTGTTGCGTTCAGAAAGTTACTGTTTGTCATTCCCAGCAAATCCGCATGCTGGTTCATCAGATCAGCAAAAGCCGTTTCACTACCGGCGATATGTTCCGCAACCGCAACTGAAGCATCGTTACCCGACTGAATGACAATACCTTTCATCAGATCAGACAACTGAACCTGCGTCCCTTCTTTAATAAACATCCGGGACCCCTGGGTACGCCAGGCTTTTTCACTAACCAGCACCAGATCGCTCTTACTAATATTGCCTTTGGCAAGCTCGTAAGCCAGCACATAACTGGTCATCAGCTTGGTCAGGCTCGCGGGGGGAAATTGTTTGTCTTCGTTCTTAGCGGCTATGATTCTGCCCGTATCTGCATCCATTACCACATAAGAGCGGGCGGCAATCTGAGGCGCGGCGGGAATTAATGCGTTAGCCTGAAGATTAAGGGTGAACAGGCTTAACACAAGTAACATCAGAGGCTTAATCGTTAGTTTAAACATCATTACCTAAATATAAAAAGCTGGATTAAAAAGTTTACCGAAGATACAACGCTTACAGGTTAAGACTTTACTGAACCCGTCAGTTTAAGTCCACCAGCCGGGAGCCGGAATAACCGGACCCTTCCAGCTGAGCCAGTAATTCACGTATACGTCCGTCGCTGACAACAGGCCCTACATGCACCCGGTAAAGTACCCGATCACCCCGGTCATGGGTGCGTATGGTCATAGGCTCACCTGTTAATGCTCTTATCGCACCCACAACCCGCTCTGCGGTAATACGGCTGCTGTAAGCACCCACCTGAAGATAACGTCCTGAAACAGCACGAACCGGCTTACTGACCTGACTGCTACTCAGCAAGGAGGTTTTCTGCCAGGCACGGGGATCTAATACCTCGACTTCAACCCGTGCCGTACCACTTCTCAGCATATCCAACTTAGCTGCCGCTGCATAAGACAGATCAATAATCCGGCCCGGATGAAAAGGCCCGCGATCATTTACCCTGACAATCACCTGCCTGTCATTCGTCAGGTTAGTCACCCTGACATAAGCCGGTAAAGGCAGGCTTTTATGGGCGGCAGTCATCGCGTACATATCGTACACCTCCCCGTTGGAGGTGGTGTGGCCATGAAATTTTTTCCCGTACCAGGAAGCCCCACCTTGTTCTTTATAACCTGCGGCGCTTTCCAGTACATAATAGGTTTTTCCCAGTACACGGTAAGGGCTTTTATTGCCGCCGCGGCTTTTTTTCTCAACGCGCGGCACGGCATCCTGAACAGACGCCACATTAACGGCCTGTTCAGGACCACGGTCCTGACTTATCGCATAACGGCCACCACTTGAGGAGCAGCCTGCCAGAAAAGCGACTATAAGTAGCGCGCCGAGTTGTTTCATTATTCAGCTTTCCCGTATTCGTTTTTTACGGCCTGACTGAGTTCATAGACCGCCATAGCGTACAGATGGCTATGATTATAGCGTGTGATCACATAAAAATTATGCAGACCAAACAGATAACGGGTCTGATCTGCATTTTCGAGCCGCATTAAAGTCGCTAACTGGTCAGGCATAAGGGACGGAGAAGCCTGAATACCACGCGCCGACCATTCAGCCAGGGATAACTTCGGTTTAAGTCCTGCATTCGCCCATTTATCATCCGCGACCGTCTCAATCGTCAGGTTACTGATAACAGGCCCACCTTTAATCCAGCCATGTTCTGCAAAGTAATTGGCAACACTGCCGATGGCATCCGTTGTATTGGTCCAGATATTTCGCTTACCATCACCATCAAAATCCACCGCATAATGCCGGTAGCTGGAGGGAATAAATTGACCATAACCCATAGCGCCGGCATAAGAGCCTTTCAGGCTGAGCGGGTCCAGTTGTTCTTCACGCACCAGGCGCAGGTATTCTTTTAACTGACCACGGAAAAAACGCGCCCGTTTCGGGTAGTCAAAACCCAGTGTTGCCAATGCATCCAGTACCCGATAATTACCGGTAATACGCCCGTAGTGGGTTTCAACACCTATAATCGCGACAATAAATTCGGCGGGCACGCCGTATTCCTTCTCAGCACGGGCCAGCGCCGTTTTATTCTGCTGCCAGAATTCTGCGCCCCGGCTGATACGTTTTTGCTTTAGAAAAATATTACGGTATTGCCCCCAGTTCAGACGCTTTTCTGCCGGGCGGGAAATCGCTTTCAGAATTGAATTTTGTCGTTTGGCCTGGCTCAGAAGCTTTTCCAGATAGGCTGCTTCAAAACCTTCCGCAGACATCTCCTGAATAAAAGCCCGGGCTTCCGGATGTTTGGCGTAAGACTGCGGCTGTGTGCCCGAAAACGCACAACCCGCCTGCAAAAAAAGGGTTGCACCAAAAAACGTAGAAACCAGCTGTTGCCTTATTTTTTTCATTCTGCCCTCTCTGCGTCAACGCAGCATCATTGCTTTATGACTATGTACCGACATTAACAAACCAAAACCCGCCATCAGGGTCACTATAGACGTGCCTCCGTAACTGACAAGCGGAAGAGGCACCCCTACAACCGGCAGCAAACCACTGACCATGCCGATATTAACAAACACATAAACAAAAAACGTCAGCGTAACACTTCCCGCTACCAAACGCCCAAAGCTATGCTGCACGCTGGCAGCCATCCAGAGCCCACGAGCGATGATTGCCAGATAGAGTACCAGTAGCAGGGCAACCCCGACCATACCTAACTCTTCAGCAATCACCGCAATAATAAAATCCGTATGAGATTCCGGCAGAAAATCCAGCTGAGACTGAGTCCCTGATAACCAACCTTTGCCCGTCATTCCACCGGAGCCTATGGCGGTTTTTGACTGAATAATATTCCAGCCGGAGCCCAGCGGATCACTTTCAGGATCCAGAAACGTCATAACCCGTTGTTTTTGGTAATCTTTCATGACCGCCCAGAGGCCGGGCAAAGCTGCACCGGCTACGCCCAGCGCACCCAGCACATAACGCCACTTAATACCGGAAAACAACAAAACAAAAATACCCGAGGCTGCAATCAGCAAAGAGGTGCCCAGGTCGGGCTGTTTCATAATCAGTACGGTTGGCACCGCAATTAAAACAAGAGATACAACACTGTGTTTTAAGCCCGGCGGTAATGGTCTGCAGGCCAGGTACTGTGCAACCATCAACGGTAAAACCAGTTTCATAATTTCAGAAGGCTGAAACCGGAAGCCTGGCAAAGCAATCCAGCGCTGTGCGCCTTTGGCCCCTACGCCGAACAGTATCACTGCCAGCAACAGCAGCACACCCAGGCCATAGAGCCAGGGTGCCCAGCGCCCGAAGTGGTGCGGTGCCACTTGTGCCAACAACACCATCACAACAAAACCGGCTCCCATACGGACAGCCTGACGGTAAACATAAGCCGTATCCTGGCCGGAAGCGCTGTAGAGCACGAACAGGCCAAAACCACCCAGTGCCAGCAACAACAGCAACATTAAGGGATCAAGGTTAGTATAACTCCACAATGCCCGGCGTCGGCGCAGTGAGTCACTGGCCTCAGGCATATGGCGTCTGAATTCAGTCGTGCTCATAACCCATCAGGCTCTCAATATTTATATCCTGAACAGCCCTGTCGCCCAGCAGGTAAGCATCCATCACCTTGCGGGCAATAGGTGCCGCTGTTGTTGAGCCACCCCCACCATTTTCCACGATAACCGCCACCGCTATCTTCGGCTTAACAATAGGGGCAAAGGCAATAAACAATGCATGATCACGGAAGCGCTCTTCCAGCTTTTCAGCATCATATTCTTCATCCTGCTTAATACCCACCACCTGAGCCGTGCCTGTTTTACCGGCAAACCGATACTGAACGTCTTTTGCTGAACGGCGCGCCGTACCCCGTTTGCCATGCACAACGGACTCCATGCCCTTGATAATCGTGTCCCAGTACTCAGGATGGTTCAGCTGCACATCCCCCGGCTTTGTTTTGCCATATTCATAGGGTAACGGGGCAACCTTAAAACCGGCTTCTGAATCAGGCCGGTATTCACCTTTAAGCATACGGGGCTGTACCCAGCGCCCCCGGTTGGCAATAACCGCCGTTGCTGTCGCCAGTTGCAGCGGTGTCGCCAGCAAAAAACCCTGACCGATACTCAGGTTAAGGGAGTCACCGGGATACCAGGGTAAGTTCCGGCTGTTGCGCTTCCACTCTCTGGAGGGCAGGATACCGCGAGTTGCTTCAGGTAAATCCAGACTGTTTACAGTACCAAAGCCAAAACGCCCCAGATAATCTGCCATAGGGTCGACACCCATTTTATGCCCTGCCGTGTAAAACCAGGTATCACAGGACTGTGCCAGGGCAAGGTTCAGCCCTACCATGCCGTGCCCGCTTCTTTTCCAGTCACGGTATTTCCGGCCTCCCTGGGTCAGGGTGTACCAGCCGGGATCACTCACCCGAAAAGCGGGTGAAACCGCCTCTGAATCGATGGCCGCCATAGCAATGATGGGTTTAACGGTCGAGCCTGGCGGGTAACGTCCACGCAGAGCCCGATTAAAGAGCGGCAGGTCTTTGGATTCCCTCAGGGCACCGTAATCCTTATTAGAGATACCGGTGACAAAAAGATTAGGGTCATAGCCCGGTGTCGAAACCAGCGCCAGAATGCCCCCGTCATTGGGATCAATAGCCACCACGGCCGCCCGGCGGCCTTCCAGCAGCTTCTCAGTCACCTGCTGCAATTTAAGGTCCAGACTGAGAATCAGATCCTTACCGGGGATTGGATCGGTTCGTTCCACCACACGCATAATCCGGCCACGCGCATTCGTTTCCACCTTCTGAAAACCCACACGGCCATGCAGGGTCGATTCGTAATATTTTTCGATGCCCAGCTTGCCAATGTAGTGTGTGGCTGCATAGTTTGTTGCATCCGCACGCGCTAATTCCCGTTCGTTAATGCGCCCAACGTAGCCCAGGGCATGCACCAGGGAGGCGCCATAAGGGTAATAACGAATCAGATCTGCTTCGATACGCACACCGGGTAAACGATGATAGTTAACCGAGATACGGGCAATTTCTTCCTCCGTCAGACGAAATCGCAGCGGCACTGACTCAAACGGGCGACGACGTTGTTTAAGGCGTTTACGAAATCGCCGAACCTGCTTGTCTGTGATGGGGATGAGGCTTTGCAGGCGGGTTAACGTGGCGTCCATATCCGTCACCCGCTCTTTCAGTAAAGTCACACTGTAGCTTGGCTGATTATCAGCCAGCAATACCCCGTTGCGGTCGTAAATCAGCCCCCGCGTCGGGGACACAGGCTGAAACTGAATACGGTTTTTATCAGACAAAGCCGTATAACGTTCATGCTCCACCACCTGCAGAAAGTAAAAACGGGCAATCAAACCACAAAGCACAATCACCACAATAACAAACGCGATCAGGCTCCGAATTTTGAAAGTACGACTTTCATTACCATGATTTTTAAAGCGGGCAGAACTCATCAGCGACACTATTTATGGTAAGGGTGTCCCTGGATAACTGTCCAGGCACGGTAAAGCTGTTCAGCCAGCAGCACCCGCACCAGCGGATGTGGCAGCGTCAGCGCGGATAAGGACCACTTTCTGTCGGCCAGGGCGATACAGCGACTGTCCAACCCGTCGGGACCACCGACCAGTAATGACAGATTACGCCCGTCCATGCGCCAGTTTTCAAGTTGCTGCGCCAGATCTTCCGTAGACCAGTTTTTACCCCCCACCTCAAGCGCGATCACCCGATCTCCTTTAGGGATCGCGGCCAGCATCTGGTCACCTTCCATTTTTTTGGCCCGCGCCGGATCACTGTTCTTACCCCGGTGCCCCAGGGAAAGCTCAACCAGTTCAAGCTGAAGCTCCTGAGGTAATCGTTTGGCATATTCCTGATAGCCGTCAGTCACCCAGCGGGGCATTTTTCCACCTACAGCGATCAGACGTACTTTCATCGGATTATTCGACCTCAGCCCTGGCGTTTTCAGTGCCCCAGAGGCGTTCCAGATCATAGAAGCTGCGGGCATCCGGCATCATGACATGCACCACCAGATCACCCAGGTCAACCAGTACCCAGTCTCCCACCTGACGCCCTTCTACACCCATGGGTTGTATGCCTTCTTTTTTAACTTTTTCAGATACATCCTGAGCAATGGACAGCACATGGCGGGAAGAAGTACCACAGGCAATCATCATATAGTCCGTGACGGTTGACTGTCCCCTTACGTCCAGCAGGGTAATGTCTTTTGCTTTCATATCTTCCAGTACACTACGTACCAGCTTGATCAACTTTTTAGTCTGCATGTTCTCGCTTCAATTTGTGTGATAACCATAAAGGTTATGCTTTTTAATGTACGTCCATACCGGATCAGGTAACAGATAACGGGGCGACTGGTCGCTGGCCACTAACCGGCGGATCTGGGTGGCCGAAATACCCAGCAGGGTCATTTCATGAATCAGCACATGCCCGCACGGATTCTGCAACAGGCAATGTTTGTCGGTAACCGCATGTAGTGCGGTATAACGCGCCATTGTATCGTCAGGGGCAAACTGATAACCGGGGCGCGCCACCACAATAATATGGCAATAATCCAGAAAATGCTGCCATTGGTGCCAGCCCGATAACGACAGATAGACATCCATACCCATCACCAGACAAAGCGGCCGCTGCTCACCTATTTCCTGACGTAATGACTGTAACGTCAACCAGGTATAAGAGAGTTGTTCAGACTCAACTTCGCGGGCATCCGCAACCAGCGCTGCTTCATTTTCTACGGACTGGCGCACCATAGCCAGACGCTGCTCAGATGTACAGCCCGGCTCACCCCGGTGCACCGGCGATTTAGAGGGCACCAGCCTGACCTGCTCCACGTTCAGCCATTGCTGAATTTCCAGCGCCGTCCTGAGATGCCCGTTATGAATCGGGTCAAAAGTGCCGCCCATAAAAACAACTGCATCATTCACAGGCGCTGCCTTTTACTGACGAATATGACCGTCACCCAGTACTACATATTTTTCTGATGTCAGACCATCAAGCCCAACCGGGCCACGGGCGTGAATTTTATCCGTGGAGATACCAATTTCCGCACCCAGGCCATATTCAAAACCATCGGCAAAACGAGTCGAAGCGTTCACCATCACCGAACTGGAGTCCACTTCCAGCAGAAAAGCGCGGGAGCGGCTGTAGTTTTCCGTAATAATGGTATCCGTATGGTGTGAGCCATAGCGGTTAATATGGGCAATTGCCTCATCCATATCTGTCACCAGCTTAACCGACAAAACAGGGGCCAGATATTCTGTGCTCCAGTCTTCCTCAACCGCTTTATTGATATAAGGTAAAAGCGCCAGCGTATCTTCACAACCACGTAATTCGACACCCAGTGCCTGATAACGTTCCGCCAGATCCGGCAATACTTCTGCGGCAATCGAACGATTCACCAGCAGCGTTTCCATAGTATTACAAGTGCCATAACGGTGTGTTTTTGCATTAAGGGCTACATTAACTGCTTTAGTGGTATCAGCATCGCTGTCGATATACACATGGCAGATTCCATCCAGATGTTTTATCACGGTTACTTTGGCATCCGCACTGATACGTTCAATCAGTCCTTTGCCACCACGCGGCACAATCACATCGACATATTCTGGCATTGTAATCATCTGGCCGACAGCAGCCCGGTCGGTGGTTTCAACAACCTGTACAGCCGTATCGGGCAGGCCCACGGCTTTCAGGCCCGTTTTAATACATTGCGCAACAGCCTGGTTGGAGTGGATCGCTTCAGAGCCGCCTCGCAGAATAGTGGCATTACCTGATTTCAGGCACAGGCTGGCCGCCTCAACTGTCACGTTAGGCCGGGACTCATAAATAATGCCAATAACACCTAACGGCACCCGCATCTTGCCCACCTGAATACCACTGGGGCGGTATTTCAGATCCGTGATTGCACCAACAGGGTCCGGCAGGCTCGCCACCTGACGCAGCCCCTCTATCATCGTATCAATACGTGCCGGTGTCAGCGCCAGGCGATCGAGCATCGCATCATCCAAACCATTGGCCCGACCGTTTTCCAGGTCTTTTCCGTTAGCCTGTTGCAGTGCCTCGCGGCTGCTGTCAATCGCTTCAGCCATTGCCAGCAGTGCAGAATTTTTTGTACCTGTAGGGGCCTTAGCCACCAGCCGGGAAGCAGCACGCGCCTGCTGGCCCAGTTCAATCATATATGCTTCAACGTTCATTACGCAGCCTTTCCCGATCAGTAATCAGGCTATTATAGCGCTGCTATGGCTCAGGGTCATGGTTAGTCCTCGCAGAAATCGGTTAACCCTTGTTAAAATGTCCTGCTATTATGAATCATTTATTGAATGGGGTGATATAAATCACCCCATTTGCTATTTTCAGCTCTGGATAATCGTTAAAACGTGACCTCGGATAACCACAATACCTGCCCGCCTCTGAAATCCCTTCTCAGTATGATCGCCCTGATACTGCTTGGCGGCTTTATTCTGTCAGGTAGCTACCTCTGGGTAGCCAGCGATAAGCAGGCGAGCGCAGAAACCCGCACACTCGGTCAGACGCTGGCTAAACAAACCAGCCTTCTGATTCGCCCTTTACTGCTGGCTGATGACCGTATCAGCGAGAATCACCTGCTCAAAGAGCTGCAGGCACTGGATTATATTGCCGGTCTTCAGCTGGCCAGTCCGGATGGCACTGTCCTGGCCCGGGCAGGCCTCACAGATGGCCCGGTTATCGTACGCGAAATACGCCAGCAGGATCATCAGCTCGGTACTCTGACCCTCTGGCTGGATGCAGGCCCGCTACAACACATGTTACACCGGCAGTTATTATTAACCCTGAGTTTGTTTTTGCTGATAACCGGCCTGTTACTCCTGATTCTCTGGCAACGCTTACGCCCGGAAAAAATACCGGCACCGGCATTTGCTGACAGTCTGCGTGCAGCCTCATCAGAGCGCGCCCCAAATAAACCGGTCCGCACCAGGCACACACAAAACGTGGCGGTGCGCCCGATAGTCAAACAACCGCTTCCGGAGTCTGTGCCTGCGCCCGCAGACCCGATAAAAACAAAAAACGATGAGCCCATAAAGGATGATACCTTTATACCTGATGCAGCCCCCTCCCGGGCAACAGACATCACGCCCGAACACCTTCAGCCCCTGGAAGAGCCCGCCCCTTCTTCAACCGGGAAACAGCATGAAGCCCGGCAGGCCTTGCATGCCACCGAATACCCGGCATTACAACTGCCCGCTGACGATGCCGCTTATATACTCTATATAGATACCACCAGTGCCTGTGCCGGATATACACACAGCAGCGAGCGGAATCTGTTGCTAAACGTGTACAACCAGCTTGCCCGCCAGGTTGTCCGTATCTATGGCGGTCAGTTTGAAGCACTGGCTAACGGGGATATGCAAATTCTGTTTAATCAGCCTCTGGCATCTGATGAGCACGGTGCTAATGCGGTCTGTTCAGGCCTGCTTTTCAGCCTGCTGTATAAGGGTTTTAACCAGGATCGTATACGTCAGTTTAAACCGGTGCTTAACGTTCATATCGCACTGGTTCGCGGCCATAAAAACAAGATCGGGCAGCTTCAGAAAGAAGCCCGTATGCTGGCCCGTACCACCCAGAGTAACAATCTGATCAGCCACATACCCCTGACCGACGTACCGGATCTTAAACGTACTTTACTTAAAGAGGCCGATATCAGGCGTGAAAACGAGGATAAGGTATTAATTTTAAAAGTGGTTGCACGCTACCAGTCCCTGTTTGAAAAACAGTCTGAGCACTTGCTGTCTAAACTAAAGAACGCTGATCAGCCAAAAAGCGGGGCTTAACCAATCATAGCCCCGTCTTTTCCGCCTTTTTTCACCAGGTACATTTTTGAGTCGGCCACTTTAAGCAGCGTATCCACATCACACCCGTGATCGGGGCCTATAGCGCCCCCCACAGAACAGCTGACTTTCAGCCCGCCTTCTATTTCCTCAAAAGGCTGCCTTAGCGCAGCCAGGATGCGCAGAATCAGCTGCTCTGTTGCCTGTAAAGCCTCCTGACCAATAATCAGAATCGCAAATTCATCACCGCCAATACGGGCCACCAGATCATCATCCCGCAAGACCGTATCAAGCCGTAACGCTATTTCTGTCAGCACCTGATCACCTACCCGGTGCCCGAAACGATCATTGATCTGTTTGAAGTCATCCACATCCACGTAAAGAATAGCCAGCTTTTCTTCCTGAAGGTGCGCTTCAGTCAGTGCACGGGCTGCCGCTTCATAGAAAGCCTGGCGATTAGGAATTTGGGTGAGAGCACAGCGGTACGCCAGGTGTTTATATCGCTCACCCCGTTGCTGTGCACGACTCGCTTTATTTTCGGTCTGTTTAAGGACACGCTGAATCTTATGCTTTTCAGCCGCATAGAGTACCAGGCGCCCAAACAGACCAATATGACGGTAAGCCCAGAGGCCAATCAGGGGCAACGACATAAGCCCGAATAACAACACATTAACAATATAATTAATTTTATCCTGCACGACTTTACGGCTGCGCTGATTAAAGTTGTTATATTCTGATTGCAGCACATTCAGCGCCTCAATCGCCGCCTGATCGTCAACGACCACCCGTTGATCCACCTCTTGAGCAGTGCGCCGCTCATGAATATCCTGGCGCACAATCAGGATTCGGCTGTGATAAAGAATGAAAGTGTCCTGAACCACCTTAAGGGCTGAGCGTTCCGATTCATTCAAGGCAAAGCGGCCATAGGTCGCCAGTACGGTGGCTGTTGCCTCTGCATCATCGGTCAGGCGCTCCAGGTAATAAGGTTCCTGACGTAAGAGATAGTTTTTAAAGTTATGAATCAACCCCCCGTAACCCAGAGAACGGTGAAGCTGGACTAAAGCTTTAGTACGCTGCGTGCTTTCCAGGGAATAGTTGACCCAAAAAACCCGCAACTGCACCAGCTGAAACAAAAGCACAGCCCCAAAAAAAAGAACAGCTGACGCCAGAAAAGTTGCAAATATAGCTGTTCGTCTTTTGAAGCGCTGATTTAGCAGACGTCCTTCCATCCAACCTGTCCCTGATTTCCCTGTCGATATTCCAATCTCCGCCTGCGTGTCCGCTAAATACTCAGCTACTGCAGCACATCAAGCTGCCCCAGCTTAAGCCTAAGCGGGCAGGATGCAACTGCTTTTACTCAAAACTACATTATGCTGTAGCCAAAACCTCCAGTCGGTCAACACGTTGATAACCACGCGGTAATTTATTGCCGCGACGCCCCCGCTCACCCCGGTAATGCTCCAGGTCAGAGCCTTTCAGCTTGTGATGCTGACGCCCGGAATGCACCACTAAAATGTCCTCAGGATTAAAGACACAGACAGCCACCAGCAACTCCTCACCTGAGGCTGCCCGGGCTGACGGGATATTAACAATTTTATTGCCTTTACCCCGTGCCAACTCAGGCAAATCTGCGATGGGGAAAACCAGCATACGTCCCTCATTAGTGACTGCCGCCAGGAGCATCATCTCCCGATTGTTAACCGGCTGAGGTGGCAGAATTTTTGCCCCTTTGGGCAGAGTCAGAGCCACTTTACCATTTTTAGTTTTACTGGTCAGATCACTGATTTTTGCCAGAAAACCATAACCTGCATCACAGGCCAGCAACACACGGCCATTTTCCTGACCCGCAACCAGGCCATCAATCGTAGCGCCTTTAGGTAAGGTAATACGACCAGTGACCGGCTCGCCCTGGCCCCGTGCGGAAGGCAGGGTATGGGTATCAAGGGTATAACTACGCCCGGTAGAGTCCAGTAGCAGCGTGGGCTGATTAGTACGCCCGGCACAGGCCAGCTTAAAATCATCCCCGGACTTATAGTTAAGCCCCGCAGCATCCACATCATGGCCTTTTGCAGCTCTGACCCAGCCTTGTTTGGATACTACAACGGTTACCGGCTCGGCTGACAACAGATCCTTTTCACTGAACGCCTGGGCCTCTGCGCGCTCAACGATGGGGGAGCGCCGCGCATCCCCAAACTGCGCTACGGCTTCCGTGATTTCCTCTTTGATCAGGTTCCGCATTAACTCGCCGGAGCCCAAAATGGCTTCCAGCTGTTGACGCTCTTCATCCAGGGCATCCTGCTCACTTTTTATTTTGAACTCTTCCAGCTTTGCCAGGTGACGCAGTTTCAGATCCAGAATGGCATCAGCCTGTCGTTCACTAATGCCAAAACGTTTCACCATTTCCTGTTTGGGTTCATCCTCGTGGCGGATAATCGTAATCACTTCATCAATATTGAGATAAGCCACCATCAGACCTTCAAGAATATGCAGGCGATCCAGCACTTTTTCCAATCGATAATTCAGGCGGCGGCGCACAATACCGGTACGCCAGCCCAGCCACTCTACCAGGATCTGGTGCAGATTTTTCACCTGCGGGCGACCATCCACACCAATCATATTCAGGTTAACGCGATAACTGCGCTCCAGATCGGTTGAGGCAAACAGGTGAGCCATCAACGGCTCAATATCAACCCGGTTAGAGCGCGGTACAATCACCAGACGGGTTGGGTTTTCATGATCCGACTCATCCCGCAGATCTGTCACCATGGGCAGTTTTTTCTGCTGCATCTGCCGGGCAATCTGTTCCAGTATTTTGGCACCCGAGGTTTGATAGGGCAGCGCTGTGATCACCACATCACCCTGCTCCCGCTCGTAAACCGCCCGCATACGCACGGAGCCACGGCCGGTTCTATATAACTTTTTCAGATCATAGGACGGGGTGATAATTTCCGCACAGGTGGGCATATCCGGGCCAGGAATCATTTCACACACATCTTCAAGCGTGGCCTGGGGGTGATCCAGTAAATGAATACAGGCCCTGCCTACTTCTCTGAGGTTATGAGGCGGTATATCTGTTGCCATGCCCACCGCAATGCCCGTACCACCGTTCAGCAGCACATTAGGCAAACGGGCAGGCAGCACGGCGGGTTCGTTTAATGTGCCGTCAAAATTCGGCATCCAGTCAACAGTGCCCTGAGCCACTTCTTTAAGCAAAACCTGAGAATAAGCCGATAACCGGGATTCGGTATAACGCATCGCCGCAAACGACTTAGGGTCATCCGGTGCCCCCCAGTTACCCTGCCCGTCCACCAGTGGGTAGCGATAACTAAAAGGCTGAGCCATCAGCACCATCGCTTCGTAACAAGCCGAGTCACCATGGGGATGAAATTTACCCAGCACATCCCCTACGGTACGTGCTGACTTTTTATACTTAGCCGTTGCGCTGAGCCCCAGCTCGGACATGGCATAGACAATACGTCGCTGCACCGGCTTCATACCGTCCCCCACATGGGGCAGCGCACGATCCAGAATCACGTACATGGAATAATCCAGATACGCTTTTTCGGTAAATTCTTTCAGCGCCAGGCGCTCACCACTTTCGGTAAACGTGGTTTTTACGCTCATCGGATTTCCTTAACAATTCAAACAGATTTATACCGGGTACCAGGCAGGTAAGCCCCGGTTCCGGCAACAACGCACCCGGGTAAATCAGCTACCAGTCACAGCCGGTTTGTTCACGGGTAATCACATAACCGTTTAGCGACCCTGAGCTGGCGTCAGGTTCCTGGTACTGGATATAACAGCCATTATCCGCAATATCATAGCCAATACGCACAGTGGCTCCTGTGCCGGTACTCAGGGTTAAACCGCCGCTTAACGTCAGCTCCATCAGATCAATAATATCCGCATGGCCCGCTGTGCTGACATTGGCCTGTGGATAACCGTAATTCAAATCGGCCACCAGCCCGTCAATCACAACATCACTGGTGTTTACACTGTCCGTACCGGCTCCCTTAAGTACCGCCTGTGCATGAACCAGATTAGCCACCGAGTGCAGTTTACCTTCAAGGTGTTCAAAAACAGCCTGTCGGGCATCATCACTGACAGTTAAAAAACGCGGTAAAGCTACCGCAGCCAGAATACCCAGTAACGCAATCACAACCACAAGTTCAACAATCGTAAAACCCTGCTGTGAACGACTTTTCCTGTGTTGTTTCATATCAGACCTCTGCCAGATCACCTTTATCTTCCAGCCAGCTTTTCCGGTCACCCGATCGTTTTTTAGCCAGCAACATATCCATGGTTTCATTCGTGCCGTCACCCGGTTCAATCATCAGTTGAACCAGCCTGCGGGTATCCGGTGCCATCGTCGTTTCACGCAGCTGTAAAGGGTTCATCTCGCCCAGTCCTTTAAAGCGCTGCACCCCGATTTTGGCATTTTTACGCTCTGAACGAATGCGATGAATAATGCCATCACGTTCATTATCATCCAGCGCATAAAAAACCTCTTTAGCCACATCAATACGATAAAGTGGTGGCATGGCCACATACACATGCCCTGCCAGGACCAACGGCTTAAAATGACGCACAAAAAGCGCGCAGAGCAAGGTGGCAATATGTAATCCGTCAGAGTCTGCGTCCGCAAGAATACAAATTTTACCGTAGCGCAAACCTTCCAGCTTATCCGAACCGGGATCAACACCTATAGCCACGGCTATATCATGAATTTCCTGAGAAGCCAGGGTATCAGGCGACTCCACCTCCCAGGTGTTCAGAATTTTACCTCTTAAGGGCAGTATCGCCTGAAACTCACGCCCCCGTGCCTGCTTGGCAGAACCACCGGCTGAATCCCCTTCCACCAGAAATAGCTCTGAGTGCATGGCATCATTACCCGAGCAGTCTGCCAGCTTACCCGGTAAAGCAGGCCCCTGAGTCACCTTCTTACGAATAACCTTTTTATTAGAACGCTGACGGCGCTGGGCATTGGCAATCACCATTTCAGCCAGCCGTTCTCCGTCTTCCACGTGACGGTTAAGCCACAGGGAGAACGCATCTTTAAGCGCCCCGGTAATAAAAGCCGCTATATGCCGCGAAGACAGCCGCTCTTTGGTCTGACCTGCAAACTGAGGATCTCGCATTTTAGCCGAAAGCACATAAGCACACTTGTCCCAGATATCATCGGCTGTCAGTTTCACCCCCCGGGGCAGCAGATTACGGAATTCACAAAACTCCCGCATAGCCTCCAACAGCCCCGAGCGAAACCCATTAACATGAGTGCCGCCTAGTGCGGTGGGAATCAGGTTAACGTAACTTTCGCAGGTGAGTTCACCCCCTTCGGGCAACCATTGAATCGCCCATTCCACGGCATCTTCTTCACCTTTAAAGCTGCCGGAAAAAGGCTCAGCCGGTACGACTTCATACACCTGAGTAGTGCCTTTTAGGTAAGCAATCAGGCCATCTTCATAAAACCACTCGTCTTTTTCTTTCTCGCTGCCGGTCAGATTTGTAAAGGTCACTTTCAGCCCCGGACAAAGCACTGCTTTAGCCCGTAAAATATGCTTCAGGCTGGACACACTGAACTTAGGGGAATCAAAATATTCAGGATTCGGTGTAAAACGCACAGTGGTGCCGGTATTACGTTTGCCGCAGCTATCAATTATTTCCAGCTCGGAGACTTTATCGCCATCGGCAAAACCAATACGGTAGACATTACCGTCACGTTTAACGATAACCTCCAGCAGCTTTGACAAGGCATTTACAACCGAAACACCGACCCCGTGTAACCCCCCGGAAAACTGGTAGTTATCGTTGTTAAACTTACCACCGGCATGCAGCTTACAGAGGATCAGCTCAACACCACTCACCCCCTCCTCCGGATGGATATCCACCGGCATACCACGCCCGTCATCACTGACCGACACAGAATGGTCTTTGTGCAAAATCACATCAATTTGTTTGGCATGACCTGCCAGCGCCTCATCCACTGAGTTATCTATAACCTCCTGAGCCAGATGGTTCGGACGGTCTGTTTCGGTATACATGCCGGGACGACGCTTAACCGGGTCCAGGCCACTCAGTACTTCGATTGCATCAGCGGTGTATTGCGTTGTCATGCAAGAGATCCTGTCACTGCTTTTTAAATAGCAAAAATAATACGTTAGGGTAAAGGTGAAGCTGGAGGCAGTTTAATCTGCCCCGCACCAAATGCCAGTATTGCCGGTATCAAATCCTGAAATCGGTCAAAACCATGACTGCCACCGGGCTGCACAAACTGTGTTGATTCAGAAAACTTATCCACAGCCTCTTGGTAGTCCAGTGTCTCATCCGCCGTTTGTACCAGCAGCAAATAACGACCGGGATCAACCAGGCTGTTACAGTTAATGGCCTGCAACTGCGCCAAATGCTCCGGAGTCAGTTCATAGTGGTCATGGGTATACAGGTTTTCATTATCACCTAACCAGCGCTCTAACAATACAAAAGGGCGGATTGAGGGATTAACCAGCACGGCGCGCACATGATCATAATGTTCGGTAAGCCAGGTACTGTAATAGCCCCCAAGAGAACTGCCAATCAGAATAATCTGACGATCGGTATTTGCCTCAACTAAAGCACATAACTGGCCCATCGCCTGCGCAGGCCAATGAGATAATGCAGGCACCTCATAGTTGGCGTGAACCTGATGTTCACTCAGATACCGCCCAAACAGCTGTGCTTTAATGGACGCGGGGGAGCTGTTAAAACCATGAACATAGATAAACAAAGGTGCGCGCATCGCTCTGCTTCCTGAACCTGAAAACGTGGCTGTTGCGGGGCAAATTAAACTGATAAAGCCCCGGCCTGATCGGAAAACTTACCCGAGAGACCAACACTACGCAACTGCGCCTGGCAGCCTGACAACCTGGCTGGTAATCTGCCCTGAGGGTTTAAGCTGATAAACCGCATAACCCGGACCTGTAAGATCAAGGCGATCCTCCGGCTGCATCTGATCGCAGCGTGCTTTAAACTGCGGTGCAACAGCAGGTGCTGAAAACAAAGATACCTGCTGTCGTTCTAAATGCCACGACTGATGAACATGCCCAAAAATAATGCCTTTCACTGTTCGGGCACCAGACAGGCAGTGCCAGAAGTGCTCTGCATTGCCCAGGGCAATGGCATCCTGCCAGACACTATGCACAGGCACCGGGTTATGATGCATCACAATCAGGCAATGTTTGTCATCAGTGCGCTGCAACTGTTGCTGTAAAAATTGCAGTTCAGAGTCAGCCAGCGAACCACCGCCCCGGCCATCCGGTTTTGCTGTGGTATCCAGTAATAACAGCCGCCAGCCATCAAAATCATACTGCTTTGAATTTAATGGGGTATTACCCACGGCCTGCATCTGTGCCGGATCATCATGATTACCCGGCAGCCACAGACAGGGAAACGGACAGGGCTGCAAAGACTGGATTAAACGTTCATAAGCGGGGATACCGGCATGATGTACCAGGTCTCCGGTTAACAGCAGCAGATCGGCATCGCGGTGGTACTCTAGCAGGTGGGCCAGCACCTGCTGCCAGCGTTGCTCTGTAGAATAACCACGAAACAAAGTATCTGCGGTTATTTGCAGGTGCAGATCGCTCACCTGAATAAGCTTGAGATCCGACATCAGGCGTTCACAAAAACCGGCTCAATCAGATGGCCCTGCTTCAGACAGTGGCCCAGCCACTCACCGAGGTATTGGTTTAACTGCAACTTCTCATCCGGGTGGCACATCAGTTTATTGGGATAAGCATAAACACCGGCCAGCTGCTTTCTACGACGCTGGCATATCACTTCTGCGGCACGGGCATCGTGGTAAAGGCGCACCACCAGCTCAGGCGCTTCCAGCCAGGGAGAGTCATGGTCATGCTGCTGACTCACCAATACACTGGTTGTATATTTAAATCGCTCTTCAACGATCAGGCTTAAGCGCACCTGATGATCCGGCCAGCTCAGCTGAAAGCGACGCGCGTCACATTCATCCAGATCCGGCATCAGTTTCATCAGACGCAGATAATTTGCTTCACACTGTGCCATTTGTTTACTGAGATCCGGTACATACCTTGCTTTCATCTTATTCTATCCAGCGTTGCTGTAAATCGGCACGGTTCAGTTGCAGCCATTGCAGGGCGATAATCGCAGCAGCATTATCAATCTGGCCGTCAGCCACCATCGCAAATAGCACGGATGCATCAAAACAATGCACCTGTATATCTTCGCCTTCCTCTGCCAGGCCATGAATACCCCCCAGGCCCTTCGCGCTGACCTGCGCACATAACAGCTCGATATACTCAGAGGCACCACCCGGGCTGACCATATAACGGGTAATAGGCACCACTTCACCTAATACCGCACCGGCTTCTTCCATCGCTTCACGCCGTGCAACCTGTTCAGGACTCTCTCCCGGCTCAACAATACCGGCAACCAGCTCCAGCAACCAGGGGCTGCGAGGGTGATCCAGGGCACCCACTCTGAACTGCTCAACCATCACAACCTGATCCTCAGGTGCATCATAAAGCAGCACACAAACTGCATCGTCACGTAAAAAAATCTCGCGACTGACCTCCACAACCTCTCCCGCAAACGTAGCGTGGGAAAGTTGTAGTTTCTGCATTTTAAAAAACCCATCATAAACTGTTTGCCGGTCACTGATCGTAACATCAGCCTGATCCAGCGCGGGCTGCCAGTGCTTAGCCATAAGCCAACCTATACCTATTCTGTCTGCGAAGAAATATAACATGGGTGGCTAAAGCGCATACCTGCTTGTTATAATCATTAACTATATAAATAGACATTTATATTATAAAGAACTAATAAAGCAATTCCCCATAAGCAGAGGTTTCTTTTAATGCGGCCTATTGTCGATATTTTTCCGATTGCCCGCTGGTTGCAACACTACCGGCGCGACATTTTTGTCAGCGACCTGATCGCCGGAATTATCGTCGCGATTATGCTGGTACCTCAGGGCATGGCTTATGCGTTTCTCGCAGGCCTGCCACCCGAGTACGGGCTTTATGCCAGTATTTTACCTCTGATGCTTTACGCTTTACTCGGCAGCAGCCGGTCACTGGCCGTTGGCCCGGTAGCCATTGCCTCCCTGATGGTGGGTTCCACTATCGGACAGTTTGCAGAGCAAGGCAGCACGGCTTACATCAATGCCGCCGTAAATCTCTCATTGCTTGTGGGCATTATACTGCTGATTCTGCGCTCACTCAGGCTCGGCTCTATTGTTAACTTTATGAGTCATTCAGTCATTTCAGGCTTTACCAGTGCCGCCGCTTTAATGATCGCCATCAGCCAAATAAAGTACCTGTTTGGCCTGGATATTCCACGTACCAGCCATATAGACGAAACACTGAGCTACCTAGCGCAGCATATCAGCGAGACCAGCACTACTACCCTGATAATTGGCAGCTTGTCGTTAGTCGTTCTCTGGATCACCAAAGGACCTTTATGCTGCTGGCTGCAACGTTTACATATGCCTTTATGGGTCGCACAACCTATCTGCAAAGCAGGCCCGATGTTTGCCGTTTTATTTGGCAGCATTGCGGTCTGGGGACTTTTATCAAACGGCAGCAGCCCTGTTGCAACCGTTGGCGCTATTCCTGGTGGCTTACCGGCTATTACCCTGATTAAGGTTGATCTGATACTCTGGCAGCAGTTATTTATACCCGCCTTGTTAATCGCCCTGATCGGTTTTCTGGAAAGTGTCTCTGTGGGCACCGTATTGGCCAGCAAACGGCGTGAACGTATTGATCCTGATAAAGAACTTATCGCGCTGGGTGTTGCCAATCTCGGGTCCGCTCTGTCGGGCACTTTTCCCGTTGCAGGCGGCTTTGGACGTTCCATGGTTAACCACAGCGCCGGTGCGCAAACCACCGTTGCCTCCCTGATATCCGCCCTGCTGGTACTGATCGCCCTGTTATTTCTGACACCGCTATTTTATTACCTGCCCAAAGCCACACTGGGTGCCATTATCATCATGGCTGTTATCCCCCTGATCGATATCAATACCTTCAAACAATGCTGGCGCTTTAACAAAGCCGATGCACTGACCCTGCTAGCCACTTTTATTCTGGTATTAATCTTCGGTGTAGAGGTCGGTATTGTGCTGGGTATTGCTATCTCAATCGCACTGCTGCTCTACCGCTCCAGCCAGCCGCACATTGCTATTGTGGGTCGTATTGGAAACAGCGCCCATTTCCGTAATATCCAGCGCCATGACGTAACGACCTACAATAACACACTGGCCCTGCGCATCGACGAAAGCCTGTATTTCGCCAATACCCGCTATGTGGAAACATTTATTCTGCAACAGTCCGCCGAGCACCCCGCTATTGAGCATATTGTACTGATTTGCAACGCCGTGAATTTCATCGATGCCAGCGCACTGGAAACCCTGGAGAACCTGGTACTGAAACTAAGGGACGAAGGCATTACGTTGCACCTGGCCGAGGTCAAAGGCCCGGTAATGGACCAGTTGCTCAATACCTCATTTCTTGAGCACCTGGGTAACGGACAGGTATTTTTTACAACCGATGAGGCTATGCGGGAGTTGGCTGAGATATCATAGCCCGACAGAGCGATGTGACCTCGCATGTTTACGACAGCCATATTGCCAATGATGTTTTATCGGTCACCCGCTCATTTCAAAAAAGACGCCTTCAGCCTGCTTTCCGTATTGAAGGCCAACAATGGTCAACATCCCGGACGCCGAACGCTTACTGCTAAGCACTATTTTCACCCAATACCTGCCTGATAAAGATATAGTGCTGGCCTTTGGTTCTCGCGTAACGGGCACCTATCGGCCTTACTCAGATCTGGACCTGGTGATCGTTTCAGACAAAAACCAAAGCCTGCCCCAATTATTTCAACTACAGGACGCACTTGAAGAACCAAAACGGCCCTACCGGGTGGACCTTCTGAACTGAAATCGAATCAGCCCGGAGTTTCAAGCCATTATCAAACAGAGTAATATTGGGCTTTGGCCGGATAAAGCCAGGGACAATTAACCAGTCTTAAACCCGGCTCTATAAATATCAGCGCTATTACTTCTCACCTTCGGACGCTATACCATGACATTTTCGCTTGAAAACACCCGTATCGCTATAATCGGCCTGGGCTACGTGGGTCTGCCCCTGGCGGTCGAATTTGGCAAGCGTTATAGTACCCTTGGCTTTGATATTAATGAGGCCCGACTCCAGGAGCTCAGACAGGGCCATGACAATACCCTTGAAGTCAGCGACCAGGATTTATCACAGGCCAGGATGCTCAGCTATACATCAAATATCGAGCAACTGAAGAGCTGCAACGTTTATATAGTCACAGTCCCCACCCCGATTAATGAAGATAAACAGCCCGACCTAACACCTTTGGTGAAGTCCAGTGAAACCATCGGCAAAGTATTAAAGGCGGGTGATCTGGTTATTTATGAATCCACTGTGTATCCCGGTGCGACTGAAGAAGACTGCGTCCCAATTTTAGAAAAAATGTCCGGACTTAAATTTAATCAGGACTTCTACTGTGGTTACAGCCCCGAGCGCATCAACCCCGGTGATAAAGAGCGCACCGTCACTAATATCCTGAAAATCACCTCCGGCTCTACGCCTGAGGTAGCCGATTATGTGGATGCGCTATACAACACCGTGATTACAGCCGGCACACACAAAGCATCTTCAATCAAAGTGGCTGAAGCGGCCAAAGTCATCGAAAACACCCAGCGAGACCTGAATATCGCTTTAGTAAATGAGCTGGCCATTATCTTTAATAAACTGGGGATTGATACTGAAGAAGTGTTGCAAGCAGCCGGTACAAAATGGAATTTCCTGCCGTTTCGCCCCGGTTTAGTCGGCGGTCACTGCATCGGCGTTGACCCTTATTACCTGACTCACAAAGCGCAGTCGATGGGGTACTTCCCTGATGTCATTATGGCCGGGCGGCGTATCAACAGCGGCATGGGTGCTTACGTTGCCAGTCAGATGATTAAGGCCATGATGCAAAAGCGTATTCATGCCCAAGGTGCCCGCGTGTTGATCATGGGTTTGGCCTTTAAAGAAAACTGCCCCGACCTGCGCAATACCCGAGTCATCGATATAGTGCATGAATTAAAAGAATACGGCGTTGAATGTGATGTATACGACCCCTGGGTATCGACCGAGGAAGCTCAGAAAGAATACGGTATTACACCTGTGCAGCAGCTACTTGAAAATCAATACGATGGCACCATCATTGCAGTAGCGCATAATCAGTTTAAAGAGATCGGCGCAGAAACCATCCGTACCTATGGTAAAGAAAATCATATTTTGTATGATTTGAAATACATTTTTCCGGCGGGAACTGCGGATATTCGGTTGTAAGTTTACTGGCATTATAAGCACCCAACAAAAAAACCTGAAAATGTCCAGCTACACTCATGTGCACTCAGCATACAGGTCAAATAGGTTTCTTGCTACGCGCTAATCAGAAGTGACGTCTAACGTAGTTTCTCATAACAACAGCGTTTATACTTCGTCGTAGTCTAAGGAAAACTCATCATAGCAGGGATATAAATGAGCACTCTCTCCGAAGCGAAACACACTCCTTACGTCAGCAATGAGATTGATCTGTTCGAGCTTTTCGCCGCCATCTGGCAGCAAAAAACACTTATCAGCATAATCACGTTGATATTTGCATTAGCTGGCGTGGGATACGCGTATAAGGCAACACCAGTATACGAAAGCCGGGTTTACCTATTACCCCCCGCCAACAAAGACACCCTAGAGCTGCAGAAATTAAATTTCGTAAGCTCAACTTTAAATACTGCACCTGATTCTGATTCTGACTTTAAAGCCACCCCCAACTCTGATAACTCGTACTCGAGCCGCTCAGTCTATAATAAGTTCCTGTTGTTATTAGATTCGCATTCTGCCAAACGTAGTTTTTTTGAGCAGAGTGACGTCAATAAATATTTTATCCAACAAGAAGTTAATCACCTGAAAGCGTGGCAAAATTTCAATAAAAACTTATCCATTAATCTACCCACAACAAATGACCCGGTATCCGTTAGCATTAGCTTCCGGGGAAACTCACCTGAACTCGCTGCGCGCTGGGCGAATGAGTATATTAGCTCGGTAATCACACTCACTCAGATACAGCTAGCTACAGACGTTCGCGCAGAAATTTCATCCAAAATACAAAAAATAGAACAACAAATTAAAAACCGACAGGCCTTGTATAAATCTAAAATTAACGTAGAGATAGCCAAATTGAATGAGGCACTTCAGATTGCCAAGGCGTTAGGACTAACACAGCCGTTGCGTACTGACTCGATTATTGACGATCAAAACCTGATGATGATTGATGAGGTTCGCAGGCTATATAAACTCGGTTCAGACATACTCGAAGCAGAGATCACCGTAATCAGAGCACGAAAAAATAGCGAAATTTTCATACCTGAATTATCAGACCTATTGCAGCAGCAGACTCTCTTTTCTTCAATAAAAATCGAGCCTAACAAAATACAGCCTGTGCTTATCGACCTACCCGCTGAGCCAAACTCCAAGCCGATCAAACCCAGGAAAGCATTGATGATCGTGATTTTCATCATGTTAGGCGCAATCATAGGTATCGTAATAGCTGCGATACGAACAACGATTCACAGAAAATCTGGAAGTACGGTTTAGTCTACGGCTTGTATCTTTTTATTCTGATACCAGCCTCAAATGAGGCTGGTTATTTTACTGTTTCTAATGCACTACTTTACTCTGCAAACCCGAATGATCCGTCTCTCTCAACCAATCAACGATGGGAGATGAAGGCGAGAAACCACTGACCGCTCTTTGCAACAGCCCGCGCCCCGCTTCACAATCACCCTTTTCTGCAGCTTGCTCAAGGTGTTGCAGGATTTCAAGGAGCTCTTCTCTTTCAAGCTGTTCTTCCTGAGCACGCATGATTTTAGGGTGTTCTGTACCCGTTACTCTATCTCCAATAAGCAGCTCTTCATAAAGTTTTTCCCCTGGACGAAGACCACTAAACTCAATATCAATATCACCATAAGGGTTATCAACAGATTTTATTTCACAACCCATAAGTTGAATCATGCGTTTTGCAAGATCGATAATGCGTACCGGCTCTCCCATATCGAGCACAAAAACATCCCCTCCCTTCGCCATCGAGCCCGCTTGTACCACAAGGGATGCGGCTTCAGGAATTGTCATAAAAAAACGGGTTATATCGGGGTGTGTCACCGTCACAGGGCCACCCGCTTCAATTTGCTTACGAAACAAAGGTACAACAGAACCAGAGGAGCCTAATACATTACCAAACCGAACCATCGAAAATACCGTCTTCGATTCACCTTTAGCCAGATCCTGAAGTATCAACTCTGCCAGACGTTTAGTCGCACCCATCACATTAGTTGGACGCACAGCTTTATCCGTCGAAATTAATACAAATCGTTCCACATTAGCCGCACGCGCGGCCTCAGCTATCACACGTGTGCCAATCGCATTATTCCGGATACCCTGAAACAGGTTGTGCTCAACAATAGGAACATGTTTATAAGCGGCCGCATGATAAATAGTATTCACACTAAAATGAGAGATGACTTTCCCCACATGTTCAGCATCCAGCACCGAACCCAGCACTGGGTAAATTTTGGTTTTTCCGCCAAGAGCGGCATTCATCTTGGATAATTCTTGCTCAATAGAATAAAGGGAAAACTCGCTCAATTCATAAAGCACCAGTGCCGTTGGGCTGCTCTTTAGTACCTGATAACAAATTTCAGAGCCTATAGAACCACCCGCACCACTCACCAATACCACCTTATCTCGGATACTCATATCCAGCAGCGACTGAATAGGGGGTACTGGCTCACGCCCAAGAAGGTCTTCTGCGTCGACATCTCTCAGGCTATCAACAGCTTCTCCAGAAAAAATTTCCGGCATTGAAGGCATTGTTTTTACGTGCACCGGATACTCCGACAAGGCCTCCAGAATACGTTTACGCTCAACCTTACTGATTGTGGGCAGAGCAAGTAACACGTGAGTTACCCTAAACCTCTCGATCAGTTCCGGTATTTTTTCCGGACTTTGTACACGTACTCCCCCTACCACGCTATCCCGGAGAGAGCGGTCATCGTCCAAAAAACCAACTGGCATGTACTCACGCCCACCCGCCAGAGCAAGTGCTAACTGAACCCCTGCACCACCCGCACCATAGATAAGGACAGGTTTTTTTTCGGTATAATACCTTAACAGCCATTGATAATAATTGCGTACCAGTAAACGGCTTCCCCCAACGTACACCAGCGCAGCTAAAGCAAAATTAATCGGCACAGACCTGGGGAACGGTTCCAGCTTGAAAATAAATGCAGCGGACCACATCACTAAGGCCAATAGCGCAACACCTATGACTACCGCCCAAATTGCCTGGTTACCCATGAAACGAACAACGGCACGGTAAAGCCCTAACTTCATAAAAATAAGTAGGCCAAACACCGGCGTGAGCAAAAACAACCACCAGGCAGCCAGCATATAATCAATCGGCCACCATTCAGCCAGACGCATGGCATAACCTGACCACAGCGCCATAGGTAAAGCCAAAAAATCAGCTATGACCATAATTATTTTTTTGCGGTTACGGCTGAGGGTCATCACCCGATAGTGAAGAGATGTGTTTGAAACACCAGACAATTCCATATGTACCTCTGTGTTTAAAAGCTGATAGTGGAATTAAACTGCATCAACAGACGAACGCTCCGGCTGTCCCGCTTTAAACCACACCGCCAAAATAACCATCGGGATATATGCAATAATTGTTGCCATCATTCCATCTAGCCCACCCATTGCCACCAATATTGCCAGCGGTAGCAACCATGCCAAGTTGATCAGGCCTACCGCCAGAGTTACAGGCAAGTGCGCATCAAACTGACGTGATGCATATTGATAAGCATGACTACGATGCGCTTCATAGACTTTATCTCCCCGTATCAGCCTGTAAGTCAAAGTATAAGTAGCATCAACAATAAACACACCAAGCAAGGTCAACCAGCACCAGAAAAGTTCCGGCTTTTGCCAAGCAGCCTGAATTGATAATGCTCCCAATACCAACCCTATAAAACCACTACCGGCATCACCCATAAAAATTTTCGCAACCGGGAAATTCCAAAACAAAAAACCACCCACTGCAGCAGCCAATAGCAACGGCAGCATAACAGGTGCCCCAATGTCTACCCAGACCAAACCATCCTCACGCGTTAGTAGGTAGCATATAACAGCCCCCAGACAGACTGTTAAAGCTTCTATACTCGCGATGCCATCAATGCCATCCATGAAATTGTAAAGATTAAGCAACCACACCAGATAGAACATGGCCAGAACCCAGCCCATAACACCGAGATCAAATTCATTCCCAAATACGATCAATGGAGGCACACCGCCCAACCAATAAAGCACCCAACCAGCAGCGCTAAAGTGCGCCAACAGCCTCCAACGAGCAGCTATATGACCATGATCATCTAAAAACCCAACTGCCGCGACCAAAACCCCTGCACCTAATACTCCAACACACCAGGCCTCCATGCCATTTTCAGCCACCAAGGTATAAACCAGTGAACCCAGTAAAAAACTAACCACAACAGAAACCCCACCTCCCCTAGGCGTAGGCACAGAATGCGAGCTGCGAGCGTTAGGCATATCCAGCAGACTTTGCGCTAAAGCATAACGTCGTATTACGCCAGTTAACAACAGTGCCAGTACAGATACAGCCAATAAAAGTATGTAAAGTGACATCAAAATGGATCCATTTTTATCTGTAAAAATAAATTTCAGATATGCGTTTTTTGAGCAAACTTGAAATCACGGCCAGCTTTCACTAAAGCCTCACCGGTACCCATCACAGGCTTCCACCCCAGCAGCGTGCGGGCCTTTCCGGAATCGACAACCAACGATGCACATAGCTGTATATAGGTCCCCGACCTGCCTAGCAGGTTTGCGCACCATCGCATAAGAAATACAGGAACGGGAAGTAACCAGATTTTTTTTGCCATTCCCTCTGCCATGTAATTCACCATTTCTCCGGTTGAAATATCAACCCCATCAGAAATCAAAAAAATTTCATTGGCTGCAGCAGGGTGTACAATCGACAGACTGATAAAATCTACTAAGTTTTCCAGTGAGACAAAACTACGCTGATTGTTTATAGCGGCCAGGGGTAACGGAATCCCTGCTGCCACGAGCTTGAGCAGGCTCTTAAAATTCCCCGGTGCATTCGCCCCATAAACCAACGGTGGACGTATTATCACCAACTCCATAGGTGTATTTTTTAACAGCGCCGTTAAACTCTGTTCAGCTTCATACTTGGAGACTGCATAGTCCGCATGGGGGGTAGGACGACTAAGCTCATTAAAAGCCTGTGTTGTGGTTTGCGCACCGTTTACGCCAATTGAGCTAATAAATACAAACCGCTTTACACCCGCCTTTAATGCCTGTTCAGCTAGGCGCAGACTGATATCACAATTCACCCTCCGAAAAGATTCAAGTGGGTTTTTCACTTTGTCGTCAGTAATATGCGCTCTGCCCGCAAGGTGTACTACACAATCAACATCACAGCACAATGAATCAGGAATACTATTTTCCAAATCCATTTTAATGTAATTTATAGTTTCCAACGGCTTAACAACATTACGTACCGGAGCACTTACTCTGTAATTCTGATCCGATAATATATGACATAAAGACTTACCGATAAAACCATTTGCACCGGTTATTAAGATGTTTTTCATATCTTTCATATTTATAATTTTTAATTCGATAAAATAAAATCACTTAAACGACAGGTAATAAAAATCAAAAAGCCCCCTTGCATCTGAACTTGATTTATATTCACAGGCCTTTTTTCAACACTCGATAATAAAACCCACCTAATGCATGACCAACCGTAAACATAAAAGCAGCAATATTTGAAGTACCTGGATATTCTTTATGCACCATATAAATACGCTCAAGCATATATTTCTTAGAAGCCGATAGCTGCCCCTGTACTCTTCTATAATGGAGAAGTGGGTACTTCAGTTTTATGCTATCACCCAGCGCTTGATGAATTCTTAACCAGCAGTGATAATCTTCAACAGCTTTATAGCGAAAGTCCTCATTAAAAGGAAATCTCAACATAACATCTCTGCGTACAACAACGCTTGAGGTAGGAATACGACCCTTAAGCTGCTGTTTATAAAAACTTACTCGTTCACAAATAAAATTTTCTGGACTAGAAAAAAACAGAGAAGCATCATCATAAAAATCTTTCATTTGTGTACAGCTGAATTCCACACCAGCCTGCTTCATATGTTTGAGCTGCAATTCTAATTTACGTGGATGCCAAACATCATCTGCATCTAAAAATGCTACCCATTCACCGGATGCAGCTTGAATTCCGGTATTACGTGGTGCAGCCGGTGCGCCATTATTTTTATCTAAAGACAGTAATTTAATACGACTGTCCTGTTCCGTATAAGACTTAACTACATTCTTTGTATGATCCGTGGAGCAATCATCAATAACTATGGCCTCCCAGTGAGTATAGGACTGCTCCAAAACAGACTGAATCGTACGCCCGATCAAGAGTCCTGAATTAAAGGCCGGTATGATTACTGAGACGAGGCCTGTATTCTGATTATTCAACCGCGATCTCCTCTCGGCAACTGTGCTCTTAATTGATCAACCCAGCGCAGACCAAGCCTGCGCTCAATTTTCAAAGGTTTCAAATTTGGACGGAGCTCGACATAATCAGCTAATATGCCCCACTTTTTGTGTTTAAGCGCATCAATAATTTCATTTTCACCCTCTGTGTTCGTTGCGTAAGCCGCATCATCTGCTTGCATTTTCCCTGTCATTAACATAGAAATTAATCGTTCAGGATCTGCGCCCTCAAAATAAGCATAACGTGTTGTTTCAATCGCACGTACCGTATTCACATATTGCGCAAAACGATGCGAACGCAAATATAAAAAACGCAGTGTCTTACGAATCACCGTATCAGGGTCAATCGGTTTCAAGGCATCCGGCCTGCAAAGGTCAGCACGGGATCGAAAGACCCTAACAAAACCTGCTGCCTGATAAGTAGAAGCCCCCAGGCATATAACCTGTTTACCACATACACCAGCTTCAACAGCGGAGCTACCGCCATTCAAAACAACAATGTCTGCTTGTTGAATCAAGTCATAAGTACTGGCTTTTTCTGCACTGGAGATGCAATGGATACCTCTATTTTTAGTCCAGGTTCGGTAAAGAGCCAGTGACCGATCACCCACTGCCTGACCAATAGTTTCAGCCCAATTTGGATGACAGCGCACCACAACCTGCTCAGGCTTAATGGAGAATGCCTCCAATAAATCATCCAATGCCTGAGTGTTATCATCCCACTCACTGAACCATTCATCGTGTCCAGCAAATTCATTTTTACTGCTAGGTATTACCAGAACACGCAGGCCTGAGGATGCTAGTGGCCAGGATACGGGCTCTGGATTTTGATTATATAAACGCCATTCGAGTGAATTGCGTTGTAAAAAACGCTCCCCAGCCAATTTCCCAGCAAAACGTGCCTGTTCTAATGTCAGTGGTTTATCGTCAAACTCTCTAACCATTGCGCTTAACGCACTCAGTGATAGACAATTTGCATTAGGGATCAACTGTAACCCGTCACCAAACCATGTCCTCTCATGAGTAACAAAGGGAATACCTGCCTGCTCACAGGCATAGGTAACAGCTCGTGTCATATCCATACGGCCGTTAAAGCAGATTACTCCATCAAGGTTGTTTCTCTTAATCCAGGCCACCGCGCTGCTATAAACTGAGCCAATCGGTTCATGCAGGCTTTTTCTAACCTCAACAACCTCAGGCTCATTCCATTCAAGCTCGGATTCTGTTCGATTAAGCGTGCAAGAACTGGATAAAGCAAGGCGTTCCAGCGTAGAGTTATCCAGAGTAGATGTCTCAGCTTTAATCGAAGTAACGGGCCCACAGGTATAACTTCTAACGCCTCCCACGATACACTGAGAGCACTCTTTTAGTTTTCCGGTACCTTTAATCGCACGTGCGTAACAATTAGATACACTTGCATCACACGTCAGCCAGTAAATTTCGTGCCCAGCATCAGACAGTACCTTTGACAAATAGTAAAGATGCTCAACATGAGGTCTGAAAGAATATATATTAGAAAAACCGATTTTCATTGTTTATTTCCACTTAACATCGGGCACCATTTTTTAAACATAATTTTACCGCTGACCACATTACTGCATACAGGCTAATACACATTCCAGCCAACAAAAGCCCAGGCAAATTTGCTGGACTAATAATTAACGAAAGGATGCAAAAGGAATACAAAAAGACAAATCCATAACGGCCAGCCCAAGGCCTACCCGCCAGATGAAAAGCCAGAGAAAGCCTGAGCATCAGGCCCAGAGCCATAAAAAAGACAGGCACAGCTATTATACCTAAATCATAAACAATACTTGCCCCCGCTGGGACAAAAAAACCGGCGTAATCATGTGCCGGTAGAGAGATTCCAAACCGGCTCAAGACCAGACTACCAATACCCGCCAGTAGTACGCTACCTTCTTTTGCATCAAAAAATAACACAGAGTCAGAAACCCATAAGACATGGAAGGCATAAAGGCCTATTGCATTAAGATAGTTCAGCGCCTCAGCAATCCCCCCTTCTGACACGCCTATATTACACGAATAGCTTCCCTCCTTTAAAAAGCTGGTTAGGTGTGTACAAACATTTTCAACATACAAAAATGAATCACCACCTAAAAAAGTATTTGCCCTAACATAAAAAACAAAACCAAATAAAAATAAAACCAGTAAAAAAAGAAGGAATATCTTTAACAACCCAATACCTGAAGGAAGTGCTGTATGACCTGTTGTTTTACGACCGACAAGACAAGACAAGACAACCACTATCGTTATCAACAGAACCGTCCTACCTCCCATCAAGAAACTAAAAAACAAAACAACAAAAGAAACACCCGTTATCACCAAAAAACGGTTCCAGATACTTCTAGTTTCCCACTGATAGAGTGTATTTATTAGCGGAATCAAATATCCGTACGAAAAAAAATTACCGAATACACTGAAAAAACTGCCACTGACCGATCCCTCATTTATTTCAGAACGGGCAGCAGCCATACCCTGAGAAAAGTAATCAATACCTCTCAAGTAAAACCTGTCATAAAATAAACTTAGCACAGCTAAAATACTGACCGCGAGTACAAACAAATCAAACGCCAAAGAAAAATCAACTCTCCGGTCTTTCACCACCACATTATCGATAGACCCATACGCTGCCACAAAAAAAACAAACGAAGCAGCATAGAGAACAAAAACAGCAGTAATATGGAGCTCAAGAACCTGCCAGGAAAAAAGCCACCCAAAAAATAAAAAACCACTACCCAATAAGAACAATGTAGCAATGGGAGTTATTTTATTAGAAAATGCCACTCCACCGAATACCAAAACATTTATCCTTTTCAAATCAGTACAACTGGCGCTGTTATCAGTAACCGATTAATGGACTTAAAATAAAAAGCCTATTTCTCAATTAATGCTATTTTTGTCGCAGTCTTAGCCTTCACATTCTGTAAGACTTTCTTACCCAATATGTCATTTAAATATTTTGGTGCCAGTCCGTAACCCGGTCGGACACTTCTTACGGCAGCCTCTGTAATTACCTCTCCCTCCCGAAGATCTTTGACAAAATACAATGAACGCCGAAATTTTATATTACCCTGTTCACTGGATTTACAGCCATAATCTACCTGCCCCAAAGACTTCCAAGCAGTATGACTATCGCGGCATAACGCCCCCAACTCAGCAGGCTCCAGTGAAAAGCTATCATCAGGCCCTCCTCCAGTACGGTCCAGAGTAAAATGTTTTTCAATAATGCTGCCACCCAACACCACACTCGCAATGGCCGTTGTGTTATCCAGCGTATGATCTGATAATCCAGTCACCAGACCAAATCGCTTAATCATGTCAGGCACCGTCCGTAAATTGTAATCTTCCGCCGGGGCTGGGTATCCACTCACGCAGTGCAAAACTGCCAGTTCATTACAGCCGCCCGAGCGGGCAGCATCAATAGCCTCTCCGATTTCTTCCATATTGGCCATCCCTGTCGAGATAATCATGGGCTTCCCGGTGCTGGCAACATATCGTATCAGAGGCAGGTCAACGGCCTCAAAAGAGGCAATTTTATAGGCCGGTGCGTTCAAGTCTTCCAACAAGTCCACTGCAGTATTATCAAATGGGGAGCTAAAAATTGTGATATCAAGCTTACGGGCATACTCAAATAAGTCGGCATGCCAACTCCACGGCATATATGCACTTTTATAAAGATTATACAGTGTTTCTCCATCCCATAACCCACCATGAATCTGAAACTCTTCGGCATCACTATCGAGTGTGATTGTATCAGGCGTATAAGTTTGCAGCTTAACGGCAGCGGCACCTGACTTTTTTGCTTCTTCAATGATTCTCATCGCTGTTTTCAGACTGCCATTATGATTAGCAGATAGCTCAGCAATAACGTATGGGGAGTAGTCCATACCAATTTTCCGTCCGGCAATTGAAATACTGGGATTCACGCTTTAGCCCCTTAATCTTTTTGTAATTTTGTCATACATCAAAGTACTCTGCTCTGCCCATTCAGTCGCGAGCAGTCCAAGCCGGTATACATCGGCATACGTACTGTCTATGTTGTGATGCTCACGAAATATCCCTTCTACTTTGAAACCGAATTTCTGATGCAACTTGATAACCGGTGTATTAAAAGCAAGGACTTCGCAATAAAGTTTATGGAGATTTAACGTATAAAACGCATATTCTAAAGCAAGAAACTCCATTCTACTGCCGGTACCTGGTGGGGCTTCAGGTGATGCATAAAAAGCCCAGGCTGAATTTTTACTGTCAGTGTTTATACCGGTAAACCCTATAATTCCCAATGGCAAGCCATTTATTTCGTACATGAAGTATTGCTGATCTGGGCGTGCGGCGATGCTTTCCCACCAACGTAAATGCTCTTGTTGACTAATTTCGTGGCGGGTATACATATTTACCCTCACGTTAGGCGCATTTCTCCATGAACGCATCAACTCAAGCTCGTTCGGCTGAATTGTACGAAGTGTTCCTAATATCTGCATTTTATTATTCATGTCTGAGCATCCAACTTATCAAGCAAATCAGCAAGTAACTGACAGCCAGTGCCATCAGTGACCGTTTCAGCATGCGCACTCATTTTTTTCAAATAAGAGCTATCATCATTTATTGTTTGAATCGATCTTTTCAGGTCTGTCGCAAAATCAGGCCCCGGCATCAACACCGTTGCAGCCTGTGCCTGCGCCAATAATGAGGCAGCTTTTCTCTGATTATCCGCCAGAACGATCATAACCGTCGGTAACCCTAAGCAACAACGCTCCCAAGATGTAGAGCCTGCGGCACCAACTGCTAAATCACTCTCTGCCATCACCTGCGCCATATCACTGATATTTATTCTTACAGAAGTGGGCCAGTTCATACTTTCGGCCTGCTTTTTCACTTCTGCAAACCAAGGAGCCTTAGCGCCCATAACAACGGTAATCTGGCAATTTTCAGGTAGGTCACTATCCTTAAGCGCAAAAAGTACCTGCCCGGTTACATTGTCTTTATCAACACCGCCCATGGTAATCAGCAGTTTTTCAAGATAGACATTCTCTCTACGCTTAAGACTGTATGGCCTTAAATTTGAAAATTCCGGACGCAATAACGCATATTCTGAACCACATAATCGTTGGCAAGCATCGGGGACCCAAGCCTCATAATCCTTAGCGCTGCGACCATAGGTCTGATCCAACAACACATCACAACTATGAAACCTGTCAGCTAAGTCATCAATGACCAATAACTTTCTATAATAGGGTTTTAATAACAGCTCCCATTTGGCATCCAGTGCATAATGATCCACGACCAGCCAGTCAGGCTGAATAGCTTCCAAGATAGTGACACATTCAGACGCATCTTGATCAAGGCTGCTGCCTAACCAGTGAGCATGAGCAAGATCATGAACAGCAGAAACCTCAGCCGACTCTTCAAGCACCGACTTAATAGGTAATACGTGAACCTGATGCTGTCTGGAGCTGATATGACCAATCATATGGCCCTGATGCTCACGACAGATAAAATGACAAGATGCCCCCCGTCTTTTTAATTCATCCGCCAGCGTTAAGCACCGCATCACATGCCCGGAGCCAATCTCAAGGGATGAATCAGCACGGAAAACAATGCTCCTGCCAGAATTAGTCATCATTCACTCGCCTGCATTGCTTTAAACATCCAGGTAGCGCGCTTCCAATCTTCGGGTGTATCAATATCCTGCACCCGATGGCGGGGTACAGAAACCGGTGCGGAGCGGGAAGTAAAGACGGGGCGTTCTTCCAGCCAGGCCTCCGACTTACCCCAGTAAAACTGACCGGCATCATGCCACGCTTCTTCAAGATCTTGAGAGCGTGTATAAAAACATTCCGGCTGAAACATCTCCAGCCGCTGCGCGTTGGTTATACGAATAGCGCGCTGAATGGGAAAAGCATAACTGGTGACACTCAAAGCGTAATCAGCGCCGCTCGCCCTAAGCACATCAAACCCCAGAGCCAAATCCTCAGAACACACAAAAGGAGCCGTTGCATACAGGCAGCAAACGTTAATAGGCATCCGTTCGTGTTCCGCCATCCAGCGAATAGCATGCGCGATCACAGGTAAAGTTCCGGTATGATCATCCGCGAGTTCGGTTGAGCGGATAAAAGGCACCTCAGCCCCGTATTCAAGTGCTATATTGGCAATTTCCGGATCATCTGTTGAAACCACTACACGGTCAAAACAGCCACTCTGAATCGCCACCTCTATAGACCATGCAATCATCGGTTTGCCACAAAACAGCTTAATATTTTTACGGGGAATACGTTTGCTGCCACCACGCGCAGGAATAATGCAGACGTTCATCCTAATACATCCCGGAGAGTTTCAATCACTTGATCCTGAACACTCTCCGTCATCCCATGAAACATCGGCAGACTGATTGCCTCACTGTAGAAATCTATTGAGTTAGGGAAGTTGTCAGCCTTAAACCCCATAGCCTGATAATAAGGCTGTGTATGAACCGGTATATAATGCAGGTTAACCCCGATGCCCTGCTCCCTTAATGACTCAAATACTTCCCGATGTGTTTTATCAATTCGATCTAGTCGCAATCGAACAATATAGAGATGTAAACCTGAATAACTATCCGGGTGTTGCCACGGTAAAAGCAACGCCATATCAGACAGCTGTGTGTTATAACGATTAGCTAAATGATGGCGCTCAGCAACAAAATCATCCAGCCTATTCATCTGGCTAACACCCAATGCAGCCTGCAGCTCAGTCATTCGATAATTAAAGCCCAGCGTTATCTGCTGGTAATACCAAGGCCCATCAGGTGCATGGCTCATTTTGGATGGATCACGTGTAATACCATGACTGCGATAAAGTGCCATTTTTTCAGACAGCTCGGCACTATTGGTCAGGGCCATCCCACCCTCAGCGGTGGTGATGATTTTCACAGGATGGAAGCTAAAGACAGTAATATCTGAGTAACGGCAATTACCAATCGGCTCACCCTTATAACGGCCACCGATCGCATGAGAAGCATCTTCAATAATACGGAAGCCATATTCTTGTGCTAACCCATAAATAGCTTCCATCTCACAAGGTTGACCACATAGATGCACAACAACCAGAACTTTAGGTAAGACACCCGCTTGTTGCGCATCAATTAGCTTAGTTTTCAGCAGACGGGGGCTCAAATTATAGGTTCGAGGATCAATATCAACAAAGTCGACTTTAGCTCCACAATATAATCCACAATTAGCAGATGCAACAAACGTCACAGGTGTAGTCCAAAGCCAATCATCAGCACCCAGTTCCAACGCTAAACAGGCCACATGCAGTGCAGAAGTCGCACTATTCATCGCTAAGCCATAAGCTGCGCCGCAATGCTCAGCAACCCTTTCTTCAAACAATGGCAGCTTGGGGCCTTGCGTAAGAAAATCTGACTGGAGGACCTCGACAACAGCGTCGATATCATCCTGATTAATATCTTGTCGACCATAGGGGATCATAAAAAACCTTAATTCAATTATGCACGTTAAATAACGTCTACTGGCAGACGCTGATACATATATTGCTTCACAAACAACATCCAGACAAACGCAACAGCCAGTCCAATAGCAGGTGCTTCGAGCGGTAACATTTCAGCACACAAGAATGAGACTATCACGAAGACTACAAGTGAGGTTATATGCGAAAAAACAATTGCTTTATCTGCTTTGCGGGCATAAAGGCCATAGTGCGGAACCATACCCACTGCGTAAATCACGGCCCCAGCTAACAAAATCCATAGCAGTTCAGGTTGATTATTGTAAATATCCTTGCCGATCCACTCAAATACCCAAGGGGCAAGTAACCCGGCAGACAATGCCAGTAAAACACTGGAGATCAGCACGCTGCACCACAACTCTTTTTTCACTTTCTGATAGTCCTGATAGCGCTGTTCTCGCCATGCAGCTATCAGTTTTGGGTATAAAAACGCAAACACAGCTGAATCTAAAAAACTGACAACTGCCATAGCTACACCCGAATAAAGCACGTAGACCGCAAGCAATTCGGAACCTGCCCAAAACTCAACAAAATATCGATCAATAGTCTGTAACGCTTTAAACGCTAAGGTCGCAAACAAAAACATCAGGCCCACTTTAAAACCCGCACGAACCCAAGGCCAATCCAGAGGCCACCAGCGCCATTCGGGCACTTGGGCTTTCACAAGTACCACTGAGACAATCAGCGCCAGCAAATCTCCGACAAACCAAAAGGCAAACACAGTATCAAGAGAGACCGGAACCACGGCATAAACCATTAGGCACAACAAGACCCAAACCCAGATACCCATACGGATAAAGAGCACCATACTGGCCCATAGCTGCTGTTGCATGGCAATCAGCACTCGATTACATTCTTGGGCTAAGTGTTCAGTAATAAGTAACGCAAAAAACCACAATAGAACGCTGTATGGAAGCAATTCAAATACAAATATCAGCGCCTGAACTGGCAGGAGAGCCGTATAAAGAAGAACAGTTGCCAGCCCTTGGTGTTGCAGAACGAAACTCCAGCGTTCTTTAGGAGAGCTAATCAGCTCGCGTTGGCTATACGTATAATAATCGCCGCCAATCACCAGCATACTAAAGCCAAGCGTTGCAGCCACCAGGCCATACAAGCCTACTTCTTCCGGTTCTAAATAACGTGCCAGTGCAAACAACAGAACGAAACGGCTACCCATTGATAAGCCCCGAAGGGCTACATTGGATAACCGCCTTAATACTTCGCGCTTAGGCGATGTTTCTGTCATAGCACCCCGGCCATGCGATTAAACTCCACTATTTCTTCAATACCCAGAAAGTGTGGATTACTGCCTGAGTGGTATTCAAATCCCTGACCCACCGGCACCCCAATTTCTCCCAGAGCATTTTCGGTAAAGTCATTATTACGACCGGAAAAAGTAATCGTTGGACGTAAAACATAATGATCCGCAAATTCCAGCGTTAAATGAGAATCATCAGAGGGACACATAATCTCATGCAGTTTTTCGCCAGGGCGAATACCGATAACTTTTTCAGGGAGTGCCGGTGCCATTGCTTTAGCCAGATCCGTGATCAATACCGAAGGTATTTTAGGCACAAAAATTTCACCACCATGCATGCGTTGAAAATTTTTCAAAACAAAATCCACACCCTGCTGTAAAGTAATCCAGAATCGGGTCATCCGTTCATCAGTAATCGGTAACTCCGTTGCTCCATTTTCAATCAGCTTTTTAAAGAAAGGTACAACTGAGCCACGCGAACCGGCAACATTACCGTATCGCACAACAGCAAAGCGGGTTTTATGCCCCCCTGCCATATTATTAGCCGCTACAAATAATTTATCTGAGGCGAGCTTAGTCGCACCATAAAGATTAATCGGATTCGCAGCTTTATCTGTGGACAGAGCAATAACCTGATCAACCTCATTCTCCAATGCAGCATGAATAACATTCTCTGCACCATGAATATTCGTTTTAATACATTCTGTTGGATTATATTCAGCCGCAGGTACCTGTTTAAGCGCCGCTGCATGAATAACAAAATCCACGCCTCGCATCGCTTGCACCATACGTTCTCGGTCGCGGACATCACCGATAAAATAACGCATACAGGGAGCATCAAACTCCTGCTGCATTTCAAACTGTTTTAACTCGTCGCGTGAAAGAATAATCAACCGTTTAGGACTGTAACGGCTCAATATTGTTTCTACGTATTTTTTTCCAAAGGAGCCAGTCCCACCTGTAATAAGGATTGATTTGTCATTAAACATCACAGTTTCCAGTTATCCATGTCAAATTCTAATAAAACCGATCATCAAAATGTCATCTACTGAGTCAATTGAAATAACAGACTTGAAATCATTCCACTCTAAGATCAGCGCTTCGTTCACATATCCTACATCTGACCTTTCGAAAATCTCATTCAGGCCATTAATAGAATAATATATGTTATATGTTAAACAATCCGGGACTTACTAGAGAAAAGAGGCCAAAAATCCTTTAAACCCAGGCAAAAATGCGGACGCACTCCTCCATAGCACGCTGCCAATTAAGGCCAGCGAATTATGACAGCTCTGCTCAAAAACACCAAACCCACTTTTGTTGCCGCCCCCTCAATGACTTCAATTAAGTATGCCATATCTTTCAATTCCTGCTCGGGCGACTTACAACTTACAAGCCCCGCCCAGACAATCATCAAAGTCCATGCTTTCCAGTTCCTGGCGCTCGTCGTGAGCCTGCTGAATGCGGGTTAGCATTTCGCCTTCGGCTCCGGCACTTTTTTCAACACCTGCACGCGCAAAAACAGCTAACAGAATTTCCAGTTCATTCAGGGTCAGATCTTTCATGTATTACCTTTTTACATCGATTAAACGGGCAGCAGCTGTTCAACCATTAATTGTACGCTGCGTTGCCCTCTGAATTCATTGATATCAAGACGATAAACAACCTGTACACGGGTCACACTTTCGCGGGGCCAGCATTTCAGGTCGGCATTAAAATGAATCGCATCCACTGCCAGGCCGGAAACCGGATCCATCAGTACCATTTTTAAATGTTTCTGGCCGACCAGCCTCTGTTGCAGCAGCGCAAACTCACCATCAAATTTTGGCTCGGGGAACTGATGCCCCCAGGGGCCTGCTTCGCGTAACATGTCGGCCATTTCGATCGAGATTTCAGCCGCACTGAGCGAGCCGTCCGTATAAACCTGCTCCTGCAAATCTGCTTCGGATAACTGCCGACGTACTTCCTGATCAAAGGCCTCTACAAACAGGGCATAATCTTCAACCCGCAGCGTCAGGCCCGCTGCCATGGCATGGCCGCCAAATTTGCTGAGTAATCCGGGATTGGCCGTTGCAATCCTGTCCAGGCCATCACGCACATGAAAACCGGCGATGGAACGTGCTGAGCCTTTAATTTCACCGTTATCGCCGGGCGCAAAAGCAATTACGGGGCGGTGCATACGTTCTTTAATACGGGATGCCAGTATACCAATCACACCCTGATGCCATTCTTCATCATAGAGGCACACCCCATAAGGCAGCGCTTCTGCTTCCAGCTCTAAGGATTCCAGCAAAACTAACGCCTGCTGCTGCATCTCGGCTTCAATGCCGCGACGCTCCTGATTGAGCTGATCCAGTGTACCAGCCAGATCCCGTGCCGTTGCAACATCATCGGTAATCAGGCATTCGATACCAATAGACATATCTTCCAGCCGCCCGGCGGCATTAAGTCGGGGTGCGATAGCAAAACCCAGGTCAGAAGACACTAATTTTGCAGGATGTCGACCCGCTACTTCCAGCAGCGCCATAATACCCGGGCGCGCCTGACCCGCTCTGATTCTTTGCAGCCCCTGATAAACCAGTATGCGGTTGTTTTGTTCCAGCGGCACCACATCGGCCACGGTGCCCAGCGCCACCAGATCCAGCAATTCAGCTAAATTAGGTTGTTCGAGCGCCTGCTGTTGAAACCAACCGACTTGAGCCAGAGTACGGCGCAGTGCAATCATTACATAAAAAATCACCCCCACACCGCAGGTTGATTTGGCAGGAAACGTACAATCCGGTTGGTTGGGATTAACAATCGCGCAGGCGGCAGGCAATGCATGACCCGGCAGGTGGTGATCGGTAACCAGCACATCAATACCGTGCTCAGCCGCGCGCTGCACACCGGATACACTGGAAATACCGTTATCCACCGTAATGATCAGGTCCGGCTTCTGACGGGCCGCCACATCGACTATCTCAGGGCTCAGACCGTAACCGTATTCAAAACGGTTTGGCACCAGGTAATCCACCGAAGCCGCGCCCATCTTGCGTAACGCCAGCAAGGCAACCGCCGTACTGGTCGCGCCATCACAGTCAAAATCCCCGACAATCAGGATCGATTGCTGCTTTTGAATGGCCTCAACCAGCCGGTCAACGGAGCTATCAATACCTTTAAGTAACCGGTCAGGTAACAGTGCTTTAAGATTACGGCCCAGGTCGCTCAGGTCATGCAAACCACGGGTTGCATAGATACGGGCCAATACCGGATTGACCTGATTAAACAAGGGCAGTGACTGATCCGGCTCTGGGCGCCTTTGGATAACAAGCTCTCGCATTTACAGATCACTCCCATTGAGCATAACTAAGGTAGTGCCAGCAATTAAGGCGGCAACCGATGCATCTCTGAATCAAACAAAAAAGCCCGACAATGCCGTAATGCCGATCAGTTAAGCAACTGGTCGGCATTTTTCTTTACGGATTGCATAGCA
>JBMYOX010000001.1:0-217249 GCA_049599735.1 Pontibacterium sp. | reverse complement strand
AATAGACTCCCCGGCATCGCGCAGACACAAAAAAGGCGCCTGACGGCGCCTTTTAAGGATAAATAAGTACCCAGACTCAATGATTAACGACCCGCATTATTTGCGTCTTCTTCCTGCATGGCTTCTTCAAACTCATCATCCAGCTCATCTTTATTTTTAACAATAATCCGGCCCATGATAATACCCAGCTCAAACAACAACCACATAGGCACAGCCAACAGACTCTGGGAAATAATATCCGGTGGTGTTAACAGCATACCCAGTACAAAGCAGCCCACCAAAACATAAGCACGCTTCTCTGCCAGACTCTCCGCAGTGGCCGCGCCTGTCCAGATCAGCAGTAAAGTCGCAATAGGTATTTCAAAAACAATACCAAACGCAAAAAACAGCTTAAGCACAAAATTCAGGTAGCTGCTGATATCGGTCATGACCGCTACATTCTCGGGCCCGACGCTGGTAAAAAAACCAAAAATTAGCGGGAACACCACGAAGTAAGCAAAAGCAACACCTGCATAAAACAGAAAAATACTTGAAACCAGCAAAGGCACCGCAAAGCGCTTTTCATTGCTATAAAGGCCCGGTGCGATAAATCCCCAAAGCTGATACAAAATCACCGGCATCGCCAGGAAGATAGATGCTACCAACGTCAATTTGAACGGTGCAAAAAACGGTGAAGTGACGTCTGTCGCAATCATACTGGTGCCTTCCGGCAATAAAGCCGTTAGCGGTGCGGACAGGTACGAATAAAGATCATTTGCGAAGTAAAAAAGTGAGAGGAAAATCAATAGCACCATCAGCAGGACGCGCATCAGGCGCTGACGCATTTCCAGCAAGTGCGAAATAAGTGGTTGTTCCTGATCCTGCCCGGGCAGGCTTTTTGTGTCGTCACTCATTATGTTTTGGTCTTACCTTCAGTGTCTGAAGTCCCGACCTCAGCCGGTGCCGCAGATGAGCTTGCCTGTTGCGACTTCAGCTCATCAGGTGAAGAGGCGCTGGTTGCGAAGGGTGACTCTCCACCCAGAGCATCATTAAAAGGGGTGCGCATATCAGACAGCTCTTTTTCCAGCTCTTCCTGCTTAATCGCAACCGTACGCTTCATTTCATCAAGGCGCAGTTCTTCAGAAATTTCACTCTGAATACCACCCAGCGTCCGCCGGATACGGCCCACCCACAAGCCCACCGTCCGCGCAGCAACCGGTAGTCGCTCAGGACCCAGCACAACCAGCGCCACTACAGCAACGATCAAGAGTTCAGCAAACCCGATATCAAACATTTAAAACGCCACTGATTTATTTATCGGACTTGGATTCTTCTTTTTTCTCAGCCGCTGCTTTTTCTTCGGTAAAGTTTGCATCTTCTTTACCCAGCTTCTTAGGATCTTCATCCTTTTTTTCTTCCTCTTCGGTCACGGCTTTTTTGAAACCTTTGATGGCGCTACCAAGGTCGCCACCCATGCCACGAAGTTTTTTAGTCCCGAATAACAACACAATGATCAATGCAACAATTAGCAGCTGCCAAATACTGATACCACCAAAGCCCATTTTATTCTCCGTTTTTATTCTTACAGGGCGGGCAATTCGCCGCCGCCCAATAGATGAAAATGCATATGATAAATCTCCTGGTGCCCGCCTCGACCTGTATTAGTCAGCGTACGATAGCCACCGGAAAGCTTGTTGTTCCGTGCAATGTCTGGAATTTTCATCATCAGGTGGCTAATCAGTGTTTCATCACCTACCTGAAGATCGTCAAGATTTTTTATATGCTTACGCGGTACAACTAACAAGTGTACCGGCGCCTTTGGCGCCTGATCCCAGAAAGCCAGAATATGTTCATCCTGATATACGACCGTTGCAGCAAGATCACCTGCAATAATCTGACAGAAAACACAGCTCGTCATAACCTATTTATTAGCCCGTGCGGCCTTCTCTTCAAGGCCGGACATATCAAAGCGACGCGCCAGCTCGTCCAGCACAGACTGAGGGGATTCACCCAAATGGGATAACATCACCAAACTGTGAAACCACAAGTCTGCCGTTTCATAAATCAGATCGCTGTTATCACCACTGGCTGCTGCATCTTTTGCAGAGATAATGGTTTCTACCGCCTCTTCTCCGACCTTTTCAAGGATCTTATTCAGGCCTTTACTGTGCAAACTGGCCACATAAGACTTTTCAGCCGTTGCCGCTTTGCGCGCTTCCAGAATTTCACCCAGCTGGGTTAATACATCACTCATTAAGCAACCTATTTTTTATATATGCTTGCCGGGTCTTTTAACACCGGTTCTACCGGCACCCAGTTTTCATTATCAAGCACGCTGTAAAAACAGCTCTCCCGCCCGGTATGACAAGAAATGCCGCCTAATTGTTCCACCTGCATTAAAATCACATCGGCATCACAATCCAGGCGCAGCTCATGTAACTTTTGCACATGACCTGACTCCTCGCCTTTACGCCACAATTTTTTCCGTGACCGGGACCAATAGATAGCACGCTGCTCTTGCGCTGTTAACGCCAGAGCTTCTGCATTCATCCAGGCAACCATCAGGATACGTCCGGTTTTATAATCCTGGGCAATGGCCGGTACCAGGCCATCTTTATCCCACTTAATCTGTTCCAGCCAGGGTGCGGACATCATTTCACTTCTTTAGCAATCTCTAATTCAAGGCGAAAGCATACCTGAACAGACAGGCTTCCACCATCCTTTGCATGAACGACCAGCCTCAACTTCAGCGCGCGTTTCAGCGACGTACAATCAGGTAAAAACCAGTAATAGCAGCCAGCCAGCTTATAGCAGGCAGCTCACTCAGCCAGTGTACAAATTGCTCATTGCCTGCCAAAAGCGCAAAAATAACCAGCAGGAAACCTATATAGCGCACCGGTCGGCGCTGTGCCGCCAGCTCTGCCTTAGCCGCTGCATAAGCGCGCTGATCCCGTTGCCTGTGATCATCCAGACGTCGAAGCTGATTAAGGGCATCGTAGGCCATTTGGGGTAAATGTGGCATTTTTTCCAGCCAATCCGGTGCCTGTTGTTTGATACTGCGATAGACGGCCTTAGGCCCCATACGCTCCTTCATCCAGCTTTCCAGAAAAGGCATAGCGGTTTGCCAAAGATCCAGATCCGGATACAGCTGACGCCCCAGACCTTCGATATTTAACAGCGTCTTTTGCAGCAGCACCAACTGGGGCTGTACTTCCATATTAAAGCGTCGCGCAGTCTGAAACAGACCTAAGAGCACCTGACCAAATGAAATATCTTTAAGTGGCTTTTCAAAAATAGGCTCACAAACACTGCGGATCGCTGTTTCAAAAGCATCCACATTAGTATCAATAGGTACCCAGCCTGAGTCCACATGCAACTGGGCGACCTGGCGATAATCACGCTGAAAAAAGGCCAGTAGATTTCTGGCCAGATAGCTCTGATCTTCCGCTGTTAAGGAGCCGACAATGCCGAAGTCCACGGCAATATACTGCGGTGACTGCGGGTTTTCCCGGGAAATAAAAATATTGCCCGGATGCATATCCGCATGAAAAAAGCTGTCCCGGAACACCTGGGTAAAGAAAATCTCCACCCCCCGTTCAGCCAGTAGCTTCATATCGGTATGCTGCGCCACCAACTGATCGGTTTCAGCGACAGGAATACCATGGATACGCTCCATTACCAGCACGTTAGGGCGACTATAATCCCAATAAATTTCCGGGATATAGAGCATTTCTGAGCCCGAGAAATTACGGTGCAGCTGAGAACCATTGGCCGCCTCTTTACGCAGATCCAGCTCATCGAAGATGGTTTGCTCATACTCAGCAACGACCTCAACCGGACGCAGACGACGACCATCCGCCCAAACGGCCTGCGCCAGCGAGGCCAGCCCGTAGAGCAGTGCGACATCCTTGCGAATAATACGATCAATACCGGGACGTATCACCTTAACGACAACTTCACGCCCATCAAACAAAGTCGCTTTATGAACCTGAGCAACGGAAGCGGATGCCAGCGGTTCAACCTCAAAGCTGGAAAACAATTCACTCACCGGCTGCCCCAGTGCCTGCTCAATAATGGCTTGAGCCTCGTTTCCCGCAAACGGCGGCACCTGATCCTGCAGCTTTTTCAGCTCTTCTGCCACATCATCAGGTAAAAGATCCCGACGGGTAGACAGCATCTGACCAAATTTAATAAAGACAGGGCCCAGCGTTTCAAAGGCCAGACGTAAACGCTCAGCACGGGGTTTTGAAGCCGAGATTAAATAGCGCCAGGGTAATAAGAGCAGCAGCACCCGCAAATAAAACGGCAGGTTTACACCTTCAAAGAACGTATCAAGACGATAACGGGCAATGACCCGCAAAATTTTAAAACTACGCAGCAGACGTTTCACAAACAGGCATTCCTGTACTCAGGCTGATTCGCGGGACAGGCTACAACATTCCTTCACAAAAGATAAGCCAATATCAGCCGGTACAGACCCGATTACGTCCGTCGGCTTTCGCTTTGTAGAGCAATTTATCCGCCCGGCTGAATAAAACGTCACTGGAATCCCCCGCAATTATTTCAGTCACACCAAAAGACATAGTGACTGTCAGCGGTTTGCCATGAAAATTGAAAGGACTGTCGACAAGCCCCTGACGAATTTTTTCAACTGCCAGGCAAGCCTCTCTGCTACGGGTAGAGGGCATAATAATTACAAATTCTTCACCCCCGTAGCGGGTAGCAAAATCCGTGCTGCGTATCTTCGTCCGTATCACTTTGCCGACCAGACGCAACACTTTATCACCCGCAAGGTGACCATAACTGTCATTAATGCGTTTAAAGAAATCCAGGTCACCCACCACTATAGAGAAGCTCGTCTGATAACGCTGCCAGCGCGCCACCGATTCGCGGATACGATCATTGTAAGCAGCCCTGTTAGGTAAACCCGTCAGTGCATCCGTAGTAGCTTTTGCTCTTTCAGCCGCCATATGCGCCTGAACGTTCCGGGTGGCCACTTCCATTTGAGCGACTTTTTCTAACAACCTCTCATTACGTTCGACTAAACAAGCTGTCCGCGCACTTTCTTCCCGCTTAAACACATCCAATGCCCGGACAACATCGCACAGTTGCCCCGCGACCGCTTGTTTAATTTCGCGGATATCCTGTGTCACTTTGCTTGCTTCTGCCAGTTGCTGCACATTGGAACGAACATTCTTATCCAGTGTAAACCGGCCCGTATCACTGTCCTGCTGATCCTTCCGATTTTTCTGAACAACCGCCTCAACTTCTGCTAGCTGAGCACTCAGATCTAATAAATAACCTTCGAACTCCTGGCTGTTGTCTGGCCCCGCTTTTCCCACCAGCCGGATCACCTGGCGCAACAACGCAGGCAATTCGGACAGGTCAAACCCCCGCCGGATAATTCGAACCAGTTGCTCGCTTTGCTCATACACTTTTTCTGGCAGGTAAAGGCCGGTGACTAACTCGGATAGTTCAGCGGCAACCGTCCGGAGCAGACGATTTTGCTCTTCACTGCCCGGTGTCACACCTTCCACATATGAATCGATACTCTCTTCTGACAAGACCAGGGCGGCCGGAGGGTTAATCTCTGCCTGAAGCGCCACCAGGTCCTGAAGCAGCGATGGCAACTCATCGCAGGCATTTTCCAGCTTCTGACTGCGCGCTTGATATATATCCAGGGTGTCCAGCATCGAAGGCTGCTGTGTCATATCGCGGAGGTAAGCAATCCACCGCCGAAACGCCTCAAGCACAACCTTCGCCTGCTCTTCACGGCTTTCATCCCGCAGCCTGATGTGTTTGTCCAGGCGCAGACGTAGCCGACCGAGTGATGTTTTATCCGTGTCTGGCCTGAGAGTATGCTTAAGCTCGCGCAGTTCCAGATCCAGCTGAGCATCGTTACCTTCCAGTGCGAGCACCATACTCCCGACGATCTGGTTAAGTGACTGTTCAAGCTGCTGAGACTGCGCATACTCTGATGCCAGCTCCCTGTATTTTTGCTTCCAATCTTCATTCTGCACTGACACAGTCCACTCCAGCCCGACGATTCAATCATTCATCCCTGCACACATCCAACATGCTAAAGTAACAAACACCCCGACTCCAGACCAATAACCATTCGAACCAAAAAACCGCCTGAATATGGCGGTTTTTTTGATTTAACGCTAATCCGCCAAATCAGTTAATCAGACTACGCTCTTTAGCAACCAGATAATCTACCACTTCCAGCATTTTTGCAGGGCTACCCGCCATCTGCGCCGTAATCCGGTATTTACCATTCACAACCATAGAAGGCACACCGGTAATACCGTAACCGCGCACTTTAGAGTCGCCCTGCTTCAGCTTCATATTCACTGCAAAAGAATTATACATTTTGCTGAATTTGGCTTTATCGACACCCAGGTTGCCATAGAAGTCCGCCACCTGCTCTTTATTCGAAAAACGCCGACGCTCAATATGTACGGCGTTAAACATCGCCTGGTGTGTCTTATCAACTACTTTTAACAAATCAGCACTGTAATAAGCACGCGCCATCGGCTCCCAGCTACGCCCAAAAACAACCGGCAGACGACTAAAAGTTACATCTTCAGCAAGTGAATGTTCCCAGCGCTGAACCAAAGGCTCAAACGTATTACAGTGAGGACAGGGATAGCCAAAGGCTTCCACGACTTCCACACGGCTTGCATCCGCTGTTTTAACCGGGAATGACAAGGCTTCATAGTGCACGCCTTCCTGGAATTTCTCTGCGCCTTCGGCCCACGCCAGCACGGGTAACATCAGGGCAATAAACAAACACCCAACTTTCTTCAGCATTTTCTCTCTCCATCAAATGACACAACTGGAAAAATCAGACCCGGCACCGGGTAAAAGATTCAATTTTACAGATATAAAAAAGGCAGCCTAAGCTGCCTTTCTTTAACAGTGGCTGAACCGGACTTAGTTCAGACCCTGAATGTAGCTGGAAACCGCTTTGATCTCTACGTCACTCAGCTTCGCAGCGATATCACGCATCATGCTGTTAGGATCATTCGAACGCTCAGCGTTACGGAACATTTTCAGCTGTTTTTCAACATAAGCGGCATGCTGGCCGCTAACTGCCGGAAAGGCTGCTGAGGCATTACCCTGACCTGTCGGGCTGTGACAAGCCGTACAAGCTGCAACACCTTTAGCCGCAATACCTGCGCGGTAGATTTTCTGACCCGCTTCCACCTGATCTTTAGCCGCGTGGCCAATCTGGGCGTTCTGCTTCGCAAAGTAAGCGGCCACATCTGCCAAATCCTGATCAGTCAGCGCATCCAGCAGGCCGGTCATTTCAACAACCGGACGTGTTCCTGCTTTAATTTCTTTCATCTGCTTCAGCAGATATTTTTCATTCTGGCCCGCCAGCTTAGGGAAGTTGGCGATTGCGCTGTTACCATCGGCACCGTGACACGCGCCACATACAGCGGTTTTTGCCTGCCCTGCAGCAGCATCACCCGCCGCATGAGCTACACCTGTGATACCTAAAGTCAACAACATGCTGATCAGTATTTTATTCATCGACGAAACCCAGACTCTTGATTTTTAAAAGTTTTTTACGTTTACCAGCAGCATTCCTGCCCGCATAACGGTAACCGATTGAACCTCATTTGCCCGCGACACTAGAGCCTTTTCCCTATCGCAGGTAAAATTTGGCGCAATTATAACCTAATATCCATACAAACTGGAACGGCAATATCCGTTCCCATAAGGCGCGAAACCCTACTCATGTCAACAAATGGCTCTCCAATCCACTACAATTCGGCACGCTTTAATACAAGCGCGGCCAAACTTCATCAGTGCCCAGCAGATACCGGGGCAGAGGTTGCGTTTGCCGGCCGTTCCAATGCAGGAAAGTCCAGCGCTATTAACACCCTGACCCATAACCATAAATTGGCCAGGACCTCGAAAACACCGGGCCGCACGCAATTGATCAACTTTTTTGATCTGAATCTTGAGGACCTGCGTATTGTCGATCTGCCAGGCTACGGCTATGCCAAAGTCCCGGTGGAAATGAAGCTGCATTGGCAAAAACACCTGGATGAATACCTGCAAAAAAGAGCCTGTCTGCGTGGTGTTGTACTGGTAATGGATATCCGCCACCCGCTGAAAGAGTTCGACCAAATGATGATTCAGTGGTGTAAGAATACCGGCATGCCACTGCACGTGTTGCTCACCAAAGCGGATAAGTTAAAACGAGGCCCCGCACAAAGTACGTTGTTACAGCTGAAAAAAGAGCTGAAAGCAACTTTAGGCGATAACGTCAGTCTGCAAACCTTTTCCGCGCTTAAAAAGCAGGGTATCGACCAGCTAAAAATCCGGCTGAACAGTTGGTTACTCGAAGAGTTTGAAGATGAGGACGCAGAAGAAACACCGCAAGACTGAAATAAAGCGCCGGTCGCCCTGTAAACGCATCGCAATTACAGGGCTCAGCCCGGATAATTTTCCAGGTAACTTAGCGCTACCCGCTTAGTGCGCCTGCTCCCAGTTATCGCCAACACCGGCATCCACCACCAGCGGCACATCCAGATTTGCCGCCGCAGACATCCGCGCAGTGACAGCCGCCACAAAGGCTTGTACCTGATCTTCACGCACCTCAAAGACCAGCTCATCATGCACCTGCATAATCATACGTGCATCAATCTCTTCACCGGCCAGCCAGGCATCCACATCCAGCATGGCACGTTTGATAATATCAGCCGCTGTACCCTGCATAGGCGCATTAATCGCGGTACGCTCAGCCGCCTGGCGGCGCATAGCATTACGGGCTTTGATTTCCGGTAAATAGAGCCTGCGACCAAAGAGCGTTTCCACATAACCCTGCTCCTGCGCCTTAGTGCGAATGTCGTCCATATAGTGCTGCACCCCCGGATAAGTCGCAAAGTAGTGCTCGATATACTGCTGCGCTTCGTTACGTCCAATACCCAACTGCTTGGCCAGGCCAAAGGCGGACATGCCATAAATCAGGCCGAAGTTAATCGCTTTTGCACTGCGACGCTGATCAGCAGTGACCGCCTCCACCTCGGTGTTAAAGACTTCGGCTGCTGTTGCCCGGTGAACATCATCACCGTGACTAAAGGCTTTTAATAAACCTTCATCCTGAGAAAGGTGCGCCATAATCCGCAATTCAATCTGGGAGTAGTCAGCCGCCACCAGCTTATAACCGGCCGGTGCAATAAAAGCCTGACGAATACGGCGGCCTTCAGCACTGCGCACCGGAATATTCTGCAGGTTAGGGTCAGACGACGACAAACGCCCGGTTGCTGTCACGGCCTGATGGTAAGAGGTATGAATACGCCCGGTGGTTTTATTAATCATTTGGGGTAGCTTGTCGGTATAGGTCGACTTCAGCTTACTCAGGCTGCGGTGTTCCAGGATCAGCTTAGGCAACGGATAATCGAGCGCCAGCTCCTGCAGCACTTCTTCCGCCGTAGACGGTGCACCTTTAGGGGTTTTTTTCAGCACCGGCAGCTTTTTCTGCTCAAACAGAATTGCCTGCAACTGCTTGGGGGAGCTCAGGTTAAAAGGCGCTCCCGCATCATCGTGGGCCTGCCGTTCGAGCTCAAGCAGACGGGCCGCAATTTCGAGGCTCTGCTGGCCCAGCAGGTTTGCATCCACCAGCGCACCATTGCGCTCAATACGGGACAGCACCGGGATCAATGGCTTTTCAATATCAGTAAAAACAGCGGCCAGCCGCGGTGTCTTTTCCAGTTTGGCCGCCAGAGCCTGATGCAGGCGCAACGTAATATCGGCATCTTCTGCCGCATAAGGGGCGGCGGTTTCCAGCTCTATCTGGTTAAAGGTCAGCTGTTTTTTACCTTTACCCGCAATATCTTCAAAGTGAACGGTTTTTACACCCAAATATTTATCCGCGAGGCTGTCCATATCGTGACGGGTGGCCGTGGAGTTATAGATATAAGACTCCAGCATCGTGTCATAAGCCACACCTTTTAGCTTAATGTCATAGCGCGCCAGCACATTCATATCGTATTTAATATGCTGGCCCACTTTGAGATATTGCTCACTTTCCAGCAAAGGTTTCAGTTTTTCCAACAGGCGACTACGATCGATCTGCTCAGGTGCCCCCATATAATCATGGGCCACCGGCACGTAAGCCGCTTTGCCCGGCTCTACCGCAAAAGACACACCCACCAGCTCGGCCTCCATATAGTTAAGGCTGGTTGTCTCGGTATCAAAGGCAAAATAGTCAGAAGATTCCAGCTGTGTGATCCACCGATCCAGATGTGCTTCATCCAGAATCGTTTCGTAGTCTGTGGCAACCGGTGCTTCAGAAACCGGATCTTGTGTATCACTTTGTTCAGATTCCGTAGCTGCAAAGCTGTCAGTGTCAGCACTCAGTTCACGCACCCAGCTGCGAAATTCATACGTGCCAAACAGCGTTTTTAACTGTTCGTTATCAGGCTCAGGCACTTTGAAATCTGCAATTTCCCACTCTAAAGGCACGTCAATTTTGATTGTAGCCAGCAGATAAGATAGCTCAGCCGCTTCCCGGTTAGCTTCCAGCTTCTTCGCCATGGTTTTAGAGCCCCGAAAACCCAGATCAGCAATGCTGTCCAGGTTGTCATAGAGATCCTTAATGCTGCCAATGCCCTGCAACAGGGCCAGTGCTGTTTTTTCACCCACTCCCGGAACACCCGGAATATTGTCTACTTTGTCCCCCATCAGGGCCAGAAAATCGATAATCAGGTGAGGTGCTATACCGTACTTTTCTTCAACACCCGCAGAATCCATCACGGTGTTATTCATGGTATTGATCAGGGTAACGTGTTTATCCACCAGCTGCGCCATATCCTTATCGCCGGTTGAAATTAGCGTATCAACACCCTGAGCACTTGCCTGGGTCGACAGCGTGCCAATCACATCATCAGCTTCCACCCCTTCCACCGCAATCAGCGGCAGACCCATCGCCCGCACGATCATATGAATGGGCTCTATTTGCAGACGAAGATCATCCGGCATCGGGGGGCGATGAGATTTATACTCGGTATAAAGGTCATCACGGAAGGTTTTGCCCTTCGCATCAAAGACCACCACAACAGGGCTTTGCGGATATTGTTTGAGTAAGCTTCTCAGCATGGAGGTCACCACCCGGATGGCTCCCGTTGGCTGCCCGTCTGAGGTTTTCAGGTCGGCCTGCTGAGAGGCAAAAAATGCACGGTATAAATAGGAGGAGCCGTCGACTAAAATAAGAGGTGAGTGCTGTTCGCTCATGGTGATATCCATGTTAGTTGCAGTTCTGACAGGTTCAGGGCGACAATCATAGTCGATAACACTGCAGCCAACCAAAATAAAGGACATATTATGAAACGATTGCTGCTTATGGCCCTGTTATTGGCCACACCTTTGGCTCAGGCTGAGTCTTTACCTCAGTTTGATGACAACGAACCGGAAATCACCATTCGTCATAGTGAAAAAACGACGTTTTACGAGTACCGTATTAACGGTGAATTACGGGAAATCAAAGTAATCCCTTCCGTTGGCAAGCCCTATTACCTGGTTCCGGCAGACGGGGAAGAGTTTATACGGGCTGACCAATCTCAACTGTTAATCCCTAAATGGGTTCTATTGCGCTGGTAATAATGTGGCTGTATATACAGAAGTAACACCTCAAGATCTGGATAAACTGCTGGTCGATTTTGACCTGGGCCAACAAGTGTCACTGCAAGGCATTCAGGGCGGCATCGAAAATACAAACTACTTTGTGACCCTGAAGCAGAAGCAGACTCAGCAAGCATATGTGCTGACACTCTTTGAGGAACTGAGCGAGGAAGAGTTGCCTTTTTTTGTCGAACTGGCCCACTGGCTGAACGGCAAGGGGGTACCCGTACCTTATGGCATCACCGACCGTAATGGCATTGCCCAGAAACGCCTGCTCAACCGGCCCGCCTTGCTACAGCCGCGTTTTTCAGGACGCCATATTCCACAAACAGAACTCAAACCCGTGCATTGTGCAGAAGTTGGGCGCGCGCTAGCGCAGTTTCATACAGCCGGACAGGACTTTTATCTATCCCGCCAGGCTCACCGGGGTGTACTTTGGTGGCGTACGGAAAGCGCCCGTATTCAGTCGTTACTATCACCGGAGGATGCAAAACTGCTAACAGACGAAGTGCACAACTTCGATCTGCTGCGCGAACAGGCTGATCAATTGCCCAGCGGTACCGTACACGGTGATCTGTTTCACGATAATGTGCTTTTTGAGGGTGACAAACTCAGCGCTATCCTGGATCTTTACAATGCCGCCAGCGCCTTTCTGCTCTACGACCTGGCCATAGTCGCGAATGACTGGTGCAGTCGTCCCGATGGCAGCATTGATACAGAAAGAGAAACGGCATTGCTTACAGCCTACAACCGCATTCGCCCGTTCACCGCTATGGAACATGAAGCCTGGCCGATTCTGACACGCACAGCGGCTATGCGCTTCTGGCTATCCCGCCTGATCCCCTGGCTCGGCCTCGATCAGGGTATGCGTTCCGGCGAAACAGACATGAAACTAAAAGATCCGGACGAACTCAAACGTATCCTGCTGGCCCGCATTAAAACACCTGCTGCCCTGCCTTTGTAAACAACATCTATACAGAGGGTATACTCAAGCCCTCTGGCTCACTATTCAGGTATCTATAGCCCCATGGACGTCACCCATATCATTGATTCCCTCAACGATGCGCAGCGCAGTGCTGTCACTGCACCGGTTAAAAATCTACTGGTACTGGCCGGTGCAGGCTCTGGTAAAACACGGGTGTTGGTTCACCGGATTGCCTGGCTGATTCAGACCGAAGGCATCTCGCCTTACTCCATTATGGCCGTGACTTTTACCAATAAAGCCGCAAAAGAAATGCGCGGGCGTATCGAAGAGCTGTTAGGCATTAACCCTCAGGGCATGTGGGTAGGCACATTCCACGGTCTGGCTCACCGACTACTGCGCTCCCATTGGCAAGATGCCGGCTTGCCCGAAAATTTCCAGATTATGGACAGTGACGATCAGCTACGTCTTGTAAAACGTCTGGCCAAAGAAATGAATCTGGACGAAAGCCGCTGGCCTGCCCGTCAGTTTCAGTGGTACATCAACGAGCAAAAAGATGAAGGCCTTCGTGCCGGTCATATAGAAGCCTCTGCCGATGCATTCAGTCAGACCATGTTAAGCATGTATCAGGCCTATGAAACGGCTTGTGAACGGGGTGGCATGGTGGATTTTGGTGAACTTTTACTGCGCTCGCTCGAATTACTGCGTGATCGCCGTCCGAATTTGCTGGCCCATTATCAGGAACGCTTCCGTTATATTCTGGTGGATGAATTCCAGGACACCAACAGCATTCAGTATGGCTGGCTAAGACTGCTGGCCGGGGGTGATAACAAGCTGATGGCGGTGGGGGATGATGATCAGTCTATCTATGGCTGGCGTGGCGCTAAAATCGAAAATATCCAGAACCTGAACAACCATTTCCCTGAAACAGAAACCATTAAGCTGGAACAGAATTACCGTTCCAGCAATAGCATTCTGCAAGCCGCCAACGGTGTAATACGCAACAACCAGGGCCGACTGGGTAAAGAATTGCATACGGAAGCGGCTGAAGGTGAGCCACTTTCCCTGTATGCCGCCTTTAATGAACAAGACGAAGCCCGTTTTATCGTCGGACAAATACAGCACTGGGTGGAACAGGGCAACCTCCGGGCCGAATCCGCCATCCTTTACCGCTCCAATGCCCAGTCGAGGGTTCTGGAGGAAGCACTGATCCGCGCTGGCATTCCTTACCGTATTTACGGTGGCCAGCGCTTCTACGATCGCCTGGAAATTAAAAATGCATTGGCATACCTGCGCCTGACCGCCAATCGTGATGATGACACCGCTATCGAACGGGTGATTAACGTGCCCACACGAGGCATAGGCACCCGTACAGTAGAAGTGATCCGGGAACATGCTCGCATCGAGCAGATCTCCATGTGGCGTGCGGCAACCGAAGTCGTGGGTCTGCAAAAATTACCCGCGCGCGCCAGCAATGCGTTGGTGGCCTTTCTTGACCTGATTAACCGGATGGCCAAAGAAACTGAAGGGGTTGAGCTTCATGAGCAAACAGAACATATAGTGCAGAACTCGGGCCTGATTGAGCACCACTTAAAAGAAAAAGGAGATAAAGCCCAGTCCCGCATTGAGAACCTTGAGGAACTCAGTAACGCTGCTAAACAGTTTATGGGGCAATGGGATGAAAGCTTTGATGATGCCTTTACCTCTCCCTTAGCGGCCTTTCTGGATCAAGCCGCGTTAGATGCCGGTGATGCTCAGGCGGATGAGCACCAGGACAGCGTTCAGCTCATGACCCTGCATTCAGCAAAAGGCCTGGAATTTCCGCTGGTTTTTCTGGCGGGCATGGAAGAAGGTTTATTCCCTCATAAAATGTCCATCGAAGAGCCCGGCCGTCTGGAAGAGGAGCGACGCCTCTGTTATGTGGGCATTACCCGCGCAATGCAGAAACTTTACCTGACTTATGCAGAATCACGCCGCCTGCACGGACAGGAAACCTATAACCGCCCTTCACGGTTTATTCATGAAATTCCCGAAGGTCTGGTAGAAGAAGTGCGGCTTAACGCCAGTGTTAAACGCCCGATGTCCGCCAATCAAGGCTCAAGTTTATTTGGTGGCGGCAGCTCCCTGTCAAAAGCGGAGGTTCCTTCAACCAACCTGGCACTAGGGCAGCGCGTACATCATCCCAAATTTGGTGAAGGCATTGTCTTGAATTTTGAAGGCTCCGGGCCTAAAGCCCGTGTACAGGTTAACTTTGACTATGAAGGTTCAAAGTGGCTGGTTGTGGGTTTTGCTAACCTCGAACCCCTCTGACCCAAAAAGAACAAGGGCTGCAACAGCAGCCCTTTTGTATTCAACCCGGATACGTCAGGTAGATAAGCCTACCATCAGCGGCGGCAGACCTTCATGCTGCCAGCGCTGTACGCAATAACCCTCCACCACAATAAACTCACACTCATCGCCCTGATCCACACGCCTTTGCATATGATTGCTCAGAATATCAATGAGTTGTTCGGTATCTGCGGCACTGACAAAGCGGTTCACAAAATGACTGAACCCATAAACTTCATCATAAATACTGAGCACCACACGATTAACCGCTTCGACACTGGGCGCGTGGCTATACAAATGCTGTTTATGGTCGAAGTCACCCTGATGTATCCAGAGGCAGGGCTCGGGCTCCAGAATTTTTAACCCGTGCTTATTGGTCATCATATATTCCCAGAGGCGAAAATTTTCCATTTCCACCAGGCGAAGGCGCCTTTCTCCCCGCTCGTTCTCGGTATAACACTGCACCAGCTTCTGGGACTGCTGATACTCAAGGCGGGGCACAGTATCCGGAGATGTTTCAAAAGCCGGCTTATGCTTCCTTGTACTCAAAGTGAAACCTCCAACGAAAACCAACGCACTGAGCTATAAATCAGTACTAAAGGGAAAAGTCTAGGCCCAGAGCAATTGACCTGTCAATCAGCAACTCGCCTGATTCGATGCAAGTTAACTAAGTCCCGGCTTATTCACCAAAATTAATCGCGCGAATATGGCCATGGCCATCAATCGCCACCTGAACACATTCCGAATCGGTGACTTTTCTCAAATCAGCGCCATCCGGGCACCGCCCCCAGGCTTCAACTTTTATTCGCACTGAACTGTTACCCAGCTCCAGCACTTGTGTATAAAAAGATAAAACCGTGCCGACCAGTACCGGCGACATAAACGCCATACTACCGGTAGATACAGTGGCCACCCGCCCCCGGGTCAGCTCCGCTGCTCTGATTTCTGCGGCTAATACAATCTGAGAGGAGACCCAGCCACCATAAACATCACCAAACATATTGGTCGCCTGAGCATCGGCAGGCAGCGTCAGGCTTAACTCACCTTCCGGTGACAGGATCTGATCATCGTTTATTTTCATAGTTTAACTTCCACTACTACGTTTTATTATGCGTCTTAGTTAACACTGAGGTTAAACTAAAGTCTACAGACAGAACACCGTACTGCCTTTATAAAAAGCCAACAATAATAAAATCTGCGTTTTCAGATGTCATACTCATGTCATAAATGCCTTTTATAGTAGCTCCAACGTCACACTTTAACGCTAACTTCTCTCTGGAAAATATGATGAAACCTATGAAGAAGCTGTTTGCTGCTGCTGCCATTTCTGCGACTTGTCTTTCTGCAAATGCTGCAGATCTGCTGGACAAGAACCTGCCTGTTTACCAGAAAGCATCTGGTGTATCCGGTAACCTGTCCAGCGTCGGTTCCGACACACTGGCCAACCTCATGACCCTGTGGGCTGAAGAGTTTAAACGTAACTACCCTAACGTTAACATTCAGATTCAGGCAGCCGGTTCCTCTACAGCGCCTCCTGCTCTGACCGAAGGCACAGCTAACATGGGCCCCATGTCCCGTAAAATGAAGGACAAAGAGCTGGGCGCTTTTGAGAAGAAGTTCGGTTACAAACCAACACCCGTTGCCGTTGCTATTGATGCCCTGGCGATTTACGTACACAAAGACAACCCGATTAAAGGCCTGACAATTCCTCAGGCAGACGCTATTTTCTCCACTACGCGTAAATGTGGCCACCCGACTGGCATCACTAAATGGGGTGATACCGGTATAACCGGTGCGCTGTCAGGCAAAAGCATTCAGATCTTTGGCCGCAACTCGGTATCCGGCACTTATGGTTACTTTAAGAAGAAAGCCCTGTGTAAAGGTGACTTCAGAAACAACGTCAACGAGCAACCGGGTTCCGCATCGGTGGTACAGTCAATTTCGACGTCTCTGAACGGTATCGGTTACTCCGGCATCGGCTACAAAACCTCATCCGTGCGTGCCCTACCACTGGCTAAAAAGCCGGGACAGGCTTTTGTAGACGCAACACCAGAGAATTCACTGAACGGTTCTTACCCGCTGGCACGTTCCCTGTACGTTTATGTGAACAAGAAACCAGGTCAGCCGCTGGCACCCCTGGAACGTGAATTCGTAAAAATGGTGATGTCTAAAGTCGGTCAGGAGGTGGTTGTTAAAGATGGCTACATTCCGCTGCCTGCTAAGCTGGTAGAGCGCCAGATGAAAGCACTGGATCTATAAGGCACAGCCTAAGAGATTTTTGTCCCACCTGCTAAGGGGGCACCGAAAGGTGCCCCCTTTTGCGTTATAAGTCAGGCTGTAACATAAGCGTAACAAATTTGCCTTATTGTACGCGCTATACCCTTTTCAGGATCTCTCAGGACCCCCGTGCCATGAGCATTGATAACACATCTTTAACTACCGAACTGGATTTCGACACACCCGCGGCTAAACGTCTGCGTAAATTTCGTGCGTTTAAAGACAAAACAGCCTCGGTTGGTATCGCCTTTGGCGGCATCAGTGTCATCATCGCCATACTGCTGATTTTCTTCTACCTGCTGTATGAAGTTGCCCCACTGTTCAAGTCTGCCGAAGTAAAACCCTGGCAGGTTAACGGCCAGATAGCTGAACCTTATAAGGCACCCGGCAAAGGCAAAACACTCTACCTGACCATGGAAGAACAGGCAGAAGTCGGTTTGCGTGTTACCGATCAGGGAGCGCTTATCTTTTTTGATACCCGCAACGGTAACCTGATCAGTCAGGCAGATATCAGCCTGCCACCCGGCACAGAGATTACCAGCTTTGCACTCGCCTCCGACGCCAGTCGTATTTTTGCTTTCGGCCTTAGCAACGGGGAAGCACAGGTTCTGAAGCATGACTATAAGGCAACCTACCCCGATGGACAGCGGGTGATTACACCTCAGATCACTTTCCCGTTCGGCGAATCGCCTATCCGCGTTAGTGACCAGCCTCTTGAGCACCTGGCGATTAATGGTGACGAGGAAAACTGGAGCCTGATCGGCGGTACTCACCAGTCACTCTCTATTGCCAATATAACCCTGGAAGAAAACTTTCTGACGGGTGAAATGGAAGCCAGCATGGAGGTGGAGGCTCTGCCTGCCCTTAATATACCGGTCAAAAAACTGTTGGTGATGCCTGACCGTCGCTGGCTACTGATCTCCAGTGGTGATAACAAGCTGGCCGTTGTAGATCTGCTGGCACCCGAAGGCACTGAAACTACACAAATTCTGGATGCGTCTCAGGGCACGATCACCCGTTTTGAATTGCTGCTCGGCGGTAATGCTCTGATGGTGGCCGATAGCAAAGGTAATATCAGCCAGTGGTTCCTGGTTCGTGATGAAAGTAATATCTGGCGCCTGAATAAAATTCGTGAATTTGAAGGCGGCAATCAGGCCGTGACGGCCCTCTCTATGGAACACCGTCGTAAAGGCTTTGCCTCTGTTGATGACAGCGGCACACTGCGTCTTTATAACAGCACCGCTAACCGCAATGTGCTCAGCCAGGCAATAATCCAGGGCCCGGCAGATTATATTGCCCTGGCTCCCCGTTCTAATGCCTTCCTGATCGAACAGGACAATCTGCTGGCATTCTGGCAGGTTCATAATGAACATCCCGAAGTATCCTGGGATGCGCTCTGGGGTGAGGTCTGGTATGAAGGTTACCAGGAGCCGGAATATATCTGGCAGTCCTCTGCTGCAAACAACGATTTCGAGCCAAAATACAGCCTGATGCCACTGGCCTTTGGTACGCTGAAAGCTGCCTTCTACGCCATGCTGCTGGCAACCCCGCTGGCAATCTGCGGTGCAATTTATACCGCCTATTTTATGGTGCCTTCACTGCGCCGTAAGGTGAAGCCCTTTATCGAACTGATGGAAGCGCTACCAACGGTTATCCTGGGTTTCCTGGCTGGCCTCTGGCTGGCCCCTTTTATGGAAACTAATCTGGCAGGTATTTTTATCTGTCTGCTGCTGATACCCGCCGCCATACTGATTTTTGCCTTCACCTGGGCCTCCCTGCCTGACCGTATTCGCTACCTGATTCCGGAAGGCTGGGATGCCGTATTACTGATCCCGGTTGTGATACTGGCCACCCTGTTCAGCCTCTGGATTGCCGGTGGTGTTGAGACCCTGCTGTTCGGGGGTGATATGCGCTATTGGATCAGTAATGAGCTGGGTATTTCCTACGATCAGCGTAACGCGCTTGTTGTCGGTATCGCTATGGGTTTTGCGGTTATACCCACCATTTTCTCTATTACGGAGGATGCCATTTTTGCGGTGCCCAAACACCTGAGCTACGGCTCTCTGGCGCTGGGCGCTACCCCGTGGCAAACCCTGGTACGTGTCATTATACCCACCGCCAGCCCGGGTATTTTCTCCGCTGTAATGATTGGTATGGGTCGCGCGGTCGGTGAAACTATGATTGTACTGATGGCCACCGGCAACACCCCGATTATGGACGTGAATATCTTCGAAGGCATGCGCACCCTGGCAGCTAACATTGCCGTTGAGATGCCTGAATCTGAAGTGGGCAGTACGCACTACCGGATTCTGTTCCTGGCCGCTTTTGTACTCTTCCTGTTTACCTTTATGGTCAACACCCTTGCAGAGACCATCCGTCAGCATCTGCGTAAAAAATATGGCTCCCTGTAATCGGGCTGATTGAGGAATAATCCCATGCGAGTTTCGTTAAAAGACTGGAGCAAATCCGGCGACCCCTGGATATGGCTAAACGCCGGTGCCGTCGCCATTTGTCTGATTATGGTTATTGGCCTGCTGTCTCTGATTGCTGTACGCGGCCTGGTTCATTTCTGGCCTGCCGACGTACATCAGGCCACTTATACCGAAAACGGCAATAGTATCCGCATTGCCGGTGAGCAGGTCGACATTGAAAGCGTTCCGGCCGAACAACTGCGCGACAGTGGTGTCGCTGTGCCTGAAGGCACTGAGTTTATGCAACGCCACCTGCTTAAAATCGGTAACCGGGATGTGGGAGGGTCTGACTTTATCTGGGTGCTGGAGGACTTCCTGTCAGATAAAAGCCAACCGGAAATGCTGTTTGTTGCAGAGCGTCGTGAGTGGGGTAACTTTTATGGTTACCTGCGTTCCCTGAAAGAAAATGGAAAAGTTGTCGCCACCCACGAGGGTTTCGATAAAAACGCCGAATACATGGCGCTCTGGAACCGCTTTGAAGCCAGTATCGATCGTGCCCTGGCACTACATAAACAGATTGAAGACATTGAAAAAGATGAAATAGGGGCCGTTAACTACGAGCTGGAACGCTTGCGTCTTAAAGAGCGCGCTTTACAGCTTAAAGAAGTCACAGACCCTGCTGCTTACCAGGCCATTGACAAGCGTCGCAACGAGCTTGACCAGACCTACCAGCAACAACAACAGGCTCTGCTGGAACTTTATACCCAATTCAACCGTGATACTTTCACGGCAGAAGTTGCCGGCGGACAAATCGTGGAGATTGATGTTTCCAAAATTGTTCGCGCTTTCCTGCCGAACAATATGGGGACGGGTGAAAAAGTACTGCACTATTTCGCCAAAATCTGGGAGTTTATGACGGACGACCCGCGCGAGGCGAATACAGAAGGCGGTATTTTCCCAGCCATCTTTGGCACCGTAATGATGGTGATGCTGATGTCCGTAATGGTCACACCGTTTGGTGTAGTCGCAGCGGTTTATCTGCGTGAATATGCCAAGCAGGGTTTTGTCACCCAGATGATTCGTATTGCGGTCAATAACCTGGCGGGGGTTCCCTCCATCGTTTATGGTGTCTTTGGCTTGGGCTTCTTTATCTACTTCCTCGGCGGCCATGTGGATGATGCCTTCTTCCCTGAGGCAAAACCGGCACCAACCTTTGGTACGCCGGGCCTGATGTGGGCATCCTTAACGCTGGCTCTGCTCACCGTACCGGTGGTTATTGTTGCAACCGAAGAAGGCCTGTCCCGTATCCCCCGTGCGGTACGTGAAGGCTCTCTGGCACTGGGTGCAACTAAAGCAGAAACCTTATGGAAGATTGTGCTACCGATGGCCAGCCCGGCCATGATGACCGGTGTGATTCTGGCGATTGCCCGTGCAGCCGGTGAAGTTGCACCCCTGATGCTGGTTGGTGTTGTAAAGCTGGCACCCAGCCTGCCGCTGGATACCAATTATCCTTACCTGCACCTGGATCAGAAATTTATGCACCTGGGTTTCCACATCTATGATGTTGGTTTCCAGAGCCCGAATGTTGAAGCGGCCCGGCCGCTGGTTTACGCCACGGCGTTACTGCTGGTGATCGTAATTGCACTGCTGAATATGTCAGCGATTGCCATTCGAAACCACCTGCGCGAAAAATACAAATCGCTTGAAATGTAACGCTGGAAAGCAGAATTTATTAGAAAGGTTTACCCATGACAAGTGAAGTAAAGACCCACGCCATCGATATTTCTGCCATGCAGCGTGACAACCGTACGCTGAATTTTGAAGATGAGTCTTTTACCCTTCAGGTAAAAGACCTGAAGTTATCTTACGGCGACAAAGAAGCATTGCACGGCATCAATATGCTGATTCCAAAAAATCGGGTTACCGCCTTTATCGGGCCGTCCGGTTGCGGTAAATCAACCCTGCTGCGCTGCTTCAACCGTATGAATGATCTGGTGGACAGCTGTAATATTGAAGGCCAGATTCTGCTGGACGACAATAATATTTATGACCGTAACGTCGATGTCGCTGAGCTGCGCCGCCGTGTTGGCATGGTATTCCAGAAGCCGAACCCGTTCCCCAAGTCCATTTATGAGAACGTGGCTTACGGCCTGCGCATTCAGGGCATCAAGAAAAAGCGCGTGATCGATGACACGGTAGAATGGGCATTGCGCTCCGCCGCCCTTTGGGATGAAGTGAAAGACCGCCTGCATGAGAGTGCCTTAGGCATGTCAGGCGGTCAGCAGCAACGTCTGGTTATTGCCCGCACCATTGCCGTAAAACCTGAGGTTTTGCTACTGGATGAGCCCGCATCAGCACTGGACCCAATCTCCACTCTGAAGATTGAAGAACTGATTCACGAGCTGAAGAAAGATTTCACCATCGTGATTGTCACCCACAATATGCAACAAGCGGCCCGTGTTTCAGACTACACCGCCTTTATGTATATGGGTGATCTGATCGAGTTTGGCGTGACTGATACGCTATTTACGAACCCAACCAAAAAGCAGACCGAAGATTATATTACCGGCCGTTACGGATAAAACCCAGCAACACAGGGGTGCACCCGCATCCCTTTGGGTTAAGCACCAAATACTGCAGTCACGGAGAATACACACATGCAATTTGAAGATAATTACTCATCACATATCTCCCAGCAGTTTAACGACGAGCTGGAACAAATCCGTACCGCCCTGTTGACGATGGGGGGAGTGGTAGAGCGTCAGGTTAATGATGCCGTACAGGCGCTGCTGACCGGTGATTCCGACCTGGCTGAGCAGTCCCGTCGTGTTGACCAGCAAACCAACCAAATGGAATTACAGATTGATGAGCAGTGCACCACTATTATTGCTCGTCGCCAGCCTGCCGCAAGCGACCTGCGCCTGATTATCGCCGTCTCTAAAGCGGTCTCTGACCTGGAACGTATCGGTGATGAAGCCAGCCGTATCTGTCGCCATGCCATTGATCTGGCAAAAGAAGGTGATTCCCAGCGTGGTTATCAGGAAGTGCGCCATATTGGTAACCTGGTGCGGGAAATGGTTAAAGACGTTCTGACCGCGTTTGCCCGTAACGATACCGAACTGGCCTACCGGGTAGCCAAACAGGATAAAGCCGTCGATCAGGAATACCGCACAGCGATGCGCTTGCTGGCCACTTACATGATGGAAGATCCCCGGGCAATTACCGGCACCCTGAATGTTATCTGGGTATTACGCAGCCTGGAGCGTATCGGCGACCACGCCTGCAATATGGCAGAACACTTGATCTATCTGGTTAGTGGCACAGATGTGCGACACGCGACTCTGAAACAGATCAAACAAGCTGCCCATCAGGATGATGAAGACAGTTCAGCGAAGTCTTAAACACCGCATAAAAGCGTTTACCTGAGGTTATGCTTTTGGTAAACGCCGTTTTTTTGTACTGGACGCGGTACCTGCCATTTGTGGTACCTTGTGCTCTGAAGTCATCATATCCACCCGGATTTTCTGGCTTTGGCTGCTTTTCTGATACTGGAAACAATAATGCTGCAACATGTAGTCTATGCCGACCTCAACTGTCCCTTCTGCTATGCACTGGAGGAGCAACTCCATAACCTCGACCTGCTCAACGGGGTTGAGTGGCGTTTAATCGAACATGCGCCTGATATCAGCATTTTTAACGCGACACACGAAAGTCAGGCCGAGCTGGCCAGTGAAGTGTTCACCGTACGCAGCCGCGCACCTAATGTTCAGGTTTCTTTGCCACCTCTGCGCAGTGACAGCCGCTTTGCTAATCTCTGTGTAATCGCCGCCCGTGAGATTGATCCGGCTAAAGCCCTGCGACTTTTACGCAACCTGTACCGGGCACTTTGGGTGGAAGGTCGGGACATCAGCGCTACCTCCGTGATTTATGACTGCATTATCGCCGCCGGACTACCGGGTGAACTTTCTATAGAAGATGATCACGAACAGATTCTGAACCGATGGCAGCAGACCTGGGAACAGGGGCCTTACAGCCTTCGTATTCCTGTGCTGGCCGCCAGTGACCACCGTAAACTAACAGGCCTGCCCGGCCAGGAACATATCACTGCCTTTTTTGGCGGCGAACAACCCAAATTACCAGTCGGCAGCTTTGAACAGTGCCACGGCCGCGACCAGCAAACCATTGCATTCTACGGTCACGGGGGTGTGCAGTCTGTATGGAATGTAATCGCGGCCGTGCGTGATGACTACAATATACAGCTGCCAGCCTCTCTGCCTGAGCTGAAGGCCTTATTCTCACAACCCGGCGCGGGTCCGGATCTGGTTCTGCTTAACAGCATCGGCCACTGGGACGAGATGCTGAGTGACAGCATCGAATTGATTCGCCAGGCATCTGAAAACCATACACCGGTGGCACTGATCGGTGACGAAGTCAGCGATAGAGAAGAAATCAAAGTGTATGAGGCCGGTGCGGCTGACTATCTGCTCAGGGCACGCGCCAGCGCTATTCTGAGAGCCCGTATCCGCACATTGTTAACGCTCAAACGCAGTCATGATCTGCTGGAACGTGCCGCCCGTATTGATGGCCTGACACAGATATATAACCGCCGGGAATTTGAACGAAGCCTTGAAGTTGAGTGGTTACGAGGACAACGCTCCAAACAACCGGTTAGCCTGATTATGCTGGATGTAGACCATTTCAAAGATTATAACGATCATTATGGCCACCTGACCGGTGATGGCTGCCTGCAACACGTCGCCACCGCAATTTCAGGTAACGTGCAACGCGCACAGGATATGGTATGCCGTTTTGGCGGCGAAGAATTTGTGGTATTGCTGCCGGAAACAGCGCTGGCAGGCACCCGCATACTGGCGGATAAGCTGCGCCGGAAGGTCGAAGAGCTACAAATAGAACATCAGTTTTCATCAGCCTCAGACTACGTCACCATCAGCCTGGGCATAGCCACCCTTAACCCGGTAGATAACCAAAATCCCCATGTTCTGATTCAGCAGGCCGATGAAGCGCTGTATCGGGCAAAGTCGAATGGCCGGAACTGCATCTCCGATTAAATAAAACGGCACTATAAGCCAGGCTACGGGATGTAATCTGCATAAGGTGGGTATCTTTCTGTCAGCCCTTCTCGTCCCAGGCTTTGCATCAGCTGTATATTGCGCTCAGGTATCTGATCCGGATGCTTATAATTCCTCAGCACCCGGCTCATCATGCCCTCACGGATCAGATGAAAACAGGGAAAAGGCGAGCGGTTGGTCCAGTTAGTAATGTCGTCTTCAGGGACACCGTCAAACTGATAGTTTGGGTGAAAACTCGCAAGCTGAAAAATTCCACCCAGTCCTGAGCGATCCAGCAGAGTTTGCAGCATACCCAGCATATCCAGGTACTGGTCAAAATCCTGCAAGGCATTCGGCGTAATTAGTAGTGTTGTTGCCAGCTCATCCTCTTCGGCTGACTGAATACGATCAAGCTCTGCCAGAAAGGCCTGCGTCACCGCTTCCGCACTTTCTTTTTCACAGAGTGCATAATGCAGCGTCGCCTGTTTCACCACCGGGGCAGCAAAGGGACACAGATTAAGCCCCACTACCATGGTATCCACCCAGAGACGGGTCAGGGCTTCGGCGTTTTCAGGCAGATAACTGAGCGAGCATTTATTATTCATTGCGCGATCCTACCTGATGCCTTTTGCTTCGCAAAGCACAGATCAACGGGAACTTGATGCACAGCAGACTTTTACCACTCACGGGTGATAACATACGCTCAGGTTTTTGAGGAAGTAAACTGAGTGCCTATATCCCGCACATTAAGACAACCCAATTTTGACAGTCACTGGGTCTCTGTTCGTCGAGCCGGTCTGATTCAGGCCCCCCAGGCATGGCGAAGCTGGCTAACCGATTCAGGTTCGCTCACCAAGCGTCTTACTGCCCTGAGCAAAGGCCAGTTTCGTGTGAACCTTGTCTATCAGGGCTGGCAGCAACCCGGCCGCTCAGAAGCCCGGGCATTGGCCATGCCCGGACGACAAAAAGCACTGATCCGTGAGGTTGAACTGATCGGCGCTAATCAAACCTGGGTTTACGCCCGCACCGTGATCCCCTCTTCAACCCTGACGGGTCGCCATCGCACACTCAAACAGTTGGGCAATCGCTCGCTGGGCTCCCTGTTATTCAGCGATCCGGGGATGAAGCGTGGCCCCCTGCAGGTCAGCCACCTTAGGCTCAGTGACCGGAAAACCCGGGTATGGGCAAGGCGCTCTCTGTTCTATCTGTCAGATAAACCCCTGCTGGTTTGTGAAGTTTTTCTGCCTGCGCTACAGCAGGTAGAATAAAAGCATTTTCTGGAAAAGCGACGGATAAGCATGCAATCACACACTCAACCTGTGCTCAGCTGGAAAGATAAACTTATTGCTTATGGGCAGCTTACGCGCGTAGACAAACCTATCGGGACTTATCTGGTACTCTGGCCGACCTACTGGGCGCTCTGGATCGCAGCACAAGGCCTGCCTGACCTTAAGCTACTGGTTATCTTTACCCTGGGTGTCTTTCTGACCCGATCAGCCGGCTGTGCGATTAATGACTATGCTGACCGTCATATTGACGGCCATGTAAAACGAACCTGCCAGCGCCCCATCCCCAGCGGGCGTGTTACCGCAAAAGAAGCTGTGCTGGTGTTTGCAGGGCTGATGCTTTTTGCTTTTGTGCTCGTGCTGTTTACCAACCTTCAGACCATTTTACTGTCGATCGGTGCGCTGCTGCTGGCCGCCGTTTATCCCTTTATGAAACGCCATACCCACCTGCCACAGGTGGTGCTGGGGGCTGCTTTCGCCTGGTCAATTCCCATGGCCTTCAGCGCCACACAAAATAGCGTACCTGTTTATGCCTGGATTATTTACGCGGCAACCCTGTTATGGACGGTCGCCTACGATACTATGTACGCTATGGTGGATCGGGACGACGACCTGAAAATAGGGGTTAAATCAACCGCCGTACTCTTTGGTGATGCCGATAAACTGATCGTATCACTGCTTAAACTGCTCACGCTGGCATTATTGGTTGGGCTCGGCCTGCTGCTGCAGTTATCCTTCTGGTACTACACAGGCTTAATCTGCGCGGCTGCACTGTTTATCCGACAGCAATACCAGGTGCGCGCCCGTGAGCGTGATGCCTGTTTCCAGGCTTTTCTAAATAACCATTATGTTGGCATGGTTATTTTTATCGGCATTGGCCTGCATTACCTGTTCGTATAAATAGCAACTACACTCTCCTAATCAGCTCACACAAACCTCTGCCAGACACTTTATCTGCCTGATAACTGAGGATTTGGCCATTAAACCGGCAAAGTGTCATATTTATGTAACAACATTGTCTTGTAATAGTGTTGTCTTTAAATAACGCTAAATGGGCAGGTTTCATGTCTTCTACAAAAAAAGTGCTAATCGTTGATGATGAAGCACCTATTCGCGAAATGATTGCGGTAGCACTGGAGATGGCGGGTTATGAGTGCCTTGAGGCCAGCAGCGCCAACCAGGCACACACCCTTATTGTTGATGAAAAACCCGATATGGTGCTACTGGACTGGATGATGCCCGGCATCACCGGTGTCGAATTTGCCCGCCGCCTTCGCAGGGATGAGCTCACCGCTGATATTCCGATTATTATGCTCACGGCCAAAGGCGAAGAAGAAAACAAGATTAAAGGCCTGGAATCCGGTGCTGATGACTATATCACCAAACCCTTCTCTCCCCGTGAACTGGTTGCCCGCCTGAAAACCGTATTACGCCGCACAACCCCTAAAGGCGTGGAAGAACCGGTATCTGTGGACGGCCTGACACTCGATCCCGTCTCCCACCGTGTCAGCTCTGATAATATGCCGATTGATCTGGGCCCCACGGAATTCCGGCTCTTGCAGTTTTTTATGACTCATCAGGATCGTGCTTACTCACGCAGCCAGTTGCTGGATAGGGTCTGGGGCGGTAATGTTTACGTTGAAGAGCGTACCGTTGATGTTCATATCCGCCGCCTGCGTAAAGCGCTGGGCGAACGCCACGACCAGCTGATTCAGACAGTTCGTGGTACCGGTTACCGGTTTTCTGCCAACGAGGCCTGAGGTAAAACATGCAACAGAATCGCTACTCTTTATTCGGCAACCTGGCACTCTTTGCCGGTGTTTCCCTGTTCCTGGGGTTAGTGATAGGTTACCCGGCAGAGGTGATGGCCGCAGGCTTACTACTCTGGTCTCTGCTACAAATTAAGCAATTTTACCGCTTATCTGAATGGCTGCAGAAAGGAGCAGACAGCGAACCCCCTGAGGGACAGGGTCATTGGGGAGAGCTGTTTGACGAGTTTTCCCGCCAGCAAAAAAGAACCCAGTCCCGGGAAGCTTTTTTACGCAATGTCATTAACCGCTTTCAACAATCCTCATCTGCCCTGGCGGATGCCGTGGTGATTATCGATGCCCAGGAAAATATGGAATGGTGGAATCGGGCAGCGGAGCAATTACTCGGACTGAAGGCCCATGTCGATCGCGGTAAACCCGTGATGAACCTGCTGCGTGATCCGCGTTTTATTCGCTACTTTAAGCGCGACAGTTACGATGAACCTTTACAACTCCCCTCCCCCATCAACAATGAGATTGAACTGCAATATCAGATTACCAAATTCGGAGAAGGTGCCCGCCTGCTGGTCGCACGGGACATCACTCAGATGCTGCGTCTTGAGCAAACACGTCAGGATTTTGTAGCTAATGCCTCCCACGAATTGCGCACCCCGCTGACGGTCATTCTCGGTTACCTGGAAACTTTTTTAGATCAGGTATTACCTCGCCCTCTGGAGCGAGGCTTAAATCAAATGCAGCAACAGGCAAAGCGTATGGAAAACCTGGTCTCTGACCTGCTGTTACTGTCCCGCCTGGAATCCAGTCGCCAGCTGGCTGATGAGCGTCCGGTACAGGTTCAGAAACTGATTCATCAGATCCATGATGCCGCCGTTGAACTGTCACGTGAAAAAGGCCATCAGTTTGAATTAAAACTGGATGAAGACAATGACCTGTTAGGCCAGGAAATAGAATTACATAGTGCCTTCTCAAATTTGGTCTACAATGCGATTCGTTATACACCCAAGAAAGGTCGCATTAAGATACGCTGGTGGGTTGATAAAGCCGGGGGGCATTTCTCTGTGGAAGATAACGGCATCGGTATCGACAGTATCCACGTTTCTCGCTTAACCGAACGCTTCTACCGAGTGGATGAAAGCCGCTCATCTGAAAGTGGCGGCACAGGTCTGGGGCTTGCGATTGTTAAGCATGTGCTCAGCCGCCACGGCGGGCACCTGAGTGTTAAAAGCAAAAAAGGCATCGGCAGTACTTTTTCTTGCCACTTCCCACTGGAGCATATTATTAAGCCTGCCAATCCGGAACAGAATCGGCACAACTTAAAGGAAACAGATTAGGCTGGATTTAGTAATCCAGCCTCTCCTGGTCACTCTCCACCGGCTTTTCTGCAGGTGCTGCATGTTCATCCACCCAATAAAAAGTCGCACCGACCACCGCTGCAGGCATTAATACCAGGTTAATGACCGGAATCATCATACCCAGCTGCACCAGGCTGCCAAACCCCACTGATGTCAGACGCTGTGCTTTTAACAGCAACTTCATCTGAGCAAAGCTAACCTTATTGTTATCCATCGGATAATCACAATATTGAATAGCCATCATCCAGGCACCAAACAAAAACCAGAGCAGCGGTGCTATAACGTTAAGACCGGGAATAAAAGAGATCACCAGCAGAAAAAGAAAGCGAGGTAAATAATAAGCCAGCTTGGAGAACTCACGGGCCACCGCTCTGGGCACCAGCGCCAGCACAGCTTTCCAGCCTTCATCCGTTACAATATCGCCCCTCAACAGCTTCTCAACTTTTTCAGAAAGCAGGCCATTAAAAGGTGCGGCTATCAAATTGGCCACTAAATTAAAGCCGTAATAGACCACCAATAATACCAGCAGCGAAAAAAGCGGCCAAAGTAGCCAGCTGAGAAAGGACAACCAGTCAGGTAAAAAGCTCAGCCAGTAATCGACCCAGATTTCAAACTGACTGATCAGCAGCCAGATCGCCCCTGTAAAGAGCACGATATTGATCAGCAGAGGGATCAGGACAAAATGACGGATTCGGGGATCCGGTAACATCTGCAGTCCCTTCACCAGATAAGACGCCCCCCGGATTGGATTCCCACCCATAACGGCTTAACCTAAAAAGAAGTTAGCAAAACGAATCACAACCGCCAGCAGCATCATGCCAAGGCCGGACCGGTTAATAACAAACTCATTTTTATTAAATTCGATCGTAGGCTGCCAGAAATAAATCAGCGATTTATAATCTTTTGTACGTCCCGCATAGATGCCCAGAGATACCAAAACGACCAGTAAACCACCCCAAAACAACAAGGGTTCTAAAATAACCAGAAACATCATTCTCGCCTTAATCTGTGGTAAGTATTAAAGTCGTTAAGACTATCAAAAAATCAGGGCCGCGGCTGCAATCCGTAAGTCGATCAGGCAGGGAGAATAAAATGAAAGCAATCCGTATTCATCAGTTTGGCGATACGAGCAACCTGAACTACGAAGATATCCCAAAACCCACCCTGAGTGCGGGTGAAGTACTGATCAAAAATGAAGCCTGCGGGGTTAACCCTATCGACTGGAAAACCTGCTCCGGCGGAGGTGCTGCACCTTTTATCGGTGACCTGCCTTTTGTTCCTGGCTGGGAATTTGCGGGGGTAATCGATCAGGTTGCTGAGGATGTAGCTGACTTTTCACCGGGTGATAACGTTTTTGGCATGATTCGTTTTCCTGAGCCTGCCGGTTGTTACGCCGAGTACATTGCCGCACCCGCCGGTGAAATCAGTCTGCGACCAAACAGCCTGGACAGTAAAACAGCAGGCGGACTCTGTACGGCCGGATTAACCGCCTGGCAAGCCTTGTTTGATAAAGGCCAGCTTAAAGCCGGACAGCGGGTATTAATCCTCGGAGCTGCTGGTGGTGTCGGCCATATTGCCGTGCAACTGGCTAAATGGGCAGGGGCTGAGGTTATCGGCACCGCTTCGGAAAAGAACCATGACTTTCTTCGCGCCTTAGGGGCCGATCAACTCTGTGATTATCAGTCCTGCGATATAACAACCACCTTCAGCGAGTTGGACCTAATCATTGACGCCGTAGGGGGAGATACAGGCTTAGGTGCGCTGGACTGTCTGGCACAGGACGGCACACTGGTAACCCTGCCCTCAGTGACTAAAGACCTGATTATTGCAGCCGGTGACGCCAAAGGCCTGAACGTACTGCCAATACGGGCTGAAGCTAATGCAGAGCAGTTAAAAGAAATTGCAGCATTGTATGATCAGGGAAAACTGCAACTCAACCTGGCCCAAAGCTTTCCTCTGTCGCAGGTTGCTGAAGCCTTTAAACTAAGTGCCAGCGGTCATGTACGGGGTAAACTGGTACTCACTCCGTAAAAACCATTAACGGTCGATGTGCCAGGCAGTTGTCCGGGCGAATAGCGCAGATGGCTAATGGAGTCTGACCAGCGCCCGGCTCAGCAGCACAGCATCCTGCAAAAAACTTTCACGGGTATGTGGTTCGTGCAGCTCTTCAGAAAGCTGTTTCAGTAAAACGGGTAATTTATACTTGTTCATCCCGTGCTCGTGCTTCCACTCGTTAAGAATGCGATAAAAGCTGACAGCACCACCGGAACCTGACGCATCCACCAGCCTGTCACAGAGTTTGTTCATCAGGTCACTGAAAGCAGCAGCCTCTTCCTCACCTAAAGGCGCGCCCGCCTGAATAAAGCCGGTTTCTCCCACAGGAAAAACCGGCTGAAGATCCGAGGAGGGCAGCTCAACAGCTTTTTCCAGCGCACAGAGCAGTCGGTCTTTAACAGAACGAACCGACGTGGACATCAGTGCCATATTAACCCCTTTGCGGGTCAGCAATAACAAAATACAGTCATCGGACAACTGATAAGCCAGCAACAGATGGTGATCCAGCTCCAGGTGTAACTCCCGGTAGCAGTGTCCGCTGTTGTTCACACCACTGAGCAACTGCCTCACAACCTGCAGGCTGCGCTCCAGATCCTGTTTTAATGCAGACGGGCAGGTGGTGGTTACCAGCGCCCCTTTCAGGCTAATGCCGCTGTGCTGTGCACCACTGTAGGCTTCCAGGTCGTGCAGTATATCCAGCATCACTACCCCCACTGCAGCAGATCATGAACCTGCTGCCGGATCATTCGGGTTGAGGTTTTCCGTGCAGAAACCAGTCCCAGCGCCATACCTTCCCAGATAAAAACAGACAGATTGTCTTCCTGACGATCACGAAACACCACACTGCTGACCTGCCCCAGCGCGGAAGTTTCACCCTGATCCTGAACGATACCGGATACCAGTGCGATAAAATTTTCCAGTTCGGTCACTTCCAGTGATGAAGTAATCAGATCTCCGTTTACATCCGTCGCCGCCAGCCCTTTTACACCTTCCACCTTAAGCAGCCCTTCCACCACGCTGTCCGTAATGACCACCTGCTCACCGCGATAGTCATCGAACTCAACAGTCACATCGGTATCAAAAACCTGCTCGCGCTGCTCCGCTTCCGCCAGTCTTTTCAGCATAGCCCAGTCGCGATAGCTGCTTTGCCCTTCCAGTATCAGCTCTATCATGCTCAGCAGGTCACTCTTACGGCGACCATCGATAAAACATACCGCAGCGTCAAGCATCAGCTCCTTCAATAAGCGCTGATAGTCATCAACAGACGGCTCTGTCCTGAGATCATAACGTGTTACCGCAATGACCAGGCGTTTACCCTCAATCACATTGGCAAACTCACGGGCGTAGTATTTCAGGTCACGCATGGGGTAGTTTCGGGTGTTGTCGATCATCATCACAACCCCGGCACAATCCCGGGCAATTTCGTCAGACAACAGCTCCCACATAAAACGGAACCGCGCCTGACCCGGTGTGCCATAAAGATGAACCCGGGTATCCTCACTCAGGGTGATCCGCCCATAGTCCATAGCCACAGTGGTGGTCTGCTTGCGCCGCCCTGTTACATCTGAAACCTGAGCTTCTGTATCCAGGCAGTCAATATCACTGATGGAACGAACTGCCGTGGTTTTTCCTGAGCCAACCGGACCAATAAAAAGAATTTTATGATTTTCCATGGGCGCGCTGCTTAACAAACCTGGAGGTTAATTTTATACACTCTAATTTAACCCAGACCAGCCCTCACCGACTTGAGTAAGGTCAGTGTTTACTTTGGCTGCAGAACAGCGCCTGCTGCCTCATTAACAAACGGCAGCCATCACCCTTAATCTCATGATCCCGACAGTAATATTTCGCCCAGTTTTTGTCATCTTCAGTGGGTTTTTCACGGAATTCAGGTACATCCTCACAAAAAGCCGGTTCCGGGCTCGCGTTGTTAAGGCAGGCCCTCAGGAATTTTCCATGGCCCACCGTACAACGAAAATCCATGCAGCCATCAAAGGACTTCAGTGCCTGATCAAGGCATTCTTGCTGACCCACCGTGCGACCAAGGGCCTCACCTTTCTGAGTGAACTGCTGAAATTCCTGGTTCTGCTCCTGATTAAAGTCTTCCAGCCAGCCACTTTGGCTTAACCAGAAAAATGCCACAGCCACCAGCAAGAGGCCGAGCACAGAAAATCCAATCTTCCTTTTCATTATTTAATCTCACGAGAGTAATCGTTCAGCCGGTCAGCGAGCGCGGCTGTAAAGGCCAGCCAGACAAAAGAAAAGGCCCACAACCGATAACAACATGCCACCATTAACCAGCAGTGGATTACGCATCATAAAAGGCACAAAAGGCTGTGTTTGTGAGGCATCACAAAGTGACTGGCTGTAGTTATAAGAGCCGCCAGTTTCCAGACAGGCGTTCACGGCAGACAGCTCATTAAAATAGACCGCCATCATCAGCAAACCCGGTACGATAAGCAGTAACAATCCGATACGTAAAATCATCAGTCGTCACAAATCCCGATATTACTCACACCGTCATTGTGGGCCAGCTTACGCAGATCAGCGATCAACTGTTTGTTCGGCTTTGAAGCCGCCCGCAGACGTGTCAGCACTTCCAACTGGAAAGCATCTTCCTGCACCATCATTTCGTGAGTATTGATCAGCTTGACCAGCTCTTCATCAGAACTCTGGTCATCAGCTTCACTGACCTCAATAAAGGTTGCCACACATTCCCGGGACAGATTAGCAATATCAGCGGCTTCATTTTTATCCGCATCCAGCATCATATCCAAGGTGGAATAAAGAGCCACAACCGCATCGTTGGCTGGCAAGGCACCGTACATGCTGAACTCTTCCAGGTTCGGCATATTGGCTTCAACTTTTTCGAGCTGAACCTCAAAGTTCATTTTGGCACCGGTATTGCCCAGCCGATCCCAGACACCATTGAGAATCTGCCGTAACTGTGATGCATTACCAAACTCTAACAACCGTGAGAAAAGTGCAAAATTAGGGAACATACGTTCGCTGACAGACGCACTGAAAGCCATAAGCTGCCAGTCATTTAATTCTGACAACTGCCGGATAACGGGCTGATCGGGCATAGGGATAAATCTCCACCAATACAAATACAAGTGCGTATTGTACGACTTTTAAGCGAAATTTCAGAGCAACATCTTCAGTAAGCCTCAACGGAGTCTATTTCAACCCATCAATGTTGTTATACTTTAGCGTCAGTCATCAAACTGCTTACGGGGTGCCCGATAATATGGCAACAAAAAACAATAATCCGCTGAGCACCTTCGTGCGTATCGTCGATACGATCAGCGAGTGGTCAGGGCGCGCTATTTCGTGGCTCACTCTGGGCATGGTACTGGTCACTTTCCTGATTGTCGTGATGCGTTATTTATTTAATGAAGGCAGTGTTGCCCTGCAGGAATCTGTAATTTATATGCACAGCTTTGTCTTCCTGCTCGGTGCTGCTTATACGTTGAAGCATGACGGCCACGTTCGGGTTGATATTTTTTATCGTCCTCTGGGCGAGAAAGGTAAAGCGATTATTAATATTTTTGGTACGCTCTGCCTGCTGTTACCCGTCTCCATTTTTATTTTTTACATTTCCTGGTATTACGTCGCCTCTTCCTGGGAATTGCTCGAAGCCTCTCAGGAAGCCGGTGGCATTCCGCTTCGCTATATTCTTAAATCATGCCTGTTGCTGATGCCTACCCTGATGATTTTACAGGGCATCGCTGAATTACTGCGTTCGGTGCTGGTGCTGACAAACCAGGCCCACCTGCTAACAGAAGAAGGGAGTCATGCCCTGTGATCGAAATTTTACCTTTACTGCTTTTTGCAGGTGCCATTTTTGTACTGCTGCTCGGTTATTCCGTTGCCTTCTCTCTCGCAGGGACAGGCCTGCTATTCGCGGCCATAGGCGCGTATACCGGGCATTTTGATTCCGTATTTCTGGAGGCTATTCCTAACCGCCTGTTCGGCATTATGAACAATGAAGTGCTGATCGCAGTACCACTTTTTGTCTTTATGGGTGTGATGCTGGAAAAATCCCGCATCGCCGAAGAGTTACTGGATACCATGGCGATGCTCTTTGGCCCAATGCGTGGCGGTCTGGGAATTTCCGTGACACTAGTGGGGATGCTGTTGGCTGCCAGCACCGGTATTGTGGGGGCAACCGTTGTAACGATGGGACTGCTTTCCCTGCCGACCATGTTGCGCCGGGGTTACGACCCCTCCATCGCTACGGGTACGATTTGTGCGTCAGGTACGCTGGGCCAGATCATTCCACCGTCGATTGTTCTGGTATTGCTGGGTGATGTGATTTCTTCTGCTTACCAGCAGGCTCAGCTGGATCAGGGTATTTTTTCACCCGAGACCGTCACTGTGGGTGATTTGTTTCTGGGTGCTTTGATTCCCGGTTTGCTCTTGGTCGGCTGTTATGTGCTCTATATCGTCTTTAAAGCCATTACTAAACCTGAGTCTGTACCCGCTATACCCGCCGAGGAACGAGCTGCTGTCGATAACCTGACCCTGCGCGTCCTGCAAGCCCTGGTGCCACCGGTATTGCTGGTAGGTCTGGTTTTAGGATCTATTCTGGGTGGATTAGCCACTCCCACCGAAGCCGCCTCAGTTGGTGCGGTAGGCGCTATTGTATTATCCGCTCTGCGCGGCAGTTTTAGTATACCGGTGTTGCGTGAAGTCATGCGCTCTACCACTCAGGTAAGCTCAATGGTGTTTATCATCCTGGTTGGCGCTTCTATCTTTTCTCTGGTATTCCGGGGTTATGGCGGTGATGACCTGGTACGGGAGTTTCTGACGGATCTGCCGGGCGGTGTGATGGGAGCAATGATCCTGGTGATGCTGGTGATTTTCCTGCTGGGTTTCTTTCTGGACTTTATCGAAATCACTTTTGTTGTGGTGCCTATAGTTGCACCTATCTTACTGAATATGGGGCTGGATCCGGTCTGGTTAGGCATTATGATTGCCATTAACCTGCAAACGTCTTTCCTGACCCCGCCTTTTGGTTTTGCGCTCTTTTATCTGCGCGGTGTAGCACCGGATACCATTACCACGATGCAGATTTATCGCGGCGTCATGCCTTTTATTGTTATCCAACTGGCCATTCTTGCCCTGCTGGCTTACTGGCCGGCGCTGGCGACCTGGCTACCGAACCTGGTTTACGGATAAACTCCGAATCACAGGCACAAAAAAGCAGGCCATTAAGCCTGCTTTTTTATTGCCGGGGTTTTACTTACAGAGAACGGGCATTCATATAAGCCTGTTCAGAAACCGCGTGCCACTTGCTTGCCTGATCACGGAACTTAACAAAAGACTCAAACACTTTTTGTGCCATCGGATCTTTTGCAGCTTCTTCAGCTACAACTTCATCCGACAGACCTCTCAGTGTTTTTAGTACTTCATCCGGGAATTTACGCAGCTGAACACCATGTTCTGTCACTAATTGTTCCAGTGCACGGTTATTCTTAGCCGTGAAATCCGCCAGCATATCCTGGTTTGCAACACGAATTGCATTACGAACCAGTACCTGCAGATCTTTAGGCAGTGCCTCTAAAGCGTCTTTGTTTACAAAACACTCCAGGGTTGTACCTGGCTCATGCCATCCCGGGTAGTAGTAATACTTAGCTGCTTTATGCAGACCAAAGGCAAGGTCGTTATAAGGTCCAACCCACTCAGTTGCATCGATAGCGCCTGATTGCAGTGCAGGGAATATTTCACCGCCTGGCAACAATACCGGTGTACCACCGGCACGTTTGAGCACCTCACCACCCAGACCCGGCATACGCATTTTAAGACCTTTAAGGTCATCTACGGTCTGGATCTCTTTGTTAAACCAGCCGCCCATCTGCACACCGGTATTACCCGCTGCACCCGGTACCAGGCCAAACTTAGCATACACTTCTTCCCACAGCTCCATACCACCACCGTGGTATAACCAACTGTTCATTTCCTGCGCTGTCAGCCCAAAAGGTACAGCCGCAAAGAACTGGGCTGCCAGGCTTTTACCTTTCCAGTAATAAGCTGCACCATGACCCATTTCCGCGGTACCGCGAGAAACTGCATCAAAAATTTCCAGTGCGCCAACTAACTCTTTAGCGCCATATACTTTGACCTGTACCCGGCCACCGGTCATTTCGCCGATCAGCTTAGCCAGGTTATTCGCCCCGGTCCCCAGTCCTGGGAAATTTTTTGGCCAGGTAGTGACCATTTTCCATTTAAACTCCGGTGCTGCCTGTGCGACTCCGGATGCTACTGCGCCAGCTGCCAGCGTTGCAGCGCCGGCGCCTTGTATAAATTGACGACGTTTCACAAACCTACTCCCGTGAATTATTTTTCTTGGATGTCGATTGAAAATAGCATGTGAATTCCTCTCTCGCAATTGACCTCTGGCAGACTCCGTATTATTAACTACGCGGCTAAATGATGACTGGTCATTAAATATTGCCTTAATCGGTTAATATTCTGTGTCATAGTCCCTGAAAGCGGAGCCTGGAGGCTCCCTAAGTGGCTGAAGCTTGTTATACTTTCGGCGATAGCTGTCCACGGGGAATGACGTTGAACTCCTTTAACCTGTTGAAATCCATTACCGATGCACACCCCAAGCTCAGAAAGTCTGAGCAGAAGGTCGCTGACTTTGTGCTGGCAAATCCTAACGATGTAATTCATATGCGCATTGTGGATCTGGCTTCTGAAGCCAGTGTGAGTGAGCCCACGGTGGTGCGTTTTTGCCGTGCATTAAATTATGATGGTTTTCAGGATTTCAAACTCACCCTGGCCCAGGGTGTAGCCTCCAACCCAAATTTCGAACAGTTTTCACTTAACCGTAAAGATACAGTTACTGAGTTCAAAACAAAGATCTTTGACTCAATGATCGGCAACCTGATCAATATTCGCGAACAGCTGGATCCGGAAACCCTCGAAGGTGCCATTAATGCACTGGCTGGTGCATCCCGGGTCGAGTTTTACGGATTTGGTGCCTCAGCACCGGTCTGTACCGATGCCCAGCACAAATTTCATCGCCTTCAGGTATCAGCCGCCTCTTATTCTGACCCTCATATGCAAACTATCTCAGCACTCACCATGAAGGCAGGTGATGTAGTGGTTGCGATATCCCAGACCGGGCGTACCAAAGATCTGCTGCATACTGTCAAACTGGTTAAAGAAGCGGGTGCCACGGTTATTTCCCTGTGCCCGGGCGGCACCCCTTTAGCAGACCTTGCAACCATCGCCATCCATATTGATGTGGAAGAAGATAAAGACCTTAACGCCCTCATGTCCTCGCGTGTGATCCATCTGGTGGTGATTGATGTGCTGGCCGTGGGTGTTGCCATGAAGCTGGGACCAGGTTTACTGGATCACCTGAAAACCATCAAACGCAGCCTGAGATCACTACGTCAGAACGATAAACGCCCCCCTATTCGCCGTCAGCCACGACTGAATCCTTAACAAAATAAGCCCTTAAACACAGTAAATCCCGACGGAATAACCTCCCGTGAGAGAAATCTCTGCGCGCTAAATTGGCTTAATTCCCGGCTTCATTTTTTTGTCATACACCGCTGCTACGCTGCAATTTCAATCTAAATTGATTGAAATTTGTCCATAGTTACGATAAAAAATAAAGCCGGGAGGCTTGCGAAAAGTATTCTCGTTGGCATTTTAATCAGTGCCGGTTGTTCGGGTTAGCTCTGTCGCAGCCTCTGACAGGGATCTTCTATTACACGATGTTAAACGGGTGTAAGGGGGATTTCATGGCAGTGAATTTTCAGGAGCTGACATTATGCGGGTAACTAAAGATCAAAACCTTAACACTATTCCGACTGATGTTTTTAATGTATTGATTGGCTACGAAGAGGAAGAAAAGGCCAACCAAAAGAAACGCGCCACAAAACGCTCTTTTGAGGCCAGGCGTGCTATTGAGCAACATTTTGAAGATAAGCAGTTACAGGATGAGATTACCGAACTCTGGTTTAACAAGTGACCGGATATCAGAGGTTGTATCCCCCCCTGAAAGGCCAGTCAGTCGACTGGCCTGATTAAAGCACCCGTTAATATTCAGGGTAAAGAATATCCAGAGGCACTGAGCGGCTGCCTTCCACCACAATCGCAGCATGTTTACGTTTGAGCTGGCGGGGTTCTGAAACACCGCAGGCATGAGCGATCATTTCAACCTCATGCACCAGATGCTCATGGTAATTTTTTACGCGAACCGACTTGTCTTCAGGCACTAGTCCACGCTGTAAATCCGGGTCATGTGTTGTAATGCCTGTCGGGCAGGTATTTTTATTACACTGCAGCGCCTGAATACAGCCCAGCGCAAACATAAAGCCCCGCGCAGATACAACAAAATCAGCCCCCATACAAATTGCACCTGCCACGTCGGTTGGATTAATCAGTTTACCTGATGCCACTACCCGCACCCGGCCACGAAGATCATACTCCATCAACTTATTTACCAGGATGGGCAGGCTTTCACGCAAGGGTAAGCCCACACTATCCATCAACGGCATAGGTGCAGCACCGGTTCCGCCATCTGAGCTATCCAGGGTAATAAAATCCGGGGCAGACTCAACACCGCGAGTTTTAATCGCCTGACAGAAATCATCAAGCCAGTCGGCACCACCCATCACCAGTTTAAAACCACAAGGTTTACCGCTGACTTCCCTCACCCGGGCAATCATGTCCAGCAGGTCATCAATACTGGCAATATCGGGATGGCGGTTAGGGCTTATAGAAGGCTCACCCACCGGGATACCCCGAATTGCAGCGATCTCTTCGTTCACTTTCTCGCCGGGTAAAATTCCCCCTTTACCCGGTTTAGCCCCCTGGCTAAGTTTAAGTTCGAACATTTTTACCTGAGGCAGGGCAGCCTTCTCACGTAACTTATCCTCATCCAGCAACCCCTCTTCATTTCGCACACCGTATTTAGCCGTACCTATCTGGTAAACAATGTCACAACCACCCTCAAGGTGGAAAGGAGAAACCCCGCCTTCCCCGGTATTCATCCAGCACCCGGCTACTTTTGCGCCATGGGATAAAGCCTGAACAGCTGGCCTGGACAAAGCACCATAGCTCATTCCGGAGATATTAAAGAAAGAAGGTGCGTCATAAGGCTCACGACAAAACGGCCCTATACGCAGAGGTTGTGTAGGACTGGCATCTGCCTTTAAGGTAGGAAAGGGGCAGTTAAGAAAGTAATAAGTGCCTGGTACCCGCAGGTCACGGGAGGAGCCAAACGCGACCATGTTATCAACGTTTTTTGCGGCCCGATAAACCCAGGAACGCTGGGCCCGGTTAAAGGGCATCTCCTCGCGATCCATGGCAAAGAAGTACTGCCGAAAGAACTCGCCAATATGCTCAAACAAATAACGAAAGCGCCCCACCAGGGGGTAATTACGGCGAATAGCCTGTTTTGTCTGATGTTTATCAATCTGATAAATCACCACTGCAGCAATGGCACCACCCACTACCAGCAAAAAAAACAGCGCCCCGAAAAATGCAATAAAGTTAATAGCAAAATTCGTGATCGTATCGTTCATACCACCTCCACAGCCGAGCCAGGATAATTTAGTCTATCCTAGCCCATATGGCTGTAAAGGCGGTAGCCGCTTATTCCACCGTAACCGATTTGGCCAGGTTACGCGGCTGGTCTACATCGGTGCCCTTAAGCACGGCAACATAATAAGACAGCAGCTGGAGTGGCACGGTATAGACAATCGGTTCGAGAATCACCGGTACTTCAGGCACCTGAAGTACATGAACACCGTCCTCGGGCAGCAGGTCATCACCGTTTCCGGCAAAGACAAAAAGCTCACCGCCTCTGGCGCGCACTTCCTGCAGGTTCGCTTTCAGTTTATCCAGCATGCCGTTGCGAGGTGCAACCGTTACAACCGGCATATCTTTATCAACCAGTGCCAGCGGGCCATGTTTTAACTCACCCGCCGGGTAGGCTTCGGCGTGAATATAGGAAATCTCTTTAAGCTTAAGTGCCCCTTCCATCGCCACCGGATAGAGCGAGCCCCGTCCCAGAAACAGGCTGTGGTGCTTTTCAGCGAAAGCAGCAGACATGACTTCTATATCGGCGGCCATTGCCAGTGATTCTGCCAGTAATTCCGGCAGGGTTTCTAATGCCGCGACTATTTCAGCTTCTTTGGCTTCACTCAGACCATGGCGACGCCCCAAGGCCAATGTTGTCAGCAACAAGCCTACCAGCTGAGTGGTAAAAGCTTTTGTTGAAGCTACACCAATTTCAGGCCCCGCATTGGTCATCAGACAAATATCGGATTCACGCACCAGCGAACTGCCCGGTACATTACAAACAGTCAGGCTGGCCAGCACCTGATCTTTGATATCCCGTAGCGCCGCCAGGGTATCTGCCGTTTCGCCTGACTGGGAAATACTCAGAAACAGGGTGCCTTCAGGTACAACCACTTTGCGATAACGGAACTCACTGGCAACTTCAACCAGACAAGGAATACCCACCAGGTCTTCAATCCAGTACTTAGCCACCAGGCCTGCATGATAGCTGGTGCCACAGGCTACAATCTGTACCTGTTTTACCTGATCAAAAATCTCAGCAGCACCCACTCCAAACGCCTGCTCCAGCAAGCGGCCCTTGGAAAGCCGCCCTTCCAGCGTGGCTTTAACAACCGTTGGCTGCTCGTAAATTTCTTTCAGCATGTAGTGTTTAAATTCACCTTTATCGGCTGAAGAAACACTATGCTCATACTGGTGAACCGCGCGCTCAACCTTGTCACCTGCTTTATCAAGGATATTGATGCTATCAGCAGTCAAGCAGGCAAAATCGCCCTCTTCCAGAAAAATAAAACGATCTGTAACCGGTAACAAGGCCAGCTGATCAGAGGCGATAAAGTTTTCACCGATACCCACACCAATCACCAATGGGCTACCCTGGCGGGCAGCAATTACCGTGTCCGGCTGGTTATGTTCCATCACCCCCAGCGCAAAAGCCCCTTCAAGACGGCTGGTAGTACTGCGCACAGCATCCATCAGGCTTTCACCCTGCTCAAGCGCATTATTAATCAAATGCGCGACCACCTCTGTATCCGTGTCAGAGCTGAACTCAAAACCTTTGCTGATCAGTTCGCGTTTCAGCGGTTCGAAATTTTCGATAATACCGTTATGAACCACCGCAATACGATCACCCGACATATGAGGATGTGCATTTTTTTCCAGTGGACGGCCATGAGTCGCCCAGCGGGTATGCGCAATACCCAGGTTTCCAGGCAAAGCTTCTTTCTCAAGCGCATCAGCCAGTGCCTGTACTTTGCCCGTGCGGCGGCGGCGATCAATAGCTTCGCCATTCCAGACCGCCATACCCGCAGAATCATAACCCCGGTATTCCAGGCGCCGCAGGCCTTCAAGTAAAATTTCAGAAACAGGACGCGCTGCAACAGCGCCAACAATGCCACACATAGAATTTGCTCTCCTTAGCTCTTTTTAACCGGCCGCTGCCAGTTGCTCAGGTTTGTCTGTTTACCACGGGCTACAGCCAGTTGGTCGTTATCCACGGTTTTGGTAATCGTTGAGCCTGCCCCGATGGTGGCACCAGCACCTACTTTAACCGGTGCCACTAAGGCACTGTTAGAGCCAATAAAAGCACCATCGCCGATCTCTGTCAGCGATTTGTTCACACCATCGTAGTTACAGGTAATAGTACCGGCACCCACATTCACGTTTTTACCAATGACCGCATCACCCACATAAGTAAGATGATTAACCTTAGAGCCTTCACCAATCACAACTTTTTTAGTTTCCACAAAGTTGCCAACTTTGGCATAGTCAGCCAGCTCAGAACCCGGACGCAACCGGGCGTAAGGCCCGATATCACAAGACTCACCCACCACAGCCTCTTCAAGCACGGAGTTCGCTTTAATCACACTGCCATCACCGATTGAGCTGTTACGGATCACACAGTTAGATTCAATACGCACATGATTGCCAATACTAACCTCACCTTCCAGCACCACATTCACATCAATAAAGATATCGTTGCCCTGTGTCACTGTGCCCCGCACATCAACACGGGAAGGATCTGCCAGAGTCGCGCCATTCAGCATCAGGTTTTCTGCCTGACGCAGCTGGTACCAGCGCTCTAATTCAGCCAGTTGTACCCGGTTATTCACGCCCTGCACTTCCTGCTCGGTTTCAGGCTGAATCGCTTTAATGGTTAAGCCCTGGTCTGCGGCCATGGCAATAATATCCGTCAGATAATATTCACCCTGGGCATTCTCAGACGAAAGCTGGGGCAGCCAGCGCTGAAGGTGCTGAGCAGGCACGGCTAAAATGCCGGTATTCACTTCGGCAATGGCAAGCTGCTCTGCATTCGCATCTTTCTGCTCCACTATCGCAATAACATTGTCCGCCTGATCACGAACAATACGGCCATAGCCGGTTGGGTCCTGAAGGTTCACGGTCAGTAAACCAAAATCACCCGCCTGAGCGATAGCAACCAGCTGCTGTATCGTCTTAACGCTGGTCAAAGGCACATCACCGTATAACACCAGCACCGTACTGTCAGAAGAAACTTCCGGCATCGCCTGAGCTACGGCATGCCCTGTACCCAGTTGCTCGGCCTGCAACGCGATAGTCACTGACCGGCCTTCAAGCTGATCTTTAACTTTTTCAGCACCATGACCCACAACCACATGAATCGCGGCATCCGGCAAAACCGCAGCGTTATCGATGACATGCTGCACCATCGGCTTACCGCCCACGGCATGTAACACTTTTGGCAGGGAGGATTTCATACGGCTGCCCTGACCGGCGGCCAAAATAATAACATCGACTGACATAGGTAAATAAATTCCCTGGTCTGCTGACCTGATGATGTTCAGCTATAAATAGATTGATTTATCTGCACTTTAAATTAATATCAGTCCAATGCAATACAGCTTGTCATTAAAAAATTGACAATATGAATAATGAAATCTTTGAACAACTGGGTTTGTCTGCCCGTGAGGTTGCCCTTTACCGAACCTTATTAACCCTGGGGCCTGGTTCTATACGCACGATTGCAGAGCAGTCAGGCATTAACCGGGGTACGGCCTACGAGTGCCTGAAGGAAATGCAGTTAAAAGGTGTGGTCACTTATCTTCCTAAAGGGAAACGACGTTTTTTTTCACCTTGTGATCCGGACGTTTTGTTACAAATGGCCGAAGATAAACGCCAGTCGCTGGATCTGGCCATTGATCAGTTAAGAAGCCGGGTGATTCCTGAGCTTCACCACCTTCGCCCCGATTTCAGTGCGGGCAATGTACAGTTTTACGAAGGAGATGCGGGGATCGAGCTGGTACTTAAAGATATTCTGAATACCATTTCAAAGCAGCAATGCAAAAATTATTCGGTTTTTTCATCAAAACCCATTCGCCCCCACCTGTATCGGCCTTTTCCCACCTACACTAATCAGCGTATTCAGAAAGGCATTGGGGTGCGGGTGATTGCAATCGGCGACGGAGGCGAAGATGCGGAGCTGTCAGAACGTAAGTGGATTCGCACACAAGGCCCTGTAGATGCCGCTTATATCGCGATTTACCCACCCAAATGTGCCATTATTTCTCTGGCGTCTGAAAATTACCCAACCGCCGTAGTGATAGACTCAAAAGAAGTGGCAGCCGCCCAGAAGATTGTCTTTGATACCTTATGGGGCTTGTTATAACAACTAACCGCAAACCCGGATTCTAAGCTGACCTAAACCGCAGACACAAAAAAGGCAGCCATAAGGCTGCCTTTTTCAGATGCAAGAATCGCTGAGCAATAGTCGATTAACGACTAAGCTTTTGACGAATCTGCTGCAGAGTACGCAGCTGAGCAGTTGCTTCTGCAAGCTGGGATGCAGCTCTCGAGTATTCGAACTCGGAAGTCTGGTCACCCATTGCCTGTTCAGCATGTTTCTTAGCTTCCATAACCGCAGCTTCACTCAAATCACCGGCGTGCAGAGCGCTGTCTGCCAGTACGGTAATTCTATGAGGCTGAACTTCCAGGAAGCCACCGGATATATAAAAAACATCCTGCTCGCCGCCCTGCTTACGCAGTTCGACAGGGCCTGGTTTCAGTTCCGACAGGAGCGGAGCGTGACCCGGGTAAATACCCAGATCACCCAGGCTACCTGTTACCGATACGAATTCGATAAGGCCGGAGAATACTTCTTCTTCAGCACTTACGATGTCGCAATGAACAGTCATAGCCATGTTACTTACCTCTTAAAGGTGTTTCCGCCGGGACCTTATTACAGGCTCTTAGCTTTCTCAACTACTTCGTCGATGCCGCCAACCATGTAGAAAGCCTGCTCCGGAAGATTATCGTAATCACCTTCCAGGATGCCTTTAAAGCCACTAATGGTGTCTTTCAGTGACACGTATTTACCAGGAGATCCGGTAAATACTTCTGCCACGAAGAACGGCTGGGACAGGAAGCGCTGAATCTTACGAGCACGCGATACCGCCTGCTTGTCTTCTTCAGACAGTTCGTCCATACCCAGGATCGCGATGATGTCTTTCAGCTCTTTATAGCGCTGCAATACACCCTGAACCTGACGAGCGATGTCGTAGTGTTCCTGACCGATAACCAGAGGATCCAGCTGACGTGAAGTAGAATCCAGTGGATCTACTGCCGGGTAAATACCCAGCTCCGCAATCTGACGAGACAGTACAACAGTCGCATCAAGGTGGGAGAACGTGGTTGCTGGTGATGGATCCGTCAAGTCATCCGCCGGTACGTATACCGCCTGGATAGACGTGATAGAACCCGTCTGAGTAGAGGTGATACGTTCCTGAAGAACACCCATCTCTTCTGCCAGCGTTGGCTGGTAACCTACCGCTGAAGGCATACGACCCAGCAGTGCAGATACCTCAGTTCCCGCCAGGGTGTAACGGTAGATGTTGTCAACAAACAACAGTACGTCACGACCTTCGTCACGGAATTTCTCAGCCATAGTCAGGCCAGTCAGCGCTACACGCAGACGGTTACCCGGTGGCTCATTCATCTGACCGTATACCAGAGATACTTTGTCCAGTACGTTGGACTCTTTCATCTCGTAGTAGAAATCGTTACCTTCACGAGTACGCTCACCTACACCCGCAAATACGGAGTAACCAGAGTGCTCAATCGCGATGTTACGAATCAGTTCCATCATGTTTACGGTTTTACCTACACCGGCACCACCGAACAGACCAACTTTACCACCCTTAGCGAACGGGCATACCAGGTCGATAACCTTGATACCGGTTTCCAGCAGTTCGTTAGACGCTGCCTGATCCGCATAGGAAGGCGCCTTACGGTGAATAGGCATACGCTCTTCTTCACCGATCGGGCCACACTCATCAATCGGGTTGCCCAGTACATCCATAATACGACCCAGGGTCGCAGTACCTACAGGTACGGATACCGGAGAACCTGTGTTCTCAACGTCCAGACCTCGGCTTACACCTTCTGTCTGACCCATTGCAATCGCACGCACGACACCGTCACCCAGCTGCTGCTGAACTTCCAGTGTCAGGCCGGTTTTACCGACGGTCAATGCGTCGTAAACCTTCGGTACGCTGGCACGTGGGAATTCCACGTCTACAACCGCACCGATAATCTGAACAATAGTTCCGCTACTCATGTTCGGACCCTCTTAACTTTTAAACCTGTTAACTGCATTAAACAGCAGCAGCACCACTAACGATCTCAGAAATTTCCTGAGTAATCGCAGCCTGACGCGCCTTGTTATAAACCATCTGAAGCTCATCGATCAGATCGCCGGCATTGTCAGTTGCATTCTTCATCGCCAACATACGGGCTGCCTGTTCACAGGCGTTATTCTCAACCACCGCCTGATAGACCAGAGACTCGATATAACGAACCAGCAAGCTGTTTAACAGCTCTTTTGCATCTGGCTCGTAGATGTAATCCCAATGATGGTTCAGACGATCTGCATCGTCTTCCGCCTTCAGAGGCAGCACCTGTTCAACGTTTGGCTTCTGCGTCATTGTGTTAACAAATTCGTTAGACACAATGTACAGCTTGTCCAGTTTGCCTTCTTCATAGCTATCGAGCATCACTTTCACCGCACCAATCAGATCACCAACCTCTGGCTGGTCACCCAAATGGGTTTTTGCCGCGACAACGTTGCCACCATAGCTTTTAAAGAATGCAACCGCTTTGGAGCCCAGTGCACAAACGTCAATTTCAACGTTCTGACTGCTGAACTCTGCCATGCTGGCGACAGCTGCTTTAAAAGCGTTTACGTTCAAACCACCACATAAGCCACGGTCGGTTGTTACCATGATAAAACCGACACGCTTTGTCTCACGCTCCTCGAGGTACAGATGTTTGTACTCAGGATTGGACTTGGCCAGGTGCTGAATTACACCACGGATACTCCGGGCATAGGGACGGGACGACTGCATGCGATCCTGGGCCTTACGCATTTTAGATGCAGCAACCATTTCCATGGCGCTGGTAATCTTACGCGTACTACCGATGCTCGCAATTTGCGTCTTAATCTCTTTTCCGACTGCCATAGTTCCGCCTTCTTATCCTTAACTTAGTGTCTGATCTGCACCGCACCGCGGTGCAGATCCAAGTTACTCAGATGAGTACTTACCAAGTTTGGGTAGACTTGAACTTGTCGATACCAGCCTTGAACTGCGCTGCGATTTCATCATTGAAACCACCGCCATCATTGATCTTAGCCATCAGATCAGCGTATTCGCTGTTGAAGAAAGCAATCAATGCAGATTCAAAGTCCAGAATCTTGTTCAGATCTACGTCGTTCAGGAAACCTTCGTTGGCAGCGAACAAACTCAGACCCATGTCTGCTACAGACATTGGGGAGTACTGTTTCTGCTTCATCAACTCGGTTACACGCTGACCGTGTTCCAGCTGTGCACGGGTTGCATCGTCAAGGTCAGATGCAAACTGTGCGAATGCAGCCAATTCACGATACTGTGCCAATGCCAGACGTACACCACCACCCAGTTTCTTGATGATCTTAGTCTGGGCTGCACCACCTACACGGGATACAGACAGACCAGCGTTGATCGCCGGACGAACACCTGCGTTAAACAGGTCCGCTTCCAGGAAGATCTGACCATCAGTAATGGAGATTACGTTGGTTGGTACGAATGCAGACACGTCACCACCCTGAGTTTCGATCACCGGCAGTGCAGTCAGGGAACCAGTCTGGCCCTTAACTTCACCGTTGGTGAACTTCTCAACGTACTCAGCGTTAACGCGCGCAGCACGTTCCAGCAGACGGGAGTGCAAGTAGAATACGTCACCAGGGTATGCTTCACGACCTGGAGGACGACGCAACAGCAGAGAGATCTGACGGTATGCCCATGCCTGTTTAGTCAGGTCATCGTATACAATCAGTGCATCTTCACCGCGGTCACGGAAATATTCACCCATAGAACAACCGGCATAAGGCGCCAGGAACTGCATGGCAGCCGGATCGGCCGCACCTGCTGCAACAACAATGGTATGAGCCATTGCGCCGTGTTCTTCCAGCTTGCGTACTACGTTAGCAATAGTCGACTGCTTCTGACCAATAGCTACGTAAACACAAGTTACGCCAGTGTCTTTCTGGTTGATGATAGCGTCGATAGCGATCGCAGATTTACCAATCTGACGGTCACCGATGATCAGCTCACGCTGGCCACGACCTACCGGTACCATAGCATCAATCGCTTTCAGACCAGTCTGTACTGGCTGATCAACGGACTGACGTTCGATTACACCAGGTGCAACCTTTTCTACAGCGTCAAACAATTTAGTTTCAATCGGGCCTTTACCGTCGATCGGGTTGCCCAGGCCGTCTACTACACGACCGCGCAATTCCGGACCTACAGGTACTTCCAGGATACGGCCGGTACAACGCGCGGTCATACCTTCAACCAGGTCCTGGTAGTCACCCAGTACTACAGCACCTACAGAGTCACGCTCAAGGTTGAGCGCCATACCGTAGACACCACCAGGGAATTCGATCATTTCCCCGTACATTACGTCTGCGAGGCCGTGAATCAGGATAATACCGTCGGATACGCTGACAATAGTACCTTCATTACGGGCTTCAGAAGACACATCCAGCTTCTCGATGCGTTTCTTCAGAATCTCGCTGATCTCAGATGGATTCAGTTGCTGCATGTTTATTCCTCACACTCAGGAATTCATAGCTTCGGCCAGTTTCGCAAGTCTTGCGCGAACTGAGCCATCGATAACCAGGTCTGCGGTACGAATAACCAGACCACCTAAGATAGACTTATCTACCGTAGAGCTGATATTCACTTCGCGACCCAGTTTCGTGCTTAATGCCTGAGCTAGTTTTTGTTGCTGCTGCTCATCCAGATCAAAAGCTGTCGTAACATCTATGTCGACAGACTTCTGCTGGTTTGCCTTCAGCTGTTCGAATTGTGCACTGATCTCTGGTAACAGTGGCAGACGCTTATTTTCAGCCAGTAAAGAAACAAAGTTCTTACCCGCTTCGTCGATATGTTTTTCACAAACAAAAATCAACGCTTCCGCTTTCTGCTCACTTGTCAGAGCCGGATTACCCAGGATACTGATCATCTGTTTGTCCGCAGCAACCGAAGCTGCGGTAGACAACATATCAGACCATTGATCCAGTGTTCCGTTACTCAGCGCACACTCAAAAACAGCTTTGGTGTATGGGCGAGCGACTGTATTAAGTTCAGCCATCATAAACCTCGCTTAAAGCTCAGCTGCCAGTTTCTCAACGAGCTTAGCGTGAGCTTTCTTATCAATAGAGGCTTCCAGAATTTTTTCAGCGCCAGTGATAACCAGAGCCGCAACCTGAGCACGCAGTGCTTCTTTGGCGCGGTTAGCTTCCTGCTCGATTTCAGCCTGAGCAGCGATTTTCACACGCTCAGCTTCATCACGAGCCTGTTCTTTGGCTTCGTCGACAATCTGGTTAGCCCGTTTATTGGCTTGTTCAATGATGGCGGCCGCTTCGTCTTTGCCTTTACGCAGATCTGCAGCGGCTTTTTCTTTTGCCAGATGCAGATCACGCTCAGCACGATCAGCAGCGTCAAGGCCTTCAGCAATTTTAGATTTGCGTTCTGCCAGTGCAGCCGTAATTGGCGGCCACACATACTTCATGCAAAACATAACAAAAATTGCAAACGCGATGGCCTGACCAATGATGGTTAGATTGATATTCACGCCATTACCTCTCGCAGTTGTTAGTAAAGTAGTAGATTACAAGTCAGTAGTAAGACTTGGGACTACTTACGCAACAGCGAACAGTACGTACAGACCCAGACCAACACCGATCATAGGTACAGCATCGACCAGACCCATTACGATGAAGAATTGAGTACGCAGCAGTGGGATCAGTTCAGGCTGACGAGCAGCACCTTCCAGGAATTTACCACCCAGGATACCGATACCTACAGCAGCACCCACAGCGCCCAGACCCATCATCAGTGCACCAGCGATGTACAGCAATGCCATTTCCATCAGTTTATCTCCGCTTAAGTTTTCAAAAGTTAAAGTTAAAGTTTTTAAAGTAAAATCATTATGATTTAAATTCGGTTACCACCACATTTAGTGGTCGTCATGTGCCATAGCCATATAAACAATGGTCAGGACCATGAAGATAAACGCCTGTAGCGTAATAACCAGAATATGGAAGATCGCCCAGGGTACGGACAGTACCCACTGCACCCAGAAAGGTAGCAATGCGATCAAAATAAAGATCATCTCACCTGCGTACATGTTACCGAACAGTCGCAGCGCAAGAGAAACCGGCTTGGCAATCAGGCCAACCACTTCAAGGAACAGGTTGAAGGGCAATAACCATTTACCCAGCGGCTGCAGGGACAGTTCTGCCATGAAACCACCGAGGCCTTTTGCCTTGATGCTGTAGTAAATAATCAGGCCAAATACGCTCAGAGCCATGCCAGCCGTCGCATTCACGTCGGTAGTTGGTACTACCTTCATGTAAGAAATACCCATTTCAGCCGCCACGAACGGAATCCAGTCAACCGGGATAAGGTCCATGGTGTTCATCAGAAGAATCCAGACAAAAATGGTCAGCGACAGAGGCGCAATCATGTCATTTTTATGATGGAAGATACTTTTGACGTTCTCGTCAACGAACTCGACGATGGTCTCAACGAAGTTCTGAGTGTTACCCGGTACACCGGCGGTTACGGATTTCGCAACGCGCTGGAACAGCCAGATAAACAAAAATCCCAGACCAACAGACCAGAACATTGTATCGACGTTAATTGCCCAGAAGCCCATATCAGCAGCTTCAGTACCGTGAGCAAAGGCCCAGGTGCCACCCTCGCCAACCACAGAGCCATCATAACGGGTAGTGCCTTCCGGCAGCTTACCAAACGTCAGATTGGTTAAGTGGTGGGAGATGTAGTCTGAGGATGTGAGAGTTCCGCTTTCGCTAGCCATTCTCAGTGTCTCTCTTTCAAAGTTTCAGGAACCGGTTATTTAATTTCATCTGTGTAAACCAACCTGTGATTTGCATCAGAATGAAAGTGCCAAATAAGGAAAATGGGCTCAGAGGCTGAACCAGGATAAATACCGCTGCAAAGGCAACAATACTGATCCCCATTTTCCATATTTCACTTAAATACATCTCAGCCAGTGCCCGGTTTGCGGTCTGGCCGGATTTGCTTTTCAGTACACGTGAGGCGAAATAGAGATTGGGAATCAGATATAAGCCTGCACCTAAAAGTGCAGAGTAGGCTGTGACCGTATCTTTAAGCAATAAAATTGCTGAAAGCGTAATACCGATCATGGCCTGAATCAGGTAGATACGAAAGACCTGTTTGCGCGTGGCCCGGCTGTGGTTCCCTTGTTTCTGGCCCCGTTTGCCCATCTGCGCCACTATATTCCTGATTTACTTATTTCCAATTTTTGCCCTATTTCGGAGTTGACGCCCCTGAATAGCGAGCCGATTATATGAGCTATGGGGCACTGAAACAACCGCCTTTATAGGTATTTGCACTAATGTATGAGATAGATCCGCTTTAGTATCAGGTTGTACTGCACCCGATAATCATACATATAGTGATTTGATACTATTTTAACCACTACTTATTGTAAGTTTTCAAGGATTGAGGCCAGGGATTCACTGGAGTCGTAAGCAATGGTAATTTTACCTTTGCCTTTGGCATTACGGGTAATATTCACTTTTGTAGCCAGTTTTTGTGACAAATTATCCGCCCATTGCTCAAGCCGGGCATCCGGTTTCGGATTAGCTTTGACAGACAGGGACTCTTCAGACTGACGTTTTTTAACCAATGCCTCCGTTTGGCGCACAGAAAAGCCTTTTCCAACAACTTCACGCGCGGCATCAACCTGAAGATTCTCATCTAAGGGGAGTAAAGCCCGTGCGTGCCCCATTTCCAGGTCGCCATATTCCAGCATTTTTCGTACTTCATCGGTCAGCTTCATCAGTCGTAGCAGGTTGGTCACCGCAGAGCGGGATTTCCCCACTGCGTTCGCCACCTCTTGCTGGGTCAGCTCAAATTCACTCTTCAACCGCTGTAGTGCAATAGCCTCCTCCATCGGATTGAGGTTTTCCCGCTGAATATTCTCAATCAGCGCCATGGCGATGGCCGCTTCATCAGGCACATCCCGGATCACCACCGGTACCGAGTCAAGACCCGCCATCCGGGCTGCACGCCAGCGACGCTCACCGGCAATAATTTCATAGCACTCATGATCAACAGGACGAACCACTATCGGCTGTATAACACCCTGAGCACGAATGGAACTGGCCAGGTCTTCAAGTGCCTGAGGTTCAAGGTCACGGCGGGGCTGATAACGGCCACGCTGAATCAGGTGTACCTCAAGCTCAGGATAATTACCCGTCTTTTGAGGGGTGCTTTCAGACGGTGTAACCTCATCACGCGTAGTCGCACCGGAAAGCAGTGCATCCAGCCCCCGCCCCAGACCCCGTTTTTTTCCTGCCATTTTATGCTTCCTGTTTTTTGTTTTTATACCCTGGCGCCTGAGCTATACGGCGCATCAACTCACCCGCCAGTGCCAGGTAGGCCACTGCCCCTCTGGAATTTTTATCATACTTCAGGGCGGGCAAACCATGGCTGGGGGCTTCTGCCAGGCGCACATTACGGGGGATCACGGTGCGATACACCTGATCACCAAAATATTCGATCAGATGATCCGATACATCTCTGGCCAGACTGGTCCGGGGGTCAAACATGGTGCGCAAAATACCTTCAATTTTTAAGTCAGGATTCAGGCGCTGATTAATTTTCCTGATGGTGTCTATCAGTGCGGAAATACCCTCAAGCGCATAATATTCGCACTGCATCGGAATAATGACGCCACCAGAGGCGGTGAGTGCATTCACGGTAAGCAAATTTAGCGAAGGCGGGTTATCAATCAGAATAAAATCATACTGATCCTGAATCGGCTCCAGGGCCATTTTCAGGCGAAATTCCCTGTGGGTCAGGCGCAGCAGCTCTACTTCAGCGGCCGTTAAATCCGCATTTGCGCCAATGACATCATAACCCGCAGGGGTATTTTTAATAATTGCATCGGCGGCACAATCAGGCTCTGTCAGTACATCATAAGCCGATATTTCGAGTGTATGTTTGTCAACTCCGCTGCCCATAGTCGCATTACCCTGAGGATCCATATCAATCATCAGTACGCGCTTTTTAGTCGCAGCCAGTGAGGCGGCCAGGTTCACGCAGGTTGTGGTTTTACCCACCCCCCCCTTTTGGTTGGTAATGGTCAGTATTTTAACCACGTTCAGGATCTCCCGAGGATCAGTAAATGACGCTCCCCCTCCGTCCCCGGCACGTTTAACGGATGACAGGTTTTTAAGTGGAAGTCCGCAGGCAGAGATGCCAGCTCTTCCTCAGGATACAATCCTTTCATCGCAAGAAAAACACCCTGTTGATGGCAGAGATGATCTGTCCACTGAATCATATCCAGTAGTGATGCAAACGCCCTGGAAACCACCTGAGTAAAAGGCGCAACCTGATACTTTTCCACACGTTCGTGAACAACGGTCAAGTTATCCAGCCCTAACTCAAGTTTGGCCTGTAACTGAAAACGTGTTTTTTTGCCGTTACTGTCCAGTGTAGTCACGGCAAGATCAGGGCGACAAATAGCTAAAGGAATGCCAGGTAAGCCTGGACCACTGCCCACATCAATAATCGGGGCATTCCGGATGTAAGGAAGAATACTCAGGCTGTCCAGTAAATGACGGCTGACCATTTCTGCCGGATCACGCACGGCGGTCAGATTGTAAGCCTTGTTCCACTTGATCAGCAGGTTCAGGTAATCCATCAGTTTATCAACCTGTGCGTCTGAAACGCTCAGGCTCATCTGTTGAATACCTTTTGTCAGGGTTTGCTTTAACTGCTCTTCCATCAAACGGATGCCTTTTTCTGTTTTGCGCTTAATTGCTGTTTTTTGATATAGACAAGTAACAGGGAAATTGCGGCAGGTGTCATACCCTGAATGCGGGAAGCTTGTGCAATTGTTTCAGGCCTCACATCATTGAGTTTCATTTTCAGCTCATTAGATAAACCACTGACCCGGTTATAATCAAAATCATTCGGCAGCGGCGTATTTTCCTGACGTCTCATCTGATCAATTTCAGCCCGCTGACGGTCGATATAACCTGCATATTTAAACTGAACTTCAACTTGTTCAGCGACTTGAGGGTCGGAGACAGCCTCACCTTTAATCGCGGCAATATCCTTATAAGTAACTTCCGGACGTTTAATCAGGTCTGCCAGATTGTATTCCCGGCTCAGCGGTGTTTTCAGCTGTTTGTTCAGTATTTCTGCTTCAGCAGATTTAGGCTGAACCCAGGTATCACGCAAACGTTGTTTTTCAACTTCAATGGCTTCACGTTTTTCACTGAATTTTTTCCAGCGCTCATCACCTACCAGCCCCAGCTCACGGCCTTTTTCAGTCAGCCGCAGATCCGCATTATCTTCACGCAGAATCAATCGGTATTCAGCACGACTGGTAAACATACGATAAGGCTCGGACGTTCCCAGCGTAATCAGATCATCCACCAGTACACCGATATAAGCTTCATCCCGGCGTGGATACCACTGATCACGCTCCAATGCACGGGCTGCGGCATTCATACCCGCTAACAAGCCCTGTGCGGCCGCTTCCTCATAACCGGTTGTCCCGTTAATCTGGCCTGCAAAATAAAGGCCGTGGATAAATTTGTTTTCCAGCGTGTGTTTCAGATCCTGTGGATTAAAGTAATCGTATTCGATGGCATAACCCGGACGGGTAATATGAGCATTTTCAAAGCCTCGAATTGATCTGACAGCTGCCAGCTGAATATCAAACGGCAAACTGGTTGAAATCCCGTTCGGGTAAAGCTCGTGGGTTGTCAGGCCTTCCGGTTCAACAAATACCTGGTGCTGATCTTTATCGGGAAAACGCATAATTTTGTCTTCAACCGATGGGCAGTAACGGGGGCCCACCCCATCAATAACACCCGTATAAAGCGGTGAACGGTCAAGACCACTTCGCAGAATGTCATGGGTCTGAGCATTGGTATGGGTAATATAACAACTGATCTGCCGGGCTTGTTCTGCAGATGAACCTATAAAAGACATTAGCGGTGTTGGCATATCACCTGGCTGTTCCTGCATCACCGAAAAATCAACACTGCGTGCATCAATACGGGGGGGTGTGCCTGTTTTTAAGCGATCAACCCGCAAAGGTAATTCTCGTAAACGTGCTGCTAATGCAATTGAAGGTGGGTCACCTGCCCGTCCACCGGAATGATTCTGCAGGCCGATATGAATAATGCCACCCAAAAAGGTACCTGCGGTTAATACAACTGAGTCAGCGAGAAAGCGAATCCCAGTATTAGTGATTACGCCTTTAACGGTTTCACCTTCAACAATCAGATCGTCTGCTGTTTGTTGAAAGATCTGTAAGTTTGGCTGGTTTTCTAAAATATAACGGGTGGCTGCTTTGTAGAGAATGCGGTCAGCCTGAGCACGAGTTGCACGTACAGCGGGTCCCTTTCGGGAGTTCAGTACACGAAACTGAATACCACTGCGGTCGGTTGCACGTGCCATAGCACCATCAAAGGCATCAACTTCTTTTACCAGATGACTTTTGCCAATACCCCCGATGGCGGGGTTACAGGACATTTGTCCTAAAGTTTCTATGTTGTGGGTCAGCAGCAGTGTTTGTGCGCCCATGCGTGCAGAGGCTAATGCAGCTTCTGTACCTGCATGACCCCCACCGATGACAATGACATCAAAGCGACCTGGATAATCCACTGCCGTTACCTCATCTTGCTTATGAAAACAGAACCTGAAATATGTTCTGAAGAAGGCGCCAAGTATACCCTTCTCTGTCCAGCTAGAAAATGATCAAAATTTAGCCACTTCTGTATTGCCCTTTGTATATAAATATTAAAAAAGAAATATATATATATGTTTTGTTGTGATTGTTGTTAATAGGGCCCGCTTTATCTGTTGTTAACCTTAAATAGTTTTAAAAAATCAGTGAGTTAACGCTTATCTAACCTTGGTTATAAAGTGAAGGTAAGCTCTTTGTAGCCCGATGCATAGTTTGTGTGTAAAAAGCCGGTTTATTCACAGGGAAAAGTACTCACATTTTTATCCCCGGAAAATGGGCCAGAGTTATACATGTTTCCCACAGGTTGTTGTGGGTAATGTTTTTTGTAACAGATCTTGTTGGCGGGTTGTGTTGAACTTGTGAGTAAAATTTTGTAACCAGGTTTTCCTGTTTATTAAATTACTGAGCCTGAGTTGAGCCTTTGAAATGCCCGCTTTTTTGTTAGCACCGGATAGGTGGGGGTAGTTTTATTTTTAATATAAAAAACAAACAGTTACGGTGGTTTTTGTATGTTGATTAATAACAGGAAACTTTTAATTATCAACAGATACTAACAGGCTTACACACAGAGTTTAGCGTCTTAAAAAGGCGGATTATTTAGTTAGTAATTTTATCCACATTTTGTTTTTTGGTCTTCCGGTTTTTATTTAATAAAAATTAAAAATACTTATCCCCTTAGCAGTTTTTTCTTGCTAACGCTCGTTTACAGGCGCAGCATAAGTTACATGACGAGGCTGTATGGCTCGATGAAGGGATGCTGCAGGTTTCAATGTGCTTAGATCAGGGATGGGCCGGACAGGATGTCAGCCACTCCGGAGGGCTCAAGAACAGGATGATTTCTGACGCTGTCATTCCAAATTTATCTACCTGGCACCGGCGTCCGCCTGGCCTGGAATCCGATGCATCGCTGGCGGATGCTATTGATCTGCTGGTAACACAAAAAAGCACTGGCCTGGTTGTGATGACCGGTGGCGAACCGAGCGGCTGGTTAACAACGGCTGATGTGCTCAGTGCTCTGGCAAAGGGTCATTATCAGATGGCCCCTGTAGGCAGCCTGCCTTTAAGCAAATTCTCATGCGTTAACGAAAATGCTTCCTTATTTGAAATCCTGAGTGTTGTTTTAACACAAGAGACAGATTTTATGCTGGTTCAAAATGAGGCCGGTGAGGTGACGGGTAGTCTTTGTCTGCAGACATTGCTTTTATTGCTTCGGCATCAAATGGCCTCGGAAGATCCTTGTTTCGGGCCGTCAAAATCTGCCTCAGGTACGGCACCTTTATTAAGCTGGCTGAAAGATACGGATTTATCTTTCCTGCAGTTTAAATCAGCGTTATCAGTAAGTGATAAACAGACGGGCCCGCTGGCAGCCTCTGCGATATCAACTGAACAGGGAAGCTTATTCACATCCATCAGTGAAAAGCTGGTCCTGGAGAGAAAATTTGAAGTGAGCTTCCAGTTAAGCCCTATTGCTATGGCGCTGACAGATCTTGAGACAGGAAAATATATTGAGGTTAATGAAGCCTTTGAGTCTGTGACGGGCTACAAATCAGATGAAGTAATCGGCCGCTCGGCGGCAGATCTTTGCTTGTTTATACATCATGAGCAACGGGCCCGGGTAATTGAGCGCTTGCGTGAGCAGGGGTCACTCCAGGGAATAGAGCTGGAGATTAAAACCCGCTCCGGGGTTATCCGAAATGGTCAGTTCAGTGCCCGTTTAATGAATATCAACGGGCGTGAGATCCTGTTTACACTGATGCTGGACCAGACTGAGAAAAAAGTTGCAGAAAAAGAGCTGATTGCCGAGCGTGATCTCTTTGCCGGTGGCCCGGTGGGTGTGTTGATCTGGCGACCTGAAGCGGGCTGGCGCATCACTTATGTTTCGCCAAATATCATGTCCATTATCGGTTATAGCCCGGATGAAATTCGTCATACGGATTTTAATTATAGCCGTTGTGTTCATCCGGATGATGCGGCACGTGTTGGCGCAGAGGTGGAGCGTTTTTTCAGTGAAGGCCGCACACGCTGGGAGCAGCGCTACAGGGTGATCCATAAGGGCGGACGTATTGTCTGGTTATATGACTATACGGTTGCTGAGCGGGACAGCCAGGGTAACGTTCAGTTGCTGCGGGGTTACGTGATGGATGATAGCAGCCGGGTTGAGTCTGAAGCCCGGTTAAGGTTATCTGCCAGTGTGTTTGATCACGCCCATGAAGCTATTCTTATTACAGACTCACAGCAGAAAATCGTTGAAGTTAATCCCACGTTCACAGAAATTACCGGCTTTAATCGGGAAGAAGTGATGGGTTTGGAACCCTCTTTACTTAAGTCGGGACGCCAGGACAGTCATTTCTATACACTCATGCGGAAAAACCTTAACGACAAAGGTTTTTGGCGGGGTGAGATATCGAACCGACGGAAAAATGGGGAGGTTTATACGGCCCTGATGACAATTTCTGCCGTTTTTGATGAAAATGCTGTGTTGGCGAATTATGTGAGTATTTTTTCAGATATTACACAAATGAAAAGCCATCAGGAAAAGCTTGAACTGCTGGCTCATTATGACTCTCTGACAAAATTACCAAATCGGGTTTTACTGGCCGACCGTATGTCTCAGGCACTGGCCCGTACTGAACGGGAAGGTCATTATACGGCCGTTTGTTATCTGGACCTGGATGGTTTTAAACCCGTTAATGATCATCATGGCCATGATGTGGGTGATTTATTACTGGTTGAAATAGCAAAACGTTTAAAGCAGGTAACACGAGGTGAAGATACGGTTGCACGCCTGGGCGGAGACGAGTTTGTCTTATTGTTAACTGATTTGGAGAGTATCAAGGAAGCTGAGCTGGCGGCTGAACGTATTTTATCCACGATCTCCAGCCCTATTCTGATTGGTGAGGCAGAGCTTCAGGTGTCAGCCAGTATGGGCATTACGTTATATCCCGATGATGATTCAGACGCCGACTTGTTGTTACGTCATGCTGATCAGGCAATGTACCAGGCCAAGCTGTCCGGGCGTAATCGCTATCAGCTGTACGACCTGGCTCATGATCAACATGACCTTCACCGCCGTGAATTTCTTGACGGTATCCGGCAGGCGCTGAAGAAAAATGAATTTGAGCTTTATATGCAGCCTCAGGTAGACCTGGTGCATGGCCAGGTTCTGGGTTTTGAAGCTTTGATTCGATGGCAGCACCCTGAGCATGGCTTACTATTGCCCGCCCGGTTTTTACCGATAGTTGAGGGCCATGAGCTTGGCATTGAAATTGATCACTGGGTGCTTCAGCAGGCCTTCTCGTTGCTGGATAGCTGGCTCTCCCAAGGCGTGAAATTTCGACTGAGTGTTAACCTGACGGGTGCCACTTTGCTGTCGGGTGATTTTATCCAATGCCTGCACGATTATATGGATGCATTCCCCGGTGTTTCTCCCGGTATGATGGAGTTTGAGGTGCTGGAAACTTCGGCGCTTGAGGATATGCATCATGCAGGACAGGTTTTTAAAGCCTGTCAGACACTGGGTTTCAGGATTGCCCTGGATGATTTTGGAACTGGCTACTCTTCCCTGACTTACTTTCGTCGCTTGCCGGCAGAAACCCTGAAAATAGATCAGTCATTTATACGGGATATGCTGGATGACCCTGAAGATATGGCGATTGTGGAAAGTGTGATTGGTCTTGCCCGGGCTTTTAACCGGCAGCTTGTGGCTGAAGGGGTTGAATCTGCTGAGCATGGACAAGTACTGGTGCAGCTCGGTTGTACGGTGGTTCAGGGTTATGGTATTGCCCGGCCGATGCCCGGCGAGCAGGCATTAACCTGGGCACAAAGTTGGTCACCTGGGGATGAGTGGCAGGTGGATACCGGTTACCTTTCTCCTGAGCACCGGGCGCTGGTGCTGGCAGAAATGGAGCATATACGTTGGTTAAATCAGCTGACAGACCAGCTGAATGGTAACGGTAGTCCGGGACTCAAGCACTATGGTGACAGTCATAATTGCCGTTTTGGGCGCTGGTATTATGGGTTGGGCCGTGTACATTTGGGCCATCGTCAGGAGTTTATTGAAATAGAGCCGGTACATCATGAAGTACACCGGCAGGCGCAGGCCTTGATAGAACACTATGGGTCGATGAGTAATAACGAACGGTTTGAAAAACAGCGTCAACTGGTTGAGTTAAGCCACAGCCTTCAGGCTCAGATAAGTCGCCTGAAAGTGTTGTTACAATCGAATTAACTGTCACCGGGTGCTTTTCCAAAGAATTCCCTTCTGCTTTCCTGTGTCATCACTGCCCGATAATTTGCGTCTAAACTGAAAGAGAGTGTCCTCCGGTTGGGGGGCGGCTGATAATGCCTGAATACAGCGGCAGTGCTCTTTGAGCAGACCGTTAACCGGGCTGTCAATCATAAAACTCTTCAGGCCACGTATTCCCGTCTTACGCCTGCTTACGTGGTGCTCTGTAAAGGAGCCAAGGTAATGAGTGCCATTATTCATGCAACTGAGGCAGACATTCTTAAGCAACTTTCCCTGCAGCGACCCTGGATGGAGACGCGGCTGCTGGAGCTGGTTAACCTTAACAGCGGAACTCAGAATTATCAGGGAGTGAATGCGGTGGGTGCGCTTATTAGTGCGCTATTTTCTGAGCGCCTGGCTGCCCCGGTTGAAAAAATACAGCTGGACCCCTGGCAGAAAATTACGTTGTCTGGCCAGTCTGTTGAGTCCCCGCTGGCATCACTCTGGTGTTTGCGAAAACGTCCCAGGGCACCGCTGCAGGTACTGCTTTGTGGTCATCTGGATACTGTTTTTCCACTTGAGTCTGGCTTTCAACAGGCCACTTACCTGACTGAAAATACACTGAACGGCCCGGGAGCGGCTGATATGAAGGGTGGGCTGCTGGTAATGCTGGCTGCGCTTGAGGCCCTGGAACAGCACCCCCTTTGCGCGAATCTGGGTTGGACGGTTTTGCTCAACCCCGATGAAGAAATTGGCTCGCCGGGTTCTGCCGCCTGGTTGGCTAAAGAAGCTGTCCATCATCATATCGGGCTGGTTTATGAGCCTTGTCTGCCGGATGGCTGCCTGGCAGGTGCCCGTAAAGGCAGTGGTAATTTTAGTTTGCTTATTCAGGGGCGCAGTGCCCACGCAGGTCGGGAACCTGAAAACGGGCGTAATGCGATTGTTGCTGCTGCCCGGACCATTGGTCAGCTGGAAGCCCTAAACGGTGTCCGCGAAGGGCTCACCCTGAATACCGGTATTATTGCGGGTGGGGAAACCACCAACCAGGTACCGGATCTTACGGTTGTTAAGTTTAATATCCGGATAAAAACCGCGCAGGATGCGCACTGGAGTTTGATGCAGCTGGAGAAAATTCAGCAGAGCATCAACCAGTGTGAGGGCTTTAGTGCCCGTTTGTACGGGGGCTTTGGTCGTATGCCCAAACAACTGGATCATAAGCACCTGGCCTTATATCAGCTGGTAAAAGATTGTGGTGCGGCACTGAACCTGGAGCTTAACTGGCAGCCAACCGGGGGATGCTGTGATGGCAATAATCTCAGTAATCTGGGCCTGGCTAATATAGATACTTTGGGTGTCAGAGGTGGTTTTATTCACAGTGTCGATGAATATATCTGCCTGGACAGTCTGACTGAGCGAGCGGGCCTGAGCGCACTGCTGTTGTTTCAGCTGGCGCATCACGGGCTGCCTTTTTATCCGGCACCGGAGACCTGAGTTATGAATATTATTCGCCCTATCCATCTCTCTGATCTGGAATGCCTTTATCAGATTGCCGTAGATACCGGCCCGGGATTTACCTCATTGCCTGTGGATGCAGAGCTGCTCAGGCAACGTATTCTTCATGCAGAGCAGGCTCTGTCACAGGATATACAACAGAGCGGCCCCGCCCGTTATTTATTTGTAATGCAAGATACTGAAACCGGCCAGGTAACGGGGACTTGCGGCATTGATGCCGCGGTAGGTTTATCTTCCCCCTGGTATCACTACCGTATTGGTACGCTGGTGCATGCTTCACGTGAACTGAACATACATAACAGCTTCCAGACACTCTATCTTTGTAATGACTACACCGGCTGTTCAGAGTTGTGCACTCTCTATCTTCATCCGGGTCAGCGCCATTCTGGCAACGGAGCGTTACTCTCCAAAAGCCGGTTTTTGTTTATGGCCGAACACCCGACGCGTTTTGCACCTAAGATTATTTCAGAGTTGCGCGGTTTTACCGATCAGGCGGGTGTTTCACCTTTCTGGGAAGGGCTGGGAAAGCGTTTTTTTTCGATGGAGTACAGCAAAGCGGATTACCTGACCGGTGCGGGCAACAAAGTGTTTATTGCGGAGCTGATGCCTAAACACAGCATTTATATTCACCTGCTGCCGGAAGACGCTCAGGCGGTCATTGCACAGGTACACCCTGATACTGAACCTGCGCGCCGTATGTTGGAAGCTGAAGGTTTCAGGTATGAAAACTATGTGGATATTTTTGATGCAGGCCCCACCGTTGCGGCACATCCTGAGCATATCCGGGCGATTCAGCACAGTCGTTATCGGCGGGTGCTTATCGGGCAGGTACCTGATAACGCCGATGAATATCTGATCAGCAATACCCGGCTAAAGGCGTTTCGCTGCACTAAAAGTGCCCTGTCTGAGATGGGTGATCAGGTTACTGTGACCGCTGAAACGGCTCAGGCCTTGCAAGTTAACGCGGGTGACCAGGTCCGCATCGTTGAGTTAAAAAGGAGATCATCATGAAATCGGTTGCCTCTTTGTATATCAACGGTGCCTGGTGTGCCGGTGAAGGTAAGCTGATGCATTCAGAGAACCCGGCTAATGGTGAACCAATCTGGCAAGGTAAAGCGGCAACGGCTCAGCAGGTCAATGATGCTGTTGCCGCAGCTGATCAGGCATTTAAAGGCTGGGCTGGCAGAAGTTTTGATCAGCGGCTGAACTTTATCAGACGCTTTCACCAGCAGGTGCAGTCTTATCGTGCTCTGCTGGCCGATACGATTGGGCAGGAAACCGGTAAACCGCTCTGGGAAGCAGATACCGAAGTGACTGCTTTGCTGAATAAAGTTGAGCTATCCATTAATGCTTATCAGGCGAGAACGCCTGACCATGAGAGTATTAGTGAAGGTATTACCAGCCGTCTTCAACACCGGCCTCACGGTATCGTCGCTGTTTTTGGTCCTTATAATTTTCCGGCACACCTGCCCTGCGGCCATATTATTCCGGCGTTGCTGGCGGGTAATACACTGGTTTTTAAACCCAGTGAACTGACCCCGCGTACCGCAGAATTACTGATGCATCTCTGGCAAAAAGCAGAACTACCCGACGGGGTATTAAATCTGGTACAGGGTGACCGGGATACAGGCGCGGCGCTGGCGGCTCAGCCCCGGATTAACGGGCTTTATTTTACCGGCAGCGCGGCAACGGGTTGTTATCTGCATCAGCAATTTGCAGGGCATCCCGAGAAAATACTGGCGCTGGAAATGGGCGGCAATAATGCACTTCTGGTGATGGAGGTTGCGGACACGGAGGCTGCGGTTTATCAGGTTATTCAGTCAGCTTATATCAGTGCGGGCCAGCGTTGTACCTGTGCCCGCCGCCTGCTGGTACCTAAAGGCCCGGCGGGTGATCACTTTATTGATCGGCTAATGGTTGCCATCGGTCAGATAAAAGTTGGCTCTTATAATCAGCAGCCTCAGCCTTTTATGGGTTGTCTGATCAGCAATCAGGCAGCAGAGCAACTGCTCAATACAGAACAGCGACTGGTGCGTGCCGGTGCCAGGATATTAGTGCCCCTGACCCGCCCCGAGCCAAACTATGCGTTTTTAACGCCGGGGCTTGTTGATGTCAGTGCAATGCGCCCTCGCCTGGATGAAGAGCACTTTGGGCCTTTATTGCAACTGATTCGTGTGGATGATTTAGCGCATGCGATCAGTGAAGCAAACCATACGGCTTACGGGTTGGCGGCGGGTGTTTTAACGGATAACCCGGCTATTTTTCAACACTTTGATCAGCAGGTACGTGCCGGCATTATCAACTGGAACCGACCGCTGACAGGCGCTTCAAGTGCATTGCCCTTTGGGGGGATTGGTATCAGTGGTAATCATCGTGCCAGTGCCTGGTACGCCGCCGATTACTGTGCTTACCCGGTTGCGTCTCAGTTAAGCCCGAGCCTTGAGATACCTGCTCAGCGGCCTCCGGGCCTGAATGCAGAGGACTAAGCTATGCGTTATCAGGAACTGAATATGGATGGACTGGTGGGCCCAACCCACCATTACGCCGGGCTTTCATCAGGCAACTTTGCCAGTCAGAAGCATGGAGGACAAGTTGCTTCCCCCAGACAGGCGGCGCTGCAGGGGCTGGAAAAAATGTGGTTATTGCACAACCTGGGAATCGCGCAGGCTGTATTGCCCCCGCCGCTAAGGCCACGCCTGGATTTGCTAAGACAGCTGGGTTTTAGCGGTACGGATGCCTGGCTGCTTAGCACGGCCACTAAGGAAGCCCCGGCCCTGTTATCCGCCTGTTACTCGGCTTCAGGCATGTGGGCGGCAAACAGCGCAACAGTGACAGCATCGGTCGACAGTCCGGAAGATAAGGTGCAGTTTACTCCCGCTAATCTGGTATTTAACCTGCATCGCAGTCTGGAAACAGAACATAACAGTCGTATTCTTAAGCGTATTTTCAGCCACCCGCAGCACTTTATACACCACAGTGCCCTGCCCGCCAGCTGTGAACTGGGTGATGAAGGTGCAGCTAATTTTACCCGGCTTTGCGCCGCGCCGGATTTACCGGGTATCAGCCTGCTGACCTTTGGACAAAAGCCAGGAAAAGAGCGGCCCGTTAAATACCCTGCCCGTCACACCTGGGAAGCGGCTTGTGCCATCAGGCGCAGCCACCAGCTTAACCGGACAAATTCATTATTAGTGCAGCAGCATCCGGACAGTATTGATCAGGGTGTTTTTCATAATGATGTGATTGCAGTCGGGCACCGGAACTTGTTGCTTATTCATGAGCAGGCCTGGCTGGATCAGCCCCAAAAACTCGATCAGTTAAGGCGTTTATGGGGTGAGCGGGGTGAGCTGTTTATCGAACAGATTGCGAGCCGGCACTTATCAGTGGAGCAGGCGGTTTCTAGTTATTTATTTAACAGTCAGCTCGTTAGCACAGAGGCAGGCATGCTACTGATAGCACCGGTTGAGTGCCAGGAACAACAGGCAGCCCGGGGGGTTATAGATCGGCTTCTCGCTGCAGATAATGCCCTGTCAGGGGTTGAATATATTAACCTTAAACAAAGCATGAAAAACGGCGGTGGCCCGGCTTGCCTGCGTCTCAGGGTTCCCCTGAGCGACCGGGAATTTGCGGCTATGCATCAGGGTGTGCTGCTGAACCCTGACCGTTACAGTGCCCTGAAAGACTGGATTAACCGGTATTACCGTGATCGGTTAAGCCAGCAGGATCTGTGTGATCCGGCACTGATCGATGAGGTTCAGACGGCGCTCAGAGCACTGGAGCCAATTTTAGACCTGCCGGGTTTTTATGAGAGCTGAGATGCCGGTAGGTGAATACAGACTTCCAATCCTCCCTGTGGATGATTGTTGAGCTTAATTGTACCACCAAGGCGCTGTATGGCCTGCCGTGCAATGCTCAGACCCAGTCCGTAACCGTTATTACTCTGGGTATCCCGATAGAAAGGCTCAAATAAATGGGGCAGCGCAGAAGGCGAAACCCCTGGCCCGTGGTCACGTATCGTTAAAACACAGTGCTTGTTTTCCTGGCTGATGGTCAGGTCTATGGCAGCCTGTTCGTCTGTATGTTTACAGGCATTGCCAATAATATTATTCAGGGCCCGCTCCAGTAGGGCCGGGTTGCCCTGAATCCGGCAATGACAACGATCCGCATCAAAATTGATTGCCCGTTTCCCGGCTGTAAAACGGGCATCCTCGACCAACTCTTTTAATAAGCTTGTTAATTCAAAGAGCTCACCGGAAGGTTCGCTGCTTTCCAGTCGGGACAAGGTTAATATTTCCCCGATCAGGGCATCCAGGCGCTGACATTCACGGATAATACGATTAACTACTTTATCGTCCCCCCAGCGTTGTTCTGCCAGACCCGCAGCCGCCTGCAGCCGGGCCAGCGGGGCACGCAGTTCATGGGAGACATCCTGCATCAACTTTTGATGAGAATTGAGTGTTTGTTCAACGAACTCGGCCATCCGATCAAACTCTCTGGAGAGTTCACCGATTTCATCCCCCCTGCTACTGAGTTTTTCATCGGCCCGGGTTGCCAGTTCCCCGCTGTAGAGCGCCTGAGTGTGGGTGCGCAGGCGGTTGATGGGCCGCACTATAATCCAGGTTAACAGGCTGGCCGCCAGAGTGGATACCAGTAAAATTAATACGGCCTGGATAGATAACATAGTGCGCAAAAAATGGGCGAAGGGAGATTGCTCCCAGTCCAGAACAACTTCCACCTGATAAGCACGTTTATGTGCAGACGTCAGGTTAAAGCGTATCACTTCCAGGTGTTTATTCCAGGCACCCGGTGGAGGCCCTGCAATCTGCATTAATGATGTCAGGTCAATAACACGGATCAGATTACGTTTTTTCCAGCGTGTGAAGCGTTCTTCAAAGTAACTACGGTTTTTTCGCTCACTGCGTTCGTGACCGTTACGCCAGCGATCAACAGGCCGAGGCGGATTCCGGGGACGAAACCCATTCTCTTCATAACGCTCTATAACCCGTTCGGCATGCCCCTGAGCGGTGGCGGTGATCACATGGCGTATTTTTTCTTTTTCTGAGATTGAGCCGATAATCAGTGTAGTCGTGGCTAACACCAGAAAACTGGCGATCCAGATGGAAAGAAAAATTTTGACAAAAAGCCGACGGTACCACTTCATAAAGTGCCTCGGATAAACTGGTAACCCATGCCTCTGAGTGTCTTTATAAGCTCGGTATCCGGCAGGCTACGTGCTAATTTCTGGCGAACCCGGCTGACATGCACATCAATAGCCCGGTCGTAGGCCGTCAGCTTTCGGTGTAGCACGAGTTCGGTGAGCTGTTCTTTGCTAATCACCGTGCCGGCATTGTTCATCAGGTAAGCCAGAACGTTAAATTCTGTTGCTGTCAGTTCGACAGGCTCATCGTTTATACAGACTGCACGTAGCCCCGGATCAAGACGGATACCCGCTATGCTGATTATTTGGTCGGGGAAAAGTGTCGGGCGTACCTGAGGTTCTGCACGTCTTAATACCGCTTTGATACGTGCCACTAATTCCCGTGGATTGCAGGGTTTGCTCAGGTAGTCATCCGCCCCCATTTCCAGGCCCAGGATACGGTCGATATCTTCCCCGCGCCCGGTTAGCATAATGACCGGCAGTTGTAATCGGGGACGGATTTCCTGCAATAATTCCATGCCACTGCGTCCGGGCATCATCACGTCAAGAATCATCAGCGCGTAACGCTCAGCGCGCACTAATTTCTGTTGGGCTTCATTGGCATTATGGGCAAATTCCACAGAAAAGCCTTCATTTTCCAGGTAATCACCGATCAACTCACAGAGCTCGGTATCGTCATCCACCATTAACAGGCGGCTTGGCTTATCCATTTTTAATTCCTGTTCAATACATCATGCCTCCATCATAGTGGGCACAGTCCCGGTGCCCAGCTCTTTTTACCTAACTTTACATAATGTGCGCTTAACTTAACCCGGGAAAACGTCAGAATAACCTCTGTGGATTTTGTATCAGGTTATATCTTCAGTGCTCGAAGACTCTCAGGAATCCACACTTTTCAACCGGCGCAGGTGATTATTGGTTAAGCCGATAATTTACCGGCGCCGGTTTTTTTATAAGTAAATTTCCATGTTTACCTATCTTTACACCCCGGTTACCCAACTTTGCAGGGTTATTTTTAATAATAAAGTCATCGAATCACAACACGACAAGCATACAAAGAACCGGAGATTTCAAAATGCGTAATAAACTAATTGCAGGTATGGCCGTTCTGACACTGAGTCTGGGTGGATTAGGCATTGCTTATGCCGGTGGCCCTTTTGGACAGGGTTGTTCTGAGCGTGGCCCTATGGGGCATCATATGAAAAACCGTATGGCGGATAAGCTTAACCTGACCGAAGAGCAGCAGGAAAAGCTGGACAATCAGATTGCTGAGAACTTTGCTGACATGCAGAAAAACATGCGAGCACTGCGCAGTGGCAAACAAGCCCTGCGTAACCTGGATCCTAATGCAGCTGACTATCAGGCTCAGGCTAACAAACTGGCTGCAGAGGTTGCGGCTAATACAGAAAGCATGTTGCTGCTGCGGGCGGAGCACCGGCAGGATTTTAACGCGGTTCTGACGGAAGAGCAGCGGGCCACGTTTGCTGAAATGAAAAAAAACCGACCTGCATTGGGCGAGCGCTATTTCGGTCAGGGTGATAAAAAAGGTAAACACTGCCGGAATTAGGCGTTAACAAGGTGCTGACAGATCAAGTACTGATCGGGTAAATCTAAGGCCCCCTTCCGGAGGCCTTTTGTTGTTTAAGGGGAAAAAACTAGCGGGTCAGTTGCAGAAAAGGTGCCAGGGCAGGCTTTGCGTTGCCGGTTTTATCCAGCAGCCCAAAGTGCTTTTCTGCCTCGTTAAAGTAGCCCTGGTGATCGGGAATATCGATCAGATGAAAACTGTTAAAGCCAATCATATCTGCGTGTTCCCGAAACAGGGGCATTAAGTCTGTTATTCCCTGATACACATGCGCCTGCATAGCCTCTCCCCCTTTGCCGTAGCTGGACAGCGCCAGGTAAGCAAGAAAGGTGGGTTTATTGTAGGTTTCATGCAGATAGGTCGCGAAGGCCAGCGAGCGATAAGCGGTTTTGGCTATCTGGGCGGGACTATTACGGGTAACAGCGCGCATTTCCTGAAAACTGATAAAGTCCGCTTCTTTGGCGGCGCGGTGCACACTGGGATGGAAGTCTTTCCAGTTATTAAGGTCAATAATCTGGCTGTAATTGCCAAAATCACCAATACAGAAACTGGCTTTAGTTTGTCCGGCCTTACGCACTTCACGCATGCTTTGAATCAGTAAATCATTAAAAGGCTCATAAGCTTCTGCGCCGTTCTGGTTAAATTCAGGATTCAGGATAACCAGCTTTTTACCTTTTATCCGGCTGATAAAACGGGTGAAACGTTGCAGGTCTTTGAAATAAGCAGCCCGGTTTTGTTCTATAAAATCGGGTGATATTTCATCGGCAAACCAGTAGAAAATAAAGAGGGGGGTATAACCTTTATTGATAAATTGCTGCTCTATTTCCTGTGCGTCATACCAGTCTTCCTGCCAGTCCCGGGTGATCCAGATGGAGACCGCATTGGCATTGGGCGTCAGTCGGGGAAGCACTTCGGTAATGGCAATACGCCGATTGCCACAACCGTTGCCAAATGGTTTGAGGTGCCGTCCCTCTTTGCAGAGTTCGTAACCACCCTGGCCGATATAAAAGTCCTCAGCCGCATATAAGCTGGCAGCAGCGGGCATACAAAGCAGCATCAACAACCGGCACAGATGTTTAGTCATTATCATGGACTACAGGTACTCAGCAATCAGGCTGAGGGTTGATTTTGGTTTCAGATTAAAGAGGGTTATGTCCGTATGGCCGAGTTTTTCGTTATGTATATATTCAATTTTCGAGCCAATGATCTCTGCTTTAACTGTCCGAAGTCGTTTGCCTGCAGGCCAGTAAGCGCGGAATTTAACGCTGTCTATAACACTCGCATTACCATTATTAACCTTAATCAGGAAATTTTTCTGCGTGGTTGCCACGTTGTACTTCAGCTTACCGGTCTGTTGTACTTTACGAATCAGGTCGCTGCCTGTCATCGGGGTGAGTTCGGGGTGCTGATTCAGATACCGGAAGTACTTCTCAATAATCTGAATGTTTTTTTTGTAGGCCATCAGGTGAGTATGAATGCTCAGGCTGTAAATGCCATCGATGGAGCTGATCAGATTGGTTTCACTGACCATTCGGCGGTAAATAGCATCGGTATCCCAGTCAAGATTAACCAGATACTGGTAATCATCAGTGGCGTTTCTGGGGATGCTGTAGAGTGGTACCGCTGAATTTTCAATGGTTGGGTACTGGAAGTTTTTATGTTTTTCCAGGATGTAACTGTAGTCTGCGCCCGCAAGCTGCTGCAGCATAAGTTTGTCCAGTTCTTCCCGGGGTGGCCGAAAACCTGTCACGACTTTAGCCTGAGCTAAGCTTTCAATAACGGCCTTGGACCCTGCTGTTTCTTTGTGAACATTGTCAGCCCCGGTGCCCAGAATTTTTTTGTGGGAATAACTGTGTGAGGCAAGCTCTATATAAGGGCTCTGATCGGCTTCACCGACCAGATCCTGGTGTTGTTCTGCCAGGCTTGCGACCAGAAATGCGGTGACCGGGACTTTATACCGGTTAGCCGCATCGATAAAACCTCTGAATGACTCGAACTTGTATTCGGTATCTTCAGAGATAAAAACGGGCTGGCTGGCGTTAAGGTAAGGGTAAGCTGTCAGGGTTAAGGGTGAAACCGCATGTCCGGCAATACCTGCGAGTAATTGTTCAAGGTTATCCCGGGCGTCTGTGCTGGAAAACAGGCTGTATGACGGAAGATTACTGTAAACCCAGTTGCCCCGGCCGTAACGACCATGCCAGAGTACCCCCGCTTCTTTATAGCTGAGGTTAGTTTCCTCGCTGTTATCAGCAGTAACGGTCATGGGTGAAGTGACCGCCCAGTTGGTGGCTATTGCATCCGGCTCCAGATTATCGGATACAAACACAGGTAATGCATCGTATAGCTCCAGCCCCATACGCGCCCCTTTGGGGTAAACGTCACCGGATAAAGGTGACAGGATGCGGGGGGTGACATAAAGCAGCTGGTTGCTTTTGACGTGGGAAAGACCATCAGGGTGTTTTAGCCCGGTAATTTCCTGGATAGCGGCGTTGTTTCGGTAAGTTTCACCTGCATGGTAAGCAAAGTGATAGTTAAACATCAGAAAGCCGCCGTTACGGACAAAACGCTGAATATCCTGCAGTGCCTGATCGGTCAGATTGATTGTATCCAGTGCAAAAAGCACCGTATCTGAAGGCAGGGTCGGCAGTTCGCTTTCTTCAATGTAACGTGTGCGATAGCCTTTTTTCCGGTAAGTATCACTGAATTTTTGTAGCCGGGTCAGGTAGTTTTGTTCACTCAGGCCGAATGAATTTAATTTTTTAATGGTGTGGTCCGATTTAAGGAAAACCAGTTCCTGCGGGTGGGCTTCCCTTACCGTGCTACCGGTATAAGCTGATTCCTGAGGGAAATAATTCAGGTACAGCTCATAGGCCACCAGAGCACTGCCGATGGTAAGAAATACAAAAAATATTGCCACCCCTAAACCATAAGTACTGTTTTTTTTCAGGGGTGAAAATAAATTATTTTTCGAAGAATATGTACTCAGTGCCAAGCTCATCAAGCTTACCCTCATAGGTGACAGCATCTTTCTGTTTGTTGCGTTGCTCCCGGATCTTGTAGAGGAAGTAGGCGATTACGCCAAAAACCAACGTCAGTATTGTAATAACCAGGATAATCATCGACATAAAAGCGATCAGATCCACTTAGATACCTCCTTTGCGATCTAATTTTCCCCAGTCCATCTTAAGATTCAGCCACTCTTCAATAGTGGCAAAAATCTTCGATATATTAATAATGGAGATAAAGTAGAGTCTGTAGAGTATTGCATAAAAAACGAGAGAGAGGCTCTCCCGTGTAGTGAGTACGCAGTAGAGTGCCCCTGCGATATCGAGCATGGTAAAGAGCAGCCACCAGTAAAAAATAAACGAACTGGCCCCGGATACATAAGAGATATAGAGAAAGAACAGGGTGCCTAAAATGTCCATAAATGGCCAGAAAATGGACTCAAATAACATATACCAGAGTACAAGCGAGATCGAAGGCTTTTGAGTCACCCTCACAAGGCGGGATTTATGTTTGCCAATAGATTGCAGTATGCCCCGGGTCCAGCGGTAGCGTTGTTTCAGCAGATCCAGAAGCTCATCGGGGGCTTCGGTATAGGCAAAGGCTTCAGGCTCAAAATCAATTTTGTAGCCTTTGGTGATCAGCTTGAGCGTGAGATCCGCATCTTCGGCAAAGGTGTCACTGTCATAACCCCCGACTTCTAAAATAGCCGATTTTCTGAAAATACCGATGGGTCCCGGAATAATATTAACCAGCTTAAAAAAGGCCTGGCCGTTGCGCACCATGTTGAGCCCTTCGATGTACTCCAGTGCCTGCAAACGGGTGAGCGTGTTGGTACGGTTGCTGACATAGACGGAGCCTGCAACCGCCGCAATTTGTTCATTATCAAAATAACGTACCATCAGCTCAACGGCATCGTCCGATAACTTGGAGTCTGCATCAACCACCATAATCAAATCGCCGGTGCTGTGTTCTATGCCATAGTTCAGGGCTTTGGCTTTACCCCCGTTGGTTTTGCGTAAAACAACCAGCGATGAGCGGCTGTGGCTGTATTCCAGCTTTTTGGCACGGGCATACGTATTGTCGCCGGAGCCATCGTCAACCACCACAATTTCAATAAAAGGGTAGGTTTGTTGCATGATCGAAATAATGGACTTTTCGATGACCACCTCTTCGTTGTACGCCGGCACAATAATGGAGACTTTCAGGCCGGAGGGCTGATAATCTTCTTCGAGTGTGGTGCGCTGGATAGTTTTCAGAATCGAAAAAATCATCAGAAAAAGATAACGAAAAGTGATGACCAGGGTAAATAAAAATAAGATCAGCACCCCGGACTGAATCAGAACCGATTCAACCGAAAAATAAATTTCATGAAGATTAATAACCGAGAGAACCGATAGTCCCCCCAGAACGGCCAGAAATAAAACAAAGAAAAAGGCTTTCATTACCATTGATACTCGATGGCAGCCAGGCAATCAGTGCTGGCATAGGAATCGCCTGTTGCACTGGCCTTACTGCTGTTACTTTCCCGACAACCAATGCTGGCCGCAACCCCTGTTTCGATCGGGTATAACAGCCGGATGCCATACTGATAAAGTATTTTTTCGTCTTTGAACGTGTAACCAAGGCCGGTGTCGGCGACCAGATCCAGCTTTTTATTGAGCCTGAGGGATGAGCGGATATTCAGGCGAGTTGAATCATAAAAACGGGGCGAGTAATAAGCCGGGGTTTCTTCCTGATTCCACAAATACCAGCCAGCCAGAGACACATTATAATTCAGGGCCGATAACTGACCCTGATGAAAGTTATAGTCAAACTGTCCGGTCATATCCAGGTTGTTGTCGTCTATATAACCCAGCGCGGCGGAGTACCAGAGAGAGCGGTTATGCTCCAGGGCCTTATAGCGACTGTAAGCGGCTTCATATTTTTTAATCTGCCCGGTCAGGCTGTTGCAGCTGAGTTTGTCAAAAAACAGGTTTCGGGCTGAAAATTTCAGCGTAGCATTATCAGGTAAGGATTTAGTCAGGTAAGGCAGAAGTGAGGTTTGACTATCCAGAGTGTCCAGATAAACGCCTGCTGTCAGGTTATCCCGCTGAAGCGAAAAATCCAGGCTGAGGCCGCTTTCACCGACACAAAGTTTATCTTTGAAACTGAAAGGTCCGCCGTTCAGGCTGAATAAATAATCGCTGGCCGGGTGGTCCAGACTCAGTGAAAGCATTTTGTATCTGGCATTATCAGAGTCGGTAAACAGGCGGTATTCCAGCCCTGCTCGCCTGGTCAGGGTTTGCTGATCTGTGACTAAAGCAATTTGCCTGTCCTGGCTGAGCAATACCGAGGTCGGGTCTGTCTGATCCAGTGTAACCGGCGAGGCCTGGCTTTTGGTAAAGACCAGATCTTCAGCTTTTAAGCGTTTCTCAACACCCTGCCCCATGTAAATTTCATGAATAACTTTATCGCCAGGCTCTGCTTCCAGGGAAGCAACTTTTAATTTTATAAGCTCCTGCTCTATTAATTTTCTAAGGCGGTTATGTTGTGCTTTGGTTTTGGCATTACTGCCGGAGCCTTTTTGCCAGCTTTCCTGCTGAATTACACAATCTTCACCGGCGCAGCGAATCACCAGGGTTTTGTAGCCTTTGTCTTTAAGCCGGTCAGCCTGATAAATCTGGAAAAAACGTACTTTATAGTCAACACTGCGATCTTTGCGAAGCTGTCGGCTCAGTAAAACAGGCTCTTTAAGCGTGACCCTGATTTGATTGTTTTTGCTGAACAGTCCGGATTTATGACGTTGCCAGCGTGGGTTATTGCGATAGGCATCGCTATAGTTCATTCGGTAAAGCCGGAAGTTTTTATCCATCCAGTCCTGCGCCCAGTTCTGAATGAAATTATCAAGAAAGCCGGGTAACGGCTCGCCTGAGGGTAACCGGGCCTGGATGCGTTTGAAGACTTTTATGGCTTCCCGGTAGTTACCACTGCGGGCCAGGTTAAAGCCATAATGAAACTGAGTATCGGGTGAATTCAGTTTAGATTGTGTGACAATGTAATACTCACTGGCTGCTGTACTGTGGTTGCCGGTTTGTGCCAGTGCAAAAGCATAGCGCAGGTGGGTATGCATATCCTGAGGCTCTTTAGCCAGGTGAGCGCGGTAAACCGGAATAACCGCTTTATAGTCCTGTTTTAAATAGAGTTTGTCAGCCGCTTTCAGGGCTGCTGAACGCCCTTTTTTACCTTGTTTAATGGCAACCGGTTGTTGTTTTTTCAGTCTTTGTTTTAGCTTTAGCGCTTCAGCATGGCCAGGGCTGTGCGTCAGCAAAGATTCAAGTACACGCAGGCTGTTTTGTGCCTGCCCGGCCCAATGATAGTTTTTTGCCAGAATCAGCAGCGAGTCGGCTGTGTAGAGTTGATAAGCGTAACGTTCAAGATGAATAAAAGCGGGTTTATACTGGCGTTTTTTTACATAAAGCCGCCCCAGATCAAGCCTGGCAGCTGAGTCCTTCGGGGCTGCTTTCAGGTAACGATTATAAAACTGAATGGCCTGATCAGTTTCTCCGTTTAATTGATAATAGCGGGCAATCTGTAATAAAAGTTCAGGCTGATTTGGGTTTTGAGCAATTGATTTCAGTGTGGATTCGATCAGCGGATCAAACTTTTTCTGCGCCTGGAGCATTGCTTCCCTGATTTTTTGGTTATCCAGGTGCGGGCTTTTTTTAGTGAGCAGTGGCTCAAAGTACTTTGTAGCTTCAGCACGGTTCCCCGACCAGAGATGGATATAACCCAGCATCATTTGGCTTTGCAGCTGAACAGACTCCCCGGGTTCTGAATCGGAAAGGGATTCAAAAAGTGCCTGCGATTTTTTCAGTTGCCCGCCCCAGGCCAGTACTTTTCCTAACAGTAGCTGTGATTCGGCATCAGGGTTTTTAAGGCTGTTGAGATGATTAATTGCCGGGCCGTATTGCGCATTCCAGGCATAATATTTAGCGGCCAGTAAGGCCGTTTTATCATCATGGGGCTGGCTGCTCAGGTGTTTATCCAGCAATCGCAATGCTTTAATTTTTTGGTCGCTGTTATAAAGTGCGCTGGCGAGGGCTCTGAGATTAGCGGCGTTGGGAGCTTGTTTGTATTGTTCGGCTAAGGTTTGTGTGGCTTTTGTTGTGTGAGCGGATAGCTGCTGCCCGAGGGCGGCGATATCCGGATGCCCGGGGTCTTGTGCCTGAAGCGCTTTGAAAATAACTTGTGCTTCGCTCAGTCGCCGGGCTTTTAACAAATTTTCAGCCAGCAGCAGGCCGTCTGCCCGCTGGTGTTCCTGCGCCCATAATTGTTGGTAGTTTTTAATGGCGCAAGTCGTTTTGTTTAACCGGTGGCAGCTGGTGGCCAGCAGTCGGCTGACGTCCGGTGTGGCGGTTGATTCCAGCTCCCGGGCAAGTCGATAAGCCGCTTCGTACTGACCGGTCGTCAGCAGTCGACGGGCGTGGATCAGTTTTCCGGCTGTACTCAGAGGAAAGGCCTGGTTGTGAAGCCAGGTCAGTGTGTTGTCCAGTACGTCGTAATTTTTGTTCTGAACCAGTGCCTGAAGAGCAGTGGTCACTTCATCCTGATTATAAGGATTATCGATACCTGCCTGGGCCAGTTGCTGTTGCCGGGCATGCCGGGCGCTCAGTTGCCGGGTCAGCGTGATGAGCCCGGGATGCTCTGCGTTAATCTGTCTGATTTCTTCCAGCACCTCAGCGGCTTGCTGATTGTCACCCAGTTGCAGTAACTGCCTGACCAGCACAACGCGGATCTTTGCATCTTTTGGGTTATCTGCCGCCATAGCCCGCAGGGAGTCTGTGTCCAGCTCAAGGGCTGAGAAACTAAAACCTGAAAACAGCAGGGCTGCCAGGGCAAGGATCCGGATATTCATTTCTGTTTTTTATCGGTCAGGAACTGACAGGCCTCTTCAACTTCCAGTAACCGGGCATGTGCATCGAATGCTTTTACTTTTGCCTCAATCTGATGTGCATTATAAGGCATCATATTAGGTGCAAAAAACTTCATGATTTTGCTGTTTTCATCATAATAAACCGCATCATAAGGTCGGCTTAAAAGAATTTGCTGTTTTGCCTGTGAGCTGAACTTGCCCATTTTGAAAGTAAATACACTGAAGTACAGGCTGTGTTCGACAAACATTCGGATCAGTTTCTCGAACAGGTCGCTACGCTCAAAATAGTGGGTTTCGTTTGGAATATTGTTGAATTCAAAGGAGTAAAAATCGATGCCCAGGGCGCGTTCAATAGACAGCACCAGATCCTCAATAAAATAATCCTGCTCCAGAAGATCAAAATAGCCCTGCTGAACCGCTCTTAATTTATCCAGTTTACGTACGTAATCATGGTTACTGATTCTGAGTAGTTTTAATTCGTTATCCCGGGCAATTTCATGGATATCAAGCGCAATGGCATCTTCTGAGTAGTAAATGATCAGGTCCGGCCGGGTCATGATTTTGGTAACGATTGCGGAGAGGTCCGGTGCAATGGTTTCCAGGATGCAGTTAGGGTGTCGAAACAGGTAATCCAGGCGCCCTTTTGTGGCCTCGTCGGCGGTAATCAGGAGAATATTGCGTTCAGCATCGTGAGTTGTTTTTTTGCGCGTGTTTTCCATCAGCAGGTGAAGTGCATCGTTGCTGCCTCTGACAGAGGAGAAGTGCGGGTGGTGTATAGGCAGAACAGAGTAGAGCACATCAACATCACGGATCATGGCACTTTTGGAAGAGCGGTCGATATTGAGCTCCAGGTCGATATGTTTTTCAACCTGTTCGGAAAAAATATGCCGGTGATCATCGTTATTTTGCAGGGTGATAAACAGTGTTTTTCCAGCTTCCTGCGCAGCGGCGCTGATAGTTGCCATAAAAGGTGCAATCTGATTCCGGTCCTGAATATCAAAGAATTCATCAATGCGGTGTATGATCACCGCCTCCGCAGTGGCCTGCTGGATAATCCGTTTAAGATCCTCAAGGATAAATTCATAACCCAGGGTGTTTTTCAGCGACTGCCAGCCGTCCTTCAGGTAAGTGACATCCACCTGGCTGATAGGGTTGGCCATGCCAGTCCCAAGCTCGCGTACCTGGGCAATTTTTTTATCAGATATGCGTTTCCCGAAAGGTGTGATAATGGCGGTGCTGGTGCAGCCCTCCAGTTCCAGTAATAAAAAGACCAGGGTCAGTTTGCCACTTTGACGTCCGCCCGAAATCAGGCAGCTATCTGTTTGACGCAGTGTTTTCTGGAATTCGATCATGGATTCAGCCCTGGAACCTGTATGTGAATTTAATTCAGCGTCTGTTGTGCTACGCCGGTTCAGTACAAAGATAACAAGCGTATAGGTACTAATAAACTACTAAACGCCGGGGCCCTGTCGATAATCCAGTAAAAAGAAAGGATCAGAGTGATTGTTGAGCAGGCACTTAAAAAATAAGTGTAGATGATTTTTTTACGCCGTAACAGGACAAAAATTGTCACAATTGCAATGACCATCAGCAACTGCCCCAGCTCCACACCCAGGTTGAAGCTCAGCATCAGGGTAATAAAGTTGTAGTCTGAAAGGTTCATGGCTTCCAGGGCACCGGCAAAACCAAAACCATGAATCAGGCCAAAAATAAAAGCGACCTGCCAGGAAAGAACGGCGGCTTTACCCAGTAAATTAGCTATAGCGGCCAGTAAGACCGTCACCGCGATGAATAGCTCCACGGTTGCCGGGGGAATCATCAGGGTATGAGTGGCTGTCAGGGCCAGCGTTACGGAATGAGCAATGCTGAAAGCAGTGACGGTTTTTATAAGTGGCCGGGTGTTTTGCCAGACTGTAACAAGCCGCCTTTGCTGCCCTGAGCCGGCCACCACCAGCATCAGCAGAAAGGCCAGGTGATCATAGCCTGAGAGAATATGCTGCATTCCTTCCCGGACAAAGCGTTGTACGGTTTCTAACAGTGGCCTGTTGCCCACTTCAACAGTGATCGAGCGCAGATCAGGTGTCAGTATATAAACCGTTTCCTGATTGTGCTGTTTTAATTTAAACAGGCCTTTTTGCTGAGGGTCAATATCAAAAAAAAGCTCATACTTCAGTTGCAGGCTGTGTGGTTTTTCCTGTGGCAGGCCCAGTATTTCTATAGCGAGGTAAGTTTGGTCAGACAGCCTTTTAACCTCTGTTTCTCCAAACTGCAGGTTCAGCTCAGTGCCATTATAGATCAGGCGGATCGTAGGCTTTGCATAGTTAAGTAACTCAGCCTGATGATGGCGTATTTCCGACCAGCTGATAATTTCATTACCGTTATCATCCAGCTGAAATAAAGTCTCAAAATTACGGGTCTCTATTTCCCAGCGAAGTTGGGGTTCGGCTGTCAGGTCAAGGTACAGATAAGACTCAAAATTCTGATGGGCCAGGCCAGATGTGGCACCTACCAGCAGACAAACAGTTAACAGGCAGCGAATCAAAGCAGGATACATAACAGCCAGAATAGGTTCAGGAATCAGGTATAAAGGCACTATAAGTGTTTCTGAAATTAGTACAATCAGAACAGAGCGCACAGCCTGATTCGGAAAGCTCCTGTTATTGACTCTTTGTCTTTTCACGTTACGCTTAGGCGGCTGTCCCCTTCTATCGCCCTGTCGACAGTCTCTGACTCACAAGGAACGCATGATGAATACTGTAGCCACCCTGGATTATATTACCCACTGGTTAAAAACCTATATTGATAACTCACCCTGTACGGGTTTTGTGATTGGCATTTCCGGTGGCATTGATTCAGCCGTGTCCTCAACCCTGGCTGCCCGCACGGGTTATCCGTTGATTTGTGTTGAAATGCCGATTCACCAGCACCCGGATCAGATATCCCGTGCCCGTGAACATATTGAATTTCTGAAACAGCAATACCCTAATGTCAGCGATGTTGAGGTGAATCTTTCCAGCGTGTTCGATCGTTTTCTGGAAGCACTGCCGGTGGTGCCTGATGAACTGGATCCGCAGATGCCATTGGTGAATACCCGGGCGCGTTTGCGTATGAGCACACTGTATTATTTTGCCGCCCTGCATAATTCACTGGTGGTAGGCACCGGTAATAAGGTTGAAGATTTTGGCATCGGCTTTTTCACCAAATACGGTGATGGTGGTGTGGACTTGAGCCCGATTGCTGACCTGGTGAAAACCGAAGTTTATGCGCTGGGCCGCGAGCTGGGTGTGAATGACGCGATTCTACAGGCAGCGCCTACGGACGGCCTCTGGGGTGATGATCGCACCGATGAAGACCAGATTGGTGCCAGCTACCCTGAGCTGGAATGGGCCATGTGCTTTGAGGGTGATGAAGCAACTTTATCTGAGCGTCAGGCAACAGTGCTGGCTATTTATCGCCGTTTAAATCGGGCGAATCAGCACAAAATGGATCCTATACCGGTGTGTGAATTGCCCGCTGAGCTGAAGGCATAAAGCTTGCCGGTTAAGCTAAATTTATAAAAAACAGGCAGCCCGACAGGCTGCCTGTTTTTTATCGATTAAACGTATCAGGTCTGGTGATTAAACCAAAGATTAAGCAAACGTATCTGCGAACAGGTTTTCTGACCAGTCAAACATATGACGATAGTTTTCTGCACTGGGTGCCCCTGATGCCGGGTAACCTGCGCCTTGAACAGGCTGCATCGCCTGTGTGCTGCTGTTGTATTCATAAACGGCGGTTAACCAGCTTGCCGTATTTCTGGAAACCGGACTGTAACAGGCGGAATTGGTTTTGGGAGATGGGTCTGGTTGTCGGCCACTGAGCAAACGTAAGATAGCATCGGCACAGACTTTTGCCTCTGAGTTGCCAATATGCCCGGCTTTTGGCTGACCGCTGCCCTGAGCATCGCCGATTATATGTACGTTGCTTTTGATTTGTGATTCGTAGCTTAAGACAGAAACCGGGGCCCAGTTACCGTTGTTGACTCCGGCGGTAAAGATGGCTTCACCGGCCTTTTGAGGCGGAATTACGTTGAGCACATCCGCACTGAGTGTTTCTGTATTACCCACCGGATCTGTAAAAGCGAGGCTGCGGTTATCCGCGTTGACCGAGGTAACGGTACAACCCGGGCGGTAATCAATACCGTACTGGGCAAATTTATCACCAAAGGTGTCCCGTTCGACGATGATATCGTCATTGCCGTCCAGTACGGTGATTTGATAGGCCATGCCCTTTTTCAGCAGATTATCAGCAACGACACAGGCTCTTTCATAAGGTCCCGGCGGGCAACGATAAGGAGCGCGGGGAATACTCATTACAAAATGCCCGCCTGAGGGCATGGCATCCAGCTGGTTTTTAAGCAACGTGGTTTGTGCCCCGGCCTGCCAGGCATGAGGTATTTTGTCGAAGTCGTGGCCGGGGGCCGCGATAAAATCGATACCCGGTGCCAGCACCAGACGGTCGTAACTCAGCACTTGTCCCGTATTTAGCGTGACGGTTTGTGCGCCTGTGGCTATGCCATCAACCCGACCATGTACGATTTGCAGGCCATATCGATCTTTTAAGGGCTGATAGCCAAATGTCAGGTCGGACACTGTCTGGTCACCGGTTAAGATCAGATTACTCAGAATCGGTGAGACATAATTTGGATTTTCTTCTATCAAAGTCACTTGTACCGAGGTGCCGCCCCATAACTTCAGGTATTTGGCACAAGTTGCACCGGCAAAACCACCACCGACCACAATAACATGCGGTGTGGTTGCCGCACGCGCTAATGGCGGTGCCAGTGCTACCAGGCTGCCAGCCCCTAAAAGCTTTATAAACTGTCTGCGTTCCATCTTTGGCTTATTCATTATCAGAGACTCCCTCAGTCATCATCCTGGTCATCGTTATCAGATCCTGCCGACCTGCTTAAGCTTGAAAAAAATTGATTCATGGCAGTGATTTCAGCCAGGGTGTAACCGTGCGCCTGTGCCTGCATGATGGGTGCTTCATCACCCCGCTGTATCTGCAGCATTTCTTCAGTGATCTCATTGCTACCGTTCAGACTGTCAAATCCACTGACAGATACACCGTTCGTGCCGTGGCACTGAGCACACTGAGCGCCTAATAGCTGGCCTGTTTTAATTTGGTAAGCCGAGACCGGTGTAATGGGTGTGGTTGTGGCATAGATGTTTTGATCGCTATCGGCATCATCGGCATCACTGATGCCATCGTTATCATCGTCGTGATCTTCACTGTCGGGCAGGCCGTCGTTATCATCATCCTGATCATATCGGTTGATAATGCCATCATGGTCAGCATCATCGTCGAGGCCCTCATCCGTATCATATTTGCTGATCAGGCCGTCACCGTCATGGTCTTCATACCAGTCAGGTATCTGATTGTTATCGCTGTCAATGGGGTCAAACGAGCTGTCGATTAACTTAAATCCGATGCTACTCAAGCGATGTGTGAGCGGTGCCTGGACGCCGAAGGTGTTTTGGGTTTCCAGCGCTACGTAACCTAAGTCAAATGATGCTGATGAATTAAAGGTTGTACTGCTGGACGTGCCGTTGTTTAGCACAATAGGCGTAATAATATGGTTCAGGGGGTCGGGATCTGTTTCGTTGGTTGTCATAATGAGTCGGCAACTCAGGTTTGCGGGCAGGCTGAGTGTAAAAGGGTGTCGGCTGCTACCGTTTTTTTCCGAACTGGTCTGATAGTAGCTACCGTTATCACACAAAGCCTCAATCAGTGTGCCAGGTACAGTGCCTGTTATCTCAACCCGCTCGGAGGTTACGCCTGCGACCGTGCTGTTATCATTATCGTTACCTGTTGCGCTGGTACTGTTACCTCCGCCGCCGCAGCCTGTTAAGAGCAGTAAACCGGAAAACACAGGGATGAGTGTTTTACGTTGTAAGTCTATCGGGCTTTCCATGGCTACCTCCATCATTTATTGTGTTGTATTTGACGGACTTTACCGGTTCTATTTCTTCCTTTGCATTGGGCATGCGTCCTTTGGGACATATGTACTATGCGGCTAACTTATTGAAAATACTAAGAAGTATGTTTTATGAACCCTGCTATTCTGAGTATTATCCTGTTTTTATTTATATTAATTATGACCTCTGCAGACCTTGTAACGGATTATGAGGAATTGATGCAAGGTGATAGTCACGCCGTAGTTGAGCTTTGTGTTGCATTTATTGCGCTGACCGGGCTCGGCATACTGGTGCGTTTTGTCTGCCGACAGCAGGCTAATTTGCAGAAGATTAAACACGAACTTAGCCATACCCGTGACAGCCTTTCCCATACAAAACAGAAATCGGAAAAGTTGGTGGGTGATCTGTCAAAAATCATCCAGGATCAGTTTAATGATTGGTTAATGACACCCAGCGAAAAAGAAGTGGCGTTGCTGCTTTTAAAAGGCCTGACACTGGCCGAGATTGCCGTGATGCGCGATACCAAAGAAAAAACGGTGCGGCAGCAGGCTTCCGGTGTCTATAAAAAAGCGGGTTTATCGGGGCGTCATGAATTAGTTGCTTATTTCTTTGAAGATTTTTTAAAATAATCGGTTGTTGGGTTTTGAGTACTTTTGTATTGAAGAGACACTTCGCTGTAAATTCTGCAATGAAGGCAATAGGAAGTCAGTATTAAATGCGGATCTGAGCCAATAGGAATTGCTGAATGATAAAGGGCTGCTTGAAAAATATATATCACACAGGCTGTGGCCTGCTCAGCCCCCTGTTAAGCAGATTACGTACACTGCTTGGCAGGCTGCACTATATAGCCCCGATGCGTTTGCGCTTTCAGGGGGCCTACAGAACCCGGCAGGCTGCGGTAGCTGCGGTGCCTTCAAACCTGACGGTTGGTTATGACAATAAAAATGTTGTGGCCCTTAACTTTGAGTTAATGTGTGAACTGGCGCCCTGGGATTACCCGGTGATTTACTGGCTGAACCGTCTGTTACCGGATGCCAGGCAATTGCTGGATGCGGGCGGTCATATGGGTACTAAATATCGGGCCTTTTATCCTTATCTGGATCTGACAGCGGTTAACTGGACAATTTACGATGTGCCTGCGGTTGCAGAAGCAGGCCGTTTGCGGGCGAACGAAGATGGATTGAATAACCTGGTGTTTACCGCTTCGTTAGATGAGCAGAACACACCGGATATCTTTCTGGCGTCCGGTTTGTTGCAATACCTCGATATTCCGTTTTCCGGGCTCTTAACACAATTACCCTCACTGCCCGAGCATCTGCTATTAAATAAAGTGGCGCTGCATGATGCGGAGCCAGTATTCACGCTGGAGAATTTTGGTACCGGGCTTGTGCCTTATCAGATCAGAAACCGGGAAGCATTTCTGTCCGAACTGGAAACCCTGGGTTACCGGATTCAGGATCAGTGGCATATTCCCGCTTTAACCCACGCTATACCCACACATCCGGAAATCGGACACTTCTGTAATCAGGGCTTTTATTTAATCTTAGAAAAACAAGGATAAAAGTTTACCGGCATAATTCCGTATTATTGCCTATTGTTTATAAGAAAGATGGCACCTCAATCTGATTTGTTATTGAATACTTAGTCAGCATAAATAAAATGAGTCTTCATTCTATTTTAATTGATCTGGCCAGACGCTGTGTACAGTTTGTTACGGGCTACTTTAAGCACTTCGGTTTCAAATAGACGGGTTCTTTCTCTATGCTGCTTACACCCCGTATAACACCTGACGGTTCCGGTGCCGAGCAAAGTTCTGGTTTGGCACTTTCTGTTACCACCGCTTTTCAGGCGGTTGTTAAACGCACACCCCATAAAACAGCCCTTATTTGTGAAGATCATCAGCTTAGTTACTTGTGCCTGTCTCAACAGGTGGATGCGCTGGCGGCCCGGCTACAGTCCCGGAACGTTGGGCCGGGTGATTTTGTGGGTCTTTTTGCACAACGTGGAATCGAGGCTATTGTGGCTGTGCTGGCGGTATTACGTACGGGTGCGGTATATGTGCCTTTTGATGCGTCTTATCCACGGAATGCGCTTTGTCATATTTATAAAGACAGTCAGCCCACACTTATGCTGGTTCAGCCTGGTTTACCGGAAGCAACGGGCTTAGCGCCTTTCTGGCAGGGTGAGCCACTTTATCTGGATGGAACCGGGTCATCGGAGACCGTCCTTCCCGTAGCGGTATCACCGGAGCATCCCGCTTATGTGATGTATACCTCGGGCTCTACCGGGCGACCTAAAGGTGTTGTTGTGCCTCAGCGTGCAATCCTGCGGCTGGTACAAGGTAATCACTTTGCCCGCCTGGATGCTGATGAGGTGATATTGCAGCTTGCTCCCCTCGCCTTTGATGCCTCAACCTTTGAAATCTGGGGTGCCCTGCTTAACGGTGGCACTTTGGTGGTTCTGCCAAAGGCGCAGCCTACACTGGATGATATTGCCGACAGTATTTGTGGCCAGGGTATAACCACGCTCTGGTTAACGGCAGGCTTGTTTCATTTGATGGTGGATCACCGTCTTGAAAGCCTGAGACCGCTGCGTCAGTTGTTGGCCGGGGGTGATGTGTTGTCACCGGCTCATATTGTCAAAGTGCTGCAGCAGTTGCCGGATTGCCAGCTGATTAATGGTTATGGCCCAACAGAAAACACAACCTTTACCTGTTGTTATACGTTTCCCCGTGATTTTTCAGCGGAGTCCAGTGCACCTGTAGGCCAGGCTATCGGTGGTACAACCGTTTATATTCTGGATGAGCAGGGGCAGCCGGTTGGGGAGGGTGAGGAAGGGGAGCTTTACGCCGGTGGTCACGGGGTTGCGCTGGGTTATCTGAATCAACCCGCGCTGACGCAAGCGCGTTTTGTTGCCGACCCCTTCTCTGCAAATTCCAAAGCACGGCTTTATCGCACGGGAGACCGCGTTCGTCGCTTGCCGGATGGCAATATTGAATTCCGGGGCCGTGTGGATCGGCAGATTAAGCTCAACGGTAAACGTATTGAGCTGGATGAAATAGAACATTGTCTGCGCCGCCACCCCCGGATTGAGGATGCGGCGGTGGTTGTTCAGGAGGTAAAACAGGAAATGGCACCGCCTGTTCGTCATCTGCTTGCTTTTATTGTGCCTGTAAAGGCCCTGTCAGCGGCGCCTTTATTTATCAAGAACGCAGGTGATTTTCTACGTCAGGAACTGCCTGATTATATGGTGCCCTCGGGCATTACCACGCTTGAAGCTTTTCCTCTAACGCCAAACGGTAAAGTGGATCGTGCGGCTCTGGTATCAAAACCTGAGCCGTTACCGCATCCGGTGTTGCCTTCAGAGCCTGCGGCTTTGGATACAGAAGCAAGGCTTCAGGTTTTGTTTCGGCAAGTGCTGGTTCGTGAGCATATTGGCTTACATGATAATTTTTTTGATTTGGGTGGTAACTCTTTACGTTTGATAGAACTGCAGGCGCTGATTCGCTCAGAAATGGGTGTAACTATTGATCTGATTGAACTGTTTCGGTTGCCATCAGTGTCAGCACTGGCGCTTAACATCAAGCAAAAAACACCTCATTCCCCCCCGGCGCAATCGCGCTCGAAAATCCGCTCTGATGGCCGTAAAGCGGCACTTGAACGGGCTCGAAAACAAAGGAAAAAGTAACCGATGAGCGAAGATCACAATAATTCAGAACGGGATGAAAATCTGATGAACGGCATTGCCATTATTGGTATGTCCGGGCGTTTTCCGGGGGCTGAAACCGTTGAGCAGTTCTGGCGAAATTTGTGTGATGGGGTTGAGTCAATTACCCACTTCTCCGATGAAGAGCTGGAGGATGATTTTGGACCTGAGGTGCGAAATGACCCCAATTTTGTGAAAGCCCGCCCTATTCTGGAGAATGTTGATCAGTTTGATGCTGATTTTTTTGGCATGTATGCCAAAGAAGCGCAGTTAACCGACCCCCAGCAGCGGGTTTTTCTGGAGTGCGCCTGGGAGTCGCTGGAGGATGCCGGTTACGACCCTGCCAAAGTCGATGCACCTGTAGGGGTTTTTGGTGGCAGCAGCCTGAATACCTATCTGCTGCGTAATGTTTGTGCCAGTCCGGCGGTTACGAATGAATTTACCAGTAGTTATCAGGTGGGTCATTACCCGATGCTGGTGGGCAGTGCGCCGGATTTTTTTGCCACCCGGGTGTCTTATAAACTGGATTTAAAAGGGCCGGGCATCAGCATGAACAGTGCCTGTTCGACATCCTTGCTGGCCATCTCTCAGGCCTGTCAGAGTTTGCAGATGTACCAGTGTGATATGGCACTGGCGGGGGGAGTTTCAATCACGTTCCCTCAAAAGCGTGGTTATCTGCATCAGGAAGGAGGCATGGTTTCGCCTGACGGTCATTGTCGTAGCTTTGACGCGCAGGCCGGTGGCACTATTTTTGGCAGCGGCGCGGGTGTTGTGCTGTTAAAACGTTATGAAGATGCACTGGCAGACGGTGACCGTGTGTATGCGGTGATTCGTGGTTGTGGTGTAAATAACGATGGCTCCGATAAAGTTGGTTTCACCGCGCCAAGCATTGACGGTCAGGCGGGTGCTATCAGTGCCGCACTGGAAGCCGCGGAAGTTGATGCCCGCTCGATCAGCTATGTGGAATGCCACGGCACCGGCACCCCGCTGGGTGATCCTATCGAGATTGCGGGTCTGACCAAAGCATATCGTGAGCATACAGAGGATAGGGGTTATTGTGCCATTGGTTCGGTTAAAACCAATGTGGGCCATCTGGATGCGGCCGCGGGGGTAACAGGCCTGATTAAAACGGCCCTGTCGCTAAAAAATGCCAAAATACCCGCGACTTTGCATTTTGAGCGCCCCAATCCCCGGATTAATATCGAAAGCACCCCTTTTCATGTCAATAGTCAGCTTACTGACTGGGTGACACAGGACGAACCCCGTCGTGCGGGTGTCAGTGCTTTTGGTGTGGGGGGCACTAACGTACATCTGGTATTGGAAGAAACACCCGCTGTGCGGGAAAAAAGTCCTGATGATATTAAAAGCCCACAATTATTGGTCTGCTCTGCCCGCACTGAAGCTGCGTTACAGCAGGCCACAGAAAACCTGGCGGCCCATTTGTCCCGGCATCCTGAACAGTCCCTGCAGGATGTGGCTTTTACATTGATGGAAGGCCGTCGGGCGTTTGATCACCGGGCTGTGCTGGTCGCTTCTGATGCCAATCAGGCAATGAGTGTCCTTAACAGTCCGTCCCTGTTTAAAGGGCAGTCAGCCGAATCAGGCCGTCCTGTTGTTTTCCTGTTTCCCGGTCAGGGCTCCCAGTACCCGGATATGGGACGCGGATTGTATGAAAAAGAACCGGTCTTCCGTCAGGCCGTGGATCATTGCGCTGAGGTTTTAGCACCGCTGATGGGTGTTGATTTGCGTGATGTGCTTTATCCCGCAGCCGATGCTGATCGGGATGTGGCGGCTGAGCGGCTGATGTCTACGATTATGGCGCAACCGGCTATTTTTACTGTGGAATATGCAACTGCTCAGATGTGGCTGCAACGAGGTATCAAACCTGCGGCTATGCTGGGCCATAGTGTAGGTGAGTGGGTGGCTGCGGTACTGGCCGGTGTTGTTTCGCTGGCGGATGCATTAGCGCTGGTGGCTGAGCGCGGCCGGCTGATGTATGACGTACCGGCAGGTGCAATGCTCAGTGTGCGTTTACCCGAACAGGATGTGCGGACACTGTTGAATGATGAGCTCTCTTTGGCGGCAGTGAACTCGCCATCACTTTGTGTGGTTGCCGGGCCTTTTGATGCGATTGAAGCGCTGGAAGCCACTCTGGTTGCCCGTGATGTGATTCATCGCCGCTTGCATACATCCCATGCATTTCATTCCGCAATGATGGAACCGGTGCTCGCACCGCTGCTGGCTGCGGTCAGCCAGGTTAAGTTGTCAGCACCGACTTTTCCGGTTATCTCCTGTGTCAGTGGTCAGTTGATGACCGATAAACAGGCGATGGCGCCTGAATATTGGGCGAATCATGCCCGGGAAGCCGTGCGTTTTGCCGAAGGGGTTACGGCGGCTGTGCAATGCCAGCCCAATGCTGTGCTGCTGGAAATGGGGCCGGGTAATGTACTGACCACACTGGCACGGCAGTGCTTGCGAGGAGTGAATGTTGCTACCGCCACTTCACTGCCCGATGCAGAACGCCGGGTGCCTGATCAGGATATGCTACTGGAAGCTTTTGGCCGTTTGTGGGCATTGGGTGTTGAGGTGGACTGGTCAGTGATCCATCAGGGTCAGGGGGCCCGTGTTTCCCTGCCAACTTATGCTTTCCAACGGCGTCGACACTGGATTGATGCACCTGAAAATACACAAGCTGCGCAGGCCGCAGGCGGTGCTTATAGTCTGACTGAGGCCCTGGAGGCCGGTTCGATTGAACAGACTGAAACCGGGGCAGATCAGAACACTGAGGCTGCGGGCAGCCACCCGATCCGACAGCAGGTATTAGCGGTATTTGAAGACCTGTCCGGTGAGGTTTTTACGGATATCAGTGATGATACAACCTTTATTGAAATGGGCTTTGACTCCCTGTTTCTGACTCAGGTTGCTCAACGTATTCAGAAAGCCTTTAAGGTTAAGCTGACCTTCCGTCAGTTATTGGGTGATTATAATAGCCCGGGTGCTTTGGTTGCGTTCCTTGTACAACAGATTGATCCGCAGGCTTTGCCTCAGGCTGCTGTTGCCGCTGGCCCGGCGTCTGAGGGGGAAACTGAACAGGGTCCAGAAGATCAGGATGCGGGTTCACGTTTTGATGTGTATCAGTCCGGTCAGACGACTTCAGATACAGCCCTGTCACCGGAGATGGTGGCACATATCGCAGAACTGGCAGCGCGCAGTGAAAGCCGGATGCGAAGCTCTAAACAATCCACCCGCGCGCACCGCCAGGTACTGGCTGACCCTCGTGCGGCGGCAGGTTTCCGTAACGAATGGAAAGAACTGGTGTACCCGCTGGTGGTAGACCGTTGTGCCGGGTCAAAACTCTGGGATCTGGACGGCAACGAATATGTCGACCTGGTTAACGGTTATGGCCAGACATTTTTTGGGCACTCTCCGGATTTTGTAGTGGATGCACTGCGTGAACAGCTGGATAAAGGTTTTGCGATTGGTCCGCAGGCAGAATATGCCGGTGAAGTGGCCACACTATTTGCAGAGATCACCGGTAACGAACGGGTCACCTTTTGTAATACCGGCTCTGAGGCGGTGATGGCCGCCATGCGCCTTGCGCGGGCGGTAACGGGTCGTGACAAGGTCGTGGTGTTTAATGGGGATTATCACGGCCAGTTTGACGAAGTGCTGGTCAAAGGTGTTGGAAAAGCATCGCGTCGCCGTTCACAGCCTATTGCCGGCGGTATTCCGCGTGAAGCGGTTGCCAATATGGTGGTGCTTGAATACGGCGCTGTGGAAAGCCTGAGCTGGATTCAGGAACATGCGGATGATATTGCGGCGGTGGTGGTTGAGCCGGTGCAAAGCCGTCATCCGGCCCTGCAGCCGTTTGCCTTCCTGCGAGAGCTGCGCCATATCACTGAGCAAGGGGGCAATGCCCTGGTTTTTGATGAAGTAGTCACGGGTTTCCGTGTGCATCCTGGTGGTATTCAGGCGGTAACGGGTATCCACGCAGATCTGGCCACTTATGGCAAAGTGGTGGGTGGTGGTATGCCGGTGGGTATTCTGGCGGGTAAATCCCAGTTTATGGACGCGCTGGACGGCGGTCAGTGGGATTATGGTAATGATTCTTTCCCGGAAGTGGGAGTGACTTTCTTTGCCGGTACTTTTGTACGCCATCCGATGACACTGGCGGCGGTGCGTGCCGTGCTGAATCATATACAGACACAAGGCCCGGCGCTTCAGGCGCGTATGGCACAGCGCACGACTGATCTGGTTGATAAGCTGAACCAGCTGTTTGATCAGTTTGGGCTAAGCACGCATATCGAGCATTATTCCAGCTTCTTCTATTTTAATATTCACGATGAAGCGGCGCTGGCCGGGTTGCTCTATTACCACCTGCGTGAACGGGGTGTGCATATTCAGGATGGTTATCCCTGCTTCCTGACCACCGCCCATTCGGATGCTGATATTCAGTTTATTCTGGACGCTTTTCAGGGCGCACTGGCTGCGATGAAAGATGCCGGTGTATCAGGCGTTGATAAAGAAGCGACCGCAGCCGAGCCTGCGACTGCTGAAGTGTCTGAAGTGCTGTTTCCTCTGACAGAAAGTCAGCTTGAAATCTGGTTATCGGCTCAGCCGGGTGATGCGGCCTCTTGTGTGTTTAATGAGTCGGTCAGCCTGCACTTTAAAGGCAAGCTGGATACTGAGGCTCTGAAGTCTGCGCTGCATAAGCTGGTCCAGCGGCATGATGCTCTGAGAACCCGTTTTTTGCCAACCGGAGAAGCCTTCAGAATTGAGGCAGATACCGCACTTTCTTTCCGTGAAACCGATGCTTCGGGTCAGCCCGAAACAGCTCAGACTATTTATGATCAGCAGATCGAAGAAGAAGCACATAAAGCCTTTGATTTGGTAAACGGGCCGGTATTTCGTGCCCACCTGGTACGTTTATCGGATCAGGAACAGGCCCTGATTCTTTCCGCCCATCATATTGTCTGTGATGGCTGGTCGATAAATGTCCTGGTCACTGAGTTGCCTGAACTTTACGCAGCCGAGCTACGTGAAGGGTTGGCCCTGCTACCGGCGGCTTTGCCGTTCTCCCGTTATGCCAGCGCTCAGCATGTTGTATCCGATGAGCAGAAAGCCGCAGTTGAAACTTACTGGTTAAATCAGTTTGCACCGGCGCCCGATCCGCTGGTTTTGCCAACGGATCGGCCCCGTGACGCCAGGCAGTCCTTTAAGGGGGCCAGTCTGTCTGCCCATATAAGCAGTGATTTTTATCAGGCGCTGAAAAAAGCCGGGGCGCAGCAAGGCTCCACATTGTTTGCAACCCTGTTGGCCGGTTTTCAGGCGATGCTGGGGCGTTTGGCAGGCCAGTCGGACATTGTGGTGGGTGTGCCTACTGCCGGGCAGGCGCAGCTTGATGATGAGATCCTGGTGGGTCATTGTGTCCACTTCCTGCCGATACGGGGCCAGTGGACAACACAAACAACACTGGCCGCGCATTTAAAAGCGGTTTCTAAACAGGTGCTGGACGCCTACGAACATCAGGGCACAACCCTGGGTGCGTTGGTGCATAAGCTGGATTTACCCCGTCCTCAGGGGCAAGTACCTTTGGCGCAGGTGCAGTTTAATCTTGAGCGGCTTGATGATCATCAGCACTGGCCGGATCTGACCGTCAGCATTGAGCCAAACCCTAAAGCCTATGTGAATTTTGATCTGTTCCTTAATATTATCGAATCGGATCAGGGTTTGCGTCTGGACTGTGATTACAATTCAGACCTCTTTGATGCCCAAACCATTAGCCACTGGCTTGAGGTATACCAGCGTTTACTGGAAACCCTGGTCAGCGAACCACAGCAGCTATTGGTTAAAGCGAACTGGTTGCCGGTGTCTTATGCACAACAGTTGACTCGTCTTAACCAGACGGCAAGGGCTTATTCTGACGGACAATGTCTGGATCAGTTGTTGCTGGCCCGGGCTTCAACGCAGCCGGATGCGCTGGCGGTTTGCTGTGGTGGCCAGACACTGACTTATGCTGAACTTGAATTACAAACCCGCACACTGGCAAACCAACTGTTAAGTCAGTTACCGGATGCCCGTGCGGGTGTGAAAGTGGCGGTTGCCGTGCAACGCTCGGTGAATACACTGATTGCGCTGCTGGCCACACTCAGGGCCGGAGCGGCTTATGTGCCACTGGATCCTTCCCATCCACAGGCACGTCTGGATTACATTCTGTCTGATGCGGCTGTATCTGCACTGATTACAGATGGCACGTTAAGTGTGTCGGTAGCCGACTTGCCGGTGATCAATCTGGCCGATGAGCAGACCCGCTTGATAGATGACAGCCCGCTGGCACCGTTGTGCCGCAACACTGAAGATCTGGCTTATGTAATTTATACGTCAGGTTCGACCGGGCATCCAAAAGGCGTTGAAATCAGCCAGGGTGCGATAGTCAATTTCCTGGAATCTATGGCGGTCACACCGGGTTTAACAGACCGGGATTGTTTCCTGGCGGTGACTACTGTGGCCTTTGATATCTCGGCGTTGGAATTGTTTTTACCGCTGCTGACCGGTGCACGGCTGATTATTGCGGAAGATACGGATACGGGTGATGGTTTCCGGCTGAAGTCGCTGATTGAAAGTGCTGAAGTGACCGCAATGCAAGGTACGGCATCCAGCTGGCAGTTGTTACTGGAAGCTGGTTTTAAAGCCCCTGCCGGTTTTAAAATGCTGATTGGGGGTGAAGCACTGCCCCGCCAGCTGGCAGATCGACTGCTGGACTCTGAAGGCACACTCTGGAACATGTACGGGCCTACGGAAACAACCGTCTGGTCATCCTGCAAACAGATTCTGGCCGATCATCAGCCGATCACCATCGGTGCCCCTATTGCTAATACATGCTTTTATATATTGGATGAACAGGACCAGCCGGTGCCTCTGGGTATGCCGGGGCAGCTGCATATCGGGGGTGATAGTGTCGCTCAGGGGTATCTGAATCGGCCGGAACTCACCGCCGATCGTTTTATCCACAACCCCTTTGGCTCCGGCCGACTCTACCGTACTGGTGACTTAGCCCGCTTCCTGTCTGAAGGTGATATTCGTGTATTGGGCCGCATTGATGATCAGGTGAAGTTACGAGGGTTCCGTATCGAGCCAGGTGAGATTGAATCTGAGCTGCAACGCCTGGGTATTTTGTCGGCTGTCATGGTAAGGGAAGATAGTCCGGGTATTCGCCGTCTGGTTGCCTATATTGAACCTCAGGCGGGACAACCGGCAGAACCTGCTGAACTGCGTCAGGCGCTTGAAAAGACATTGCCGGATTATATGGTGCCTGCCGCCTGGATGTGCCTGGATAAATTACCCCGGCTGGCAAATGGAAAACTGGATCGGGCTTCATTACCGGAACCTGAAGCTGCGGTGATTGCCGGGCCGGAATATGTAGCACCCCAAAATACAGAAGAACAGCGTTTGGCCGACATATGGGCTGAGGTTTTGGGTTTGCCACGGGTTGGGCGTGATGATGATCTCTTTGCATTGGGTGCCGATTCGATTCAATTGTTCCGGATTGTTGCCCGGGCAGCTAAACAGGATCTCGTACTTTCGGCCAGTCTGCTGATGCAGGGGCGCACGCCTGCAGCGGTTATCAGGCGTCTTAAGGATGTGACCGGCTCAGAGGCCGGGAAAAGTAAAAAACCGGGTCGCGGGCGCATTCGCAAGCTTCATCCAGGCAGTCACTAAACGTTAACCCTGTATCTCCATCTCCGGGAGCAATTTTTAAAAATGACGGCACAGCCAAAGGTTACGGTTAAGGAAAACCCACACAGGGATGTTCTGCGTTATCCCTGTTCACCAACACAGCACCGTTTTTGGGTGCTTGATCAGCTTGAACCGGGTGATACGTCGCTAAACGTTGCTGTTCGCTGGCGTGTAGAGGGGGATCTGGAGCATTTCACGCTGGAAAAGGCTTTCCGCCTGATTGTCTCCCGCCATGAGGTGTTACGCACCTATTTTGCCCAGCAGGACGGCGAGCCGGTACAAGTGGTGGAGCCGGAAGTACCGCTGTCGGTGCCCCTGATTGATTTGAGCCATTTATCACCGGAGGCCGCCGGGCAGGAGCTGGCGCGTTGTGCCGAACGGGAAGCACGCAGGCCCTTTCAATTGGCCGTTGCGCCTTTGCTGAGAGTCGTGCGGGTACAGATGGATAAAGCCAATGCGGTGATTCTGCTGACGGCCCATCATATTGTGTGTGATGGCTGGTCTGTTGGTTTGATTGCATCCGAAATGGGAGAAATTTGTGATGCTTTGCAGACCGGCCGCAGCGTTAACCTGCCGGAGTTATCGGTCAGTTATGGTGATTATGCAGCCTGGATGCTGGACTGGTTAAACACCGGTGAACTGGATGATGAGCAGCAGTACTGGTCAGCACAATTACATAATGCGAATTACTTTGAACTGCCTGTTGACCATGCCCGGCCCCCTGTCTGGCAAAATGACAGTGCAATCGCTTCCACCTTGTTACCGCGTGAGCTGACCGATAGCCTGTCTCGACTGGCTGCCGATAACGGTTGTACGTTGTATATGGTGGCCATGGCAACACTGGTCACCCTGTTGCACCGGTATAGCGGTGAAACAGATATTTCACTAGGCACCCAGGTTGCCGGGCGTAGTGAAGAGGAAATTGAACCTTTAATCGGGGTGTTTATTAATACCCTGGTTTTGCGTCATGACTTGTCGGAAAATCCCGCGTTCTCTGAATTATTGTCTAGGGTGAGATCGGTGGTCAGTGGTGCCTTTGACCACGAATACATGCCAATTGAGAAACTGATCGAGCGCTTAAAACCTAAACGGGATACCAGCCGTAACCCTCTGTTTTCAGTTAACTTTATTTTCCAGCGCTCGTTTGTTGAAAACAAAAATTACCATCATTTCTGTTTGGTTGATTTGCCGTCTACCTCCGCCGGTGCCTTGTATGATCTGAACTTTTTTATGGTGGAACGTCCCGAAGGTTGGCGGTTTTCCTGTGAATATAATCGCGGCCTGTTTGAAGGTGAAACGGTTGAACGTTTTCTGGGGCACCTGGAAAACCTGTTTAAGGCTGTGACAGCCCAGCCCGGCCAACGGTTATCTGAATTTCCGTTGCTGGCGCAGGCTGAGCAGCAGTTGCTGTTAAGCCGTTATAATCAGACAAAAAGGCATTACCCCTCAGACCAGACCTTTATTGAACTGTTTGCGGAACAGGCTAATCGGACACCCGATGCGGTGGCTGTGGTATGCGGTAATCAATCCCTGACCTATCAGGCGCTGGCGCGAGACTCTGATCAGCTGGCATCTGCTTTGGTGCAGCGGGGCTGGGCACCTCAGGCACGGGTTGGTGTATTCCTGAATCGTTCAAGCGAACTGGTGGTGGCGTTGCTGGCGGTGTTGAAATCCGGTAGTGCTTATGTGCCTCTGGATCCACATTATCCTCGGGATCGTCTGGCTCATGTGGCGGCAGATGCCCGTATGGCTGGTATTGTCAGTCATTCAGCTTTAAGTGACCTGCTGGCGGATATAAACGTTGATTGTCTTTCCATCGATACCGATGTAGTGACTGATGGCCAGCGAGTGCCGCTTCCTGTCCCTTCACCGGAAGATACGGCTTATGTGATTTATACCTCAGGCTCTACCGGGTTGCCGAAAGGGGTGCAGGTTCACCACCGGGCTTTGGTTAATTTTCTCTGTTCTATGCGCACAGAGCCTGGCCTGAAGGCTGAAGACCGGTTACTGGCCGTTACTACGATTTCCTTTGATATCGCGGCGCTGGAAATTTACCTGCCGCTGATTGTGGGTGCTCAGGTGGTATTGGCCCGTGAAGAAGATGTAGTGGATGGCAACCTGCTGGATGAGTTGCTTGAACGTCATCAGATCAGTGTATTGCAGGCCACGCCAGTGACCTGGCGTTTGTTACTGGATGCAGGCTGGCAGCCACACAAGCGTCTGAAAATGCTTTGTGGTGGTGAAGCCCTGCCACGGAATCTGGCGGATCGGTTGCTGCAACAGGATGCAGAACTTTGGAATTTATATGGCCCTACGGAAACAACCATCTGGTCTGCGGCACTGAAGGTCTCGGCTGGTGAAGGCCCGGTGCCCGTGGGTTTGCCAATTGCGAATACGCAGTTTTATATTCTGGATGCCCAGGGTCAACCGAATCCGGCGGGTGTACCGGGTGAGCTTTATATCGGGGGCGACGGTGTGGCTCAGGGTTATTTTGAGCGGCCCGATTTAACACCCGAACGTTTTATCCCCGATCCTTATTCAGAAACAGCCGGTGCCCGGCTTTATCGTACCGGGGATCGGGTACGTCAGCGTCCAAATGGCCATCTTGAATTTCTGGGACGTACCGATTTTCAGGTTAAACTCAGAGGTTACCGTATTGAGCTGGGTGAAATTGATGCGGTGCTGCAATCTCACTCTGGCGTTAAAGACGCAGTCACGATCTTAGGTCAGCGCCATGGGGGTGAGCCTGCGCTCCGGGCTTATATAGTGGCCCATACAGAGCAAGACGACTTGCAGGCCGCTTTAAGACAACGTCTGGCAGAACGGTTGCCTGCTTATATGCATCCGTCATCCTTGACGTTATTGCCTGCCCTGCCTCAGACCCCCAATGGTAAAACCGACCGCAAAGCGTTACCGGCACCGGTGATGGAAAAGCAGGCAATAACCAGTGAACCGCTTGATGAGGCAGAAACGGCCTTAGCGGAAATTTGGCGTGAGTTGATCGACTGGCAAGGTGTGATTAATCCCGGTTCAAATTTCTTTGAATTAGGTGGCCATTCTATTACCGCGGCGCGTTTACTGGCCCGCATTGAGCAGGAAACCGGGCGGCATATTACCCTGGCACAATTATTCCATAACCCGACATTACGGGGACTGGCAGAGTTAATGCGTCCACGTAGCCAGTATGAAGATGATTTCCGTCAGGTTGTGCGCCTGCAGTCCCATGGTGCTCAGCCACCATTGATTGCATTGCATAATACCGGTACTTATTTTTCAGTTTCAAAACAACTGGGCAAAGACTATCCGTTTATTTCATTGCAGTTGTTTGATCCGGATTATCCCACCGATAAGCTGCCGGATACTTTGGAAGAAGTGGCTGCCGGTTATGTCGATCTGATTCGCCAGGTACAGCCAACGGGGCCTTATCAACTGGTGGGCTGGTGCCTGGTGGGTGTGTTGTCGTTTGAGGTTGCCCGGCAGCTACGTCTTGCGGGTGAGGAAGTCTCATTGGTTATACTGGATGGGTGGATACCCGGTTATACGGCCCGTATGCCCTGGTTAAAACGTAAAATTGTTAGTACTTATTACCGTGCGCTGGTGGTTTCCGGTGTCTGTAAACAGATGATACAGGGTGAAATTAAGATCGCTCAGTGGCTGAACAATCGCCTGACGATAAAACGTAATAAATCGCGACAACGTGCGTTGTTACAGACGACGGATAATAAGCAGAAGCAGACCGAGACACTGGCAGAACGTCCCGAAGCGATGGAGCGTTATGGCCAATGGCTGTTTGCGTATCTGGATGGCCTGATCAGTCGTTATGAAATTAAACATTATCCGGGTGAAATTCTGGTGATGCGCAGTGCCCGTGAACCCCGTTCAAAATTTCTATATTGGGATATGGGCTGGGGTTTGTATGCTGATAAAGTACGTGTTGAGGTGATTGAAGGTGACCACTGGACCATGCTCAGAGATCCCGGTGCCGATCAGATAGCCGGGCACCTGGCCGCGATGTTATCCGGTGATAAAGGTAACAAGACCTGATGAAACTACTTTTTTTAATTTTGGGTATCGGGTTTGTCCTGCTGTTGATAACTTCTGGCCTCTCTTTTGCTGTGGCCCGCACGCCTGTGCCTTCAGGGCCTTTTACGGTTGAGTCTGTTAACCTGATCACTCAGTGGCGTTCAGCTGTGGATAAAAATCAGGCACACCAGAATTCTTTGTCAGGTTTGCAGATGTGGTATCCCGTGCCCTGGTCAGCAAGTTCTGGGGATAAAAATGGCGCGCCTGTCGTATTTTATTTTGCCAGTGGTGCTGTGGATAACCATAACCTGATTCAGGATCTGGTCAGTCAGGGCTTGGTGGTCGTGGCATTGATTGAAAATCAGTATCAGGTTTTTGATTTTTCGTCAGAGTCTGCCTACCAAAATACGCTGCACCTTGCTAAGCAAAGCCTGGACAGGCGTACCCGCGATGCAGTCTCTGTACTTAACTGGTTGGAACTGAGTAACAGTCAGGCGGTAAATCCCGTGCTGCCGGTATCGCTGTCTTTAACCTCAGTGGCGACCCTGGGCTATTCTTTTAGTGGTGCTGTTGCTGCTGAAGCTTGCCATAAGGATCATCGCTTTCAGGCGGCGGTTAATCTGGATGGTTGGTTATTTGGCCAGTCGCTGGCTCAGGGTGTGCCTTGTAAATTCCTGATGTTCAGTGATGGCAGTGCGGAACCCGGTGATGCGGATCTGAACGCCGCTGAGCTTTCCCGGCGTTACAGTGCCCGGCTTACCCGGGACGTATTTCAGAGCTTATATCAATATATGCCCATACAAGGTGGGATTTTTCTCAGGCTGGCCAACAGCGGGCATCGAAATTTTACAGATCGTCAGTTGTCGTCCTGGTTACACCGGACAGGCTGGCCGGGACGTATTTCAGGTGCTCGGGCGGCACTTATTATAAACCGCTATGTTTCTGATTTCTTTCAGGAGACGCTTGTGGATAAGTCGTCTGTTTTACTGCAGGCAAATTCCCCGGATTATCCCGAGATCAGTTTGAAGCGCTGGCATAAAAAAGATCAGGTTTTGTCCGGGGAGACAGGTAATCTTTGAGGTTGCTAAGTTATCCACAGATCAAAATCCAGCGGTTACCTCTGCGCTTTTGAGCAAATTATTGCCCTGCTCTGTGGTAGCGGCAGAAGTAAAAGGAGCCGCAGATCCTCAGCTACTTTATCCACAGGAAGCCGAACAGTTGGGGCAAGCTGTTGAAAAGCGGATCGAGGAATTTACTGCCGGTCGTCTCTGTGCCCGCCGTGCGCTGGCCCAACTGGGTATTGATCAGTTTCCGCTTTGTGTGGCGGATGACCGACGTCCCCTCTGGCCGGATGCAGTGGTGGGCAGCATTACACACACGCGGGGATTTCGGGCCGCAGTGGCGGCTTATCGCAGTGATATTTCAGCGGTGGGCATTGATGCAGAGCTAATAGAAGAGCTGACCCCGGAACTCTGGCCTCAAATCGCTATTGAGCCAGAGCAAAACTGGCTTTCACAACTACCTTTATCAGAACAACCTGCTTGTGCGGCGTTGTTATTCAGTGCGAAAGAAGCGTTTTATAAATGCCAGTATGAACTGACCCGGCAGTGGCTGGATTTTTATGATGTAAGTCTGGATTTGTCTTCGTTGGCATTCCCCAAACAGAGCTTTGATCATCCGGATTTTATGCCGGGCACCTTTGAACTTCAGATCCTTAAAAAGCCATTCGGCCCCCTGTCTCAAAATCAGTTTAAGGGATACTTTGTTTTTGACGGGCAACGGGTTATTACAGCGATCAGCCTTCCCGCCTGAGTGATCGGGACGGGCCTGTCAAATTTGACCTGTTCACAGTAAATTGTCTTAAGCCCGGCGCCTGCCTGAAAAGTTTGATCACAATGGCAGGCAGAAGTGCAGTCTGGCCGATTGTGATTAAGTCTTTAAGAGAGGATCACCCGATATGACATTCAGTATTGATACTTTAAACCCTGACGACAGAGAACAGTGGCAACGACTGTATTATAGCTATGCTCATTTTTACAATGTGCCTATGGATCAGTCCATTCTGGACAACGTTTGGTCCTGGATAGTTGATGACAATAATCCCTTTTATGCACTGATGGCTAAGGATGAAAAAGGGTATGCCGTCGGTTTGATGCACTACCGTGGCATGCCCTCCCCTCTGCGTGGCACAACGGCAGGTTTTTTGGATGACCTGTATGTTGAGCCGTTTGCGCGTGGAACGGGTGTGGTGGATCAGTTGTTTGCTGCCCTGAATAGCGAGGCTAAAGCACAAGGCTGGCCGTTGGTACGCTGGATTACGGCAGATAATAATTATCGTGCCCGGACGGTCTATGACAAGGTTGCGGATAAAACACACTGGCAGACCTACCAGATGAGCGTGGACTAACCATTAGATAGGCTCGTCAGCCTGTCTTGTGCAGGCATTATCCCGCTAATTTTAGATTTTGGAAAATGAATGATGATTGCTGTTATTTTTGAAGTATATCCCGCACAGGGGAAAGTAGAAGACTATCTGAATATCGCCGCTGAACTCAAACCCTTATTAGAAACTATCGATGGTTTTATCTCTATCGAACGTTTTTCAAGCCTGGCGGAGGAAGGCAAAGTGCTGTCCCTCTCTTTCTGGCGTGATGAAGCTGCGGTTCAGGCCTGGCGAAACCTGGAGTCCCATCGCCTGGCCCAGGAAAAAGGCCGGGGTGGTGTTTTTCGTGATTACCGCTTAAGGGTCGCGAAGGTTTCCAGAGACTATGGTATGAGCGACCGGGAGCAATGCCCGCTGGATAGCAAGCAAGTACATGATTAGAGCAGTCTGAACAGGATCGGGAATGTGCTGTGTGCCCGCCCGGCAGGCGGGCGGGTTTAAAGCGGGCTTTTATTAAGCGCGGCCGTAAATATCCTCAAAACGCACGATATCATCTTCCCCTAAATAGGAGCCCGACTGTACTTCAATAAGTTCCAGCATGACCTGTCCCGGGTTGTGGAGCTGGTGGACTTCTCCAAGCGGGATATAGGTTGACTGGTTTTCCGACAATAAAAAGGTTTTATCGCCACAGCGTACTTCGGCGGTGCCTTTTACCACGATCCAGTGTTCGGCGCGGTGGTGGTGCATTTGTACAGAAAGGCGCTCGCCCGGCTTAACGGTAATATGTTTAACCTGATAACGCTCGCCATTATCAATGGAGTCATATTTACCCCAGGGCCGGTAAACTTCCCGGTGATTCAGGTACTCAGGCCGGTCGGCCGTTTTTAGCTGATTGACAATGGCCTTTACATCCTGCCCCCGTTCTTTGGTGGTGACCAGAACGGCATCTTTTGTATCAACCACAACCAGATCATCAACGCCCAGTACGGATACTAAGCGGTCACGTGCATAAACGTAACTGTTGCTGGTATCTTCAAGAATGACATCACCGATCGCCACGTTATTACGGGCATCTTTGTCTTTGATTTCCCAGAGGGCGGCCCAGCTGCCAACATCATTCCAGCCTGCGTCCAGGGGAACTACAACTGCCTGGTCTGTTTTTTCCATAACCGCATAGTCAATGGAGTCTTCGGGGCACTGAGTAAATGCTTCGGCATCAACACGCTGAAAATCCAGGTCAGAGCGTGTTTGCTGCATGGATTTTTCACAGGCTTCGAGAATATCCGGGCGATGTGTTTTTAATTCTTCCAGATAGCGGTCGGCGCGGAACATAAACATACCGCTGTTCCAGAAGTACTCACCGCTTTCGAGGTAAGTTTGTGCCACGGCCAGGTCCGGCTTTTCAACGAAGGCCTCGACCGGGCGTACAGCCTCTGTATTTTCAGCTGAAGCGCCTTTTATATAGCCATAACCGGTTGCCGGTTCCGTGGGAATAATACCAAAGGTTGCCAGTTTACCTGCCTGCGCCAGGGGTAATGCCTGCTCAACCGCGTTGTGAAAGGCGGTCTGATCTTTGATGACGTGATCTGCTGCCAGTACTAACAATACACTATCAGCCTGCCCGGCAGCCTGCATAGCAAGGGCTGCTAAGGTGATGGCGGGTGCGGTATTACGGCCGACAGGCTCCAGAATGATGTTGGATTTCAGGCCCAGTTGCAGCATTTGTTCTGCCACGAGGAAGCGATGCTCTTCGTTACAGATAACATAAGGATTGTTGGTATCCATGCCCTTAAGCCGGTCTGCTGTTTCCTGCAGCATGGTCAGGTCTGAATTCAGCGGCAGGAACTGCTTGGGATACAGTGTGCGCGAGAGGGGCCACAGGCGTGTACCGGAACCGCCTGATAATATAAGGGGGGTAATTTTCAAAATAATATTCTCTCTGCAAACATGGTTTTATCCAGCTGAGCCTGCCCGGAAGATACTGGTGATGAATAGCGTATTAATCCGAATCGGCACCGGTTCCAAAAATCAGTAATTGTACGGGTTTGTATGCGATGATTCCTGATCATATTTATATCGCTAGCGTTGCTGTAATGCAAACGCTCTGTCTCTCCTTTTATGATCTGATCCTGTGCTGTATTTTTATAAAAGTATAAATCCGGCGGATCGCTACATTCATAATCGGTCTGCGGAACGCATCCGTGGATGCTGCGGGTCGGCCGGGCAGCGACGGTCTCCGGTTCATTCCGGTGCAAGTGATCCTTCTAAAGGTGTGGTGGTTATTAAATCCGAAGAAAGCTATGATCTGAGTCTGTCAGGCGCACTTTACTGTGAATTACAGGAGAGGCACAGAATCTGTACCTGTCTGCACCGCCTGAGCTGCCGGGGGAAGGCCCGCCACCAAAATGTCACGTAAACAGCAGCTACGGCCTGAAAAATAAAAGGGTGTTGGATTCGCTATCATGAAAATCGATAATGCTATACATAAAGTTTCAGAAGAAGAAATAAAAACGAGTGAAGAAGAAAGCTTTCTTATACTCGAGTCGGTTTCTGATGGCATAGTTGTAATTGATGACAACGGTGTTTCAACCTTTATAAATACGCCGGCACTTAATACACTCGGTTTTAAAAGAGAAGAGATATTAGGCAAACACTTTTATGACATGGTGCTTCATCCAAAAAATAATGGAGAGGCAGGCAGTGAAAAAGACAGCGCTCTTTGTGTGGTATCCGGAGGAAAACAGGCGGCACATATAACTGATACCTTATTCCGGACTAAAAATGGCGCCGCTATATCCGTGGAGTTCAAAGTCAATCCTGTTATAAAGGATGGGCAGTCCCGGGGAGCGGTTGTGGTTTTTAATGATATCAGCGCCCGGCAGACAGCCGAACAGAATCTGCTGGATGCAAAAGAAGCCGCAGAGTCTGCCAATCAGGCTAAAAGCGAACTATTAGCGAATATGAGCCATGAAATTCGCACCCCGATGAATGGCATTATCGGCATGGGTAACCTGTTATTAGATACTGAACTCAGCCTGGAACAGCGCAATCAGGCAAATACTATTATGCAAAGTGCAGAATCTTTGCTCAGTATTATTAATGATATTCTGGATTTCTCAAAGATAGAAGCAAGACAGCTTGATCTTGAGCTGGTTGAATTTGATATAGGGAATATGCTGGGCCAGTTTGCATCCCAAATGGCATTCAGAACCTATGAAAAAGATGTTGAATTTATCTGCCCGACGACTCCGATTATTGAACACTGGTATAAAGCGGATCCGGGCAGAATACGACAAATTCTGGTTAATCTGGTGGGTAACGCCATTAAATTTACCGATCAGGGCAATGTGACTGTAGGTGTTTATCCGGGTGAAAAGCTGGAGGGGCCTTATGAAAAAGTGCGTTTTGAAATTACCGATACCGGCATAGGTATCGAAAGTAACAAGTTAAAGACGCTTTTTGACCGGTTTACACAGGCTGATACGTCAACGACACGCATCTATGGCGGGACGGGACTGGGGCTGGCTATTTGTACGCAACTGGTTGAGCTGATGAACGGTGAAATCGGCGTAAAAAGCGAGCCGGGAAAAGGCTCAACATTCTGGTTTACGCTCACGCTGGAAAGAATAGACAAACAGGTCACGAACCGGTTTAGTAATTCGCATTTGTGTGATGAAAAAGTGCTGATTGTTGATGATAATGAAATAACACGCAGCTACTTAAGCAAAATAATGAGGCTCTGGGATGTTCAGTTTGAATCTGTCTCGAATGCCTTTGATGCGCTTAAGCTGATTTATCAGTCAGGCGAGGCAGATAACGCGCCTTTTACTATGGCGATTATCGATAAGCAGATGCCGGGTATGGACGGGCAGCAACTTGCCAGAGTGATTCGTCAGGATGAAAGGTTTTCAGAAATTAAGACCTTGCTGCTCACCTCACGCGCCCGAAAAGGGGATGCTAAAGAGGCCCAGGAGCAGGGCTTTAATGGTTATGTCAGTAAGCCTGTTAACCCTTCCGAGCTGTATAATATTTTAACAAAAATTGTCAGCCGGGGAGAAGCCGAGCACATTGTCACACGTTATACAGAACGGGCAACGATCCGGTTTGATGCCCGAATTCTTGTGGCAGAAGATAATATTGTGAATCAGCAGGTCGCACTGGGTATATTAAGAAAGTTTGGTTTAACCGTTGATATTGCCGCCAATGGGGTTGAAGTGCTTAACGCACTGAGAAACTTTGATTACGACCTGGTTGTGATGGATTGCCATATGCCGGTGATGGATGGTTATGAAGCGGCGAGGCGTATCCGGAATTTAAGTACAGATGTAAAAAATCATCAGCTGCCGATTGTTGCACTGACGGCAAATGCAATGGAAGGTGACAGCGACAAGAGCCTTGCGGCGGGTATGAGTGATCATATAACCAAACCGGTCGATCCGGCCAGGTTATGTGCAGTATTGCAAAAATGGCTGCCCGCATCGAAGCAAAAAGAACTATCGGCATCTGATAGCATGCCACCCGTTACTAAAGATGCGGAAGCCATTCCTGAAGGGCCGCCGGTCACTGTTTGTGACTTTGAGGGGCTGAGAGAGAGCCTGTCCGGCGACCTGGAGCTGGAGCAGCAGCTATTGTCCATCTTTCTAAACGAGATACCTGATGAGATTCAGCGCCTGAGGGAGTTTGTAATCAGTAGTCGTATCGGAGAAGCGCAGGCGGTTGCACACAGAGTGACAGGTGCCTCCGCTCAGCTATTGTTCAAATCCATAAGCAAATGTGCAAAAAAAATTGAAAATGATTGTAAGGTCGGGGATGCATCTTTGCTGATAGCAGAGGTTGACTTGCTCGAACATCATTTTTCACGCGCTAAAAAAGCGATAGAAAAACATTTTCATTCGGATAGTTTTTTTGAAAGAAAAAACACAACCAGGGACGGCACAATGCAACAAACCGCGAATAATAACGACCTTATCGGATAAACAGATATCCGTATGAATGCAGTAGTTGAATATCTGATTTAGAATGATCATTACCAATGTCAGTGGAGATGCAGTGTGAAGATTCTGGTCGTTGAGGATAGTACTATAGAGCGTCTGGTGCTGAGCCGGATACTGGAGACACTTGGTTACTCGGTCACCCTCGCAACTAACGGACTGGAAGGGCTGGAGCAGCTGCGCGAAGAACAGATAAGGCTGGTGATTACGGATAACCACATGCCATTGATGACCGGGCAGGAGTTATGCCGCACCGTGCGCGCCGACACCAGTTATGGTGAGCCTTACATTATTATGCTCACCAGTGGTGAGGGGGATGATGATCTCGTTAAAGGCATGGAATCCGGTGCTGATGACTTTCTTCGTAAACCTTGTGCGGCAGAAGAATTGCGGGTACGAATAGCCGCAGGTTGCCGGTTGATTGAAATGCGGGAAGAACTGGAAAACAAAAATCGCAGTCTGCAGACAGCGCTGCTTCAGGTTAAAGAAAAGCAGCGTTTACTCGATCAGGATATCGCGGTTGCAGAGCAGCTGGTGAATGAGTTTATGCCGGTGGATGAATGGCTGTCGCCTGATCTGGATGTTGCGGTTGATTACGAGATGGCACAGGGTATCGGCGGAGACAGCTTTGGCTTTCAGTCCCTGGCACCTGAAAAACATTTTTTCTATCAGGTTGATGTGATGGGGCATGGGGTCGCATCGGCACTGTTGTCTTTTACGCTGACTAACACCATCCGGCAGATGCTGAACCACTACGCGACTCAAACCCGCAATTTACCACCCCTGCATCAGCTGGCCCGGCGACTCAATGAGCTTTTCCCCAGCGAAAAATTTTCCGGCCTCTACTTTACACTTTTTCTGGGTCTGCTGGATGAAGACCAGTCACGGCTGAGTTATTGTGTTGCGGGTCATCCGCCCCCTATTGTTATTACGCCGGGCGGCGATAAAATGCCGGTGCCTAAGGGTAGCTTTCCGGTGGGCTTATTCGATTTTGTCGACTTTGAGACACGTTCACTGGCCTTTGAGCCCGGCACGTTGATGCTGGTGAGCAGTGACGGGCTTTTTGATCTGATCAGGCCGGAAGACAGTCGTCAGGGGCGGGAAGATATTGAAACCCTGATGCTGAAGTTCCGGTCGATGAATGCAACGCAGATTCGGGATCAGATTCGCTCACTGGCGGCTGAGCATAAAGAAGGCCCGCCGCCTGATGACATTTCGCTTATCATCATCAAGCGCCAGGGTGATGGCAAAGTTGCCGAGAGCTCCGATAGTATCTTCCGTATCAGCCTGAACCCACACCCGGATGATCTGGCACAGGCAATGGATAAGATACGCAGCAATCTGCAGGTGAGGCAGGTGCATGATATGACCCTGATGCGTCTGACAACATCATTGTCGGAGCTGATTAATAATATTATTGAGCACGGGCACTGGCCGCAAGGACAGGACAAATCACCTGTGGAACTGGAAGTCAGTTTTCAGAACCATGACATCGTGGTTAGCCTGGTTGATTACACGGAGCGGGTGCCCGATCTTTGCCCCCCAAGACCCCTTACACTCGATAACGAGTCCGGACGAGGTATCCATATTATGATAAGCTGGACTGACCAGATTGATTATAAGCGCGTTAATGATTACAACCGCTGGACGCTGAGTTTTCGCAATAACAATTAGTTTGAAAACTTTACCAGGTAAAAATAATGCCTGTAAATCAACGTTCGATAATGCGACAGAGGATAAATAATGCAGTTCTCAATGACCTCTTACGATAAAGCAAAAGTTGTTCATATGCCGGAGCAACTTACAATTACCAATGCTGCGGCAGTAAAAAAGGATCTTGTTGACCTGATTGATTCAGGGAATACTCGTCTGGTACTGGATCTCGCAGGGTTGAATTTTTCTGATTCCAGCGGATTAGCGGTGCTGGTTGCTGTGTTTAAAGCGATCGAAGCTAAATCCGGAAAAACAGTGCTGCTTTCTCCCCAGACCAATGTGCGTGCGCTTCTGGAGTTAACGCGCCTTCATGAAATATTTGAAATTTTTAATAATCCGCAGTCTGCGGTTGAGCGTGTCAGCGCCTGAGCTATGGTGCTGAACGAAAATTCCGGATCATTATGCACCGCCTGACAGTACCGGGTATCGCGCTGCTGCTGTGTGGTTGTGCGGGGACGTTACCCTCTGATATTTCACCCCGGACGTATCCGCAGTTCTCACATTCTGATGTGATTGAGGCTGAGTCGGCGGAGTTGCGTGAGCGGATCTTTTTTGCAACGGACAGCGCCGTGATTACAGGTTCGGAAGCGATTAAGTTAGACCGTTTACGCCGCCTTTTTGACGGTGCGCAGCTAAACAGAATCGATATTGTCGGACACACTGACAGCAATCATTCTGATGCCTATAATCAGTCACTGGGTATGCGCCGTGCCCGTGCTGTGTTTGACTATCTGGGCTTGCGCACCGCCCTGAACAGCCGGGTTTATATGACCAGTGCGGGTGAACGGCATCCCAGGACATCTAATACGACGGCAGCGGGTCTCCAGCAGAACCGGCGGGTTGAAATAAGCGCCAGACTGTTGCGTTACCCTCTTCCTTCCCAAGGAGATATGCAATGAGCCCTGTGACGAGCGTGGCCACCCCCCCTGATCTTCTCGCCCCTGACGAGCGCCGTGTAATCGATGATTTTCACCGGGATATCTGGTGTTTACTGGGGCTACCGATTGATGCATCTACAACCCCTCAAACGCTTGATCAGCTTTATCTGCGGATCATCGATCCGCTTGAACAAAGCCCGCTGGGCTGCTTTCTGACAACGCCTAACCTGAATTTTGTGATTGCGGCGCTCAGAGACCCCACGTTCCGTGAATCGGTCATTAATTCTGACTGGGTGGTTGCTGATGGCATGCCCCTGGTTTGGGTGGCTCAGGCGCTGAATGTGCCGATTACAGAACGTATCGCCGGATCGAGTCTGATTGATAAACTGCGCTTTGAGTCCGGCCCGGACCGGCGTCCGCTAAGAATTTTCTTCTTTGGCGGGCCTGACGGGGTGGCCAAAACGGCTTGTGAGCAGCTTGAACGGGAGCATCTCGGGCTGGAAGGTGCCGGATACTGCAGCCCTGGTTTTGGCAGCATAGAGTCGATGAGTACCGATGAGATTATTGATTCTATCAATGCCAGCGAGGCCGATATAGTGCTGGTCGCATTGGGCGCAAAGCGTGGTCAGGCCTGGATCGAATACAATCGCAGTCGGCTGAAGGCCCCCGCTATCAGCCATCTTGGTGCGGTGGTTAATTTTGTTGCCGGAACGGTTACCCGGGCACCTCTCTGGATGCAGCGTTCAGGTACAGAATGGCTGTGGCGTATTTACGAAGAACGAAATTTGCTAAAACGGTACTGGAGTGACGGACTCAGGTTTCTTCATCTCTACGTTACCCGTGTGCGTCCCTATCAGAAATTTATTCAGGCCCGTGCAGCAGCGCATAAGCCGACTAAAGCCGAAGTCCGCCTGACGGAAGAAGGTGATCATTTATTAAAGATCCATCTGACCGGCTCGCTTATACACGCCCAGCTGGCTGATATACGTGTTGCCTTCTGCCGGGCAGCGCTGGCAAAGCGTGATATCGAACTGGATCTTGGGGCCTGTAGTGATATTGATCCCGCCTTTATCGGACAGCTTTTGTTATTGCGCAAGTATCAAAACAGCCATAATAAACGCCTGCGCATTAACGGTGTGGATAAATGGCGTAAAGATGTTTTTCGCTATAACTGTGTTGAATACCTGCTACAGCGGTCGTAATAATCGCCGCCCCGCCGGGTTTTAACCCGGCGGACAGGCAGGCTTTAGGAGTCCCGAAGTGTCTGGTCCAGACCCAGCGGCTTTCTGTGTACAATGAAGGCTTCAATCAAACCTGCAAAAACCATTAACGCCAGGGTTACCAGATAAGTCTTTTCAACCAGGTCTCCGCTGAAGGGGACAAGTTGATTATGCGCCTGCCAGATTAAAACAGGAATTGCAGTCATAAAGCCTGGTAATAATGCATAAGCAAGGTTCCGGCCCACCCGGTATAAACGTATCGCGGCTTCGCCAAAGCGTTCACGCAAGCATCCCAGAAAAATATAGTAGAACAGCGAGTGTGCGATACCTGACAGCAGCAATACCCCCATGACCAGATCCAGACGGTAGAGATCATAGAATGCTTTACCCAGCACCTCTTCACATAACACCGCAATAAACAACAGAATTCCGCCCCGGATCAACAACTCGATGCCCAGTACAACGATCAATGGCTTGCCATCAAGTTCGCCGTGAGTACGGTGTTCCTCAGCCTGCAAATCGATTGCACGGGGTGGCTCGATCAGCAAGGCGTAACCCAGCAGAAACAGAACCTGATTAAAACCTGTAAACATATTCTCTCCGGCCTATCGGGCATGTACCCGGTCACTATTTTTATCCGTAATGCGGTAAAAAACTGCGTAGCTTCACCCGATGGTGCGGGAAACCGTTATTTTTCTGGTTTTACTTTGTTCGCCCGAAAAGCGCGATTAAAAACACAGGTGAATACCCGCTTTAGTATACGCCCGTAGCCCGCTTTTTCAGACGCCAGTTCTAACCCCCAAAGTTGCGCCTCGGTACTGTCAAACTCATGATTGCTGAACAGGTCCTGAGGGTGGTACAAGCCCTGGCAGAGTGATAAATCGAGCACCGGCGCATCACTGTCCGGTCGCTCAAGTGGTGAGCCAAACAGTTTCAGGTCACCATCAAGTACATTCAGCAACTGTGGCCAGCGCCTGACCCAGCCAATGTTTGAGTTAAATGTTTTTAATTCAAAAGGCAGCGGATGGCGGCGTGAACTGCGATTTGACGCATAAGTCTCGTCCTGTAACAGCGGCCCCGGCGTCTTGCGGGTCAGCAACGCGAGCAGCAGCGCAACGGGTGCGGAGAGCACAATCAGCAGTGCGGCAATCACCCGCTCACGCATTTCAGTGCGTACCAGGGTACTGGACGGCTCCACGTGGGAAATCAGGGCCGGGTCTGAGATGTGCTGGGCCAGATTGTTGTTCAGGTCAATCAGGAAACTGCCGCAGACCAGCGCATTATGTACGCTGACATGCTGGCCGACATAAGTATCGGGAAATATGTAGGCATTATCGAGCGAGGAATTCTGATCGATATAGCTGCCACTCTCGACAAATAAATCACCGCTGATGGTTGTATGACGGTGTACCATGCTGTCGCGGCCGACATAAACGGAAGGTCCGACTCCCTGCAGGCGACTGCGATTAAAATGGGGTGTTGCCAGCCATTTTCCGGGTTCAGCTTCAATACCGCGTGGCCAGAGCAGGGGGTAATCGGGTGACAGGACGCGGCGGGCTGCCGCCGGAATATCGGAAAAGCGGCGCAGCAGACTGATATCATCCGGATCCGTTTCACGCAGCTGCGTCCAGTTAAGAATCTCTGCCTGTGCGATGGAGGCGGCATTATCCTGATCAACAGCGATAAAATAACGCAGATCGTTTTCTGCGGTGTGACTGGGCAGCGTATCAGCCCGGCCCACCTGGAATGACTGTGGCAGTTCACAGCCAAACTGCGTCAGTAAGTCCTGTATGCTGCTTTCGCCGGTGGAGCTCAGATAGTGCAGCTTTACACCCCAGTGGGCGCCATCGGCAAGCCGTTCCCGGATCATCGGGCTGTGACCGGAAATCAGAATCCAGGCCTCACGAATATTCATTTCATAGATGGTTTCGAGCCAGTACTCCAGGGGCGTTTTACCGGCAATAGGTAGCAGGGCCGCGGGAACCAGCTGATCCAAAGGGGAGAGTTCTTCTGCACTCCTGTCTGCAAGCAAGAGTGCAAACTTGGGTGAGTCAGTCATTAATAAGCTCCTTTACCACTGATTACTGCGGGGATCGTCTTGGCGATCAGTTTGAGGTCATTACCAGTGGACTGGGTATGGACATAAGTGGTGTCCAGTAAAATTTGCTTGTCGAATGGCAGGTCTGAGCGTCCTGAAATTTGCCAGAGCCCTGTCAGGCCGGGCATCGCTTCCACTCGTGCACGTGCCAGAACGGGATAGAGCACGACTTCAGATTCCAGTGCGGGCCGCGGGCCTACCAGTGACATATCACCTGTTACCACGTTAAAAAGCTGTGGTAGTTCATCAATCGACAGGCGCCGGATAACACGCCCGACAGGGGTAATCCGGGGATCTTTCTTCATTTTAAAAATGACCCCGCCTGTTACTTCGTTTTCTTCCATTAAAGCCGCTTTACGTGCATCTGCATCAATATACATGGAACGGAACTTCCACATGCGGAAGGTTTTTCCACGATGCCCGACCCGGATCTGGCTGTAAAAAATGGGTCCGGGTGAGGTGAACTTAACCAGGGAAATGACAAGCAGCAGCAGGGGAGATAAACATAATAAACCACCTCCGGCCCCCAGAACGTCAACCAGGCGCTTAAGGCTGCGCTGTGATTTACAGTAGAGCACCCAGAGACTGGCCCGAAGTGATATCCGGATACGCCACCAGCGCTGCATCCACGCTGAGCGCGTTAGTACCGGGTTGATTGATTCTGTTTTGGTCTTTCCGGATGTGTTGCCGGAAGCCGTGCTTTTGGAAAAAAAATCGAAGAGTGTATGGTAAAGGTGAGACAGCGTCCGTCGCGGGCGATAAAGCGCAGCACGCTGGTATCGCTTGCAGGCCTTCCAGGCGGCATTTATACCAAAAGCCGGGGCTGAATCTGTAGTAAGTGCGTGGGTTATGTGCTCGCTCAGACCTATGGCCAGGCGGGCTTTCAGCTGCCGATGGCACTTATTTAACAAAAACTCCTGCTGTGGTGTTGTCAGCATGGTGAGCAGCACCTGAGCGCCGGAGTTGTTAATGGCATCGACATGGAGGCTCAGCTTATGGGTATCCAGGTTCGGCGGGGATGTACCGGTGAAATTAAGCCCGGGATAGCGCGTCTGCAACTGTGTTTTCATTGCTGCCGTTTGCGCGTCATTTTCGGTGAGCAAATAAACACTGACCTGACGATGACTCAGCTCCATCAGCAACTCATCATAAAGCACATCAATTGCGACTTCGGGCGTGTTACTGCTGTTGGGCATCTCCGGTGCCAGGCGCATACCGTGATCGCCAGGCAGCAATAAGTCTGCCTGGCCCAGGGCAACACGGAATGCAGAATTACCGGCTGCATAATCAAGAGCAACGGCATCAGCAAACAGGATGGTATTACAGTTACGACTGAGCAGACTCATACCGATCCATTCAACCAGCTCGTGGTGCGTTAAACGGTCAAAGCGCAGTCCGATAAGAGGGGAATGGGGTATTTCATGCTCATCGTTGTACGGACTCTCAGGGGAGGTATCCGGGGTCACAATCAGAGCTCCTCACATTATTAAGCTGTGGTCATGTTTTCGTTTAAGGTACGTCATATCAGCGGAAAAATACAGGGGAACTGAGGCCTGGTTCTTAAATTTATGTCGGCGGTAACGGCTAATATACGGCTATCGCCTGCAGGCTGGCTTAATGATAAACAGGTTGTGCTGTTTAAAGCTTGCTCTGCTCTTCCGGATTAACTTTCGCGTGACCGCTGTCGGGCATTTCAATACGCCCTCCTCCACAAAACAATGCTACTCTTATGCCGTAAAAGAGAAAATCAAACAGATGTCTGAATCGGGCAAATCATGCCTGTATTCAGATTCTACCGGAGAAGGTGCCACGCAATAAGCTCAATCCGGTAAACCACAGGATGGCTTCAGATGTGCCGATTTTAGTCTGAAGCCCTTCTGGTTAAGCTGAGCGGATACGGAAAGAAAGAATGATGAATCTCCATAGTAAAATAGTCTCTCCGGTTGTTTTCTGTCTGGCAGTCTTCCTGGCGCTGATTGAGTTTGCTTTTATTCCTTACTTTGAGCAGAGCCAGCAGGAGGCACTGATTGAGGGGGGGCAATCAGAACTGGAAGTGTTAGCACCGATACTGGCCGGGGAAATGCACGCAGGAAATACGGCTAAGCTATACAAGATCCTGGCGCAGCACGAAAAAGTACATACGGATGATCATAGTGCTGGTATTACGCTGACGGGTGCGGATGGTGTGCAGGTGTATCCGTCCGACAAGCGAATGCCTGCCTTCATTGCAGAAAGTAAGAAGTATCGGTTTCTTACACAGGACGTTCGTTTTGATAACCAGAGTGTTGGCACACTTACCTACGGCCTGGGCATCGGTTACGAGCTGGAAAATTTTCGTAAAAAGCTGGACTGGCTGCGTATTGCCACTATCACACTTTGTCTGATTATTGTGCTGTTTAGCGGCTGGTGGATACGTCTTTTAATTCTGCGCCCTATTACTCAGTTACGTGATGCTGCACGTCAGCTTGAGAAGGGTAATTATGAATCGATGCTGGAGCATCGTACGGCTGATGAAATTGGTGATCTGATACAGTCATTTCATAAAATGCGTCTGACCATCAAAGAAAAAAACGCTAATCTGACCACCGCTATTCAGCAGGCAGAGGATGCCACTCAAGCGAAAGGTGAGTTTCTGGCAAATATGAGTCATGAAATTCGTACGCCGATGAATGCTGTGATTTGCTTGAGTTTTCTTGCACTGGAAACAGAGCTTTCTCCCAAACAGCGTGACTATCTTAATAAAATTCAGCGCTCAGCGAAAAATTTGCTGGGAATTATCAATGATATTCTCGATTTCTCAAAAATTGAGGCCGGGCATATGGAAATTGATTACAGCAATTTCCATTTGGATGATGTGCTGGAGTCCGTCTGTACCGTGGTTGGCCTCAGGGCAGAGGAAAAAAATCTGGTTTTACGGGTGCAACGTGACAGCCGTATACCGCTAAACCTTATCGGAGATGCTCTGCGGCTGAATCAGATACTGCTGAATATCGCTAATAATGCCGTTAAATTTACACATGCGGGTGAAGTGAGTATCTCTGTGGGGCTGCAGGCGCTGAGTGAGAACCAGGTGCAGTTACGCTTTGAGCTGAAAGATACCGGTATTGGCATGACGCAGGAGCAGTGTACCAGGTTGTTTATGGCTTTTTCTCAGGCCGATGCGTCTACTACGCGTAAATATGGCGGTTCCGGACTGGGGCTGGCAATCTGTAAACAACTGGTGGAGTTGATGAATGGCACGATAGACGTCAGCAGTACACCAGGTGAAGGCAGTTTATTTGTAATTACCCTGCCCTTTATCGCCGAGAGTCAGGACAGTACCTCCAAACAATCTTCTTTGCTAAAGGGCAAGCGTGCGCTCCTGCTGGGCTGTGATCCTCAGGTTACCGAAGTACTGACCAGTTTTGACCTGGAAATTCTGGCCAATAAGCCCGTACATACTCAGCATATAGCCGCCCTGCTGCCGCTGCTGAAACAGACCCCTGCTGACCTCCTGGTCATTCAGGATCCGATGTCAGACGCAGTCGATATTATCAACTTTATTGATACACTGCGCCTGCGGGTCTCAGGTGCTGTTCATCTGCCTACGCTGGTAATCACAGATGCCGGTAACGCGAACGTATTAAATCGTCAGTCAGAAGATTATGCACTACGTGCACTTTCCATGCTGATAACACCCTCCAGTATCTTTGATGCGCTGGCGGAGGCGATGGAGATGATGACGATGAGCCATCCTGACCCGCGTGCGGCAGAGCCCGGCACAGAAGGCATCGACCGGTTACTGGGTGCAAAGGTACTGCTGGCTGAGGACAATGCTATTAATATTGAAGTTGCACGTAATATGCTGGAGCGGCTGGGTATTAATGTGACGACGGCTAAAAACGGCGCGGAAGCGGTGAAATTTCTGCAACAACAGCCTTTTGATCTGGTTCTGATGGATATTCAGATGCCGGTTATGGACGGCCATCAGGCCACTCAGCTTATTCGTCAGATGCCCCGGTATGCAACACTGCCGATTATTGCCCTGACCGCTCATGCTATGAAGGGAGACCGGGAAAAAAGCATCAGTGCAGGCATGAACAGCCACATCGCCAAACCGATTGATCCGGATATACTTTATACGGAGCTGAATCGCTGGATTGATGCAAAGCCTCAGTTTTCTGCGATTAAAACAGACTACAGGCGTCAGCCTGCGGACATCCCGGCTCCGGCTCCGGATCCGCAGGCCGGTCAGCAGGCTGATCAGTTGCCGGGCATTGATATGGTAACCGCACTGGATCGCTTGGGGGGGGATAAGGCATTTTACCTTTCACTGTTATCCGTTTTCTATCAGGAGCATGGTGCTACTCTGTCGGCTTTACAAACGCTGCTGCATGAAGGTGACACAGGCGCGGCGGCTGCATTGATGCATAAAATTAAAGGGGAAGCCGGTAATCTGGGTATGGGTAATCTGTCCGACTGTTCGGCGGCCCTGGAGCAGGCATTCAGGCAGGCGGATGCGGATGTCAGCACTGAGCTATTTTCAGCAGCTTTGCAGGAGGTGCTGGCAGGCATTGCTCCGATATGCCATGCAGCGTCCTGAAGACTGCGTTGCCTGGAAAGCGCGTTTGCAGTGTACTTTTTGAAGCCTGGAGTGGCTAAGATGTCTGTTAAAACCAGGCTCTGCATGTTAAACATTCCGGAATACTTGCTATGACCGACAGACCAAGGACCCGTCCATGAAAAAAATGCTTATGATCAGCATTGAGCTTCCCTACCCGCCCAGCAGCGGCGGTCGTATGAAAAGCTGGAATCTTGTTAATTATTTAAGTCGCTACTACGAATTTGGACTGGCCTGTCCGCTGAAGTATGGCACGGAATATCTGGCTGACTTTCGTGAAAAGACACAATTGCGGCACTTTTTGTCCGACCGGGTTGAAATTCCCCGCTCGGCAAAATCACTGGCGACCAGTTATCTGAAAATGGTTCCTCTTAATGTTCACCGCTCAGGCTCGGCTGATCTGAAGCGTCAGATTGCGGCTGTTGCGGATGAGTACGATATTATTTTTCTGGATCATTATGAATCCCTGCAGTACCTGCCTGAAGGCTTTCGTGGTCAGGTTATTTTTCATACCCATAATGCGACTTATCTGATGTGGGAACGTTACGCGGACTCGGATGCCAATTTGGTTTATCGGGCGGTGACCGCAGTTGAGGCCAGACGGGTACGCCGTTATGAAAATGCGGTGTGTGAACGTGCTGATCTGATTTTTGCCTCACCCAATGATATTGATAGCCTGGTGGCGATAGGATGTGAGCGCAGTAAGTTTCGCGTGACTTATCATCTGGGTGATGACAGTCAGCTGGCGCTGGAGGCGCTGCGCTTTGAGGCGACCGAAAAAGCGCTGTTGTATGTGGGTTTGCTTAACTGGGAAGCGAATGTTGACGGGCTGATGTGGTTTCTTGAGGAAATCTGGCCTGATTTGTTGCTTAATAATCCGGATCTGGAGTTCTGGATTGCCGGTGGCAGCCCGGATCCGCGGCTGATTGCTAAAGTGGACAGTCTGCCCGGTGTTTCCCTGCTGGGTTTTGTTGAAGATCTGGAACCTTTATTTTCGCGTGCCCGTCTCTTTATGGCACCGCTGCGGTTCGGTTCAGGTATTAAAGTAAAAGTGCTTAATGCAATGTGCCGTGGTTTGCCGACTATCACAACCTCAGTTGGCTCAGAAGGCCTGGTGGCGAAACATATGGAGCACCTGTCGATAACCGATAATGCCGCTGATATGCGGGATGCGGTCAGCCTGCTGCTGACGGATCAGGCCGCCTGGGATCGCCTGCAGGAAGGGTCGCGGGCACTGGTACGTGAGCATTACACCTGGGAAAAAGTGCTGGGCTATATGGTCAGTGAAATTGAAGCGCAGGCGGAGTCCCAGCATGAAACAACCTAAAGTTCATATTGTGCTGCTGAACTGGAATGGCTGGCAGGATACGCTGGAGTGCCTGGAGTCAGTGTTGCGCCAGGATTATCCCGATTATCAGGTGATCGTCTGTGATAATGCCTCAGGTGATGGCTCTCTGGAAAAAATCGAACTCTGGTGTCGCGGTGAACTTGAGGCGCCTGTCGGCCCGGAGTCACCCCTGAAGCATCTGTCAGCCCCTTCGGTTTCTAAACCTGTCAGTTATGTACGCCTGACCCGGGAAGACGCTGAGAACCCTGATGCACCGCCTGTAAATCATCCGCTGGTACTGATCGAAACCGGGGGTAATCTGGGCTTTGCGGGCGGTAATAACGTTGGGTTTCGCTATCTTCTGAATCAGCGTAACAGTGATTACGTCTGGGTGCTGAATAACGATACGGTTGTGGAGCCTGACGCCCTTAAGGCGATGGTGGAAACCCTGGAAACCGGTTCCGCTAAAGGACAGCCGGGAACCTGTGGCAGTCTGGTTTGTTTTTATGATGACCCTGAGATAGTGCAGGCACTGGGCGGCCCTGAATTTAATCCGCGCAGCTGTATTGCCAGCCAGACGCTGGGGCGTTTTCTCAGACGGGATGAGCCGGTTGATCATGCTGCTTACGCCCGGCGTATGGACTATATCACGGGCTGTTCCTGGCTATTACCCGTGCAGTTCTTACACGATGTGGGCCTGATGGAAGAAGGTTATTTCCTTTACTATGAGGAGATCGACTGGGTAACACGGGCGGGTGACCGCTATACTCATACCTACGCCCCGGATTCTGTTATCTATCATAAAGAAGGTAGCAGTGTGGGCTCTAAAACGATGAATCGGGGACCCTCGCAGCTTGCTGAGTTTTATATGGCCCGTAGCCGCCTGGCGTTCTGTCGCAAGTTTTACCCGAAAAATCTGCCGTATCTGTACCTTACACTGGTATTACAGGCGGTGAACCGGGTCCGGCAGGGGCACTTTAAAAACGCGCGCTTGTTATTACAGGTCGCCCGGGGTAAACGAGATTTTAAGCCGTTGTGAAAATCAGCGTCCGCCAGCTAATTGCCATAGCCATATTTTTTATTCTGTATACAGGCTTTCAGGGCGGGCGTTACTTTCTTGCAAATCGTATTCAGGAGCTAGGGCTGCTTTTTGCCCTGACTCTCTTTGCTGCGGGCGCCACCATCACGGCCTTTAATGTCCGGGATAAAGATTTACGCTGGAGCTGGTGGGTCTTTGCGACACTCGTGTTTGTTGCTTACACTTTTATTTTGCCTGCGGTCCTGTTTTCTCAGAATGCGGGTGTACCGGTTGCAGCGAGCATCTTTGCATCACGTGAATTTTTGGTGGTCTTTCTTGCGCCGTCACTTTATTTTCTCTATCGCGCGGGTTATGAAGTTGAAAAGATTGAAAGCATCGTGGTTACCTCGCTGACGGTGCTGATGCTCAGTTATCTGTTCCACTATTTTCGTATGGATTTACCCGCTGCTTATTTCTCCAGCGATTATACGTTGTCTTCTCTGGTAACGTTTGATCCCTGGCGAGGTTACCGACTGAAAACGCCCAGTTTTGGCTTTTATCTGTTGACGATTATTGCGCCTATGATGATTTTTCGCGCTAAAGGTTTTGCCGGAAAAACAGGCTGGCTGCTGCTGACCGTGATTCTTGGTTATATATGGATTCTGGTTTCCCAGCGTTCAATGGCTGCCTCGCTGTTGATGGCGGTACTTTGTTACCATTTCTTTTTTGCGCGTAAAGAGCGCCTGGGCCTGTTTTTCTTTGTTTTACCGATTATGGTGACGGGTATCTACGTCGGTGTCGGCATCGCTTTTGATCACTTGTCCAAACTTGATCCTGAAACGGACGGGGTTCGGTTTAAGTCCTACATGATTGCCTGGGAGTCTATTAAGGAGCATCCGCTCTTTGGGTTCGGGCAGCAAAGTAACAAGACCCTCACAGAGCAGGACATTTTCTGGTATAAGTTTTTCTCTGCGGATTTGGGGCTGATTGGTATTACGTTTAAATATGGTTTTGTGGGTGCGCTGGTTTATATTGTTTTTAGTATTTATCTGATTAAACGCATGATTACAACAAACTGGCTTTACCGGTCGCAGTATGGCGATATCAATATCATTATTTTTACCCTGATGATTGTTTATATCGCCTTTACGATTAATATAGCGCTGACCCCTGCTTTCACTTATATACCGGGCCTGACTGCGGCTTCGCTGGGTATTGGCTTAACCGCGATCTGGCAGCATAAAATTAAGTCAGAGCGCGCAGCACTTTATGATAAATAGCGCTCTAATTCCTGCCGTACGGCCAGTTTGTTGGCTTTCAGGCCCGCCTGATCGGCGATCTCCCCCCCGTCTGCCAGCAATTCAATAAACTGGTCGGCAAAGTCCTGTGTCTCAAAGAGCGCAGCATCACCGGGTTTAAGCCAGGTCTGAATAAAGTCAGACAGTTTTTTCACCTCAGGGGCAAACAAGGCACAGGGTTTGTGGCCAAAAGCATAGGTCGTAATTGCCCCGTGCAGGCTGGTGCCTATATAAGAGCGTGCGAACGCCAGGCAGGCCATAATATCCAGCACATGTTCACTGTCCAGGTAAGCGCAGGGAACCCCACTTTCTGCCAGACGCCGGTAAATTTTTTGCAGCGGAATATGATCCTCATGATCCGGGGCGCGGCCAATCGGCACCATCAGGGGAGCCATACCGGTTTTTTCATAGATCGTTTTGAATTGTGCTGCTAACGCCTCAACATGGCCATCGATCAGACGTTTGGCACCCTGAACGCTGTAGTAGTTTTCAAAATTAAAGTCACCGGAAACCTGAACAGACTGCTGCCAGTCACGCCCTTTGAGACGGTCAGGGGTGTAATAATCCGACATAATCAGCGCCGTATCAGGTACCACACGGTTATCAATACCTGAGGATGTTAATAAGGCTGCTATTTCATGGTCACGAACGGAGACTGAGGCTGCTGTGCTGAGTTTCTCAGCCACACTTTGCAGGTGTGCCGGGTTATCGGCGTTAAAACCCGCACCGCCAACAGCGGTATAATAAACGTCCGCAGCGGTATCCAGGCCACCAACCACATAGGGATAGGTGCTGACCTCTCCCAGAAGGTTGCGTACCAGGTCGTTTGTGGTTTTTATGCCCAGCAGACGCCGCAGTACACGGGCAGGTTTCATAAGCAGGGGTGAGCTGATATGCGCGACCATTAATAACCAGTCGGCAGACAGGATATCACCACCACAGAGAATAACTTTGTCCTCTGATGACAGTGTGGACTTCAGAACGGACTTCAGTGCTGTCGTGGTAAAGCCACCACAGTCCCGAAGGTCCGCTGCTGTAATGGCGACATATTCAATCTGCGCTTCTTCGCCACGCTGCTCTTTAATGAACTGGCTGTGTACCAGTGGGAAAAGAATGTCGCCGTAATTGTGGCGATCAAACGCGCCGATTAAATAATATCGCATTATCTGTTGTCCTTTATCTGATTGATCATTGCCAGTAAGGAGGCATCCCAGTTGTCAGGCCTGATACCAAAGGTTGCCTCCAGTTTTGAGCAATCCAGGCGTGAGTTAGGTGGCCGTTCCGCAGGCGTAGGGTATTGATCAGAGGTGACGGGATTAATCTGTGGCAGTGCGGGTATCAGACCGGCCTCGTAACCTAGTTGCATAATGCGGCAGGCAAACTGATGCCAGCTGACAAAAGGTGCACCTGAATAATGGTAGGTACCCCAGGCTAACGTACCGGCTTTCAGGTAGTTTTCAGCAAGCGACAGCAAAGTGTCGGCAATGGAGCGGGCGCTGGTCGGTGCGCCAAACTGATCGGCAACCACCCCCAGCTGATCACGGTCACGGCCGAGTCTTAACATCGTGTTAACAAAATTTTGTCCTGCGGTTTCAAACACCCAGCTGGTCCGCAGAATCAGGTGCCGGTCCAGTTGTGCCCGGACCCTGTTCTCACCTTCCGCTTTTGTCAGGCCATAAACACCCGGCGGCGCAACTTTGTCCTCTTCACGCCAGGGTTTTTCACCTGAACCATCAAAGACATAATCGGTAGAGATATGAAACAGAGGAATATTAAGCTGTGCACAAACCTTAGCCAGGTTTTCCGGCCCTTGTGCATTAACGGCCAGGGCTTTATCAGGCTCTTCTTCAGCCTGATCAACCGCCGTATAGGCGGCCGCATTGATGATCAGGGCAGGCTGAACAGCCTTCACTGTAGCTTCGACAGCAGCAAGGTCACTGATATCGAGAGCCTGGCTGGTCAGGCCTGTGACGGGTCTGTCAGTTGTGCTGCCCGCCAGCAGACAGCGGCCAACCTGTCCTGCTGCGCCGGTTACCAGTATAGGTTGATTCACCCGTTATCCTCCGCCTGTGCCCGTAGCTGAGCAAGGGTTGGCAGTTGCTGATCCTTGGCAGATAATTGCGGATCGCTGATTGGCCACTCGATAGCAACGTCCGGATCATTCCAGATTAAGCCGCCTTCATCTTCAGGAAAGTAAAGGTCGGTACATTTGTACTGAAAATCTGCTTCTTCTGACAGTACACAAAAACCGTGGGCATAACCCGGTGGTATCCAGAGCTGCAGGTGGTTTTCAGCGCTCAGCTCAACACCCACATATTCACCAAAAGTGGCAGAGCGGGGATCAATATCGACGGCAACATCATAGACCTGCCCGCGACTGCAGCTGACTAACTTACCCTGAGGGCGGGATTTCTGCAGGTGCAGTCCCCGTAAGACACCGCGGGGTGAGCGGGAATGGTTGTCCTGCACAAAAGGCAGGTTAATGCCTGCTTCTGCGTAGCGCTCGGCCTGGAAAGTTTCTTTAAAAAAGCCACGATGATCGCCAAAGACTTTGGGCTCAATAATTAAAACCCCTTCCAGCCTGGTTTTTGTTACTTTCATGGGCAGCTCTCTTCTTCCAGTAAGCGCAACAGGTATTGTCCGTAACCGGTTTTTTTCAGGTCTTCAGCCTGATCGCGCAGTGCTTCAGCACTTAACCAGCCATTGTGGAAAGCAATTTCTTCCAGACAGGCAACTTTCAGTCCCTGGCGGGCTTCAATTGTTTGCACGTAATGCCCTGCTTCCATCAGTGAGTCGTGTGTGCCGGTATCGAGCCAGGCAAAGCCACGCCCCATCAGGCTGACGTTCAGCTCACCGGACTGAAGGTAAGCATTATTGATATCCGTCACTTCTAATTCACCACGCGGACTGGGCTTAATCTGTTTGGCAATGTCAACCACACGATTATCGTAGAAATAGAGTCCCGTAACAGCGAAGTTCGATTTAGGCTTTTCCGGCTTTTCTTCGATGGAGATTGCCCGGCCGTCAGCATCAAATTCAACCACACCAAATCGCTCGGGGTCAGTGACATGATAACCAAATACCGTGGCACCTGACGGGCGTGCGGCCGCTGCTTTTAACATGCCGCTGAAGCCGTGTCCGTAGAAAATATTATCGCCCAGTATCAGACAAACATTATCATCACCAATAAAGTCCTCACCGATCAGGAACGCCTGTGCCAGCCCGTCCGGAGAAGGCTGCTCGGCATAGGAAAGTTCCACACCAAAATTGCTGCCATCACCCAGTAATTTTTTGAAATGAGGCAAGTCATCGGGCGTGGAGATCACCAGAATGTCCCGGATACCGGCCAGCATCAGCACGGATAACGGATAATAAATCATCGGTTTGTCATAAATCGGCAGCATCTGTTTGGAGACACCCCGTGTAATCGGATGCAGACGTGTTCCTGAGCCACCCGCCAGTACAATACCTTTCATTCTATTCTCCTGAATTTATTTGACATCGCCGATGCGGTCCAGACGGTAATCACCGTCGAGCACACGCTGCCACCAGTCCTGGTTTTCCAGATACCACTGTACGGTTTTACGCAGGCCGGTTTCAAAGGTTTCCTGTGGCACCCAGCCAAGGTCATTCTGAATTTTGCCCGCATCAATGGCATAACGAAGGTCATGGCCCGGGCGGTCTTTAACAAAGGTAATCAAATCACGATAGTATTCGATACCTTCAGGTTTTTCCGGATGCAGATCTTCAAGCAGGTCACAGAGTGTTTCCACAACCTCGATATTCTGCTTTTCATTGTGGCCACCGATATTATAAGTTTCACCGGCTGTGGCCTGAGTGGCAACCTGCACCAGCGCCCGTGCGTGATCATCCACATAAAGCCAGTCGCGGATCTGATCACCCTTGCCGTAGATGGGCAGTGCTTTGCCCTGAAGCGCGTTAAGAATGACATGTGGAATCAGTTTTTCCGGGAAGTGATAAGGTCCGTAGTTATTGGAGCAGTTGGTCAGCACAACAGGCAGCCCGAAGGTGCGGTGCCAGGCCCGCACTAAATGATCAGAGCTGGCTTTTGAGGCTGAATACGGCGAGCTCGGGGCGTAAGGTGTGGTTTCCGTAAAAAGTGCGTCCGTCCCTTCTAAATCACCATAAACTTCATCGGTTGAAATATGGTGGAAGCGGAAATTCTGTGCCGCTTCAGTATCAAGACTTGTCCAGTAAGTACGCGCCGCTTCCAGCAGCTGATAAGTGCCGATAATGTTCGTTTCAATAAAGTCAGCAGGCCCTTCTATGGAGCGATCCACATGACTTTCTGCCGCGAGATGCATAATAATATCGGGGCGGAAGGCTGCAAAGCATTCAGAGACAGCGTCACCGTCACAGATATCAATCTGAGCGAACTGATAGCGCGGTGATTCGCTGGTTTCCGCCAGTGACTCCAGGTTACCGGCGTAGGTCAGTTTATCTAAATTTAATACCTGATGTTCGGTGTCGCGGATTAAATGGCGCACCACCGCAGAGCCGATAAAGCCTGCCCCGCCGGTTATAAGAATCTTCATTGCTATGTAGTTCCTTCTGCTGGCGTTGTTTGGCTTGCAGCCTGTAAGCCTGCAAGCTCACGTTGTGTAAAGTAAAGGGATACCAGATTTTTGAGTGCAAGGCCCAGCGCAAAGCCCCAGGCAACCCCTGTTATGCCATAAAGTGATCCCAGCCCGGCAATCAGTGCGGCCATAATGACCAGTATACTGAAAGATATTTTCAGTTCGAGCCGTGCCCGGTATGTCATGGCCAGGAACAAACCGACAAGTCCGGTGCTGGCATAGATTAACTGTCCTGTAATCATCACAATCAGCAGATCCGAGCCTGAGCGATATTCTTCACCAAAGATGCCCATGACCTGATCCGGGACGGCAATAAATAAAGCAAAAACGGGCAGGAAAAGCAGTAAAGAGCCGATTCTGCTTTGCTGCAGGGCGCGTTTAAGGTCTGCCGTATCACCGGCTGCGTAGGCTTTGGCGAAGCGGGGCCCGAAAAAGCCTGATAACACCATCAGAATATTAACGGTAATCATAATGAGTTTATAGGCAATACTGAAAACACCCACTTCATCATAAGGTGCAAAAAGTGGTGCCATGATAATAGGCAGGTTTATAAACAGCATGGCGATCAGAAGATTACCCCAGAGCGGCGCTAACTCTTCCAGATCACGGCGCAGGCCGGGGAAAAGAGAGGGGCGTTGCCAGCCGGTATGCCTGATAAGAAACAGCAGTATAGCAATACTGATTGCGGCCATAATGACCAGATGAGCGGCAATGAACTGTTCACTGCTCAGCGACCATTCTGTGAGCAATGCGAAGCCGGCGAGCAGGATAATCAGCAATGGCATCAGAATATTTTCAAAACCAATGGACTGATTAACCTTGCCAAGCCCTTTGAGTGACTCGCTGCCTATTTTCATAAAGGTAAAAAGTATGGCGCCCAGTGCGGCGAGCTTCATGATATTCATACTTTCCGGGCTGTCGAGCAGCGGGGAAAAGAGAGAGCCACCCGGGCCCAGGATGATGATCAGAAGCGCCAGTCCGGCCAGACATGAGAGTCCGAGCAGGCGACCGACAAAAGGGGTGATGGGTGCCGCAGCGGTTACTGTTAACTCTGACACACGGCGCATTGCCAGTGTCGGTGTACCTAAACCGATCACACCCGAGAGCACCATGACCCAGGCCAGGTAAACAGAGTAGACACCTATGCCTTCTGCCCCCAGAACACGTACTAAAATAAGATTAATCAGAAACTGCAGGGCCATGCCTGAGCCACGTGTGGTCAGTGCAATCAGCATCGGCAGCTGTTTTTTTATCCTTTGCAAATGCACGGACTCCAAAGCGTTTGGTCAGCTGCCCTTGTTAATCCACTCATGGTCTTCTTCACGGTCTTCCTCTTCCTCTTCCTCTTCCTGATCCGGAAGGGGTGTATCGGGATTTTTTTGCTTTGATTTTGCCTGTCTGCTGAACCTGCCAAATCTTCCTTTTTTGTTCTTCTTATGTTTTTTCCTGGGCTCTTCAGGTAACGGTTCTGTCATTGCGTAGGCTTTTAGTGCCGTGCGTAGTTTTTTGAGAACTGTCCAGCCCAGAATAACCACTATACCCAGAAACAGGGTGCCAACAAAAGCGAGTATTGCCCAGGATTTCCGTTTGGGGCTGGCTTTAAAAAGCGGTGCAACAGCAGGCTGAATTTCTTCCAGCGGGTAAAATTTACGCGCAAAGAGCAGTGATTCGGCAGCCAGCTGAACCTCAAGCATACGATAAATTGAGCGCTGCATTTCGATATTCGCCACTTTTTTAAGCCGGTTTTCCAAAAATTCACGACGTTCTTTTAAGCTATCCAGCTCAAGGCTGCGAATATAGTCGTTAAATTGCATGCCAAAACGGTTTGCCAGCTCTGCAGAGAGCTGTGGGTCACGTGTTTTAAAGTGGATCAGTAAAAGCCCTGTTTTTTCATCATGCTCAGTTGCCCGAATGCTGGTCTGAAAAATCTTGATGGCTTCAAGTTTGACGGGTTTAAACTTGTCTTTCCAGGCCCCGGCCTCTGCGTCCCAGTGTTTGGAATAGATATAGGGCAGTAAGTTATTCTGGTCGATAAAAATTTCACTGAATCTCATACTGCGCATACGTGCCATCAGGCGTTCGCGCTCGTTATCAGCCACGGATTCGATAATAAAATCATGCTCCAGCAGGCCCAGGGTGTCACTGCCCCGGTAATCCTTGGGCGCGACTCCGCCCGGGCTTTCGTTAATATTGATGGCTAAGACCGCAGTGGCTACATAAATATCATCCACCAGCTTGGACAGGCCGAACACGCTGATGGCCGAGATCATGGCGAGTATCAGAATACGGTACTTTGCACGCAAAATAGCCTGCAGATACTCGATAAGGTCAACTTCCTTTTCGATAGTCAGGGGCGGCTGTGAAGACGGGGTATCAGACATAGAGAGGCTTACTCAAACAGAAAGGCAACGCTGGCCGCCGACAGCGCGAGCTTATAGATCAGGTCAACCCAGGACTGGGCGAACTCGCGTCCGTTAATACGATCTACACTCAGCGGCACATAGACCGTAGATCCCGGTGTGACTTTGACGTTAGCGGGTGATAATAGCCAGCCCCAGGTGCTGGCCTTAGAGCGTATTGTCATGACTTCGCCGTTGGCCTGCACGATATAAGCATGTTCCCGCATGGCTAACTCTTTAGTGCCGCCGCTCAGGTTGATGTAATCCAGTACTGCCCGGTCATCGCGATATTGGTGAGAACTGGGGAAGTACACCTGACCGACAACACTGACTTCATCGGCGTATTTTGGAATATGGATCTGATCACCATTTTCCAGTATCAGATCTGCTGTTTCATCACAGCGCCCGACTGCGGACGCCATATCAACAACCAGTCTGCCGGCAGCCCGTTGTGGTTTCAGTTGCTGAATCACCTTGTATGTATCGTAGGTTTGCTGATTCGTGGGCATTTTACGGTCTTTGTCATAGCCGGGAGACAGGTGCACTTCTGCCAGTAAGTCATCTAACTGACCAAACAGGCGGTCCATTGCATCCTGTTCACGCTTACGAACGGCTTCGCGCAGAAATACGGTGCCGAACAGGTAGGCATCTTCAGTAAATCCGCCCACACGCTGAATTACGCCGCAGAGTGTCTCCCGTTTATCAACCCGGTAGGTACCGGGATAACGGACTTCGCCGGTCACTTTGACCAGTTTTGGCTGGCTGATCCACTCCGGTTTTTGTCGTAAGACCAGGTGATCATAAGGTTCGAGAATGCTCTGAAGGTCAGCCTGGGCGTTATTACGGCGGCGCAGTGACACATCAATCTGATCGACCCGGGAAAACTCCCCGTCGAGCAGCGCCTGGCGGGAAAGCGTTGCGGCGAGGCCGTAAGTATCCTCCAGCATGCCACCGGCGGCAAGAACCAGATCAGCCACTCGCATACCCGGTGTTAAGGGGTAAGGGCCCGGGTTTTTAACCTTGCCGGAAACCTGAACAACAGGTGTCAGATCACCATAAGTGGTCTGTGTTTTAAGGCGTTTGATATCATCGGCAATCAGCTTGCTCCGGTTGGTCTGATCGCCAAAAATATAGAGCCGGTCGCCGGGCATTGCCCGCATATTATGATCACCTGCGGGATTACGTTTGGCTTGCGCAAGGCTAAGAGGAATAAACTCGATAAACGCTGTTTGTGGGTTGGTTCTGACCAGCAGGCTGTATTCCATATCCACACCAGGCTGAATACCCCCGGATTGCTTTAATAAATCGAGGACACGTGCGCCCGCCTGGAGTGGGTAGACGCCAGCATGGCGGGCCTGTCCTTTGATCGAGTAGATAGCGGCAGGTTTCGTTGCCGTCGCCTGTTCACGCAGTTTTTGGGCCACGTCTTTCAACTGGGCCGGGCGCGGTGAGTGTGTATTAAAAACAATCAGTCTGTCGCGGGGTTTAAAGGCGATGTCAGCATCTGATCCCGGATTACGCAGCGCCTCACCCAGATTAAAGTAAAGCACAGTGGTGCGCTTTTGTTGTGCGTCTTCGCGCTCAACCACCGCAACATCAAACTCAGCGCCCAGTCTCAGTAACTTCGGGCCTGTTACCAGATCAGAAACCCGCATACCTGAATGCCACTGGTAGCCGCCCGGAGTGAGTACGTGGCCTGACAGCAGCACAACGTTTTCCATTTTGTTGAGCACCGGAAAGAGCCGGATCAGGTCGCCGTTTTTAACAGGCATGGATGCGCCGTCTTTATTCAGGTCTGTCTGTAACAGCGTATAAGCACCGGTCTCGCTGATGCGCTCTATCTGCGTTTTTGACGGCGAGGCAGTCGCTAAAAGACCACCGGCCAGCTGAAGTAAATCACCGACCGTTTTTTCATCCCTGAGCTCATAGATGGCAGGCCTTTGTACTTCTCCGGCAACACTGACGACCGGTCCCAGGGGCGGTACAAAAATGACATCGCCCTGCCGCAAATACATATTGCCATCGGTTAAGCCTTTGATTAAAAGTTCGTAGACATCCAGGTGGGCGATGACCTTATTGTTACGCCTTACCTGAATATCCCGCAGGGATCCTGAGCGTTTGATGCCGCCCGTGGTGATCAGTGTATTGAGCAGCGATGACAGACCACTGACGGTGTAGGACCCCGGTTGTATGACTTCACCTACAATCATGACCTGAATACTGTGCAATTCAGACAGTGTCACAACTGTTTTAACACCGATACGGATATTGGCGACGGCTTCGCTGATGACCAGTTTGGCTTCTTCAAAGGTAAGCCCTGCGACCTGAACAGCACCGACTTCCGGAACCAGCAAGCGCCCTTCACGGGTGACGACCAGGCGATACTGAAGGTCGGCTGCGCTGAAAATCTGTACGGTAAAGGTATCACCCGGGCCTATCGCGTAATCCGGTGGTACCGGAATACCGTCAACGGGTGCAAACGTGGTGGGTAACTTGTTGAAAATGGAGTAGCCAAACTGCTCAAGTTTTGTTTGCACCACCTGCTGCTGTATCTGTTCTTCCAGACTGACCGGTTCCAGAGATTCTGCGGTATTTTGCTCGATGATCGAGGGCCCCAGATCTTCGGGCAAAAGCACAGCAGCCCGGTTAAGCAGGGGTTCAGCCTCCGGCTCCTGGAGGGGCGGATCATCACCCGAGGGCGCTGCTACCACGGCGCGCTGACGTTGCTGATCTTCCGGCAACAGCACACCCACACGCTTATTCGCCGCCTGTATTTGCATCGACAAAACAATGAGTAATAGCCCCAGGCTAAACCACAGGTTGCTCCGCATCAAAGGGTACATCAGTCGACTCCCTGGTTATCTTGTGTGGCAAAGCGTGCACAGCCGTCAAAGCGAATTAAGCGCCCGGGTGTTGTATCAGGGCAGCGGTCTTTGTAATCATAAATACCGTCACCGTCACTGTCTTCAGGTCCGTTAAATAACACGCGCTCTACTAAATGGCTCATATCGCGCGGCTGCGCGACTTTATCTGCGGCGATTGAAAAGCCACACTGATCGACCTCGTCCAGGGCGGTGCGTGACAGTCGGTTACCAATCCCGAGCATGACTACACAGCCGGTACGCTGCTCACTGTCTTTCCATGCCTGTGAATCAGGGTTCACCATGGCACCGGCTTTCGCAAACATTCGGTGGCGGGCGCCCACCAGAAATCCGGATTTGGCGCGCATCCGCTGGCGAAACCGCTGAACGGCTTCGTGTACCGGCTGATCAATCCGTTTCCAATCGGTAAGAATAACAAGCGCTACATTACCTTTGCTGATTTGAGCTTTGATGCTGATCGCATCAATCGCTTCCGCAAGGTCGGCTGTACCTATACCTGGCAGCGATCGCCCGGCGTTGAGCTGTTGCTCAATCACCCGGGCGGTATAGCGGGGCATATCGGCCGGTTCTGTGCTGTCCTCAGCCTGGCGCAGCGCATAAGCGCCGCCGCCCAACGGCAGAGCCGGCAGGGTTCGGTTGAAGCGCCGAAAAATCTCGCGGGAGTAGTCAGTGTATGAATAGTCACGGTAACGGTCGCTGGCTGTAAATGTCTGGTCGACCAGTACATACAGTTGTTGAACACGCGGCCTGAGGTGTCGTTCGCGGATGCGGGCTTTCAGAGAAACCGGATCAAACAGGTGCACCGAGCGCTGATGCGTGTTGATTGAATAGGGCGCTATTCGTGCATTGTCGGGCGCAACAGGCACATCGACCAGCGATTCCATCGACGAACAGCCGCTGAGCAAAGCCAGAAGCGTAGAAAAGCAGATGAATATTTTACTGACTGACATCAAGTTTCCCGCAGATTACACGCCACTGGCCACACGGCTTTTAACCTGAAGACTATAACGAATCTCCCGTAATAAACAATTCATAGAAGTGAAAATCCGGGAATAAATCGATACCCATCATGCTTTTTAAAAAATACAACCCGATTACTAAGCCCACCAGCAAACCGGCAGAGACGCCTCCCAGGGACAGTATTAATAAAAGCCGCGTAAGGGGTTTAGGCGTGAGTTTATAGCGAATGCTTTCTATTTCTCGTGTTCGCCGCCGCCGGTCACGGCCGCAAAACAGAACAAAATAATATCGCCGGTAAAACAAAGGCAGGCTGAAACGCAGATCCAGGCTATGGCGCTGGCTTTCCTGTTGCGCAAGCAGGGCGTTGCGAATGGCCGTCATCTGCTTGTCTGACAGGGACTGGCGGATATCCGGCGGGATCCGGCTGATCGTAAAGTCCGTATAGATTTGACTGCTGTTATCAGGTTCTTTATTCATGGAGGCTAAAAAATTCCTTATCGTTAGTGTCCGTAAAATTTTTGCGATATCGTCAAAAAAGGCCGGGTGGAACATACAGGGTTTGGTGCAATGGCCCGAATTTTTTGAAGGTATAAACAAGAACGGTTGAAAGCCTGATGGCTACAGGCACTTGAACAGATTCCATTCCATATCAACGCTTAAAAATATTATCATAACAGACCCGAATTTTTATTCTGGTAACGCGAGATGTTCCTTATTTTCTGTGTGGATAAGGATAGCACACCGTACGGGAGGCAGCTTTTCGTTCACCGGAGGTCATTTTGATAACGGGTAGTGCGCCTGGCCGGTCGGGAATGATCCGGCTAATAAAAATTCGTGAGTAAGCGGCAGGTAACCAGAGTTATAAGCGGGCTTTATCCTGACGGAGCCAAATCCCGGGCACAAAAAAGCCCCGCTTCTTATTGCTAAGAAAAACGAGGCTTAAATGTAGTAAGTGGTGCCCGGAGACGGAATCGAACCGCCGACACGAGGATTTTCAATCCTCTGCTCTACCGACTGAGCTATCCGGGCAACGTCTTAACGTGGGTGCGTATTAAATAGACTTAAGCCTTTGTTGTCAACGACAAAATTTCGGAAAGACCGGAAAGATCTCAAATAAAAAGTTTAGTAAGGGTAATCACTTGGTTTGTGGCGGCCAACCTATTATTGTTTTGTGAATGACATAATAACCTGATGCGTTAATTTCTTAATGCACAAGGCCCGGTTGATCCGGAATTGTCCGTCTTAAAAAGGAGAAGTAAAGACATGCTGATTAATGCTGAGAAGTCTGCCCTGCTGGTGATTGATGTGCAGGCTAAGCTGCTGCCCGGTGTTTTTGAAAACGAAAAGCTGGTGTCCGGTTGTCAGTGGCTGATGGGGGTTGCCCGGTTGATGGATGTGCCTGTGCTGGGTTCTGAGCAGTATCCCCAGGGTGTGGGCCCAACGATTGAGACGTTGCGAGAGCTGCTGCCAGCTGAGGATTTTGTGGGTAAAACCCATTTTTCCTGTGCGGATGCGCCGGATTGCAGTCGCCGTATTGAGGCGCTGGATCGGGAAGAAATTATTATCTGCGGCATGGAAGCCCATGTGTGTGTGATGCAAACTGCTTTGCGTTTGTTGGAACAGGGTAAAAAGGTTTATGTGGTGACGGATGCGATTTCTGCGCGTAATCCGAATGATACCGCCGTGGCTATTGAGCGGATGCGTGAGGAAGGCGTAAAAATGGTGACTCGTGAAATGGTGGGCTTTGAGTGGATTGGCCGCTCAGATGCGCCTCAGTTCAAAGATTTCAGCATGAAGTTTTTACGGTAATTAAGTAATCAGCTCAACCGGCGTGGCTGGTGTTTTGTGGTTGTCAGTCACTTTAGTTTTCTGAATCTTTCCGCTTTACGGAGAGGTAAAACCAGAGGTATCAGTATGGGTAATAAAAATAATAACCCGTACAGTCTGGGTCTGGATAAAAACACCGCCAATTATGCGGCACTGACCCCTCTGTCCTTTATTGAACGTGCAGCAACGGTTTATCCGGATCGCCCGGCGATTGTCTACGGCTCTTTAAGTCGCAGTTGGTCTGAAACTTACGAGCGTTGTAAGCAGTTGGCCTCGGCGTTAACAAAACGGGGTATTGGTGAGGGTGACACGGTTGCCGTGATGCTGCCTAATATTCCGGAAATGCTCGAACTGCACTTTGCTGTGCCTATGACGGGTGCGGTGCTTAATGCGCAAAATACCCGGCTGGATGCTGAAACTGTGGCTTTTATGCTGGATCACGGCGAAGCAAAGCTGATGATCACTGATCGGGAATTTTCAGCGGTGGTCTCTAAGGCGTTACGGATGGCCAGTGTGGAGCCGTTGGTGATTGATGTGGATGATGCTCAGTTTGAAGGTGGTGAACTGCTGGGCCAGCTGAATTATGAGCAACTGCTGATGGAAGGTGACCCGGATGCTGAATGGCAGCGCCCGGCTGATGAGTGGCAGGCGATTACGCTTAATTATACGTCCGGCACAACGGGTAATCCAAAAGGTGTGGTTTACCACCACCGGGGTGCTCACCTGAATGCGATCAGTAATATTATTGGTCAGAACCTGCCTCCCCATGCGGTTTATCTCTGGACCCTGCCGATGTTTCATTGTAATGGCTGGTGTTATCCCTGGTCGGTTACCGCTGTGGCAGGTACTCATGTGTGTTTGCGTCATCTATTGCCCGATAAAGTGTTTGAAGCGATTCATCACTATGGTGTGACCCATTTCTGTGGTGCACCGGTGGTATTAAACATGCTGCTTAACGCATCCGATGAATCTAAAGCTTTAATGGATCACCCGGTCACAGTAACCACTGGGGGGGCTGCCCCACCGGCTGCGATTATTGAAGGTATGGAGCAGCTGGGCATTAAAGTGGTGCATGCTTATGGGCTGACGGAATCTTATGGCCCCGGTGTGTTCTGTGCGCATCAGGAAGACTGGGACGCGATGGCCTTAGAGCAAAAAGCCGCCAGGATGGCACGTCAGGGTGTACGTGCTCCGGCCCTTGAGGAATTGATGGTGGCCGATCCACAGACACTGGAGCCGGTTAAGCGGGATGGTCAGTCGATGGGTGAAATCTTTATGCGGGGTAATACCCTGATGAAAGGTTATCTGAAAAATCCGTCTGCGTCTGATCAGGCATTTTCCGGGGGCTGGTTTCATACGGGTGATTTAGCGGTCTGGCATAAGGATGGTTATATCGAGGTTAAAGATCGTTCTAAAGATGTGATTATCTCGGGTGGTGAGAATATCTCTACGATCGAAGTGGAAGACACACTTTACCGGCATCCGGCGATTTTTGAAGCAGCGGTGGTTGCACAGCCGGATGCACATTGGGGGGAAGTGCCTTGTGCGTTTGTAACCTTAAAACCGGGTGAAGCACTGACGGAAACTGAAGTTATCGACTTCTGCCGTGATCAGATGGCGCACTTTAAATGCCCGAAACGGGTGTTGTTTGCACCGTTGCCTAAAACCTCAACCGGTAAGGTTCAGAAATTTGCCCTGCGTGCTTTACTCAAAGAGCTGGAATAACTGGTAGGCTGGTGCTTTTTGGATACCACTCTCCCCTGCCCGCGCGGGCCGGAGGCTTCTTTTAAAAGCCCGTTTCGCGGATATAAATGCCTTTTACCCGGCGCCAAAGCCCCGACAGTAAGCTATAAGGTGTGCTGACCAGATGTGCAGTGGCGAGTTGCTCATGTATCAGTCCCGCTCCGTTACATTGTGTTGAAGTTAAACGGTATACAGCCTGGTTCGGTACCAGGCGGCCGTCAGGGGTTGGGTTCACAGCAACAGGCCCGCCATAAACTGAGGCCAGGTGACCGGACGACAGGTTTGTCAGGGCGAGGGTTTCAATTTCTGTGCTCAGACAGCTGAAAGCCGCTTGCTCAGGTTGATCCGGATATAGAGTAACCGGCTGCTGGCTGTCCAGGCGGCCTAAGTCTGTTTCTTCTACCAGTATTTCAACCTGCACCTGACCGGGCTGAGCCACTGTGATTAAGGGTTCCCCTTCCGCGATCCAGTTTTTCCGGTTTAACCATTGATTGATATCAATAACGGTTCCGCCAAACGGCGCGTGAAAGGCCAGTTTGCCCTGTTGCTCTTTCAGGCGCCAGCGCTCGGCACGGGCCTGAGCCAGCCGCTCACGAATAAGATCACCCTGCTGCAATAAACGTTCTGAGCTGGTTTGGTGATCGAGCTGCCACTGTAACAGGCTGATTTCTTTGTCACTTTCCAGCAACTGGTAGTCAAGGTCGGGGGATTTCAGTGTGAATAGCAACTGTCCTGCTTCAACCAGGCTACCGCGCGTCACGTGCACGTTAGCGGTTTGTGCTGCGGCAGTGGCATAAAAGGTTTGCTGCTGTACCGGTTTTATCAGGGCAGGAGCCTGCACGCGGTGAGACCAGGGCCAGAGTAAAGCTGTCAGCAGGCAGAGTAACAGCATAATAGGCAGCCAGGTACGGCGTTGTGAACGAATCTCTGACCGGCGTTGCCACCAGATTTTGAGCTCATTATTTATGGGACGACCGATAAACCAGATCAACTCAACCACCATTAAAAAAATGCCAAGCAATTTAAAAAACAGGTGATATACCATCAGGGCAATCCCCAGAAACAGAACCAGTCGGTATAACCAGGTACCAAAGGCAAACCACATCATAAATCGTCGGGTTGATGCGGGCATGGCTTCAGGTGGTGCATCATCAAAACCAAATAAAAATTTTCTCAGCCGCCAGCGCCCGATCGCGAAAGCCCGGCCATGCATATTAGGCTGGCGTAACCAGTCCGACAGCAAAAAATAGCCATCAAAGCGCATAAACGGATTCAGGTTGATGCCCAGGGTGATCAGCCAGGCGGTGGAGGCCAGGAAGAACAAGGCGCTGCGCAAGGGCCCTTCAGGGGTTAACGTCCAGGCCAGCGTGGCCAGTGAGGCCAACGCCAGCTCTGCCGCCATACCGCTGGCAGAAATAACCAGTCGCGCACGGCGCGATTGTAACTTCCAGACCTCGTTGGTATCGGTGTAGAGCACCGGCCAGAGCACCAGAAATGCCATGCCCATCGTGGGCACCCGACAGCCGTAACGGTGGGCAGATAAAGCATGGCCCAGTTCGTGAAGGCATTTACTGATTGCCAGCGCGACGCCGAACCAGATCCAGTCCTGCCATTGGCCATAATTAGCAAAAGTGCCGACAAACTGCTCCCATTGCCGGGTCACTAAAAAGAGCCCCAGGCAGGCGATAAAAATGATGCTGTACCAGAAAACAGGCTGGTAGCAGAGGTTGAAAAAGGGTGACAGTTTTTTCAGGGTAACATCAGGGCGTATCAGGGGAATACGGAAAAACAGGTAATTGTGCAAAAGCTGGGTGAGCCAGGGGCGCTGACTCTGATGCCATTCTTCAAACAGCGCTTGTCCCCCGCTGGGCAGCAGCAGTTTTGACTGGCTCAGATGCTCATAAACTGAGGCTACATCGTCTGTGGTGAGCGTTAAGGCGGTATCGGCATTAACGGACTGAATAATGGCTTCGGGCTGCCCCATCGACCAGCGTTGCAGTATTTCAAAGCTGCTCCAGTCGAATTCATGGAACCGGTGTGTGACCGGGTCTTCAATCACCCAGCGCGGGTCACCATCAGGGCCGGGTGCTGCCGGATGAATACTGAGCTCTTCTCTCAGGGGTGTCAGACTGCTTGCTGAGCCTGATAGCTCCATTAAAAGCCAACCCACTGTCTGAATGCGGCCAGGGGACGACGTAAAATGTAATAAAACAGGGACGCTTCTTCGCCGTAAAGTCGGGCGGTGCCTCTCAGGCCAATGCGGGGCAGGTTATCCGGGTTATCAAATTGCGCCCGTCCGGTATAAGACAGCTGATTTTCATCGTTTTCTGCGGCTCTGAAAGCCAGCCAGTCAAGTTTGCCCGGTAAGGGCTGATCCGGCGTGATATTCATAAAAAACCGGACTTCACTGCCCGCCTGCAACGGAATCGCATCGCGCACCGGCAGTTCTATCCGTAACTCAGCCAGCCCGGGGGTCGCCAGTGTCATAATCTGCTCACCCAGGGCCACCGGTCGTCCTACCCATTCATTGGCATCGGATAAAACAACAATGCTGGGACTGGTGGCCCGCACTTCGGTACGTTCCAGCAGGGACTGCAGGTACCGGACTTCGGCAATGCTTTTTTCGACCATACCCCGGCGAATGGCCAGTTCCAACTTGCCTTTTTCATCAAATACCGCTTGTTGGGCGACCTGCCGGTATTCTGTACGGGCGATTTTCAGTGCTTGTTGCGCGATTTGCAGGCGGTTGTGCAGATCCGAAGCATCCAGTGACAACAACAGGTCACCTGCCGCTACCATCTGATTGGGTCGTACATGTAATTCATCAATCACGCCTTCATAAGGTGCGCGTACCGGCATTGCATCACGGGCAACCACCTCCGCTGGTGCCAGTACCGTGATACGCACAGGCACAAAACAAAGGCCGATGGCGATGATAATAAGGGCAGGTATTAAACGTTTTTTAAGTGGTGAGACTCTGCGCCGGGGGGACTTATGCTGTCTGCGCAAGGCAAAGCGGTAAATGTCGGCTAATTCGGCCAGTAACCCTGTTTCATGGGCTTGCCAGGGGGTATCCCGCGCCAGCAATAAAATACCCGGCTTGGTCTGTGTGTTGTCCTGTTCAATGGGCACGGCAACCACTGAAACAGGGAGAAAATCACCCCACTGGCGGGCCAGATCAGCGGGCAGGTCTGCAGCGGTAATGATCTGTATATCAGTTGCTTTTATATGCTGGCAGACCTGGTTACACCAGCGCACATAAGGTGAGTTAGACTCAATCTCTGCGAGGCCGGATGCCTGCCGGATACCTTTGCCGGGTAACCACCAGACGGCCTGGCGGTAATCCACCAGCTGTCGGGAATCGTTTACCATGATAAAGCCGGTCTGGGCGGCGGACTGCACATCGCGCAGTTGTTTCTGCAGCTGGTGCAGGCGACCTAAACCCGCAACCTGCCGTTGTAGCGCGGTAATGTCTTCATTCATAAGGGAACTGTGCCCATCCGCTCATGCCGGGTAATAACCGGGTGGCCGAGTCGATAATACGCCCTGCAATTTCTACCGACTGACTGATGGGATCCACCACCGCACCGGTACGAATAATTTCTGCATTATAGACAGTACCGGTTTCATCGATTGCGATTTTAAACCGGTCACCTTTACGTATTTTTGCAAGCCAGCGCGAAGGAACGATCAGGCGGACTTCGAGCGAGTTTTCAGCAAAAACATCTAACAGTGGTGTACCGATACGCACATATTGATGCTCTGCTGCCTGACGCACGGCTACACGGCCCGCAAAAGGTGCATAAAGTCGGCATTTTTTAACCCGTGCTTTCATTACAGCGGCATCAGCATGACTTTCGGCCAGCCGTGCTTCTGCTTTACTGACTTCCAGGGTGCTGCCAGCGTCCAGTTCAACCAGTCGCTTGCTGACTGCCAGTTCGGTATCGGCTGATTTTTCTGAAGCTTTTGCTTTACGCAGTAAGGCTTCCTGTTCGGTACAGTCGAAACGGGCTAATAAGTCTCCCTTTTTAAAACGGTCACCGGGAAGCCCTTTCAGACGGGTAAGGCGCCCGGGCATTTCTGCCGCCAGGGTTGTGCGCAATAAAGAGGTGACCTGTGCACGAATACCCTGCGCCTGCAGGCGGGTATCTTCTGCCAGTGCTTCAGGTGCGTTGGTTACGTTGTATTCCGGGGTACCGGCACTGGCCGGTGTGATCCGGCCGATGCTCAGCAGCAGCGTCAGTGCGGTGAGCTTTGAAACGAGCAGGCACCGGGCGGACACTTTATCCCATGAAGTTTCCTGCATGATTACAAGTCACGTGTTTTTTCAGCGATGATTTTCCAGACACCCTGCTGAAGTTGCAGGCGCAGCGTTTTGTGGATGCGGTCTGCATAGAGGTTAGATTTATAGCGCTGGTCAAATTCAATGGTTGTCATCTCGCTGCCGGATTCGCTGACGGTCATATTGCCCAGACTCAGGGAAATAAAACCTGGCTGGCTTAAGCGTTGGGTTCGTTCCGTCTGCCAAAGCTGCCGGGCCCGTGCACCGCCGCCAGGAAAGTCATCGCTGTATTGGGCGAGATATAACGCTATATCTTTGCTTTCCCATGCGCTTGCCCAGCGAGTGACGGCATCAAAGGCACTTTCTGATGTGCTGGTTGCCACGGGTTTATCGGTGGCTGCCTGAGAGCGAATTTCCGCAGTGGTTGATTCTTCGGTGTCGTCCATTACGGGTATGCGGTCATTACTGTTCATCTGAGCGACAGTTTTCAGCGAACCAAAGCCGCCGGTCTCCTGATTTATCTCATCCATCCCCAGTGTTGCCTGCATGCGCCCGTAAGCTTCCTGCAGTCCGGCATAGCTGCGGAACATGCGCAGTTCTTCCGTCAGGGCACTGGTCGCCGATTTGATTTCTTCCATCCTTGATTGTACTGAGCTGGTTTGCCGGTCTTTGATTCGGGCGTGAATCTGACCGCCAATCTCGGCCAGTTCGCTGGCACGTTCAAATTCCCGGCTCAGGCTTTGGTACTCCAGCCAGGAAACATGCACCTGTGACATCACGGCCATGTTCAGTGCCATACGCTGACTGTCTGCCAGTTCTTCACGGGCTTCTGCCAGTTCCACATCGCTGCGCCCGCGCAGCAGGTTAAATAAATTCCAGGAAACACGGATGCCACCCTGGGTCCAGCTGCTGTTTTCCAGAAAGCTGTTGCTGTCGTAGTACTGGCCAAAACTCAGCTCCAGACCCGGCAACAGGCGTGCGAGTGCTTTACGTGTATCCAGTGCGGTAATACGGCGCTGATAGTTGGCTTCAATCAGTTCCGGGCGACTACCCAGTGCGATATCTTCCATTTCTTCCAGACTGTAATTCAGCTCAGGTTTAAGCAGCTCGAACTGTTCAGGTATCGCCAGAGTGATCTCTGCACCAGGTGATAAGCCCAGCAGAATGGCCAGCTCGGGGCGGGCTCTGGCCAGTTCATCGCGCAGACCTTCCAGTTGACGGATGATTTCCAGCAGATCTTTGCGGTACCTTAAGGTTTCAAGCGGATTAATCAGCTTTTCGGCACCCACCTGTTCTGCGTTAGCCAGTGCCAGTCGGGCGTTTTCCAGCAACGGTGTGACTTGCCCCTGAAGGTGCTGGGCACCCACAGCGTTCCAGTACATAGTGCGTACCTGTTGCACCAGGTTGTGGACAATTTTACGGCGGCGCTGTTCCGCGATCAGGGTCTGGTCTGCGGTTTGTTGTGCCTGGTAATAGCTGACACCAAAATCCAGCACATTCCAGGCAGTACTCAGGCTTGAGGTGGTGATATTACGGTCTTGTGAGGTCGAAGACTGCGACGATGCAGAGCCGTCCGCCGCCACGCTGCGTGAGGAGTTTTGATTGCTGCGGGCAGTGTAGCCTGCCGCCGCGACCAGCTCAGGCAGCATATCGTAATGTGCCAGGTCCAGCTGCTGACTGGCGATGGCCTCTTCCATCATTTTCTGGCGCAGCTCAAAATTATTTTGCATAGCCATATCAATGGCATTGTTCAGGGTCAGGCCCGTCACATTAGCTGGCTTTTCAGCAAACATAATCTGGCGATCACTACGCATCCGGGTATCTATTTCACTATCCGTTAATGGCTTGGGCACTACACTACAACCGGCTAATACAATAGCCAGACTCAGAGGGGCCAGTTTGAATACCTGTTTATTCATGATCGGGCTCTACACCTTAAAATAATTATGGAGTGGTGGTCTGATTAAAAGCAACCTGAGCCAGCTTATCCAGCAGCTGTTGTTGCCCGGCGTCCGTTGTCGTGCGCGCCGCCTGCAAAGCCAGCTGACTGGTCAACGACGGTTTTCCAGGCTCCTGTCCGGCTGCTGAAGTGGCATCCGGTGTGGCGCTTGCCTGGTCGGGTGCCGGCACCTCATTGGTTTGGTTCTGAGCAGGCTCTCCTGTCTGCTCGTCATAAACGCGTAGCCTGAAAGTGGCTGAAATGCGCTGTCCATCGTTCGCCTCTGCGGTGACACGAACCTGCACAGTGCTGTCAACAGCCTGAGAAGGTGTGCCTGAAAATACGGCCTCACGATGATCAAAGCGCAGCCAGTCCGGCAGAGGGGAACCATCGGCCAGACGGGCACTGTAGCGCAGCTCTCCGGTATAGGTGTCCTGACCGGAAACAAATACAAAAGCTGCACCTGACACCTGATAACGGAAACCACGCTCGATTATAGTGCTTTGATCTTCCAGCCCTATGCCGAGCTCAAGGCGATAATCTGTCAGTATACCGTTTTGTGGGAAAGGTTCGATAAACTGGCCATCCGGCAGCAGGGTCCGCTCTGCCGGGCGAGTGGCCGGTTCTGGTGTATCCCCGGCTGCGGGCATACCCAGTGGATAAGGATCAAAAGGTACCGGGCTATTATCGGCAGGTGTCACCCCGGGGGTCGCCTCAGGCGTTGGATTCAGGCCACGCTGAACCTCGATGACGGGTGCGGGCAAATCAGCATTTGTATTTGCCGCAGGCAGCACGGGCACTGCGATGAGTCCTGCAGGTGCGGCAGGCACGTTTCTGTCTCCGGGTACCGGGTTTATCTGAGCTGAATCGGTCGGTATAGGATCTGTTGGTGCCGGATCTGCAGGTATCGGATCTGTTGGTGCCGGATCTGTTGGTATCTCTACAGGTTTAGCCTCCTGCACCTGAAGTGTTGTTGTGTAGCTGACCTCCGCGCCATCCGGGTCTGCGGCCACTATGTTAAATGTCCAGCTCCCGGTTTGTTCAGGTATACCTTCAATGCTCAGGGTGGCGCTGTTCAGGCTCAGCCAGGCAGGCAATGCTTCACCATCAGTTGCCGTCAGGCTATAAGTGCGATTGGCCCGGGTATGGGTCTGGTCCGGGTCTGTGACAAGCTCCGGGTTCAGCGCCTGACTAAATGCGCTGTTAAGCTCCGCTGTTATGATAACCGGTGTATTGTTGCTCAGTTGCGGGGCATCATTTTCTCCTTCAACGGTTATGGTCAGCTGGCTTGTAATTTCACTTGCGCCAGTGAATCCCTGTTCAATAAGAGTGACTACAACGCTGGTGCTGGTTGTTTCACCACGGGCCAGCCATTCAAAGTCACCTGCCGGATCAAATTGCCAGCTGCCGTTTGCATTAATCAGGAACTGACCGCCCTGGCTGCCAGGTACGGCCCGGCCCGGTGTGCCGTTGTCACCCACACGAATAACAGCGACATCGTCACCAGGCAGCTGGCTGCCCGGGTCTGTGTCGTTATTAAAGACATTGCCCTGTGGTAACGAAGCCGGATTTTCTGTTGTGTAGCCCTGGTCGTTCACCGCTTGCAGGGGCACATTGGTTATCTGAATGCTAAAGTCTTGTGTGCCCGTCTGACCGGCTGTGCTGTCTGTGCCTTGTGCCGTTACGCGGAATGTCGCTGCGCCGCTTTCAGCGTTGAGTGTTGCCAGTGCTGAGACACTGATAACACCGGTTGTGCTGTCGATAACAAAACGTCCACCTGCATCGTCCGTCAGTGAGTAGCTGATACCGGTGCGTGCCTGATCGGTCTGAACCTGAATGCCCACATCGGTACCGGCGACCGCGCCTTCGTTCACCTGTCCTTCAATACCCGCGCTATCCCCGGTACTGTTGGTATCCCGCAGCCCAAGAGGCAAACGGGTATCAAGCAGTGTAATGCTGAACACGCTGTCTGCGGTATTACCTTCGCTGTCAGTGGCCTGCACCCGGATGCTGTAATCACCGGCTGAGGGAGCAGGCTGACGCAGTACATTCAGGCTATCGGTATCAATGCTGAACAAGCCATTATCCGTATCCCCTTCACCCGCTGTTAATGCGTAGCTGTAAGGCCCGTCCAGAGTAAAGCCCGCCGTCGTCAGGGTACCTATCTGGTCTGTTATCAGGGCGAGATCCAGGCTGTTATCGGTCAGGTTCAGCGCCGGAGGGGCTTCTACAATAACGGTTAATACACTTTCCTGACTTATGCCCTGGTTGTCAGCGGGCTTATCGGTTATCCCGGTGTTGACCGTGGTTAGTATGCTTTCGCCCGGCTGCAGGTTTGTAAAGTCTCCGTTGGCATTGAACGTCCAGCTGCCATCAGCGGATATTGTAAATAAACCGCCTTTGTCTCCGGCAACGGATACTGCCAGGTTATCTGCGCTGCCGTTCACAGTTGTTACCTTCAGATCAGCTTCTACCCACTGGCTGCCCGGGTCACTGTCATTGAGAAACAGGTTTCCGGTGACCGGTGCGGCTGCGTCTGATGCAATTTCTGCCCAGTCATTGTTTGCCTGTGGTGCCAGATTGTTGACAGCAATGCGGAAAATACGTGTTGAGCTGTCACCTTCGGCATCCGTAATTTTAACCCCGACATCCTGGGACTGATAAAACTCGGCATTAAGGAAAGTGCCGGCCTTCACGCTGATTACGCCGGTATCTGCATCAATGGAGAAACGCTGGGTTGCAAAGTTATTTGTCGGTGTATCAACAAGGCTGTACTGCACGGCCTCTGGGAAATCACTGGTGACCTGGATACCAACTTCACTGGCTGTCTCGTAATAGCCTTCATCAATAATCCCCTGGCTGCTGTCGTCCGGTTGATCTCCCCGGGGGTCTGCATCACCGGTTATCACCGGTATCTGAGTGTCGCGGGTGGTCACCTGAATGTAGCGGCCGTAGGTGGCCTGGCCATCAGAGACCACCACATAGGGGCTATACAGCTGTGCTGCTGGCAGGTCGACACCCGCAGCCAGATGCAATTCATTGTTTTTGACTTCAAATAAGTGGTTGTGTGTGTAGCCGGTTTGCGGAAGAGAAAATTGCAGGGTTGCCGTATCCGTATCCGGGTCATCGCCGGTCAGGGTGCCGACCAGAGAATTTTCACTCTCGATATCATAAACACTGTTATCAATGTAAATAGCAGTGGGTGCATCATTTTCACCTAAAACGGTAATGGACAGCTCGCTGGATGCCTGACCGGCCAGCACATTGGTCAGGTCAACACTAACCACCGTTACTGCGCTTGTACCTGGTGCAAGGTATTCAAAGGCTCCCGCCGGGTCAAACATCCAGCTTCCGTCTGCATTGATGGTGAACTGGCCCCCGTTGCTTCCCGCAACAGCCTTCCCCGGTGCGTCGGTATTACCGTCAACAGCAATAACCTGTAAAGCGCCGCTTACTTCTGCAAGGGCCGGGTCGTTTGTGAACAGGTTGCCCGTCAGAGGGGCTTCCGGACTTTCGGTGATTTCCCCGCTGTCATCTGCTGTCGTCATCTCAACGGGCACAACACCGATCACAAAGCTGGCACTGATGGTGTAAATGCCACTGGTTGCCTGGACGCTGATGCTGTGGGTTTTCTGCTGTGCTGAATCCAGCAGACTTCCGTCAGCCACGGTCACTATGCCGCTGTTTGCATCGATTACAAAACGGCCACCGGCATTATCGGATAGCTGGTATTGAATAGCGGCGGTATTATCCAGCCGGTTTTCAGCACTGACTGTTATGCCGGTTTCCCCTCCGGCATCCGCTCCGTCGGTTACGATGCCGTGAATGCTGCCATCTGCCAGGTTACCACGGCTGTCAATATCACCCAGTATCACCAAAGGAACGGTCTGGGTGACGGTAATGGAAAAGCTCTCTGTCCAGAGGGCATTCTGAGTATCCCGGGCTTCGATATGGATCAGGTAAACACCGTCTGTCAGTGTTGTGTCGATCAGCTCAAGCTGGTTGTCAGTAATGCGAAAAGCTGCATTAAAGTCATCCTGCCCTTCAAGGCTGACCAATCTGAAGCTGTGCAGGTCGGAGATGTCAGGGTCAACGGCTGAAAGATCCCCCACCCGCTGACTGTCACTGTCCAGACTGATTGAATTGCCGGAGAGTATAATTTGCCGGGGTGTATCGTTCTGCCCCTGAACGGCTACAGTCAGCGTACTGTCTGAAAGGTTACCGGTACTGTCGGAAACCGTCACTGTAATGCTGGTGGACAGGTTCTCCTGTGCGCCTAAAAATTCAAAATCACTGCCGGGATCAAAAATCCAGCTGCCATCCGCGTTGATGGTAAAGCTACCGCCCTGGCTACCGCCGACCGCCTGCCCAACTGCTGCGCTGATGCTGTTCACCGCAGTGATCTGTAACAGGTCCTTGCTTTCGCCGGGATTTTGATCATTATCCAGTACCTGACCGGTCAGGGGGAGCGTCGGGTTTTCCTGACCGCTGATCAGGTCATCAACTGCGACAGGTGGCAGATCCGATACCAGAATGCGGAAGTTGTGATCACTGCTGTGATCACTGCTGTCCGTTGCCCGAACGCTGATATCATGATAATTCGCCTGGGAAATGCTGAAGAGCGCGCCTTCGGCAACCCGGATAACGCCGGTGGTTGCGTCAATCACAAAACGTCCGTCCGCATCATCCGTGAGGCTGTAAGAGAGGGTGCTGGCATCGAATGCATAAGCGGTAATACCCGCAGTGCTGCCAGCCTCAGCATTTTCCGTGACAACGCCCTGAGCATTATCACTATTGCCGGTTATATCGGTGTCTGCTGTACCGGTAAAGACAGGGGCAATGTCATCTTCAATCACAAGGCTGAAGGCCTGTAAAAAGTCGCCCCAGTTATTATCGTTGACTCTGATCGTTATATCATAGGTGCCTGCCTCAAGGGTTACGCCGTCACGTATTTTTAACAGGGTGCCATCAAGTATAAACTTGCCTGAATTGTCCTGTCTCAGGGAGAACGTGTGGCTGTCACCTTCATCCGGATCAACCGCACTCAATATACCAACGACGTTTTCAGCATAACTGTGTTTGTAAGTATTATTACTCAGCAGGATATTGGTTGGGTTAGCGTTAATTCCTTCGACTGTCATTGTTATCAGGCTGGTGCTGATCATGCCCAGAGAATCCCGGACGCTGATTTGTAATGAGGTCTGGGCCAGAGATCTGTTAGCCAGGAAGTCAAAATCGCCATTAGGGTCAAAGGACCAGTTACCATCGCCGCTTACGGTAAAGAGGCCACCGTCACTTCCCGCAACAGCGGTATTGAGTCCACCGGCATCGCCGTTAATGGCAACCACCTGTAATTGTGCGTTTAAGCCATCCGGATCACGGTCATTCCTCAGTGCGTTGCCCGACAGAAGTCGATTTTCACGCGTCGTATCATTATCATCCTGTGCGGCGGCTGTTACATTTCGTACCTGGATAGAAAATTGTTGTTCAGACCGGTTTCCTGTGCTGTCTTCAGCAGAGACCCTGATACTGTGCCCGGAAGCGACAGTAGCATCCAGTAATGAGCCGTCCCTCACACTGACTACACCCGTATTCAGATCGATCTGGAAGCGCCCCCCGGCGTCATCAGTCAGGCTGTAAAATACGGATTCCTGATTTTCTACGGCAACGGTAATGCCTACGCCGGTACCGGCTTCCATGCCTGCAATCGCACGCCCGGAAAAGCCGGTTGTATCTCCTGTGCTATCAATATCACCGGTGATGACCGGCGCGATATCGTCAGACAGTGTAATACGATAAAACTGTTCTACAGCATCAACCGTACCCCCCGCCGCCTCTGCCCGCACCCGAATGAAATAAGTGCCTGCAGCCATGCCTGAGGCATCCCTGATCCGTAAGTCACCGGTTGTGTTCAGGGTAAAGCGGGCATTATCGTAGTCTCCGTCACCCGCAGAGAGAAGGTAGGTATAAGCAGTATCCGGCTGCCCTCCGTTGACAGAAACCGTACCAACCAGCGCTCCGGAGTCTGCGGACAGGCCGATTACGGTATTGCTGATTTGCAGGTCGGCGGCAATGTCCGTGCGGCCCTGTACCACGATACTGAGCCGCGTGGTTGCTCCGCTGCCTGCGCTGTCCTCTGATCGCACGGTTACGAAGGTTTCCCGGGTCTGGCCATCGTTCAGATCTTCAAAGTCCTGATTGGCGTTGAAGCTCCAGCTACCGTTGCTGTTAACCGTGAAAAGACCGCCTGAAGAACCGGAAAGGGTAGTGCCAACGGCGGAGGCTTCATTGTTGACCTGGCTTACAACCAGATCAGTTCCGGTCTGGCTGCCAGGGTCGCTGTCATTATCAAACACATTGCCGGTTGTATGACTGGCAGAGGTTTCAGGTGCAACGGCTGAATCATCTACCAGCACCGGGGCCAGGTTAGTCACTTCAATAAGGAAGTCCTGGCTGGATGAATTACCCGCAGCATCTGTAGCGCGGATGCTGATACGGTGTTCCCGGGCACTTTCGTAGTTAATCAGCGCCCCGCTGGCCACGGAGACTAAGCCGCTTGTCGCATTCACCTCAAAGAATTCGGATGAACCGGGTGCCAGGCTGTAGCTCACCGCTGCGAGATCAGAGGCGGTCACGATAATGCCAACGGGTTGTCCGGCATCGATGCCTTCGTTAACCTGGCCGTTGTAGGTAAAGTCCCCCGAGCCGCTGTTACCTGCCGGATCGCTGTCACCGCTGATAACGGGTGCGATATCATCCACAAGACTGATGATGACAATCTGTTCCTGGGAATAACTGGCGGTTCCGCTGGCATCAATACGCAGGCGTACTGAGTAATCACCGGCGCTCATTGCCCCGGCATTACGTACATTCAGAGAAGTGCCCGAAATGCTGAACAGTGCGTTGTCCGCACCGCCGTTTCCGGTAATCAGAGAATAGCTATAATTTTCACCGGATACCGGATTCAGTGCGCTCAGGCTGGCAACGAGACCATCCAGGCCGGCAGACTGGTTGACCTGAGTTGACGAAAGGCTGATATAAAGTGCCTGGTCAACATTCAGGGTGAAAAGGTAATTACCGGATTGTTTGATGCCATCACTGACGCTGAAATTAAACTGCGAATAAGCAATGCCATACTCAGCCGCAGCGGCAGTAAAACGAAGTTTGCCGCTGTTGATATCAGCAACAGTGATGTTGGCACCAATGCTTATCTGCTGACCGTCCAGCGTCAGGCTGCCGCGTGCCGGTAACGACTGAACCACAACGGAGGCAAGTGTGCCGCCGTCAATATCCATAAAACTGAAATCATTGGCGCTGAAGGTATAACCCTGGCCACTGTCAAATTGTGCGCTGGTATCAGCAGAGACAGGTGCAACGGTTGGTCCTGTTCCCTGCAGGGTTTCGAATGCGTAATCAGACTGGGCCTGGAGTACGGGAATGCCGGTGTTGGTGCTGTTAACGTAACCTTCGTAGTAAAAAAGATTAAAGGTCATGGCGCAAACGCCATCGGGGGCTGAAATGTCGTAACGGGTTTGCAGGCGGGTTTGCAGGCTGTCTCCGGCACTGGCCTGAAAAACCGTTTCTGTGATATCGACGATGTTTCCGGTGGCGCGGTCGGTCAGTACCGCTTCCAGGCGATAATAACCCGTTGAGTTGATGGATACCTGAACTTCGCTGGTCAGGGTTGCAGTACTGCCACTGATGACTGAGGTTGTCAGAGAGGACTGGCCGAGGGAGCCGTACTCAGAAGATCCACCATCAATTAATAATTGCCCCCAGTCGACCTTGGCAATCCATTTCGGGTTGCTGCTGTCAGGATTAGAGGCATCAACTCTGATCTCTACCTGATTGTCGCCCTGACGGATAAGGGAAAGGTCGCTGATCTCAAAGGTGGTAGTGCTCCAGCCATCGTTAACACCTTTTAGTGTGCCCAGTAGCGTGCCATTCAGATAAACTTCGTCGACCTCACCTTCTTCTTCATCAATATCCTGTGCGTAGATGGTCAGGCGGGCGTTGTCCGTGGGCAGAGCACCATCAACCTGAATATTAAAGGTGATTGGATCGCTTAAGTCATGGTAACTATCGAGCTCGCCGCTGGCCTCGGTGGTGTAGTAAGTCGCGCCTGTTAAGAGCCCTTCGTATTCAGGTGATAAGGTATCGGCCTCCACATCACCCCGGACAGATTCCAGTATCCAGTCTCCGCCAAGATGTGTTGCACCGGTCAGGTCGGACGATGCCGCTACATCTGCACCTGTTAACTCAGACAGCGATGACAGTAAGCGGTTACCTTCCTGGCTGGCGGTCAGGCTGCAACCGTAAAGCAGCAAATCGCCCTGAGGGGCCAGCGCCTGTCCGATTTTTGCCAGTTCAGCTGCATACAAATCGACATTAGCAGCAGACAGGCTGTCGGAGCCAAGCTGGAACAGGTTATCTGAGCCATGACTGAAAATATCAATAGCTTCAAGGTTCGTATAAGCCTGAAGTGATTCGGCCAGCAGCTGCAAACCGTTTTCACCACCGGGTATCAGCACAATGCCGTAGTTTTCCGGTATCTGACTAAGCAAAGACTGAAAATTATCGACACCCTGATCAATGACCACCACACGGGACTGGTCACGATCGGCGGGTGGTACAAGGGCTGCGAGGTTATCCAGAAGCGCATCATCCTGCCCGGTGGTGACTGTATCAGTTACTCCATCGGTCGCCGTTATCTGAACCGCCGTATCCGCAATGGCTGCATCGAACATTAACCGTTGCTCGAGAGCCCGGAATAAGGGCTTACGGGTGAAAGAGTCAGATACACTGTTATGCTGTTTAGGATTCATTGATAGTTCCTCATGAGCATCGCTTCCGGTACTGGAATACGGCCGGCCGAATGGTTATGCTTTATTAAGCTGCTTAATATTTAAATGAAAACACTTGAATACAATAAACCCGTAAAACCTGATCCTGATAAAGGAGATTTTTAGTCGGATTGAATTCAAAAAACCGGGAAATCAGACTGATAAAACTACCCGGAAAACAGGTTTATCCTGCAGCTATCAGAGGAGAATTTAAACACAAGCAATTCCACCCATGACATCCCTTTTTGTTAATTAGTGTCTTTTTTTGAACATTAGTTAGCCAGTGTCGGGTTGTCTTCTACAAAAAATCATAGTGATTCAGTTGCTTGTCAGACGTATGATTTTTACTATTTTATACGGATAAAACATAATAAGCCCTCAAAAGATAAGCTAACAAGAGTGGCCGGTTTGATGAATTATTCACGGATATAAACAGAGAAAACTCCGCTTAATGACAACCTGACCCGTGTCGACATCGATTTATTAAGGGCTGACCCGGAAACCATGCCGGGCGGATAATAAGATGTTATCTCACAATTCGGCTTTTTTTGGTCTTAGACCAAAGTTGCAATGATCGTTTCGTGGCCATGTAAAGTGATATGCCGAATCCTTGCGTCCGGCTCCTGTTATTCAACCCGAAAGTCGGATCAGGTGAAAAACAAACATTCAGTTATAATTTTCCCTTTATCTTGTGACTTTAATCTGATGACGGATCCTGCATAAAAGCCATAATAAATTTATGGTTAACCAGCCCGGTACTATTTATTTGCGAGCCCGGTCAGCAACGATAAATTTACTGACCGGATTCTAAGAAAACTTTTAAGCTTATTTTGACGGTGGTACGTAGCCTTCAGCTTTATCGTAATCCTCACCCTGCATAAATTTATCCATTTCCTGCTGTAAATATTGGCGGGTAGAGGGATCCATCATGCTCAGGTGTTTCTCGTTAATCAGCATCGTCTGGTGGTCGGTCCAGGCTTTCCAGGCTTTTTTGGAAATATTGTCATAGATATCCTGACCTTTAGCACCAGGATAAGGAGGGCGATCCAGTCCTTCCAGTTCTTCCTTATATTTACGGCAAAAAAGGGTGCGACTCATGGTGTTCTCCGGAATTAGGTTCAGTGGGTAAGTTGTTGCAGCAGCTTCTTGACCGGCGCGGCTAAACCCACAGACTGTGGTTGTTGTACGTTATACCAGAGCGTTGGCGCGCCTTCCATGACAGATTTTGCAGGGGCTTTCAGTTCGGCAATAACCGGTGTGATATCCAGATGAAAATGACTGAAGGTATGACGCAGGGGTGTCAGGATCTCTGTGGTCTCATTGTCTATATCAAGCCCATGTTCGCGCTGGCAGTCTCTTAAATCCTGCACCTGCGGTAGTCCCCATAAACCTCCCCAAAGCCCGCTGGGCGGACGCTGGTAAAGTAATACATCGGACGCCTCGTTGCGGATTAACAGCATCATGGTTTGTTTAACAGGTAATACTTTTTTAGGTTTGGGTGAAGGCAGTTGGGCAGTGAGTCCTTTTTCAAACGCCTGACATTGCTGCTGTAGCGGGCATAGCAGGCAGCCGGGTTTGCTGCGGGTACAAAGCGTGGCCCCCAGATCCATCATAGCCTGGGTATAATCGCCGACTCGCTCATAGGGCGTGTTTTGTTCAGCAAACTGCCAGAGTATTTTTTGTACCGCACTGGTGCCCGACCAGCCGTCGACGGCATAAAAGCGGGCCAACACCCGCTTTACGTTGCCATCCAGAATCGCCGCCCGCTTTCCGGTTGAGATGGAAAGCACAGCGCCGGCCGTTGAACGCCCGATACCGGGTAACGCTTCCAGGGCTTCTGCGGATTGTGGAAACTGGCCCTCAAAATCACGTACCACCTGCTGAGCGGCTTTGTGCAAATTTCGGGCGCGGGCGTAATAACCCAGCCCCGTCCAGAGGTGCAGTACTTCATCCTGCGCTGCTTCTGCAAGGCTGTTTACATCAGGAAAACGGCTGATAAAGCGCTGGTAATAAGGAATCACCGTCACTACCTGTGTCTGTTGCAACATGATCTCGGAGATCCAGGTGTGATATGCCGATTTATCCGTTTGCCAGGGCAAATCATGGCGGCCGTGTTGATCAAACCAGTCCAGCACGGCCGTTGAAAAGTCCTCGGGGCTCATTAGTTAAACAGCCCTTTTAACAGCTTCTGTGCGCCTTCTTCACCACCCAGTTTTTCTTTCAGCTTTTCATCGAGTTTTTCTTTTAACTCGGCTTTTTTAGCATCCACTTTTTTCTGCACTTTGGCTTTGGCTTTGGCCTTAAAAATATTTTTAAGAGCGCTCAGGTCAGGTTTGCAGAGATCCGCAGGCGCGGTATCAAAGCCACCTTTGCAATCTACCGGGAATTCCACGCCTTCCAGCGCATCGGGAATGGAGCAGGTCTTCTGAAACAGGTTTTCTTCGATGGTCAGGCCCAACCGGTAATCCAGACTTTCCTGAGGTAAGTTTACTTTACCTTTGCCTTTCAGGGTCATGGCATCCAAGGCTGCTTTTAAATCCGGGTTGTTGATCACGCCGTTGACAATCCGGGTGCTGGCACTGAGATTGGCAAACGGTGTGGATTTATCCACTTCCTGTGTATTAACGCCCAGTGACGCAACGGTATTCAGGCCCTGACAGACCGTTTGTGCCATATCAATGCCCTGAATCTCGCCGTCTTTCATCTGTATATTCGTAGTACCGTTCAGGCTGTGCACAATGTCATACACAGAGCGTCCGCGGGCGGTAATAGCGGCCTGGGAGTTTAAGGCTCCGGTAATCACATCCGTATCGGCTGCTGCTTTTAGCAAGTCGCCAATCTGGATTCCGCGTACGTCTTTTTTAACAGCGATGCGTACCGGTGTCTTAGAGACATCCAGGGTGGCACTGTTACGCAGGGTGCCCCGGTACATATCTGCATTGATCTGTGTGGCTTTGATCAGGCCTTTATGGGCGCTGACAACCAGCTTCAGATTCTGGATATCCAGTTTGCTGATATGCAATTTGGACAGGCCCAGGGTTGCATCCAGGTTCAGTGCTTTAAGGGGTTCAACGGGGATAATCTCGGCTTTGGAATAACGGCTGCCCGGCTGAGTTTTTGTACCTGCTGTCGTGCCTGTTGCGGCCCCGGACTTGGCGACCGGCTGTTCTGTGGCCGGTGGCAGGTAGCGGTCAGCATTAATCGCATCACCCTGCAGATTCAGTTTAATGGCACCGCTGGTCAGGCTAAAAGAAGCTTTGCCTTTAAAGGTTGTATCATCCAGCTTCAGGGTCAGGCCCGTTGCGCCAATGGTGTTAGCGGGGCCTGCCAGTTTAGTTGACAGGCTGATGGCTTTTAAGACGCTGGCATCTGTGGTTTCGATTGCCGGCTGCCCCAGTGTTGCCAGCAGCTTCTTCAAATCAAAGGCCGCGACGTTAATCGCACCTTTAATCACGGGTGTCTCAAAATTATCCACAGCCAGATTGCCACTCAGGGCTAAATTGGCAAGTGCCACTTTTAAGTTATCCAGTGACAGAAGCTGCTTAGCCGGATCAGCAGTAATATCGGCCGCGAGGTTTAAATCCAGTGTTTTGCCCTGAGTCGCCTCACCGGTCAGACTGAGTGTGCTGTTCAGATCCTTGATCCAGTAAAGCTGCTTCGCCAGATCCAGGCGGAAGTTTGCGTTTAGTTTTGTATCAACCGACATCACCGGTTTGGCGTTGCCGGTCTGATATTGCTCGATAAGCAGGCTGAGTTCTGCCGGGAAAAAGACATCAGATAGCACTTTGCCGGTGTTCAGGTTCAGGTGTTTTACCAGAATGCGGGAACCTGCAACCTTATCTTCGTAACTCAGGTCGCCATTGGTAATCGCGATGCTGTTGATATCCAGTGTTATGGCCGGGCCTGTGTCGCCATCTGCTGTTTGGACTTCAGCGGTCTCTTCAGCATCTGATGTGGAAACTTTACCTGCTTTTTGGCTGACTTTAACCGGCTCACCCGTCCAGTTGTTGGATTGGTCTTTGTTCTGCACCAGGTTAAGCTTCAGGCCATCAACCACAATGCTGCTCATCTGCACCTGTCCGCTCAGCAGCGGTGGAATGGCGACTGATACCTGGGCTTTATTCAGTGTTGCCAGCTGGGGTTTACCTGGGTAAGCCAGGTTGATCTGGCTAATCTCAAGTCCCAGCCAGGGGAAAACAGACCAGCCAATATCACCGCCAATGGTCAGCTCGACACCACCTTCTTCCAGTGCGGCTTGTTCGATTTCGCTTTTATAGGCGTTAGGGTCAAAAAAGATACCTAGAATAGCGCCGCCGGCAATGACCAGCACAACAACCAGTGCGATTAGTCCTGCAATCAATTTGATCAGTGTTTTCATCATTGCCTCCCCGGCACAATCCAATACAAAACATAGTAAACAGATCGGTATCGGCTGTTAAGCCTTCTGATCGTTCTAAGCGTGATTAAGCAGCAATGAGGATCGGCAACCGCGCTTGAATGGTTGTATAATGGCTCTTTTTTATGACCGATCGGAGAGCAACATGGCTGAGCGTCGCGCTACGGTATCCCGTGATACGCTGGAAACCCAGATCACAGTATCCATTAACCTGGATGGAACCGGCGAATTTAAAGCGGATACGGGTGTGCCTTTTCTTGAGCACATGATGGATCAGATTGCCCGTCATGGTTTGATTGATCTGGATATTAACGCTAAAGGTGATACCCATATTGATGATCACCACACGGTTGAAGATATCGGCATTACCTTAGGTCAGGCGTTTAAGCAGGCGGTGGGTGATAAAAAAGGCATTGTGCGATATGGCCATGCTTATGTGCCGCTTGACGAAGCCCTGTCTCGTGTTGTGATCGATTTCTCCGGTCGTCCGGGTCTGGATTTTAAATGTGATTTCACCCGTGCTGCTATCGGGCGCCTGGATACCCAGCTGTTCTGGGAGTTTTTCCAGGGTTTTGTCAATCATGCCGGTGTGACTCTGCATATTGATAATATTAAAGGTTTTAACGCACACCACCAGGCTGAGACGATCTTTAAAGCCTTTGGCCGTGCGTTACGTATGGCGCTGGAAATTGACAGCCGCGCTGCGAATATGATGCCTTCGACCAAAGGAACGCTGTAAACCATGTCTACTGTTGCAGTAATTGATTACGGCATGGGCAACCTGCATTCGGTTGCCAAAGCACTGGAGCACGTTGAGCCGGGCGTTGAAGTGCTGGTAACGGCCGATCCGGAACAAGTGCGTAATGCCGACCGGGTTATTTTGCCGGGTGTGGGTGCTATCCGTGATTGTATGGCCGAGATCCGCCGTCTGGGTGTGGATAAAGAGGTTGCTGAGGCCATTGCTTCGGGAAAACCTTTTTTAGGTATCTGTGTGGGTTATCAGGCCTTGATGCAGAGTTCTGAAGAGAACGATGGTGTGCAATGTCTGTCTCATTTTGACGGTCATGTGAAATTTTTTGGTGATGACCTGACGGAAACCGATGGCGAACGCCTGAAAGTGCCCCATATGGGCTGGAATGAAGTTTATCAACAGGGCAATCATCCCCTGTGGGCCAATATTGATGACGGCAGCCGTTTCTACTTTGTCCACAGCTATTATGTAAAAGTCGACGAAGCGGATCTTGCGGCGGCAGGCTGTCACTACGGCGTGGATTTTGATGTGGCAATCGCCCGTGACAATGTCTTTGCTGTGCAATTTCACCCAGAAAAAAGCCAGAATGTGGGACTGCAACTGCTGAAAAACTTCCTTAACTGGGACGGAACGGTTTAATCCGGTTGCCGCTCAGGGTCGCTCTGACATAAAAAAGGTAATAAAAAATGGCACTGGCCAAACGTATTATCCCCTGCCTGGACGTCGAAAATGGTCGGGTGGTTAAAGGTGTACAGTTTTTAGATATTCGTGATGCCGGTGATCCGGTAGAAGTCGCTAAGCGTTATGACGAGCAAGGCGCTGATGAGATCACTTTCCTTGATATTACGGCGACCCATGAAGGTCGCGATACTATGGTACATACGGTTGAGCGTATGGCCTCTCAGGTATTTATCCCGCTGACCGTTGGTGGTGGTATCCGTACCTGTGATGATATTCGCACCATGCTCAATGCCGGGGCTGATAAAGTCTCTATTAACAGCGCAGCGGTGACTAACCCCGACTTTGTGCGTGAAGCCGCCGAGCGTTTTGGCTCACAGTGTATTGTGGTTGCGATTGATGCTAAAAAAGTTTCAGCCGAAGGTGAGACCGATAAGTGGGAAATTTTCACCCATGGCGGCCGTAAACCTACCGGCATTGATGCGGTTGAGTGGGCGATTAAGATGGTGCAGCTGGGTGCCGGTGAAATTCTGCTCACATCCATGGATCAGGACGGTGTGAAGAACGGTTATGATCTGGGTGTGACCCGTGCAATCAGTGAAGCGGTACATGTGCCTGTGATTGCATCCGGGGGTGTGGGTAATCTGGATCATCTGGTTGAAGGCTGCATTCAGGGCAAAGCCGATGCGGTACTGGCGGCGTCTATTTTTCACTTTAACGAATACAGTATTCCGCAGGCTAAGCAATATATGCGTGACCGGGGTATTGAAGTACGTCTCTGACAGTGAGATGCATAAAAAAACCGCTACCCGGTCTGACCGGATAGCGGTTTTTTATTTCTGATGTGTTTGAAATAACGCTCAACCGGGTTAGTTGGCACTTACGCCAGTTACTTCCCGATACAGAAACTTGAGAAAATCCGGCCTAGCAGGTCATCACTGCTGAATTCACCGGTGATTTCATTCAGCGCTTGCTGTGCCTGTCTGAGGTCCTCTGCTAACAGCTCCCCTGCGCCATTGATAACCAGTTGATCATGTCCGGTTTTAAGCAACTCGTGTGCGCTCTCCAGCGCATCCAGATGACGGCGGCGGGCCAGGAAGCCTCCTTCCGTTGTACTATTAAAACCCATGCAGGTTTTCAGGTGATCACGCAGGTTATCCACACCAATATTGGCTTTGGCTGATAACCCGATCAGTGTATGGCCATGAATCTGTCTTTCACCCACAGGCTCGCCGGTCAGATCAACTTTGTTGCGTATTACGGTGATTTTGTCCGGATCAGACAGGTTGTGGACAAATTCAGGCCAGATCTGTTCGGGGTCATCGGTATCGGTTTGAGTACCGTCGACCATCAGCAATACACGGTCTGCATTGTGTATCTCTTCCCAGGCGCGACTGATACCAATACGCTCTACTTCATCAGGTGCATCGCGCAAACCGGCCGTGTCGATAATATGCAGCGGCATACCATCAATGTGGATATGTTCGCGTAATACATCGCGGGTTGTACCGGCAATATCCGTTACAATTGCCCTTTCCTGCCCGGCCAGCGCATTAAGCAGACTGGACTTACCGGCATTAGGCCGACCCGCAATCACCACGTTCATGCCTTCACGCAACAGACTGCCCTGCTTTGCTTCAGATTGAACGGCTTCAAGGTTAGCAAGTACTTGCTCCAGCTCATTTAATACTTTGCCGTCGGCCAGAAAATCGATTTCTTCTTCCGGAAAATCGATAGCCGCTTCTACATAGATGCGCAGGTGAATCAGCGATTCAACGAGTCGATGGATACGGCTTGAAAACTCACCTTGTAATGAGCGCAAAGCACAGCGAGCGGCTTGTTCAGAGGCGCTGTCGATCAGATCAGCAATGGCTTCCGCTTGGGCCAGATCGAGTTTATCGTTTAAAAACGCACGCTCTGAAAACTCCCCCGGCCTTGCCAGACGTGCGCCCAGTTCTGTTACACGGCGCAGAATAAAATCCATAATGACCGGGCCACCGTGGCCCTGCAGTTCCAGTACATCCTCTCCGGTAAAGGAGTTCGGGCCGGGGAAATAAAGTGCTATACCCTGATCAAGTTCATAACCATCCGCATCTATAAAGGCACCGTAGTGGGCGTAACGGGCTTTAGGTTCAAACCCCAGCATCGCCTTTGCAATGTCCAGTGTGTGTTTACCTGAAACGCGGATGATACCCACACCACCACGACCGGGTGGTGTGGCCTGAGCTGCAATTGTGTCCTGATCAATCAGAGTCATAGATCTGCACCATCAAAATTAAAAAAGGCTCCCGAAGGAGCCTTTTTGTTATGGGATAGCTTTATTTGTGTGGTTCAACCGTGGGGCCACTGCCTTCGATCTGCTTGTTGATCACATACTGTTGTGCAATAGACAGTACGTTGTTCACTACCCAGTACAGGGTCAGACCAGCCGGGAACCAAAGGAAGAAGAAAGTGAAGACAATTGGCAGCATCTTCATGATCTTCGCCTGCATTGGGTCTGGTGGCGATGGGTTCAGTGACTGCTGAATAAACATACTTGCACCCATTAGAATCGGCAGGATGAAGTATGGATCTTTAATCGACAAGTCAGTCAGGTACAGGAATTCAGCATGGCGCAGTTCCACCGATTCCATCAGTACCCAGTACAGCGCGATGAAAACAGGCATCTGAGCGACGATTGGCAGACAGCCACCCAGAGGATTGATCTTCTCCTTCTGGTACAGCTTCATCATTTCCTGAGACATCTTCTGACGATCATCGCCATACATCTCTTTCATGCGTGCCATTTCAGGGCCAAACTTACGCATCTTCGCCATAGACCGGAATGCCTTGGCATTCAGATGGAAAAGTGCAGCTTTAACCAGAACCGTGACACCAATGATTGCCAGACCCCAGTTACCCAGGACGCTGTAAACCCACTTCAGCAGCATGTACAGCGGAGAAGCTACCCACCACAACCAGCCGTAATCAACGGTCAGCTTAAGGTTTTCGGATGCCGCTACCATCTGATCCTGATCTTTAGGACCTGCATAGAAGTGAGCGCTCACTGTCTTAGTTTCGCCCGGCTGTACGATAAAGTCCGGTGAAATAAAGCCCATTATGTAGTTGTTATTCAGCTTGCGAGACTTGTAGCTGTACTCTGCACCGGGCTCAGGAATCCATGCGCTGACAAAGTAATGCTGAACAAAAGCAACATAACCATCGGATGAGGTTTCTTTGAACGCCTTCTCATCCATGTCATCAAAATCGATTTTCTGATAGTTATCCGTGACCGTAGAGAAAACAGCACCCAGGTAGGACTGCATGCCCATTTCTGTGCTGGAGGTTGGGTCTTCGCTTGAGTCACGTTTAATCTGACCAAAGAGATTCGCCTGCCAGGCCTGTGCAGAAGTATTGTCTACGATATAAGACAAACCAACGCGGTAAGAGCCTTTAGTGAAGGTATAACGCTTGGTGATTTTCACACCTTTAGTATCGGTGTGGCTCAGGTCAACGGTGATTTCATCCTGACCATTAAGCGCGTAGGTTGCGGCACCCACAGAATAAGCCGGGCGTCCTTCTGCGTTGGCATCCGGACCATCGCGACCTACCAGGCCACTTTGGGAGACATAAGTGCGGTTGCCGGTCTGCTCCAGCAAGACAAAAGGCAGCTCAGAACCGAGGTTAGCCTTATGTGCGGGCAATGAAACCTGAATAATATCGCCGCCCTGAGTGTCAATGATGACATTCAGTACGTCAGTATTAACAGTCACTAACTGGCCCTGAGCATTAGTAGCAACAGTACCTGTGCCTGGCACATCTGCACCGGCGCTGGCGCGCTCTTTCTCAGAGACAGGCAGATCAGTTTCTACCGCAACATTGTTATAAGCAGAAACAGAAGTGACTGCCTGTTCAGCTACGACGGAAGTTTGACCGTAGTCTTCGTTCCACTGCAGAACGACCATGTAAGAGATCAGGGCCATTGCAGTGATCAGTATGATTCGTTGTACATCCATGGGTTAACCGTTTTTTGTGTTTGTGCGCTGTTTGACTTTTTTTCTTAGCCGCGACCAGCACTTAGAGCTTAATTTGTGCAGCGCTTCAGATTCAAGACCATCCAGTCCACGTCTGGCGAGGACCACGATATCAACCGGAGGTAAATGGTGCTGATTCAGGCGATAAGATTCGCGAATGATACGCCGAACGCGGTTGCGTTGCACCGCAAGACGAACATTTTTTTTGGATATGACAAACCCGATGCGAGGATGATCGAGTCCGTTAGGACGGGCAAGAATGAGAAGATGTTGGTCTGGTACTTTCAGTGAGGCATTACTGAATACTTTCTGAAAGCCCTCGCCAGTCAGAATTCTTAACTCGCGAGGGTATCCGAATGTAGGCATTCAAATAACCAGACCTGTTTGGCTCGCCATTAGGCTGCCAGACGCTTACGGCCTTTAGCACGGCGACGGTTAATCAGCTGACGACCATTTTTGGTTGCCATGCGAGCACGGAAGCCGTGAGTACGTTTACGTTTTAATACGCTGGGTTGGAATGTTCTTTTCATTGGTCAGTCCTACTAACACTCGTTGTAGTTTAGTGCCTGAGTATCAGCACGGTAAAAATTAGAGGGCGAATTCTAGGGGGTTTGCCGGGCTTATTCAAGCCTTTATTTGGACAAATATAAGCCAGATGGCAGAACCAGCCAGAAGAAGTCCCGAAGTGCTCTTTTGTTAATAATTTGTTGAAAAACAGATAATGCCTTTATTTATTAAATAATTATTCTGTGAGTAATGGTGTGTAAGGCAGGTGGGTGAAATTTTATAATTTAGTCTGATTTTTTATTCAGCATCCTTTTATTGCCGCTGTTTTTCCGCTCTGCCGGGGTTTGTGAATATTTTTAAGAAAATACATTTGTTTGTGGATAAGTCGTTGGCTTGAGGATAAAATTGTCAACACTTCTAAAATCAATACCGGCTTTAAGATGGGAGCCTTATCTATATGTCGTTGGAGTTGTGGAATCGCTGTTTGCAGAGCCTTCAGGAAGAATTCCCTGCTCAGCAATACAACACCTGGATCCGGCCGCTTAAGGTTTCCCCTGAAAGCGGGCATGATCTGGTCTTGCTGGCACCCAACCGGTTTGTGAAGGACTGGGTCAGTGATAAATTCCTTGCCCGCATTCGCCAGATTGTGTCTGATGTCAGTGGTGATATCAGTGCGGTTGTGCGGCTTGAGGTAGGTGCCGGCTCCCGTATAACACGCCAACGCCCGGCAATGCCTGCAAGGCCTTACCCGGCACCGGTTTCTTCGCCTGAGCCTGCGCCTGCTGCACCACCGCCCGTTGAACCGGCTGCTGTTTTTACAGAAAGGGCTGCTCCGGTCGCTGAACCTGCGGAAACAATCATAGCATCCCCGTCCCGGGAGCCTTATTTCTCACACATTGACAGCTCTCAACCGGAATTACCGCTAAGACATGAGGCCGGTCCGACACCTTCAATGTCGAGACCCGCACCGTCAACGGTTGCTGAACGCATGGTCGAAGTTGAAGGCGGATTAAGGCATCAGTCTAATCTGAATGCTTCGTTTACCTTTGAGTCTTTTGTTCAGGGTAAATCAAACCAACTGGCGTTAGCTGCTGCCAGACAAGTTGCTGATAATCCGGGCAGCTCTTATAACCCGTTGTTTATTTATGGTGGTGTAGGTCTGGGTAAAACCCACCTTATGCATGCTGTAGGCAACGAAATGCGCAAGTACAACCCTAATGCCAAGATTGTATATCTGCATTCGGAGCGTTTTGTGGCTGATATGGTTAAGGCACTACAATTAAATGCGATTAATGACTTCAAGCGGCATTACCGCTCTGTGGACGCTTTGCTGATTGATGATATTCAGTTCTTTGCCGGGAAAGAACGCTCCCAGGATGAGTTCTTCCATACGTTTAATGCGTTGCTTGAAGGCGGTCAACAGATGATTCTGACCAGTGACCATTATCCAAAGGAGCTGAAAGGCGTCGAAGAAAGGCTGAAATCACGTTTTGGCTGGGGTCTGACGGTGGCTATCGAGCCGCCTGAGCTGGAAACCCGCGTGGCTATTATTATGCGTAAAGCCGTCGAGGCCCAGGTACCCCTGCCGGATGATGCGGCTTTCTTTCTGGCACAAAAAATCCGCTCGAATGTTCGGGAACTGGAAGGTGCCTTGAAACGGGTGATCGCTAATGCCCACTTCACAGGGAGTGCCATCACGATTCCTTTTATCAAGGAATCCTTAAAAGACCTGCTGGCATTGCAGGATAAACAGGTTAGTATTGATAATATTCAACGTGTTGTAGCCGATTACTACAAAATAAAGATGTCGGATTTACTCTCCAAACGCAGGAGCCGTTCTATTGCCCGGCCCCGACAAGTTGCTATGAGTTTGTCAAAGGAATTAACCAATCACAGTCTGCCTGAGATTGGTAATGCGTTCGGAGGACGTGATCACACTACCGTGCTCCATGGTTGTCGAAAGATAAAGGAGCTCAGAGAGTCTGATACGGATATTCGGGAAGATTATAAAAATTTACTACGCCATTTAACTGCGTAGTCGTACCGTTCGATTTTAAGGTGGATAACCGATGAGATTTGTTATTGCGCGTGAAGCGTTAATCAAACCTTTGCAACTGGTCGCAGGCGTTGTTGAACGTCGTCAAACCATGCCGGTACTGGCTAATATATTGCTGGTCGCTGAAGGTGATCAGTTATCGCTGACCGGTACTGACCTGGAGGTTGAACTGGTTGGCCGGGTGACGCTGGATGAGCCTGCTGAAGCCGGTTCTGTTACTGTACCGGCCCGTAAGCTGATGGATATTTGTAAGTCTCTGTCTGATTCAGCGGTCATTGAGCTGGCGCTGTCTGATCAGAAAATGATTATTAAGTCCGGGCGCAGTCGCTTTACACTCTCGACCCTGCCTGCGGCAGAATTTCCGAATGTCGAGGATGGCCCGGAAACGTTTGATCTGTCACTGGCCCAGGGGCAGATGCGGCACCTGATTGACAAAACAGCCTTTTCCATGGCCCAGCAGGATGTACGTTATTATCTGAATGGCATGCTACTCGAAATTGCGAATGGTCAGTTACGTACGGTGTCCACTGACGGACACCGCCTGGCAACCTGTGTAACGGATGTCAGCGTTGATCCGGCCATTCAGCACCAGATCATTGTGCCACGCAAAGGCATTCTGGAGCTTGCCCGTTTGTTACAACAGGGCGAAGAGGATCTGAAACTGATTGTAGGGGCAACGCATATTCGTGCCCATGTGGGTGACTTCATTTTCACCTCTAAACTGGTCGATGGAAAATTTCCGGATTATCAGCGTGTCATTCCCAGCAATGGTGACAAAGTCATGCTGGGTGATCGCCAGGAATTACGTCAGGTCTTCAGCCGTATCGCGATCCTTTCTAACGAGAAGTACCGGGGGGTACGCCTGTCGCTGTCCAGTGGTTTTCTGCAGGTGATGGCAAATAACCCTGAACAGGAAGAAGCGGAAGAAACCGTGGCGGTGGACTATCAGGGCGATTCGGTTGAGATCGGCTTTAACGTTAACTACCTGTTGGATGTTTTGTCGATCCTGACCACTGATGTGGTGCGTCTGACCTTGTCAGACCCGAACAGCAGCGCCCTTGTACAAAGCTTTGATGAAGACGGTACGCTCTACGTTGTTATGCCCATGCGCATGTAGCGGAACTGAGCCGGTTGCCACTTTCAGGCAGACCGGCTTTTCTCCTTACGCCGAATGACCATTTCCAGGCTGCATATCCAGGCGGTGCGAAACCTCAACTCAGTGGATTTTGCACCTGCTGCACGTATCAATATTCTTTCCGGGCCTAATGGCAGCGGTAAAACCAGTGTGCTTGAAGCGATTCATTTGCTGGGATTAACCCGCTCTTTTCGTACCAGCAAATCCAGATACCTGATCAGCACGGGTGAAACCGTCGCGACTGTATTTTCTCAGATTGATCCTTTGGCGCAGGCCAAAGTCCAGGCGCTTGGTGTCGAGCGCACGGTTGAAGGCAGTGCCCGTATGCGTTTTGCCGGTTCAGATATTGATCTGGCAACGCTGGTTGAACTGGTGCCTTTGCAGGTTATTGATTCGGCCACTTTTGATATACTGGATGGTTCCCCTGCGATTCGACGCCAGTTTATAGATTGGGGGGTGTTTCATGCGGACAAAGCCTTTATACAGCTCTGGCGGGCCTTCAGAAGAGTACTTAAACAACGGAACAGCTTGCTGAAATGTGGTAAAATTGACCATCGCATGCGGGCTGCCTGGGATCACGAATTTATTACCTTTTCTGAGCAGCTTACGCGGTTAAGACAAGAGTATCTTGAACGACTAAAGCCCGAATTTTATCGTATTGCAGGACGTTTACTGCCCGGTTTGTCGCTGGAGCTGCGTTTTTCAGCCGGATGGGATACAAAACGTCCATTAGATGAAATCTTGTCCGGCGGCTTTGAGCGTGATTTGAGGCAGGGTTTTACCGGCATAGGCCCACAGCGTGCCGATTTGAAAATTAAAGCCGATGGCTATGCTGCGACAGAGCGGTTGTCACGGGGTCAGAAAAAACTGGCGGTCAGTGCCCTTAAGCTGGCACAAGGGTCTTTGTTTTATCAGATGACAGGACGTCCCTGTATTTATCTGATAGACGACCTGCCGTCTGAATTAGATTCAGCACACTGCCACCTCTTCTGTCAGTTTATCGAAGAGATGGCGAGTCAATGTTTCATTACCTGTGTGGATCCCGGTTCACTGGCTTACCAGTGGCAGGAACAGACAGATGTGGCACATTTCAGTATTAATGATGGAAACATAACGCCTTTATAACGCGTTTGGAGACTTGAATGAGCGATGATAACCAGAACTATGATTCTTCCAGTATTAAGGTACTTAAAGGCCTTGATGCGGTAAGAAAGCGCCCTGGCATGTATATCGGCGATACAGATGATGGCACCGGCTTGCATCATATGGTGTTTGAGATCGTTGATAACTCGATTGATGAGGCGCTGGCTGGTTTCTGTAGCGAGATTAATGTTGTTATTCATCCGGATGAAAGTGTTTCTGTATCGGATAACGGCCGGGGCATCCCAACCGATATCCATGAAGAAGAAGGTGTGTCTGCTGCCGAAGTGATCATGACGGTATTACATGCCGGTGGTAAATTTGATGATAACAGCTACAAGGTTTCCGGCGGTTTGCATGGTGTTGGGGTTTCGGTGGTTAATGCGTTATCCAGTGAACTTCGTCTGACGGTTCGTCGTAATGGCGAGTTGCATGAGCAAACCTATGTTCACGGCGTGCCTCAGGCACCCCTTACCGTTGTGGGTGAAACGGATAGCAGTGGTACAGCGGTCCGCTTTTTCCCGTCTGAACTGACCTTTAAAAACATCGCTTTTCAGTACGACATCCTGGCTAAACGACTTCGGGAATTATCGTTCCTGAACTCAGGTGTGCGTATTGTTTTAAAAGACGAGCGCAGTGGTCGGGAAGATGTGTTCTCTTATGAAGGTGGCCTGGCGGCGTTTGTTGAGTTTCTTAACAGCAAAAAGACCACAGTTAATAATATTTTTCACTTCACTGCCATGCATGAAAATGGTGTGGGTGTTGAAGTGGCAATGCAGTGGAATGACAGCTTTCAGGAAAGCATTCATTGCTTTACCAACAATATTCCTCAGCGAGATGGTGGTGCCCACCTGTCAGGTTTCCGTACCGCGCTGACCCGCTGCCTGAATGCTTACATTGAATCTGAAGGCATGAATAAAAATGGTAAAGTCAGCACTACCGGCGATGATAGCCGTGAAGGTCTGACTGCTATTATTTCTGTTAAAGTGCCCGATCCTAAGTTCTCCTCTCAGACCAAAGACAAGCTGGTATCTTCCGAAGTAAAAACAGCGGTTGAACAGGTCATGGGTGAGAAACTGGTTGAGTTCCTGCAGGAAAATCCGGCTGATGCTAAAGCAGTTGTCTCTAAGATGATTGATGCGGCCCGTGCCCGTGAAGCAGCCCGTAAAGCCCGTGAAATGACCCGCCGTAAAGGTGCACTGGATATTGCCGGTTTGCCCGGTAAACTGGCCGATTGTCAGGAAAAAGATCCTGCCCTTTCTGAACTGTACCTGGTGGAGGGTGACTCCGCTGGCGGTTCAGCCAAGCAAGGTCGTGCCCGTAAAACGCAGGCTATCTTGCCGCTGAAAGGTAAAATTCTGAACGTCGAAAAAGCACGCTTTGACAAGATGCTGACTTCTGCTGAAGTAGGTACGCTGATTACGGCGCTGGGCTGTGGTATCGGACGGGAAGAATACAATCCGGATAAGCTGCGTTATCACCACATTATTATCATGACCGATGCGGACGTGGATGGCTCTCATATTCGCACCCTGCTGCTGACGTTCTTCTTCCGTCAGATGCCGGAACTGATTGAACGTGGTTATGTGTATATTGCTCAGCCGCCTTTGTACAAAATTAAAAAAGGTAAGCAGGAGCAGTATCTGAAGGATGACGAAGCCCTGGATAACTACCTGCTTCAGGGTGCGCTGGATAATACCAATCTGCACGTCAATCCTCAGGCGCCCGGTATTACCGGTGTAGAGTTGGAGAAAATTGTTCAGGAATACCGTACCGTTTCACGCAATATCAGCCGCCTCAGTCGTCTGTATTCGGGTGTAGCACTTAAGGCGATGTTAGCTATTCCTCGTCTGGACATTGAATCTTTATCCGATGAAGAAGCGGTTTCTGCCTGGTGTGATTTACTGGACGATGAACTGGCTACCGTCAGCGACAAGGCGATACAGTATCGTTGTGCGGTTGATGAAGATAAAGAGCGCAGTCAGTTCGTGCCACGTGTGGTTGTGACTCAGCACAGTGTTGATCATGATTACACCTTTGATGGTGATTTCTTCAAGTCGCGTGAATATCAGAAAATCACTGATATGGGTATCACCCTGCGGGATCTGATAGAGCCCGGCGCTTACCTGCAACGTGGCGAACGTCGTAAAGATCTGACCGATTTTGAAGAAGGTCTTAACTGGTTGCTGGACCTTTCCCGTCGCGGGCATAGTATTCAGCGCTACAAAGGACTGGGTGAGATGAACCCGGATCAGCTGTGGGAAACCACCATGGATCCGGATCATCGCCGTATGCTGCAAGTCACTATTGATGATGCTATCGCGGCAGATCAGCTGTTCACCACACTGATGGGTGATGAAGTTGAACCCCGCCGTGCCTTTATCGAATCGAATGCGCTCAGCGTATCGAACCTTGATGTGTAAGCTTATTCAGATTTATCTGGCTTAAAAGCCGGTAATAAAAAAGCAGCCTGTTGGCTGCTTTTTTGTTTAAGGTTTAAGCTTTGTTTGTGCGATTAATTGCTGTCGAATTCCATTGCATGACAAAACCAACCCCCCTTTCCTGTGCTTAGTCTTCCAGTGCATAAGCGGGCAAATCTGATTCATCAGGCACGGGTGTGGGGTTGCCTGCCTCATCAATCGCTACAAACTTAAAGGTCGCTTCAGTGACCTTCTCCCGCTGCCCGATCCGTCCACGCCTGACCCAGGCTTCCACATGAATATTCATGGATGAGCGCCCTACGCTGAGTATCTTGGTATAGACCCCCAGGATATCACCCACTTTCACCGGGCGGATAAAACTCATGCTATCGAGTGCGACAGTCGCTACGCGATTCTGTGCCCGTTGCCCTGCGCAGATACCCGCCGCTATATCCATCTGGGATAAAACCCAGCCGCCAAATATATCCCCTGATGGGTTTGTATCACCCGGCATGGCTATCGTGCGCGTAGTAAGCCGCCCTTTTGTTTCTTCTGACATTAAGCCGCCTCCGCTTTTTTTGATTACAGTTTATTAACCTTAGCAATAATTCAGGATACGCAGGTACAACAGCTATCAGGTAAATGATGTATGTTTCACGTGAAACAAAAAAGCCAGGCATTCGCCTGGCTTTGGGTAAGGCCGGATGTGAGCGGCTTAGCTCAGCACAGAAATATCCGCGACACCCAGGAAGAGATTACGTAACTGACTCAGTAATACCAGACGGTTATTACGGATAGCCTCATCTTCGGCCATAACCATAACCTGGTCGAAGAAGAGGTCAACACTCTCGCGAAGCCCGGCAAGCTGCTCAAGCGCGGCCTGATAGTCACCGGTAGCAAAAAGAGGCTGCAACTGGTCAGCCAAACTGGCTAACGTCGAGGCCAGTGCTTTCTCAGCGTCATCCTGTAGCAGGCTGCTATCCACAATACCGGTAACCACCCCGCCCTGTTTAGTCAGTATGTTAGACACACGCTTGTTAGCGGCGGCCAGTGCACTGGCTTCAGGCAGGCTGCGGAAGTGATTAACTGCTTTAACACGGGTGTCAAAATCCAGCGGTTTAGTGGGCTTGACCGCCAGTACTGACAAGAATACATCAGCGGCAATGCCTTCATCTTCATACCAGGCACGGAAGCGTTCCAGCATAAAGTCGAGTACTTTGTCTTCCAGGCCATCGCGGGCAACCAGATTGTTGTGGCCGTCTGCGGCAACACGGATCAGCTCACGCAGGTCAAGATCCAGCTTGCGCTCAACGATAATACGCAGCACACCCAGCGCCGCCCGGCGTAAAGCAAAGGGGTCTTTAGAACCTGTTGGCGGCTGATTGATGCCAAACAAACCGGTCAGAGTATCTAAGCGATCAGCAATCGCTACAGCAATACCAGGTGCAGACTGAGGTAATTCATCACCGGAGAAACGTGGCATGTATTGCTCGTTAAGCGCCAGGGCAACCTGCTCGTGCTCACCATCATGCAAGGCATAGTGGTAACCCATCAGGCCCTGCAGGTCGGTGAATTCATAAACCATATCCGACATTAAATCGGTTTTTGCCAGCATAGCAGCACGGCCTGCCTGCTCGCTGTTTTCACCCAAATCCTGAGCAACACGCTGCGCCAGAGTGCTGATGCGCTGCGCTTTATCATGCAGCGTGCCCAGGTCTTTCTGGAAAACGATCGTTTTAAGCTGATCGATACGGGATTCCAGGGTGCGCTTTTTGTCGGTTTCGAAGAAAAAAGCCGCATCAGACAGACGGGGGCGAATGACTTTTTCGTTACCTTCAATCACCTGCTGTGGGTCTTTGGATTCAATATTGCAGATGGTCGTGAAGAACGGCATCAGGTTGCCCGCGGCATCTTCAATATGAAAATACTTCTGGTGCTCTTTCATCGAGGAAATCAGCGCCTGGGCAGGGACGTCCAGGAAGCGCTCTTCAAAGCGCCCTGTTAGTGCAACCGGCCATTCGTTCAGTGCGGTAACTTCATCCAGCAGGTCTTCGTCGATCTGGGCAATGCCACCGATCTTGTCTGCTTCGGCAATAACCTGTGCACGAATGCTGTCGCGGCGTTCGGCAAAATCAGCCACGACCCAACCTGTTTCTTTGAGTTTGCCAGCGTATTCAGCGGGAGCTATTAGCTCGATATCACGGTTGTGATGGAAGCGGTGGCCACGGGTTTTACGCCCTGCTTTGACACCCAGGATCTCACAGTCGATGACTTCATCACCAAACAACATCACCAGCCAGTGCACCGGGCGTACAAATTCGATACGACTTGAGCCCCAGCGCATACGTTTTGGAATGGGCAGTTTGTTCAGTGCCTGCTGAAAAATTGCGGGTAATTCGGCGCTGAGTGGCTTAGCTGCGGTTTCCTGACGGAAGCACATTTTGCCGTCAATTTCTTCAAGCTCAGACACATCAGCAGCACCACATTTACGCGCAAAACCCTGCAGCGCTTTAGTGGCATTGCCGTCGGCATCAAAGGCAATACGCGCCGGTGGGCCCTGCATCAGAAACGTGCTGGCGGGCACTTCGACGGTCAGCTGCTCAACCAGCAGTGCCAGACGGCGTGGCGATGCAAAACTTTTGAAGTTTGTATCGGATAACAGCGTATCAGCGGCAGTACCCAGCACCTCTTTAATACCACGCTCGACTTCAGTAGCCAGTGCAGCAGACAGGGTTTTAAGGGCTTTGGGAGGCAGCTCTTCGGTACCCAGTTCGAATAAGAAATCCTGATTAGCCATTACTTTTCCTCCTTAGATGCAGCCAGTACTTCCTGGCGTAATGCGTCCGGTGCCAGCGGGAAGCCTAGTGTCTTACGGGCATTAAAATAGGCCTGTGCCACTCCACGCGCTAAGGTGCGCACGCGTAGAATATAACGCTGACGCTCGGTTACGGAGATCGCATGGCGGGCATCCAGCAGGTTAAACGTATGAGAGGCCTTAAGTACCTGCTCATAAGCGGGCAGCGGTAATGGTGTTTCAAGCGCCAGCAGTTTTTCGCATTCAGATTCGTAAAGATCGAAATTTTTGAAAAGCGCAGGTACGTCTGCGTGTTCAAAGTTGTAGGTCGACTGCTCTACTTCGTTCTGATGGAAAACATCACCGTAAGTCACCACACTGCCATCCGGGCTGCGTGCCCAGATCAGATCGTAAACGCTGTCGACGTTTTGCAGGTACATAGCAATACGTTCAAGGCCGTAGGTCACTTCACCGGTTACGGGGTAACATTCGATACCACCGGCCTGCTGGAAGTAAGTAAACTGTGTGACTTCCATGCCGTTCAACCAGACTTCCCAGCCCAGACCCCAGGCACCCAGTGTGGGTGACTCCCAGTTGTCTTCTACAAAGCGAACATCGTGTACGCCCAGATCAATACCCATGCGCTCCAGCGAGCCCAGGTAAAGTTCCTGAATGTTGTCAGGAGATGGTTTCATTACCACCTGGAACTGATAGTAGTGCTGAAGGCGGTTGGGGTTTTCACCGTAGCGGCCGTCGGTTGGACGGCGGCTGGGTTGCACGTAGGCAGAGCGCCAGCTTTCTGGTCCAATCGCCCGCAGGAAAGTAGATGGATGAAAGGTACCGGCACCCACCTCCATATCCAGTGGCTGTACAATGACACAGCCCTGCTCTGCCCAATATTCCTGCAGGGCGAGAATTAAACCCTGAAATGTACTTACGTCTGCGGTCACCTGGTCAGTCACGTAATTCACCGTTACCTATAATAATTGGCCCGAAAATAAGCCGGAAATTATACACTAAAAACGGCTGGTCGCAGTGTAATCACATCAGGTGGCTTAAAGGGTTTAAAGGGATCAGCAGCTGTTCAGAGGGCGGGTGTTAAAATGGCCTGTCCTCCGGGTGAAGGACAGGTTGTGTGGCGAGCGACTTATGCGCAGTGTTGTTGCCCGGCGCGAGCCGGAACGGCAAGCCTAAAAAAATCGCTCTGCGGTGAACTGCAGATGATCATCTTTGGTCAGGTTACTGCTCAGGTCGGCCGTGTTATCGGATGAAAAGAAACGGCCATCCAGGCTGAGTTTCCAGTACTCGCCAAAACGACGGCTGGCTTCAATAATCAGTCCCTGGCTTTGATAATCCAGATCATGACTAATGCCTGCCAGCAGTTCAGTGCTGGCTTCATCGTTCAGCGCCAAACGGCTGCCGAAAAACAGATCGTTCTGTGTGGTGCTGCCCGCCTCTTTGCCCCGTTCATCCCAGCCGTATTCGAGCAAGAGTCCGAGGTCGGTGGCGCTGTCATTGATGCCATAAAAGCTATATTCAAAACCCGCCTGGCTTGCCCGGTAACTTTCGTCCTGAGTATCCCGCCAGATGGTTTCAAACTTCCATAACCAGCTATCCAGAGTTGCCTGAAGATCCAGACCCACCTGATCCATCTGTGCATAATAAGGCGTCAGCACGGTGCTGCCGTTGCGTGTGCTCACCCTGTATTCCGGATCACGGTTGGTGCCGTGAAACCAGTGCAGGCCCAGATCATAGTCACCGATTGTGTGGCTCCAGCGAATGGCGGTATCCAGATGTGTTTCTGCAGCGGCTGATTCGTAAGTTGCAGAATCAGTGTCGACGATCAAACCACTTCGCAACCGCCCGTCTATCCCGGCAAAGGTTCGCTCGCGAAAGCCGGGTAGCAGAAACAGATCCAGAATTCCCCAGTCCCGCACGAGGGAGAGGTTAACCATGGGTTGTCCGAGTTTATCCTCACCGTCGAAGTCATCTACCCCATCGGTTTGGTTAATCACATCAACCAGATGCTGGAATTCGGTAACCCCCCAATAGACTTTGCTGATACCGGTACGAAGTTCCCAGTTATCACCCACATGTAACCAGCTCAGTTCCCGAATATCGGCATGGGTACGTTCACTGTCATGTTCATCCAGGCGTAGAAACGGTGTAAACGACAGGCTGTCTGCACCATCCTGCCATTCCCAGTAAAACTCTGGTTCTGCGGTTAGGGAGAGATTGTGCTGCTGATCCTGCCCGTCAAACTGACCGTCCTGGGTAAAGAGGCGCAATTCTGTGGAGAATTTACCGGAGGCTTCAAAAAAGGGTGCAGCCTGCAGGGGTAGCGCAATGGCCACCCCTGCAGCAATCAGAATTTTTGAGATGGCCATTTTAACGCGCCCGTTTCAGGGAGTTTTTGTTAAAGTCGCTGTCAGATAAACCGGTTTTAAACTGATAACTGTGCCAGCTTAAATCTGTGCTTTTGCCCGTTTGGTGATTCACCATTTTCATCAGATCCGGACGCCAGTGCTTCGCCTGGTATTGCTGATAGTTGTGGTAGGTTAGCGTCTTCAGTTTTGAGTTTTTGCGATCATAAAACTCGATTTTCCACAGACGGTACTCGTCCTTATCCAGCCAGACAATCCGGCGGGTGTAACCGGAGTTTTTGTCCGTTGGGTATTGCTCTACCACAAAACATTGGCCGCCTTCGCAGGTTTCTTCTTTGATGAATTTGTAACTGTATTTTTCGATCTCAAAAGAAGACAGGTCTTCATAGGCAAATTCGGAACCCATAAAAGGCCCGGACTTATTCCGGGAAGCAATACGTTTAACCCGTTTAAGTGCAGGCAGGTACAGCCACTGGTCATCAGAACCCACTGAATGAGAGAAGCTTAAGAATGCGGTGCCTTTTACGTCCCGGGGTTTGTCGAAGACTGACAGACTTTTATCACCGTCACCCTCGACTTCCAGGGATTTCATGCGAATTTCACGAATGCTTTCCTGGCCCTGCTTGTTTCGCAGGGTCATATTCATTTCAGCCTGCATATCCTGCCAGCCGTGATCGCGCGCTTTGGCTTCAACAGAGATAGCCATGCCCTGCTCTTGCGGTGTGGCGGCAAGAACAATAAGGGGTGCTGTGAGCAGGCTGGCGACCAGAACACCTTTAAACGGATGCTTTAACAAATTCATAATACTCTCCTTAAAATTCACTTAGCGTTGCTTGTCTTGTCACCATTATCCAGCTTCATCAATAAAGCCGGCAGGAAGAGAAAGTCTACAATCAGGGCAATCAGTATGGTTAATGCGGTCAGCAGGCCCATATCGGCATTAAGCTTAAAGCTGGATTGTGCCAGCACCATAAAGCCTGCAACCAACACCAGGGTGGTTATCCATAACGCCCGACCCACACTGCCAAAGGCATAACGTACGGCTTCCTGGCTGTTTTTACCCCGGTCACGACGGGCATGCAGGTATTTGCTGAGGAAATGCACCGTATCATCCACAACTATGCCCAGTGTCATACCGGCTACAACCGAAAGCGCCAGGCCGACTTGTCCATCGATCAGGAACCAGAGACCAAACCCCATAGCGGCCGGTGCCAGGTTGGGCAGCAGGCTGATCAGTCCGTAGCGCGTCGAGCGCAGTGCAAAACCCAGTAAGACGGAAATCAAAATCAGGGCCACTGAAATACCAATTAGCATGCTCTGTATATTACGCTGACCGATATGGGCAAACATCAGGCCCGCGCTGGCCAGTTGCACTTCATAATCCGGTGCATTTTTTGTGATCCAGTGCTGAACGCGATTTTCCAGCTCAATTTGCTCGGTACTGGTCATATTACGGAACGTGCCGATCACACGGGTGGCCGATTTATCCACATTTAGCTGGTTATTCAGATCCAGCCCGTAAGGTAGCGACATTTCATAAAGCAGCAAATACTGGGCTGAAAGCTCCCTGTCTTCAGGTAGCCGGTAATAAGCCTCATCATCCCCGTGCATGTTTTTATTCAGCCGTTTAAGTGTGTCGGTAATACTGCTGACATGGTCTGTTTCAGGCTGTGTACGCAGCCAGTCTGTCAGGTCGCCAACGGCTTTCAGAAACTCAGGGGCATTAATGCCACTGGCCTCACCACTTTCAATGGAAATCTCAAGGGTGGTCATGCCGGATAAGTGGTCCTGCATGTAGTCAGTGGCCTGACGGAATGGCACCGTGTCATCAAAGTACTTAACAAAGTCATCATTCAGGGTGTTCTGGGGTGTGAACATGATCAAGCCGACCATAATCACCGACATACCCGGCAATAAAACTTTGCGCTTGTTGATCACAACGTTAGCCAGGCGATGCATCAGATCGTTGTTATCTTCGTCGCTGACGGCACTGACATGAATAGGCAGCAGACGCAGCATTGCCGGAAAGACGGTGATAGAGAAAACAAAAGCCAGCATCACCCCTGCCGCCACCATATTACCCAGATCACGGAACGGTGGAGAGTCTGAGAAGTTCAGGCTCAGGAAACCAATCGCGGTAGTCAGGCTGGTCAGGAAAACGGGCTGGAAGTTAATGCGCAGGCTGTCTTTAATCGCTTTGTTTTTCCCGGCACCGTGGCGCATTTCATAAAACATGGTTGCCAGAATATGTACGCAGTCGGCTACGGCAAGTGTCAGTATCATAATCGGGGCGGTTGAAGACGGGCCCGTCAGGAAAAAGCCGTTCCAGCCTGCCAGCCCCATCGTGGCGGCGATAGAAAAGAGAATGACAATCACGGAGGCAAAGGTACCGCTAAAGGTTCTTAGCAGAAAGCTCATGCCCAGAATAACGACCGCGAACATAATAGGCACTAAGGTGGCATTATCGCCGAGAGAGGATTCGGCAAAGCTGTTGTTCATCATCACCATGCCGGACAAATGAACCTGCATGTCCGGATTCTTCGCTAAAAACTGCGCTTTAAGCTCACGCACTTTTGTCGCAATTTGCGGCACTTCCACAACCGGGTTGAGGCCCGGTAACTGAACCGTGACGTTTACCACCGTGACATGGGCTTCGGGTGAGATCAGTTTATTCAGCAGGTTGGGCTCGTTCAGTGCGATGGCCTTCAGGCGTGGCATGTCTGCGTCCGTCAGCTCAGTCGGCTCAAGCACCAGATCCTCAACAATCATGTCGTCATCTTCCGACCAGGTATGCTGGAAGTTTGCGATGGAATCCACACGGGTTGAATAAGGGACCTGCCAGGCTTCAGTGGTCAGCTCATGCACCGCTGCCAGCGTGCCGGGAGTAAACACTTTGCCATCTGCGGGTGTGATAATAAAAGCCACGTTATCGCTTTTATTATAAACACGCTGCATCGACTCAAAGGCGGTCAGCTGAGGGTTTTCTTCACTGAAAAATACCCGGTAGTCACTTTTAAATACCAGGTTTTTAGCGCCGAATGTGGCAGAGGCCACAAAGACCAGTGATAGCAAAATAACCCAGACGGGGTGGTCGAGGACAAAACGGAAAAGCCTTTCTTTCATGTTCCTGCTCCGGAGGATCTTTTTATTCCATTAAAGGTGGATTTAAAACGGCACTTTTTCAGTGACAAAATGTTAAATAATACTCAGCACACCAGTACGGACGCGTATTGGGTCCTTGCTCAGTGCTATGACTCTGGTCGATCTGAATTGCTAAGCCGGGCTATTTCAGGGGCAAAAATACCCGCCTTCAGGCGTGCCAGTGTTTCGGCCCCGTTATGGGCCTGAGTAAAGGGCTGCCAGCCGAGTCCGTCGAGCAGCAGGTTATTGTGATTCACCAGCTCCCTTTCCAGCACCATATCGGTGCGCATCACACACTGATCAAGGCTCTGGTGAAGCAATGCAATGGTGCCAAAACTCATCGCCCAGAGAGAGAACGCAATCTGCGGCGGGCTCAAATGGGGCTGCAAGGCCAGCTCACCGGATGAAAGCCCTAAGGTGATGACCTCAAGCATGCTACTCATCAGGCCGTTTTCCAGGCTCAGGTGCTGTTCCTGACGCTTTGCCGTGGACTTCTCACGAATGCCGGGGGTTTTAGCGGAGATCACCAGCATAAACTCTGTGGCATTCAGTTGTGAGTGCAGGAAATACGCAAATCCCACGCTCAGCATTTTTTCCCGGCTGTTACCTTCAAACGTCAGCGCCCGTTCGAAGAGTGAAGAGAGCTTTTTAAGGCTGTTATTGCAAAGTGCGGTCAGCAGGTCTTCTTTACAGCTGAAATGTTTGTAGACCGTGCCTTTTGAATAAGGCACTTGTGCGACCAGCTTATCCATTGTCAGGCCGGATACACCTTCAGTGCTGATGATGTTTAGTGCCGTACAGATCAGGTCCTGCTCACGGGCATCCCGGGTGGCATCATCAATAACTCTTGGGCTCATAGAACTTATTTAACTTTATAAGTGACGTTACGTCATTTATAAGTCAGATAACGGCTTCCGGCAAGCGTAAGTTGTGAAACAGCTTGTTGTAAAAATCGTTACTGCTGAAAAATGGAGGGGAAAATATGGCCACCGGCCCTGCCTGAACAGGCCCGATGGCAAAGCCGGATTAATAATCCAGGCAGAGGTATTTCAGGGTCTCAATGACCTGTTCGGTGTTTTCAGCAACCGCATGGGCGGCGGCATCAATTTCCTTCAGGGGATGGGTCAGTTCAGGGGCATGTTCAACAATCAGTGACTTGCCCAGTGCGATGGCAATACCGGCATCAAAAGCGGCATTCCACTGACGGTATTTATCGCCAAAACGCACAATCACGATATCGGCACGTTTTAGCGCGGTCATATGACGCATGGTATTAATTTTGGCGGCTTTGTGGTCTTTCCAGAAGGCTTTGTCTTCTGCACCCAGCAGGTTGTCACCACAGTGGTCGCTGGAGTCGTGATCGGTGTTGGGGGTCAGAACTTCAATGGGCAGGCCATTTTCCTGCACCGCCCGCTTGATTTTATTTCGCCAGTCCGTGTGGATTTCGCCGGACAGATAGAGGGTATAACGCATCAGAACTCTCCTTTAACAGATGCGCTGAGTATACCTGTTTTCAGTGATTTTATTTGCGCCAGAAGATAGGTGTGAACAGCACCAGCAGGGTAAATACCTCAAGACGGCCCAGCAGCATGGCAAAACAGAGTACCCATTTTGCAGTGGTGTTGATATCACCATAATGGGCAGACACATCTCCCAGGCCCGGGCCCAGGTTATTCAGGGTTGCCCCGACCGCCGACCAGGCTGTTACCTGATCCAGCCCGGTGGCCAGCAGGGTGATCAGCATCACGACAAAGACAATCATATAGACCGAGAAGAAACCCCAGACGGCTTCCAGTACCCGGTCTGAAATAGGTTTGTTGCCCAGCTTAACGGGGATCACCGCGTTCGGATGCACCAGACGCTGAATTTCCCGGTAACCCTGTTTAAGAATCAGCAGGATACGAATAACTTTCATGCCGCCGCCTGTGGAGCCGGCACAACCACCGGCAAAGGCCGCAACAAACAGCAGGAATGGCAGCATGGTCGGCCAGTGGGCAAAATCGGCGGTAGCAAAACCTGTTGTTGTGGCAATGGATACCACCATAAAGATGGACTTGCGTAATGAATCACCCAACTCATAGGTATCGGTTACCCACAAAGCCACAAAAGATAAGCCGATAATGGCGATCAGGGTAATGAGGTAGAAGCGAAACTCCGGATCCAGCAGGTAATGAGTCAGGCTACGATGGTTCCAGGCAAAGAAATGCAGGCCAAAGTTAATACCGGAGATCACCATAAAGAATACGGCAATGCCTTCAATCAAGGCTGAATCAAAATACCCGATACTGGCATCGTGGGTGGAAAATCCGCCGATCGCCACGGTGGAGAAGCTGTGCCCTACCGCATCAAACAGATCCATGCCTGCCGCCCAATAACCTAAAGCGCAGAGCACGGTCAGGGAAAGGTAGATATACCAAAGGGCCTTAGCGGTTTCGGTAATACGCGGGGTGAGCTTTGAGTCTTTAACAGGTCCGGGGGTTTCAGCCCGGTAAAGCTGCATGCCACCAATGCCGAGCATCGGTAAGATGGCAACCGCCAGTACAATGATACCCATGCCGCCGAGCCACTGTAATTGCTGGCGATACCATAAAATAGAGGCGGGCAGATAGTCTATGCCGGTAATCACAGTGGCCCCGGTGGTTGTCAGCCCGGACAGGGACTCAAAGAGTGCATCGATAAAACTCAGATGGGGGGTTTCTGCCAGCATCAGTGGCAGGGCACCAAATAGCCCCAGTACAACCCAGAAAAGTACGGTGACCAGAAATCCGTCCCGGGTGCGCAGGTCCTGCCGAACCCGATAGACGGGAATCCAGAGTAAAAAGCCGGTCATTAAAGTAATGGCAAAACCGGCAATAAATGCCGTTAAAGTGCCATCATCGTAATAGAGTGAGACCAGCATGGGCGGCAGCATGGTGATGCTGAAGACCATCAGCAGGATGCCAAGAATGCGCAGGATCACCTTATAATGCATCTGTATTCCCTGATTAGAAGAAGGCTAAGCCAACCTGGAAAAGCCGTTCGACTTCGCCAATGCGCTTTTTATCGACCAGGAAGAGAATGACATGGTCACCGTTTTCTACCATCACATCATCATGTGCAATTAATACCTGATCATCACGTACGATTGCACCGATGGTGGTGCCTGGCGGCAAATCAATTTCTTCGATAGTACGGCCTACCACTTTAGATGAGCGGCGATCACCGTGGGCTACGGCTTCCAGTGCTTCAGCGGCACCCCGACGCAGGGAATGTACGGCGGCAACGTCACCCCGACGTACATGAGTCAGCAGTGCGCCTATAGTGGTTTGCTGGGGGGAGATAGCAATATCAATCGCCCCACCCTGCACCAGATCCACATACGCCGGGTTGTTTATCAGGGTCATCACGGTGCGGGCCCCCAGACGTTTGGCCAGCATGGACGCCATAATATTGGCTTCATCATCATTGGTGAGTGCACAGAAAACATCGGTATCTTCGATGTTCTCTTCCAGTAATAAGTCGCGGTCTGAGGCGCTGCCATGGAGTACTATAGTGTTGTTCAGGCTGCGGGCCAGCAGGTTACAGCGTGGCATGCTGCGTTCGATAATCTTGACCTGAAATTCATCTTCTATACTTTCAGCCAGCCGGGCGCCGATATTACCGCCACCTGCGATCATAATACGTTTGTAAGGCCGGTCGAGGCGGCGCAATTCACTCATTACGGAGCGTATATCCCGCTTTGCCGCGATAAAGAAAACTTCATCATCAGCTTCGATCACCGTATTGCCTTCGGGAATAATAGGACTGCCCCGGCGGAAAATCGCGGCTACCCGGGTATCAACCGCAGGCATATGGGCGCGTAAAAAAGAGATTTCACGCCCCACCAATGGCCCGCCATAATAGGCTTTAACAGCAACCAACTGGGCTATGCCGTCAGCAAAATCCAGTACCTGCAGTGCACCGGGATGCTGAATCAGCCGTTTGATATGACGGGTGACCAGTTGCTCGGGGCTGATCAGTACATCTACGGCCAGCCCTTTTTCTTTGAAGATCGGATGGCTTTTTTTCAGATAATCGTGTTCGCGTACACGGGCAATTTTGGTGGGCGTGTTAAATAACGCATGACTGATCTGACAGGCGATCATATTCACTTCATCAGAGTTGGTGACGGCAATCAGCATATCCGCATCCGGTGCACCTGCCTGATCGAGCACTGAGGGATAGGAAGCCTTGCCTTCTACCGTGCGGATATCAAGCCGATCCTGAAGTTCCCGTAAACGACCGGTATCCGTATCGACGATGGTAATATCGTTGGCCTCACTGGCCAGGTTTTCAGCCAGTGTACCGCCTACCTGGCCCGCTCCGAGAATAATGATTTTCATGGTCTGTTTTTAACCGGCTGCTGTCTTCGCTAATAAGGCGTAGTAAAAACCGTCATGGCCGCCGGGTGTTGGAAACAGCTGCCGTCCGTAAGGCCGCTCGATTCCCCACTCAGTGGTCAGGGGCAGATGCTCTGCATCATCCTGTTGGGTTACAAATCTTTTTATCAGTCTTTCATTTTCCTGGGGAAAAATCGAGCAGGTGGCATAAAGTAACTTGCCACCGGGCGCCAGCATCTGCCAGAGATTGTTTAAAATCTTAAACTGCAGCTCTGCCATGGCCTGAATATCTTCTCCTTTGCGCAGGTATTTTATATCCGGATTACGACGAATAACACCGGTTGCAGAACAAGGCGCATCCAGCAAAATCCGGTCGTAGCTTTGCTGATCCCACCAGCTGCTTTCACAGGCATCAGCAATATGCAGGTGTGCGTTCAGCCCTAAGCGGGTCAGGTTTTCCGTAATACGCCCTGCCCGGCGTTCCTCCAACTCTATCGCTTCCACGGACGCAAGCGCGGGTTCCTGTTCCAGGATATGACAGAGCTTGCCACCGGGAGCTGCACAGGCATCCAGTACGCGCTGGCCTGGTTTTAAGTCCAATAAATAACCGGCGAGCTGGGCGGCTTCGTCCTGCACACTGAACCAGCCGTAAATGTAACCAGGCAAAGTAGTTACATCACAAGGGGCGGCCAGGGTAATACCATCCGGGCTATTGGGGGTTTCTGTGGCTTCGATATCCAGGCTGTGCAACTCTTCCAGATACTGCTCACGGGACGTCTGCAGGCGGTTAACACGCAGGGTCAGTGGTGCCTGGTCATCGTTATTGCCATCGATAATGGCCTGCCAGTGCTCGGGCCAGTTATTTTGCACTTTACTGACAAACCAGTCGGGATGGTTATAACGCCCGGCGGGCGTGGTATTAACCGAAGCCTCAAGCGCCTCAGTCTCACGTTCATAATGACGCAGCAGGCCGTTCAGCAGGCTGGTTGCCCAGGATTTTTCCAGCTCGTGAGCCGCATCAACTGTTTCGTTAATAGCGGCATGCTTAGGTATACGCAGGCTGCGGAGTTGGTAAATACCTACTAACACCAGGGCGCGAATATCATAGTCGCGGGCTTTAAAGGGCCGTTTCAGTAGTTGGGTGGCAATGGCATTCAGTTGATGAAAATCACGCATCGTGCCGTAGCATAGTTGTTGCAGTAAGGCACGATCCCGTTCAGGACAACGCGCCAGGGCCTGGGGCAATACCGCTTTCATGGAGCCCTGATGACGCAACAAAGGAGCCAGAACTTCTGCAGCTAGTAAACGTATATTCATGATTAAGCCAGTTGTTTGCCGAGGGGGAACAAGTCACGCTTTGCGTTTAATACCGCTGCACAATCCAGAGGTTTTCCACCGGGCAGCTGAATTTTAGTCAGTCGCAGACTGCCCTGACCACAGGCCACCCGGATTGTTTTTTTGGTGACTTCCAGAATAGTGCCGGGTGCTGCTGAACCTTCGGAGTCGGCCTCAGCTCCCCAGATCCGCAGGGTTTTGCCATCCAGCAAACAATAAGCAACCGGCCAGGGGGACAGACCACGTACCTGGCGTGAAATCTGTTCGGCAGGGGCTGACCAGTTAATAGCGCCTTCCTGCTTTTCCAGTTTGTGGGCGTAGTTAGCCTGGCTGTCATCCTGTGGTTCAGGCTGGATTTTACCTTCGCTGATCTCTGCCAGGCTGCAAATCAGGGATTCGGCCCCGATAACGGCCAGACGATCATGCAAAGTCCCGCTGCTGTCATCCGGCAAAATCGGGCATTCGGCTTTATACAGCATATCGCCGGTATCCAGCCCCACATCCATCTGCATAATTGTAATGCCGGTGAGGCTATCCCCTGCCAGCAGTGCCCGATGAATCGGTGCTGCACCGCGCCAGCGGGGTAATAATGAGCCATGCACGTTAATGCAGCCCAACCGGGGTATGTCCAGCACGGCTTTTGGCAACAGCAGGCCGTAGGCAACCACCACCATAATGTCGGCATTCAGTGCCGCTAGTTCGGTCTGTTCTGCCTCCGCTTTTAAACTGAGAGGCTGATAAACCGGAATATCATGGTCTGATGCCTGCTTTTTAACCGGGCCCGGGGTTAGTTTACGCCCCCGCCCGGAAGGCCGGTCCGGCTGTGTGTAAACGGCGATCACCTCATGTTCGGAGTCCAGCAGAGCCTGAAGGCTGGTCGCTGCAAAATCCGGCGTGCCAGCGAAGATAATACGAAGTGGGGTGGACATAAAACGGACTCCTGAAACCAAAAACAGGTTTGCCGCAGCAAACCTGTTTATCTGTTAAAGCGTGGGAAAGCTTAGCCCTGGGCGGCCTGACGGTGCTGTTTTTCCAGCTTGCTGCGAATGCGATTGCGTTTCAGTGTTGAAATATAATCCACAAACAGCTTACCGTTCAGGTGATCCATTTCATGCTGCACACAAACAGCCAGCAGGTCTTCAGCCTCAAAAACAAGGGAGTCGCCGTTACGATCCAGTGCGGTGACACGAATTTTCTGAGGACGTGTGATGTCTTCATAATAGCCCGGTACCGAGAGGCAACCTTCCTGGTAACTGTGAAGGTCGTCATCCAGCACTTCAAAGGTCGGATTAATCAGCACCATAGGCTCATCCTGATCATCGGACAAGTCCATCGTGATAATCTGCAGGTGGATGTTAACCTGAGTCGCAGCAAGGCCAATACCTGGCGCATCGTACATGGTTTCAAACATGTCATCGATGATTGTGCGGATCTCGTCGTTCACCTCAGCGACCGGTTTTGCAAGGGTACGCAGGCGAGCATCTGGAAATTCTAGTATGTTTAATTTTGCCATCGTTTCTTCAGGTTGATACGGTTGATATGATTAGCCGTAAGCCGCGAAAATGTATTGTATACCTATTATACTGATTGCGGCGCTGAATGCATTGTCGTCAGGCTATTCGACCCAAACTCTGCTCTGGAGTTTCCGGGGAACGACAAGAAAGGATCTGGGAATGAAAAAATTGCTCTGTACCCTGACAGCCGTTCTGATGCTGTTGGTGACGCCGGTTAAGGCCGAAACACGTAAGGACGTTTTGCGCCTGAAGGACAACTACCCCCAGGAATATGTGGTTGTTAAAGGAGACACGCTTTGGGACATTTCCGCCCACTTTCTGGAAAGTCCCTGGAAATGGCCAGAAATATGGGGAATGAATGCTCAGATCCCAAATCCACATCTGATTTATCCCGGTGATACGATTTATCTGGTCTGGGTGAACGGTAAACCCCGGTTAAAGGTGAAGCGTGGTATGCGCAAATTAAGCCCGACTGCGCGTGTTCAGCCATTGGACCGAGCGATTCCGGCGATTCCACTAAAAGATATACTGAGCTTTTTAAAAGATAATCGTGTGCTTGAGGAAAACCTGTTCCTTGACGCTCCTTATATTATCGGCAGTAAAGATCAGCGCATTATTGCCGGTGCGGGTGATCGGGTTTATGCCCGTGGTGCCTTGCTTCAGGATCTTAAGCGTCAGGGTGTGTATCGGGCATCCGGTGAATATACAGACCCGGATACCCAGGAGTTTCTGGGTTATGAATTGCTGAAAGTAGCCGATGTGACCGTCGCGGCTAAAAACGATGATATCGTGAGCCTGAACGTCAAGAAATCCGAGCTTGAAATTCGTATCAAAGATCGGGTGATTCCTGCTGAAGAACAGCGGGTAGAGTCTATCTTTTACCCCATGCCGTCACCGCCTGAAACACAAGGTAAAATACTCTCTGTCTTAGGCGGGGTGCGTGATGGCGGGCAGTTTAATGTGGTTGCGTTAAATCTGGGGCTGCGTGAGCACTTAAAACCTGGCCATGTCTTTGCGATTTATCGCTCCGGTGAATCTATTGTAGATCCGATCACTCAGGAACCTTTAACCCTACCCTCCGAGCGTTCGGGTGTGTTGATGGTTTTTAAAAGTTTTGAAAAAGTGTCTTACGGTCTGATTATGCAGAGTACGAATGTGGTCTCTGTGGGTGATCAGATACGGGAGCCTTAAAGCGCACAGCCAGGATGGCTGGGTAATTACAAACAGATAAACAAGGATGTATACACGATGGCAGATCCCATGGATTGGGTTGCCGTTTCTGCATTGCCCGGGGTTGGCCCCGTATCATTGCAGAAACTGATCCGAAATCACTGGGCCCCGGCGCGCCTGTTGGGGGCTACGCAGGAAGAGTGGCGCGGACTTGGGCTTAATAACCGGGCACAATCAGCACTACAGGCTTACCAGCAGGGAGCAGGTCCGCTGGTTGCACAGCAGCAGTCTGTTGCAAACTGGCAGTCATGCACCCGAGAGGCGACCGTGATCGCTCTGGACAGTGAAGACTACCCCCACCTGTTAAAAACCATTCCTGACCCCCCACCCGTACTTTACGTACGGGGTGATATTAATCAGCTTCACCTGCCTCAGATTGCTCTGGTTGGCAGCCGCAATGCCAGCGGTGCGGGCGTGCGTCATGCTGCGGCTTTTTCAGGTGCTCTTACCCGCGCAGGTTTTGTCGTTACGTCTGGTATGGCCTGTGGAATTGACGGGGCTGCCCACCAGGCGGCGGTTAACCTGAGCAAACCAACTATCGCGGTGTTTGGCACGGGTCCGGATAAACTCTATCCCGCCCGGCATCGTATTCTGGCCGCCCAGATACTTGAAGCGGGCGGGGCCTGGGTGTCTGAGTTACCTCCGGGTACCGCACCCCTGGCCCATAACTTCCCTAAACGTAATCGTATTATCAGTGGCTTAAGTGCCGGTGTACTGGTGATTGAAGCCGCGCCGCGCAGCGGATCGTTAATTACCGCTCGTCAGGCACTGGAGCAGGGGCGGGAAGTCTTTGCCCTGCCCGGTGCGCTGAACAATCCCTTAAGCCAGGGTTGCCATACGCTGATTCGGGAAGGTGCTTTACTGGTTTCGACGGTTGAACATATTCTGGAACAGCTGGCACCTTTGCTGGGTAGTTACGCTGTTGATGAGCAAGTGACACCGGCTCTTGCACCCGAAATTGAGTTAACAGGCCAGGAGCGGCTTGTGCTTGATGCTGTCGGCTATGAAAACAGCCATATTGATCAACTGGCGGCTTTAACGGGCCTGCCGGTTGCAGAGTTGAATGTGATTCTGATGTCGCTGGAGCTAAAGGGTCAGTTGGATACTAACGGTGAAGGTTACAGTCGGATCTGAGCGGCTAACGTTGTTGTTATATCATCAGTACGAATTTTTATTGGCTTAAACGGCTGCAAAGTTGCAAGGCGGACGCTGAACGTTTAGTGTTCACTGTTTTCCTTAAAACTAAGTTTCCGAGAGAAAAATGTCCAAATCCTTTGTTGCCATTTTGATGGGGTCTGACTCCGATCTGCCAGTAATGAAAGCGGCGGTTGATACCCTGAAATCCCTTGATGTGGATTTCGAAATGAAGATCAGTTCTGCTCATCGTACGCCGGTGCAAACACATGATTATGTGAAAGGTGCTGATGAGCGTGGCTGTGTTGCTTTTATCTGTGCTGCAGGCATGGCTGCTCACCTGGCCGGTGCGGTTGCTGCCAACACCACTAAGCCTGTTATTGGTGTGCCTATCAACTCCTCACTGGATGGTCTGGATGCATTGCTGTCCACGGTTCAGATGCCAGGTGGCATTCCGGTAGCAACTGTTGCTATTGGTAAAGCGGGTGCTAAAAACGCAGCTTATCTGGCGGCGCAGATTCTGGCTGTTAAAGATGATGCGTTAGCCCAGCGTCTGGCTGCCGAACGTCTGGCTAATACGGACGCCGTTGTAGCTAAAGATGCCGCCCTGCAGGAACAGCTGCTTAAAGGTGAACTCTAAGCCTGATGTCGCCTGGTGGCATATCCGCCAGGCAGTACGGGCGATGCGTCAGGGTGGTGTCATTGCCTACCCGACCGAAGCGGTCTGGGGTCTCGGTTGTGATCCTTTTAATGAAGCGGCACTTGAGCAGTTATTGTTGCTCAAAAACCGGCCGCGTCATAAAGGTGTGATTCTGATCGCTTCATCCGTCGAACAGATAAAGCCCCTGCTCGGCTCGCTAACCGATGCTGAGCGCCGGCGTGTTTTGTCAGGCTGGCCGGGGCCTGTTACCTGGCTGTTGCCGGATGCTGATCAGCGCGTACCTGAATGGATCCGGGGCAAACATAACACCGTTGCCGTCAGGGTCAGTGCCCACCCGGTTGTGAAAGCGCTTTGTGAGGCGTTTGGTGGCCCGATTGTATCAACCTCTGCCAATCCTGCGGGTGCCGAACCTGCCAGGGATCTGTTGAGAGTAAATCTTTACTTCGCAAAACAGCTGGATGCCATTGTTCCGGGATCTCTGGGGCATCTTTCCCAGCCGACCCAGATTCGTGATTTGATGACAGACCGGCTGATACGTACCTGATTTAACACCAATTCCCGGAGGGAATCCCATGTCAGCACCTGACATTAACGCAGTGAAAGCATACCTGATGTCATTGCAGGACAATATTTGTAGCGCCCTGGAAAAGGCTGATGGAAAGGCCCGCTTTCATGAAGATGCCTGGGACCGGGAAACAGGTGGAGGTGGTCGTACCCGCGTTATCACCGACGGGACTGTCATTGAAAAAGGTGGTGTAAACTTTTCCCATGTATTTGGTGATAAGTTGCCTGGCTCTGCAACCGCCCACCGACCCGAACTTGCCGGTCGTAGTTTTCAGGCGATGGGGGTTTCACTGGTGATTCATCCCCACAATCCCTATGTGCCTACGTCTCACGCTAACGTGCGCTTTTTTATTGCTGAAAAAGAAGGTGAAGAGCCGGTTTGGTGGTTTGGCGGTGGTTTTGATTTGACGCCTTATTACGGCAACGATGACGATTGCCGCCACTGGCATCAGACCGCAAAAGACGCCTGCGACCCTTATGGTGATGATATCTATGATCGCTTTAAGCACTGGTGTGATGACTATTTCTATCTGAAACACCGTGACGAACCCCGTGGTGTGGGTGGCCTGTTCTTTGATGACCTGAACGAACAGGGCTTTGAGCACAGCTTCGGACTGATGCAGTCTATTGGTAATGCTTATGTACCGGCGATTGTACCGATTATAGAAAAGCGTAAAGACACTGAGTACGGCGAGCGTCAGCGGGACTTCCAACTGCACCGCCGGGGTCGTTATGTGGAATTTAATCTGGTTTTTGACCGGGGCACTTTGTTTGGTCTTCAGTCCGGCGGGCGCACGGAATCTATCCTGATGTCCCTGCCACCGGAAGTGCGCTGGAGCTACGACTGGCACCCGGAAGCCGGTAGCGAAGAAGCGGTGTTGTACGAACGTTACCTGAAAGCCCGGAACTGGCTGGAGCGTTGAAATGACGGATCGTTATGCGGTGTTCGGCAACCCGATTAAACATTCCCGCTCACCACAAATTCATAAGGCGTTTGCGGAGCAGACTCAGCAGGATCTGACCTATGAGGCTGTTGCCGTGCCTGAAACCGGCTTTGCCGATGCGGTACAGCATTTTTTGTGTGATACGGGCAAGGGTCTGAATATCACTATTCCTTTTAAGCAGGAAGCCTGGGATCTGGCACAAGTGCGTTCTGAACGTGCTGAGCTGGCCGGTGCTGTAAATACCTTGTACCGGGATGAGCAGGGACAGCTGTGCGGTGACAATACTGATGGCATTGGTATGGTACGGGACATTGTGGCTAACAATGGCGGCTGTATTGCCGGTGCCGATGTGCTGATTCTGGGTGCGGGTGGTGCTGTACGCGGTGTACTGCAACCGGTGCTGGAACAGAAACCACGTCGCCTGATTATTGCCAATCGCACTGCCAGCAAAGCTGAAGCCCTGGCGGCAGCTGTGGCTCATCTGGGTAATGTTGAAGGCTGTGGTTTTGATGCCCTGCCCGGCCAGCAGTTTGATCTGGTGATTAACGGCACGGCGGCCAGCCTCCAGGGTGAAGTCCCCCCCTTGCCGGATGATCTGTTAAAAGCAGAGGCCTGGTGTTATGACATGATGTACAGCACCGAAACCACGGCGTTTAATCATTGGGCCAAAAGCCACGGAGCCACCCGAACGATTGATGGACTGGGTATGCTGGTGGAGCAGGCGGCTGAATCTTTTTCAATCTGGCGGCATTGCAGGCCCGACACCCAGATGCTGATTGCCGACTTACGAAAACAGCTAACGAGCTGATTGAGTAATGACCTGTACACCCCGTCTCGCTTGCGTGCAGGCCTGGAGCGGCGTATAAATTAATTATATGCCGCCTTCTTCAGAGGCGCGTTTTATAAGTCAAAGTAGTCAGCGGGGATTTCACATGGAACCGGATACTAAGCTGAAACCCGATGCCCTTTATCGCGTTTGTGACCCTGAACTTCTGCCGTTTAAAACCACGGAAACTCTTGAGCCGTTTACTGGTTTTTTTGGCCAGGAACGGGCGATAGAAGCACTGGAATTTGGGGTGGGTATGCACCGCCCGGGTTATAACCTCTTTGTAATGGGTACACCCCATACCGGGCGTTTTTCTTTTGCCATGGATAGCCTGCGGGTGATTGCAAAAAAAGAGCGAAAACCCAACGACTGGATTTACCTGAACAATCTGAAAGACCCCCGCCATCCTCTGGCGTTACAACTGCCCGCCGGTAAAGCCCAGCAATTTAAACGTGATATTAAAAACCTGCTCGAATCCCTGCTTGCCGAGTTGCCTGCTGCTTTTGAAAATCCGGCTTATCAGCGCAAAAAAGCCGCCGTGGATCGGGGCTTTAACCGACTCTATGATCAGGCCATCGAAGCGGTTGATAAACGGGCGCGCGAGCACAGTATCGCGATTTACCGGGATGCCGGTACTATCGGCTTTACGCCGGTAGCGGAAGGCCAGGCGATGGATGAAGCGGCATTTTCCCAATTGCCTGAGGCCGTTCGGGATACCTTTACACGGGCAATTTCGACCCTGGAAGAAGATCTGAATGACAGCCTTACAGGCCTGCCCCAGTGGCGCCGGGAAGCCGCCGATAAAATGAAGTTTCTTGACCGGGATACGGCCCGGGAGGCGCTGATGCCACAGCTTCAGCCCCTGAAAGAGAAATACAGCAATATCGCCGGAGTCAGTGATTATCTGGAACAACTGGAAAGCTCACTGGTTAAAAACAGTAATGAGGTAGTGGGTGACGATAAACCCGAGCCCCGTACGGATGCCAGCCGCCGTGCTTATCTGGAAGAAACCTACGGTGTGAACCTGCTGGTAGATAACCATAAAACTAAAGGTGCACCGGTAGTGCACGAGTCCCATCCCAGCTATGAAAATCTGTTTGGGCGGGTGGAATACAGTTCGGATATGGGAGCGCTGGTCACTAACTATCAGCTTATCCGACCGGGTGCCCTGCATCAGGCAAACGGGGGTTATCTGGTGCTGGAAGCCGAAAAACTACTGGAACAGCCTTTTGTTTATGCCGCGCTTAAGCGGGCGCTTAAATCCCATGAAATTCGTATCGAAAGCCCGGCCAGTGAACTGACCGGTATCAGCACAATTACCCTGAATCCTCAGGCGATTGCGCTAAAAGTTAAAGTGGTGCTGATCGGCAGCCGGGATATTTATTACCTGTTGCAGGAGCTGGATCACGACTTTGAGAAAATGTTCCGTGTCGTGGTGGATTTTGACGAAGATGTCAGTCGTTCCGCCCAGTCGGTCAGGCACTATGCCCGCCTGATAAAAACCCTGGTGGATGAAGAGCATCTTGCACCCCTTACCCGACAGGCGGTCGCACGGCTGGTGGAGCATAGTTCCCGCCTGGCGGCTGATCAGTCGTTGTTGTCTGCCCATATTGGCGAGTTGGTTGATCTGTTATGTGAAGCTGATTTTAAACGCAGCAAGTGCAGTGACAAACACATTGATACTAAACATGTGGAAATGGCACTGGCGGCCAAAGAAAGACGTACCTCCCGCCTGTCGGAAAAAATACGTGACAGTATTGTGAATGAAACGGTATTGATTGATACCACGGGTGTGGCGGTGGGTAAAAGTAATGGCCTGACGGTGCTACAGGTTGGGGACGTGTCTTTTGGTACCCCGGCTCGCATCACTACCACGGTGCACCCCGGTAACCGGGGTATTGTAGATATTGAACGTGAAGTGACCCTGGGGCAGCCCATCCATTCAAAAGGTGTGCTGATTCTTTCCGGTTATCTGGGACATCAGTATGCCCGGGACTTTCCGCTGACTTTGTCAGCCAGTATTGCGCTTGAGCAATCTTATGGTTATGTGGATGGCGACAGTGCCTCCCTGGCCGAAATTTGTACGCTGATATCGGCACTCACGCATTTCCCTGTTCGTCAGGAATATGCAATCACCGGTTCGATAAACCAATACGGTGAAGTACAGGCGATTGGCGGGGTTAATGAGAAAATTGAAGGTTTCTTCCAGCTTTGTCAGTTACGTGGCCTGACAGGAGAACAGGGTGTGGTTATCCCCAAAGCGAACGTACGTAATTTGATGCTTAAAAAAGAAGTGGTTGATGCGGTTCAGTCCGGGCGCTTTCATGTGCATGCTGTTGCCAGTGTTGACCAGTGCCTTGAGATTCTAATGGGACGTAAGGCTGGCCATCGCAAGGATGATGGTACGTTCACTCAGCGCAGTGTTAATCATAAAGTAGTTGTGCGCCTGAGAGAGCTTGCCAGGGCTAAAGCCTGAGTAGATATCTATGGAAAATGAAGTTCGACGCTCTGCCACGTTGTCAGTATTGGCAAATATCGCGGCAGACTGTCTGTCAGTTGATGACTTTGAGCAAATTGTAAAACCGGTACTTGCTTCTTTAGGTGAAGTGGCGGCGGTTAATCATTGCTCGCTTTTTGTACATGAACAGGATGCGTTTAATAACCACCAGGCGGTTTTAAGGGGGGGATGGTTTGATCCTGCACATTTTAGTACCGCCCCTGAGCTGAGTATCCGCTCTTTTGATTATAACGCTGAGAATATTCAATCCTGGTTAGGTGTGCTTAACCAGGGTGAAATTGTTCACCTGGCAGAGAACCAGCTGGAAGGCCCGGTATTGCCGTTGAGAAAGCTGGGTATGAAAGCACTGCTGATGGTGCCTTTGATGCACGGCACTTATTGCCGGGGCTTTTTGGCATTCGCGCATCAAAGTCCGCTGGACTGGTCGGAAGTTGAGCTGGATTTAATGACCCTGGCTGCAGAATTGTTCAGCAGTGCGCTGGGCAATGAAAAACGTATGCTGGACCACCAGCTTGCAACCGCTGTATTTAACAAAGCATCAGAGGGTATTCTGGTTACTGACAACAGAGGATTGATTGTCAGCATTAATCCTGCGTTTACAAATATCACCGGTTTCAGCCTACCGGAATGTCTGGGTAAAACACCGGCACTATTAAAATCAGGCCGTCATGAAGATGCGTTTTATGACCGTATGTGGAGCAAATTACAATGCACGGGCCAGTGGCAGGGTGAGTTGTGGAACCGGCGTAAAAACGGCGAGTTATACCCTGAATGGCTGTCAATTTCTGCGCTGATGGATAATCAGGGAAAACCCCATCGTTATATCGGCATTCTTTCAGATATTACTTCCTTAAAACGTGCCCATGCTCAGGTGGAGCACCTGGCCATGCATGACCCGCTGACCGGTTTGCCAAACCGGCGTATGTTTATGGAAAACATGGAGCGCCTGATTGCTCATGCAAAACGGACTGATCAATTACTGGGGCTGCTGTTTATCGACCTGGATGGCTTTAAGTTAGTGAATGACAGCCTGGGGCATCATGTGGGCGACCGTCTGCTGCAACGAGTGGCTAACTGTCTGAAAGCAGAAATTCGGGCGGATGATTTGCTGGCGCGTATGGGGGGTGATGAGTTTGTATTGCTGATCAATGGCGTAGAAAGTCCGGATCATCTGGCAAAAATCGCTAATAAAGTGCTTTATGCCTTGCAGCATCAGGATAAAACGGCAGGCAACCGCATGGAAATTGGTGCCAGTATTGGCATCGCACTCTACCCTGAAGATGGCCGTGATGGTGATGAATTGATCCGTAATGCGGATATGGCCATGTACCGCGCTAAAGAAAACGGCAAAAGTCAGTACCACTTTTATGAATCCAAACTGTCAGAAGAAGTTGTACGGCGTTATGTGCTGGAGCGGGAACTGCGTACGGCGCTGGACGAGGATCAGTTGGAAGTGTACTACCAGCCGCAGCTGAATATCGGAGGGGATGCATTGATCGGGGTCGAGGCGCTGGTACGCTGGCCCCATCCGGAAAAAGGGGTGTTATTACCCGCTGAGTTTTTGCCGGTAGCCCTGACCAGTGGTCTGGCTTATCCCCTATTCAGAACCGTATTTATGCAGGCCTGCACCTTTCTTAAGCTAATGGACAGCAAAGGTATCCGGCTGCCCAAAATTGCCATTAATATTGCCGGTGTGGAGCTGATTACTAATGGCTGTTGTGACTGGGTGATTGAGTCTCTGCACCGTGATGATATAGACCCACACCGTATTGAATTTGAAGTGACTGAAACCCTGCTGATGCATGCCCTGGAAGATCTGGCCGAGGTATTGGAAAAATTACGGGCAGAAGGTATTCAAATTTCTATTGATGATTTTGGTACGGGTTATTCTTCCCTGTCCCGCTTGCGGGAATTGCCTATCGATATGCTGAAAATTGATAAAAGTTTTGTTCAGGGTATTGCCCGGGAAAGTAGTGATGAAGCGATTGTACGGGCGATTATTTCAATGGCAAACAGTTTGCAGCTGAAGGTTATCGCCGAAGGCATTGAGACTCGCGGGCAGCTGGATTTTTTACGGGATGAAGGCTGTGAGCTGATCCAGGGATTTCTTTATGGTGAACCTATGGAAGGCAAGAACCTGGAGCTGCATATTAAACAGGCACAGTATCAATCCAAAACAGATACATAGCACTACCGCATGACTAATATGCTGTTGGTGAGTCCTTGTGGCTCCCGTCAGCGGTTCAGACCGGGCTCATATGGTTATCCCAGGCCATCGGGCCTGTCAGGGATAAAGGAAGACGTTGTTTTTGCATGTGATTCAGGTCAAAACGGTACAGGCGGCCTGAACCGTTGCTGATCATAAATTCACCGGCTTGCGGTGTTGCCGCTAAGCCACAGGCATCCCGAATGGTACATTGAGTCACAAACTGGTCTGCGCGCAGATCCCAGAAAGTGACCAAATTCCCCCGAGGTGATGAAATGGCGGCAAAATTTCCACTTTGGTCAAAACGTACACTGCCACAGTATTGCTTCATGGCGGCATTAACCTGCTCTGGTGCCCGTAGCAGTTTCAGTGCCTGACCCTGACGATGTACGGCGACCAGCGGTACATCGTCATAAAGTGGCCCCTGATACTGAAGTGCGATCATTGCCGTGCCTTGTTGATTAATAGCCAGGTGGCGCATGCTGAGCTGGTGCAGGGCCCCGGGCATAAACTGCTGCTCAATTAAAAGTCCGGTTTGCCAGTTCATGTAAACCAGTGAGGGCTGCATGCTGTCCAGGTTTAGTTTTTTACGGCCTTTATTGGGGTGGGTTTTAATACCACCATTGGCAACTACCAGGGTAGTTCCGTCCGGCATCAAAGCCAATTCATGAGGGCCTGTTCCATAAGAGCGGTGTATCGCTACAACAATTGCCTGTTGTGTTAAATCGCGCACTACAATGACTCCCTGACCGTCAGTCAGGCGGTTTTCGCTGGAGATCAGAAAACGGCCATCCGGGCTGAAAATAGCATGACCATAAAAATGATAAGCCTGCTCTGCGATAATCCGCTGTATCAGTTGCCCGGTTTTATAGTTAACCAGATCAATAAAACGCTCGGGTCTGCGGGCGATAGCGGCAGCCCAGGGTTTGTCGGGGTGCAAGGCGACATGATGTGCCCGGCCTGGCAGCCTGTGCTTTAATAAAACCCCGCCTGTTTGATCCAGCATTATCAGGTGATTTTTTCCCTGCTGATCCTGTGCCGCTGAAAGAAGCAGGGGCGGGTTGTTAGCCGCCTGTAGCAGACCTGGAGATAAAGCTGCACCGGCTATCAGCAGGCTGAATTTACGTCGATTAATCCCCGTCACGGCTGTTAAATCCCAGTTGAATGTTGAGCGATTTCATCGCGGTTTCCAGCTGCTGGTGCAGCTGTTTCATCTGTACCGATATAAGGCGCAGTTGCTGGTGGCTGGCCGGATCTTTGACGGCCTGATAAAGCGGTGTTGGGATCTGCTCAAGTTGTATTTTAAGGGTGTCAAAGCTGTGCCCTATCTGTTCGGATAATACTTTTTGACCTTCTGCTGCCAGTAACGCTTTCAGGCTGTGATGCGGGTTGCCCTGATAAAGCGCCGACAGGGCTGCCATGTTTAGCTGAATATTGCGCAGGGAGCGCTGGCTGCGCCAGGATTCAGCCCGTAGTGGCTTAGCCTGACGGGCGCTTTTGTGTAAGGGTCTTAATAGTTTCAGGTCCCGGATCACTTCAACGGGCTCCACCAGTGATTTCATCAGATCAGTTGCCGCTTCAGTGCTGTCTTCGTAATAGCCGCTTCCACCGGGTGCCAGGACAAATTCATTCAGCTGAGTATCCAGCCACTCGCGATAAGTCGCTTGACTCATGTGGTGTACCTGTTTGGCAATGGCGATCGTTAACTGACAGCTATAGGCATCCAGGGTTTTGTTATCGAATAAGAGTCGCTCAAGCGCGGGAAGGCCTTTAACGGCGATACTGGCACCCCGAAAATACTCGGCTGTCAGGCTCTTCTGCGTTTTTGATTGTTGTAACTTATTAAGCTGTTTGCCGATCAGATTTTTTTTATCTGGCCAGAATTGCAGGCTGAAGTTACGCATTAAGAAAGTCACAGGCCCGAACTGCACATGCTGTATGCCCTGCCAGGCATCCATCGTGTTATGAAAAGCAGAGTGTGCATTGTTTAAAGTGGTTTGTCCGGGTGCTGCGCAAAGTTGTTCAGTGGTTGTTAGCAGGTGCTTGCTCTGCTCCGCCAGGGTTTGGTAACGGGGAATAATCTGCTCCTGTACCAGGCTTATATTCAGTGCCTGCCACGTGTTATCACGAGGGCTTGCATGCAACAAACCACTGATAAAAAACAGGCAGAATACCGGTATCCACAGAGGTATCAGGCTCAGGCGTTGAAACATCAGAGTGACTCCAGAAACTGTATCAGGTTATCGCGGCTATTTTTTGGCATCTGAATGACGGCTTGTTTTATGGACTCTGCTTCGCCGCCGTGCCAGAGAATGGCTTCCAGTAAATTGCGGGCCCGTCCATCATGTAGAAAATAACTATGGCCACTGACGGTTTGTGTCAGGCCAATACCCCATAAGGGAGGTGTACGCCATTCCTGACCGGTTGCGGCAAACTCCGGGCGATTATCTGCCAGGCCTTCGCCCATATCGTGTAGCAGTAAATCGGTATAAGGCCAGATAAGCTGAGGGCTGTTATTATCAGGCGCTGCGGGATCGTTGTTGATAACAAACTTAGGCTTGTGGCAGCTCTGACAGCCGGTGTTATAAAAAACTTGTTTGCCGGCCAGTACTTGTTTTTTATCCACATCACGGCGGGCGGGTACTGCCAGATTGCGGGTGTAAAACAGCATCAGATCGGTCATTTGTCGTGAAGCTTCGAAGCCGTTGTGGTGCAAACTGTTGCCGTTTGGCAGGATCAGGCACTCCGGCTGTTGCGGGGTGCAGTCGCCATTCGGGCTTGTTGCATCCGGATTAGAGATACCCATATCACCGTTCAGCGCACTGTTATTTTGCTGATTGAGCGAAGGGTTACCTGCTTTCCAGCCAAAACGCCCCAGGCTGATCTGCTGTTTTGCAGCATGCCAGACGCGATTGGCCCGCCCTGAAATACCGTCGTTGTTTTTATCATCCGGATCTTCTGCTGCCAGCAAGTCCTGATCGCTGATCTGTTCCAGCAAACCCAGTCCGATCATCGGTGGTGCTACCCTTGGGGAGATCTGAACCTGCGGGTGCAGCGGCCCGTAACTTAAGTCACTGATGCTATAGACAGGTTGGCGTAAGGAAGCCGTTTCCCCGCCGGATAATATAACGGGTATTTCCTGATAACGGATGCTCATACGGCCTTCTGCAGGCAGACCGGCCACGGCAAAATCCTGTAGCTGCCCTCCGTAGGTGGGTTCCGGAATATTGCCTAGTTGGCCTGAAGCCAGTTGTTGCTGTTGTGTGAGGTTTTGAGCCGGAATGCTCAGGCGCAAAAACATAGAAACGGCATTATCTTCGGGCCAGTTAGCCTCGGGGGGATGGCCCCGCCCGTCCTTCAGATGGCAACGCTGACAGGCACGGGCATTGTAGAGCGGGCCTAAACCATCGCTGGCGGTGGTTGTGGCGGGTGCACTAACCCAGAGCTTCTTAAAAATACCATTGCCTACCCGGAAATCCAGTTGATGCTCAAAACTCAGGTTTGCTGAAGGCTGTGAAAATGCATCGGCGTTAATACGTTTAAAATGGGTGCCAAGCCCGCCCTGATAAACTTCGCCGGACTCAGCGCGGGAAAAATCCGTGGTCGGATCTGTATTCAATGCAAAGGTAGCCGCTGTGAAAAACAGGGATGCAAAGCCAATTGTCTGAATAAAAAGTGTTTGAATAAAAATTTTCATAGCAGACCGGTGTAAGTCTTAAAAAATAACAGAGGCAGGCATGGCTACCCCTGTTAGCAGGAGGTTTGGTGCCTTAGTTCGTCAGCACGGCCGCAGGATTATCCAGGCTGTCAGAGCCTTCCAGCTCAATGCCGTCCAACTTCAGCAGGGTAATCACGTTTTCAATGGCTTGTGTTTCCGCGCTCAGGGCATCTACAACGTGCTGCACGATTTGGTTGCCGGCTGTGTTGTTTTCAGCGATCAACACATCAAAGGAAGAGCCTGCCTGTGCGGCATTAACCATTTGTTGCATGGCGATTTGTGTGGCATCTAACCGCGCTCTTAAGCGTCGATCTGAGGCGGGGTCAATCTGCTGAACCAGTGTCGACAGGCTTGGGCCTTTTAACCGGCTGCCATCAACACGGTGATATTCGCCCAGGTAAACATTTTGGATGCCTTTGGCATCATAAAAATGGGACCAGTGGGTATTATCGGAAAAGCAATCATGCTCTTCTTCAGGGTCATGCAACATCAGCCCTAGTTTGATACGCTCACCGGCCAGTTCGCCATACGCCAGACTGCCCATGCCGGTTAGCATGGTTGATAGGCCACCCAGGTTACCTTTAGCGGCCAGATCAGCGCGGGCGCGGCCATCGGTTTTCCAGTTTTCCACCATTGCCTGAAGGTCATCAATTAGCAGTTCGGTTGCGGCAGATAAATAATCACGGCGGCGGTCACAATGGCCACCGGTACACTGCATCAGGTTAAAGTCGGTTGCCGGGCGTCGACCTGCACCGGGTTCTGTGCCGTTTAGATCCTGGCCCCAAAGCAGAAACTCAATGGCGTGATAACCGGTGGCTACATTGGCTTCTACATCATCAATTTCGTGCAGGGTTTCGGCCAGTAATTGTTTGTTGATCTGGCGGGCATTCACCTCGACACCACCGACGCTCAGTACCGGGTTGGCGATCACATTCAGGGTGTAAAAAGCATTTTCATCAGAGCTATTACCGTAATTAGTCGCTACGTAGTCGATTAGCCCTTCATCCAGCGGCCAGGCATTAACACGGCCTTCCCAGTCATCCACGATACTGTTACCAAAACGGAAAACTTCCGATTGCTGATAAGGCACCCGCGCTGCTTTCCAGGCTGTTTTAGCGGCCTGCAAATTCGCTTCTGTGGGATTGTCCAGCAGGTGCCTGATCGTATCTTGCAGGGACCGGGCGGTATAAAGCGTATCCTCATAAGTCGCCAGACCGATATCGGCATAATGGTTTAAAACTGCTTTTTCAGGGCTGACTGCGGCCTGAGTTTTCTGCACCGGATCGGCACAACCGGTAAGTAATAAAACACTGACTGCCAGACCCGGCAATGCCGTACGAAATTCCATGATAAAACCCTGCATCAGATAATTGATAAGGCGCATCGTAATGCAAATGATAATGCTTATCAATAACAATGCGGTTTGGTTTAGTTAGAAATTGTACCCAGGCATTGCTGGTTGGGTTTTTAATTAACCCGGTCAGGGCATGAATAAGTGACCTGCCGGGTTATACCCGACAGGTGAAATTCCGGCGTTCGGCAGGGATTTAAACGTAAGTCTCTTGCCGATGCTGGTCCTTCAGTTTTACGTAGTTTCCAGCGGTATAGGTAAAAAATCCCAGCTCTTTATCGGTTAGGCGTCGCTGGGCTTTAACCGGCCGCCCTACGTACAGATAACCTGATTTCAGTGTTTTCCCCGGTGGCACCAAGCTACCGGCGCCAATAATCACCTCGTCTTCAACCACCGCGCCATCCATTACCATCGCGCCCATGCCTACCAGAACCCGGCTACCAATTGTGCAGCCGTGCAGCATGGCCTGATGACCAATAGTGACATCATCACCAATAATCAGCGGGAAACCGTCCGGATTAAAGGGGCCAGCATGGGTAATATGCAGCACAGAACCATCCTGCACGCTGGTGCGCTGACCGATACGGATACGGTGCATATCACCCCGAATCACGGTCAGAGGCCAGACGGAGCAGTCATCGCCCATCTGTACATCACCCAGTACCACCGCGCTGGGATCTACAAAAGTTCGCTCACCCAACTGTGGAGTGATGCCCTGAAAGGTTCGGATATGCATAGTGCCGGTCCTGTTGAAAATTAACGTTTAAACCCCATTGTATACCTATTCGTAAGCAGATTAGTGCTTCCCCCAGACCGTTTTAATGGACTGTTTCACCGGAGATACACATCAATGAGCAATCCCCTGCTGCAAGCCTCTACCCTGCCGCCTTTTAGTCAGATTACGCCCGAACAGGTGGAGCCCGCTATTGATCAGCTGCTGGCACAAAGCCGCAAGACTATCGCAAAACTGGTCAGCGAGACTGAGACCCCGACCTGGGATAATTTTATTGCACCGTTGGAATCCCTGAACGATACCCTGGGCAAAGCCTGGTCGCCGGTGTCTCATATGAACGCTGTAGTGAATACCGATGAGCTGCGTGATGCTTACAATGCTTGCCTGCCAAAACTTTCACAGTTCTGGACAGAGCTGGGTCAAAATCAGGGTTTGTATCAGCTTTATCAACAACTGGCGGACAGCGAGCAATTCAGCGGCCTCAGTGTGCCGCAGCAAACCGCTATTGAGCATAATCTGCGTGATTTTAAACTCTCCGGTATCGCCCTGCCCGAGCAGCAACAGCAACGTTTTGCAGCGCTGCAACAGCGCTTGTCTGAGCTGACCACTAAGTTTTCTGAAAATGTTCTGGATGCCACCGGTGGCTGGAACAAGCTGATTACTGATGAGACCCGGTTGGCGGGTTTACCGGATACTGCTAAAGCCGCTGCCCGTCAGCTGGCAGACGCCAAAGGCAATGATGGCTGGTTAATTACCCTCGATTTTCCGTCTTACTTCCCGGTAATGACGTACGCCGAGAACCGGGAATTACGCCGTGAAGTTTATGAAGCTTTTTCTACCCGCGCCTCCGATCAGGGCCCGAATGCAGGTAGCTGGGATAACTCAGCGATTATGCAGGACATTATGCAGCTGCGTCAGGAAAAGGCGACGCTGCTGGGTTTTGACAGCTATGCGGATTATTCCCTGGCGACCAAAATGGCAGAAAACCCCGATCAGGTGATTCAGTTCCTGGATGATCTGGCAGAGAAAAGCCGCCCTGAGGCCAAAGCTGAATTTCAGGCACTTTGTGATTACGCCCGTGACGAATTTGCCATGGAAACACTGGAAGCCTGGGATGTCGGCTTTTACAGTGAGAAGTTAAAACACGCGCGTTACGAAATTTCCCAGGAAATGCTGCGGCCTTATTTTCCGATGCCCAAAGTACTGGACGGCCTTTTTGCGGTGGCCCATCGTTTGTTTGCTATCGATATTCAGGAAGTAGAGGTCTTTGACCGCTGGCACCCCGATGCACGTTTGTTTGAAGTCAGCCGGGGTGGTGAACTGATCGCCCGTTTCTATCTTGATGCTTTTGCCCGCGAGAAAAAACGCGGTGGTGCCTGGATGGATGACTGCCGGGTACGTCGTCGTCTGGAAGATGGCAGCCTGCAATTACCGGTTGCTTACCTGGTCTGTAACTTTAACCCACCGGTTGGTGATGATCCGGCCTTGCTGACCCACAACGAAGTCACTACGCTTTTTCACGAATTCGGGCATGGCATCCACCATATGCTGACCCGCATTGAGCAGGCCGATGTGAGTGGTATTAACGGGGTTGCCTGGGATGCGGTGGAATTACCCAGCCAGTTTCTTGAAAACTGGTGCTGGGAGCCCGAAGCACTGGCACTGATTTCCGGTCATTACCAGACAGGTGAGACATTACCTCAGGCCTTGCTGGATAAAATGCTGGCTGCGAAAAACTTCCAGAGCAGTATGATGATGGTCCGTCAGCTGGAGTTTTCGCTGTTTGATTTTCATCTGCACCGCGAATTCGAAGCAGGTAAAACGGATATACAGGCAGTGCTGGGCCGCATTCGAGACCAGGTATCTGTGGTAAAAGCCCCTGCGTTTAACCGGTTCCAGCATAGCTTCAGCCATATCTTTGCCGGGGGTTATGCGGCGGGTTATTACAGCTATAAATGGGCAGAAGTACTCTCTGCGGATGCGTTTTCCCGTTTTGAGGACGAGGGCATTTTTAATGCGGAGACAGGGGCTGATTTCCTGCATGCGATTCTGGAACAAGGCGGCTCCCGTGAAGCGATGGACCTGTTTGTTGAATTTCGTGGCCGTAAACCTCAGGTTGATGCATTATTGCGTCACAGTGGCATAACACCGAGAGAGTCCTGATATGAAGATTGTAAAACGCTTTATTGCCGGCGCGACCTGCCCCCGCTGTGGTGCGCAGGACAGCCTGCGTATGTATCGGGATGACACACGGGAATACCGTGACTGCGTAGACTGTGACTTTGAAGATGCCATGCGTCTGGATGGTGCCGATGAAGCGGCTGAAGAGTTGGAAACCCGGGTTAATCGTGACCCTGAACCGGTTGCTGAGGATGCTCAGCCACTGATTTTTGTGCCTAATCCGGGTGCACAACGGCGTGATCATTAAAAATCGTCTTTATGGGGTGGTTCTTGCGAACTATCGGAAAATGGGCTGAAATGCTGCTAAATAACCACTTTTTACGGATTATCAGCGCAGAGGGAGGTAGTTCATCGTTTACAAGCAGGCAGTACTTTCATTGTATTAATGAAAGTACTGCCTGCTGTAAATCAGAAGTCAGCCAGACTTATGGCTTCTATAAGTTATACGGTGAATTCGAAGGAGTCGCTGGTTAAATCAGAAGAAGTAGCCCCTCTGACCTCAACAGTACCCGAACCGTAATCAACCAGCGCTTTATCACTCGCAATATCGGTAATTGTCAGGCCTTCGATACTACTCACACCCGTTTGAACCAGATCAATAGTGTCTTCACCAACAACAAAGTCGACGATAACATCGGCTCCGCCCGCATCACTGCTAAAAGCAAAAGTATCAGCGCCGGAACCACCGGTCAGTACATCGTTGCCCTGGCCACCGATCAGTACATCATCATTACTGCCGCCACGCAGTGTGTCATCACCCGCGTCACCATAAAGTGTGTCAGCGCCACCGCCGCCGACTACTGTATCGTTATCATTGCCGCCGTATAGCAGGTCAGCACCTGAGCCACCGGATACAACGTCGTTGCCTGATCCGCCGTAGAGGGTGTCATTATTGGACTCACCAAACAGCTTGTCATTGCCTTCATCGCCGTAAAGGATATCGTCACCGGTTGAGCCCCTCAGGTCATCATTACCCTCACCACCACGGAGTGTATCGTCCCCGGCACCCCCAATCAGCTTATCACCGCCTGAGCCACCAAAAATCTGGTCATTACCCTCATCACCAAATACAAGGTCACTACCATCACCCGCGTCTATTGTATCGTTGCCGGTACCACCGTGAATCTCATCAATGCCGCTGCCGCCAAAAATAGTATCATCACCTGCGGCACCGTAGAGCCGGTCATCACCACCCGCGCCGTCCAGTATGTCATTATCGGCCCCGCCATCCTGTACGTTATAGCCGGAATCACCGACGATATGGTGTTCGCCATCACCACCATAAACAAGGAAGTCAAAATGGTCAGCCGTCATTTCATCCGCTGAGATACCACGTACTTCGATGGTGCCTTTTCCGTAGTCAATCAGGGTTTTATTATCACCCTGGCTTGTGAGGGTGATTTCATCCATAGAGGTAATACGGGCGTAGCTTAAGTCGATGGTATCACCGTCTGCTGCGCTGAAGTCGGCAATAATATCAGCACCGCTTTCTGCCTCGGTACCAAACGTGAACCGGTCATCACCCGCACCACCGCTTTGTACATCATCACCCGCGCCGCTGAATAAGATATCGTCACCGGCACCGCCACGCAGGTCATCGTTACCTGCATCGCCGTAGATTTTGTCATTGCCATCGCCGCCTGCAACAACGTCATTATCATCACCGCCGCGAAGCAAATCATTACCAGAGCCGCCCACTACAATATCATTGCCGGTACCACCGGTAATGGTATCTTTCCCTGTTTCGCCAAATAACTTGTCATTGCCTGCGCCGCCTTCCATGCGGTCATTACCTTCGGAGCCACGCAGATCATCATCGCCATCTTCGCCATACAAACGGTCGCTACCGGCACCGCCTATGAGCAGGTCATTGTCAGCGCCACCGTAGATTTTGTCGTTGCCTGCGTCACCAAATATGGTATCCTGGCCTTCACCACCGGAAATATAGTCATTACTATCACCGCCATGAATACGGTCGTTACCGGTTTCACCATAAAGCTTATCGGCGCCATCCTGGCCGTGCATATGATCATCCCCTGAACCGCCGTAAAGGGTATCGGTACCGGAACCGCCGTCCAGCTTGTCGTTGCCTTCTCCGCCTTCCAGGTGATCATTACCTTCACCGCCATAGAGAGTATCGGTTCCGGCTTCTCCGTACAGTTTATCGTCGCCACTGTCACCGGAGAGACGGTCATTACCCTCGCCGCCATAAAGGGTATCGTGATGACTGCCACCACTCAGCGAATCCGCGCCGGTGCCACCAAGCAGTGTATCGTTTTCGGAGCCACCTCTCAGGATATCATCACCGGCATCGCCGGAAAGTGTATCCGCACCCTGGTCACCGCTCAGTACGTCCCGGTCATCACCGCCACTCAGTGTGTCGTTACCAGAACCGCCTACGACAATATCAAGGCCAACACCACCGTCGATAACATCGTGTCCGGATTCACCAAACAGCTTATCATCACCCGCACTACCGGAGAGTGTATCGTTGCCGGTGCCTCCCCGCAGATCATCGTTACCATCGTTACCGTCTATAGTGTCATTGCCCTGACCGCCCATCAGCAAGTCGTTGTCAGAACCGCCGGATATTGTGTCATCCCCTGAGTCACCAAAGACACGGTCCTGACCATCGCCGCCATCAATAATATCGTTGCCGGTGCCCCCGTGTATCTGATCATCTCCGGTACCGCCGTCAATCTCATCAGCGCCGTCTTTGCCGTACAGCCGGTCATTACCTGACCCGCCATCCAGATAATCGTTATCGGCTCCGCCATCCAGGGTATCGGCATCATCACCACCATACAGGCTGTCTTGTCCTGCTGAGCCTGACAGGCGGTCGGCACCGCTGCCACCTTCTAAATGGTCATTTCCGCTTTCGCCGTAAAGCTGATCATCACCTTCATCACCTTTCAGTATGTCATCCTGGTTACCGCCATACAGGAAGTCGTCACCTGTGCCGCCTTCCAGGGTATCTTCACCTGTTCCGCCGCGCAGCCAGTCAGTATCTGCGCCGCCAAGCAGGGTATCATCACCTTCCTGGCCCCACAGTTGATCTTTCTGTGTGCCGCCATCCAGGGTGTCATCACCTACACCACCGAATAATTTGTCATTATCCGCGCCACCCAGCAGGGTGTCGTTGCCGCTGTTTCCGCTCAGAACATCGTTGCCGTTACTGCCATCTATATAGTCATCGCCTTCCTGACCATGTACTTCATCGTTACCGTAACCTGCTTCTACGCGGTCGTTATCCAGACCGGCATAAACAGTATCGTTACCGCTCCCGGCACTGATAACATCTTCACCGCTGTTACCATGGATAATGTCATCACCTGAACCACCACTGGCGATATCGTTACCATCCCCGGCAATGACCAGGTCATCACCCTGGCCTGCATCGATAACATCATCCCCGGTGCCGCCATAGACGGTATCGTTATCATTACCTGCGTCGATAGTGTCATTGCCTGCACCACCATCGAGGAAATCTTCACCAACATTGCCTTTCAGGGTGTCATCACCCCAGTCACCGCGTAGCAGGTCATCACCCGCGCCGCCATAAAGCTTATCATCCCCGTGGGAACCAAACAGCTTGTCATCCCCGGTGCCGCCTTCAAGGTTGTCGTCGCCCAGATCACCGTAGAGGGAGTCTGCCCCTTCTCCGCCTTTGATTACATCATTGTCGTTACCACCCCGGAGAATATCATCACCCGCTTCACCGTAAATGCGGTCATCACCCCAGCCACCATAAATGGTGTCATTACCTTCACCACCATGAATCAGGTCTTTGTAGTTGGTTTGGTTGTAGTTGCTTTCATTAACTACGGGCTCTGCTACTTCTTCTTCTGAAGAAGTGGGGTTAGTTGTGGAGGGAGATACAGATACTTCACCTGAGCCTTCGGAGTGCATGGAATCTGTCGAATTTGAGTCTGTATCACCATAGATAATATCGTTACCGTCTCCGCCCGAAATGGTATCACTGCCGTCGTTACCAAACAGCTTATCGGCACCCGCATCTCCCGAAATAATATCGTTGTCGTTTCTACCAACAACACGATCATTACCGTCCAGACCCTGAATAACATCAGAATCTGAAGTACCCTTCAGGCGATCACTTTCCAGCGTACCTACTATGGAATCATTCTCTTCAACAGGCATATACACTTCCTCAAATGAAATAATTCAACACTATACTGCGAGTAAATCAGCGGGGTTATCCTCTCTCGCTTCCAGCCTATCTATTATCAAATTAGTATAGACCATCATTTGAAATTTGAAAAAAAAGAGCTTAAATTTCTTGAATTTTTTTAATAATTTCAAAGATAACGTGAAATGTCACTGGTTTGCATTGTGTTTAAAACAGCGAAAATTATTTGCTGCGCTGCAGCTACATATTAACCTGTCAGGAAGGATGATGTATCAGTTGCTCTGAATTGAAAGATGTATTCGTCCGATGGTCTGCCAGAGGAGGTAAGCAGGTGCAGATCAGTCCAGCCCCAGGCGTCGGCAGGCACTTTGCAGATTGTCCGTTATGAGAAAAATCTGATCCATGCGGGTTACCTGCATCAATTCAAGTAAGCCCGGCTGGTGCATACCGATCAGCGCACAGCGCTGGGAAGGCGCAAGGCTGCGCTTTAATCCGACCAGCAGGCCTAAGCCGCTTGAATCGATAAACCGAATATTGCTTAAGTCCAGCAATAGCGTGTCGCTGTCCGTGAGGTGAGGGGCTATCTGTGCTTTTAGCGCAGCCGCATTGGCTGCACTCAAGCGTGAGTCTTCGATTTGGACCAGTATGTATGATGCTGATTTTTGTATATTAACAACAGGTTCCATGTTTAGTGTTCCCTTAAAGAGCGGTCAATAGATCCGAGCATCGGATCCAGAAGATAGCGCCAGATGGGACGGGCCTCACCCAGCAGTGTTAAATCCGCTTGCATGCCTGGATAGAGGCTGGCACTCAGCCGTTCAAGACTTTTCTGATTTAATGCGATCCTGACCTCGTAGAAGCCTTTTTCGCCATCTGTTTTGATGCGATCCGCAGAGACATGCTCAAGGATTCCGGGAATAGGCAGGTTTCGTCGCTTAGACCAGGCGCTGAGGTGCACATCAACCTTTTGTCCTGTTTTTAAGAGGTCAATATCATCCGGGGATATCTGTCCTCGCACCACAAACTGCTGACCTTTAGGGACAAGCTTCATGACAGTATCGCCGGGCCTGACAACCTCTCCGGGGTTTTTGTATTTTAGTTCTGTAATAAGCCCGCTTGCCTGTGCTGTTAATTCAGTGGCGTCCAGTTTAATCCGCTCGGCCGTCAGTCTGTCTTTAAGGTCAGCGACAACAATCTGTTGGTCTGTTATTTCTTCACTCAGATCCGCCTGCCGTGTTCGGTCCAGCATCTGGATTCTTAATTGTGCTTCTTTAATACGCTGCCTGACACGGAAAATAGAGGAGGAAAAGCTGCCCACCTCGCCATCCAGTTCAGCTTCAGTGGCCAGAAGATTGAGCTCTTCGGTGCGACTGATCATTCCCTTGAGCACCAGGCTCCGCAAGCCTTTCAGACGGCCGCGTACAATGTCGCGCTGACGTTTTGAGGCATCAAGCTGCTGCTTTAAGCCGCTGATCTCTCGTTTGTATTCAAGAATTTTACTGTGGAGGATCTCGCCCTGGACCTGATAGGTTAGCTGCCTCGTATCGTAAAGACGTTTCTGTAGCCAGATGGCATCCCGGTATTTTGGCGCATCGAAGGGTGCGACTACCGCCCAATCCTGAGATCCGGCCTCCAGTTCCAGGCGGTAAAGCGCTGATTCCATCTTCAGTAACCGGTTTTCAATACGGTTAATTTCTGCTTTTACCTGATGATCAGAAAGTCGCATAAGGATATCGCCGACATTAACCATATCGCCCTCATAGACCAGGACTTCGGCTATTTCACCACCTGTCGAGTGCTGTATCAGTACAGAGCCTCCTTTCGGCTCAAGAACCCCAACGCCAAGGGCTGCTTCAGACATTTCCCCCTGCCAGATCCATATTACCAGTGCGACTACACCCGCCAGGGAAATTAATGCCCCGGTTCCGTAGTACTTGTCATAATTATGAGAAGGATGATTCTGAACAGTAAACATAAAGTTCTCGTATTTATTTGTTTATTTCAGACTGTTTAATTCTGCCACCGTCCATCACAAGCAGATGATCTGCCTGGTTCAGTAACAATTGCTGGTGAGAAACCAAAATCGTTGTAATGCCCTGGTGCTTCAGGCGAGCTACTAATCTGGCAACGTCTTCTGTGCCTTTAAGGTCAAGCATCGATGTGGGCTCATCTAAAACAAGCAAAGCGGGATTGCCGAACAACGCACGCGCCAGGCAGATTAGTTGTCTCTGGCCACCGGAGAGGTTTTCACCGCACCCCTGAATCTGGGTATCATAGCCCCTGGGGAGTGAGCGTATCATCTCATGCGCACCTGCTTGTTTTGCGGCAGCGATAACCTCATCAATTCCGGCGGGCTGAAACCGGGAAATATTATCGGCGACAGAGGCCGACAGTAACTCAGCTTTTTGAGAAACATAACCGACATGCACACCCAGCAAAGACCTGTTTATCTGGCTGACTTCTATGTCCCCCAGGGTGATGCTGCCTGCGTTAGGCTTATAAAGCCCAACCAGTAACCGAACCAATGTTGTTTTTCCGGCACCATTAGATCCTGTGATTGCAACGGTTGTGCCTGCTTTAATATATAAAGAGATGCCTTTAATAGCAGGTGCTGACGTGCCGGGTGGTGTATAGACCAAGCCCATCACGCTTAGTTCGCCCGAAGGTTTGGCAAAAATGGGCAGACCAGGTGGTTGTAGCTGAGGCTCTGTAACTCGTTGTTCGATCTGGCTCAGGGCGCGTCTGAATTCATAGACCTCCCGCCAGCCATGCAGTACTTTATGCGCAGGAGAGATTGCCCGCATACCAACGATAAGTACAGCCAGAAGACCCCCGGCGGTGATTTGTTCGCTGATTACCAGGTTCGCTCCGAAAGCTAATATTGCTACATTCAAACCTGCCCGTACGAGTTTGGACCATGCATCAATGTTTGATGTCTGCCCCAAAAGTTTCACATATTTTTCGGAAATAGTCAGTCGTTCTGAAACTACCTTATGGCTCAGGGTCGATCCCAGCCCCATAACCTCGAGCAGCTCTGCACCTTCTGCCAGCCCCGCCTCATGTTGCTCAACCATGGCCAAGGCCTGTTCTACTTTTTGATAGTGCTGTCGTTCGACCCGCTCTATAAACCAGCAGGGTAAGAGCAGCAAAGCGATTGCTGTAAGTAAAACGCCACCCAGTTGAGGATGAATAAAGAAAACCAGAATAGTCAGGAGAGGGATCGGTATCAGGTCAAAGACAGACTCCATCTCGCCGGATAAAAAGAAGCGTTTAATCTTACCAAGGTCTGACAGAAGAGAACGCCCCTGCAGGCTGTAGCAAGCATTAGCCCTGATCTGGCGTGTGAGTAATAAAGCGCGTATATCATAGTCAAACTGCTGGGAAATCTGACTCAGCAATTGTGTTCTTACCCGAAATAATAATGTTGAGGCACAAAGCGCAATGGCTATGCCAAGCGTTAATACCCAGAGTGTATCCATACTGCCTGTCGTCAGGACTCTGTCCATTACCTGCAAGGCATAAAGCGGCAGCGCGAGTGCTAAAAGGCTGCCAATAAAACCAAATATACCCGCATAAAAAATGGCCCGCCTGATTTCAGGATTGACGATGGTAAGTTTTTTTACAGTATGCATAAAATACTCTCTTACTCCTTTTTCCGGGGACGGTATCACCGTTGACCGGATTAACCTAACGTACCAGGAAAATATCTGAGGCGTAGTCGTGTATAAGTTAAATGTACAGGATAGCTGCGCCTGGTCATCCGGAACCCATTAAGGAGTCCGGCCTCTGATTAAACAAACTTATTCAGTGAGCGGTAACGGCCTGGTAGCCAAATTGTATCAGGGTTTGTTGCTGAACGGGTCTGCCATACTATAGAGGAACTGTCACTATGACACCGGAGACCTCTTATGGACAAGCAGCAATCCGCCGTTTCAGAACGCTGGCACACTTATCATCCGGAACAAACCTTTTCCGAACTCTCGACTTCACAGGCGGGTTTAAGTGCAGAAGAAGCCCGACTTCGCCTGCAGCAATACGGCCCCAACCGGATTCCAGAGCCGCCCCGGCGTGGCTGGTTAAAGCGGCTGCTAAGCCAGTTTCATAATGTACTTATTTATGTGTTGATGGGCACTGCCGTGGTAACCGCCCTGCTGGGCCACTGGCTGGATACGAGTGTGATTCTGGCGGTTGTGCTGATCAATGCCTTAATTGGCTTTATTCAGGAAGGTAAAGCGGAAGATGCCATTGCGGCGGTACGCAAAATGCTCTCTCAGCAGGCCACGGTACTGCGTGATTTGCATCGTATTCAGGTGCAGGCTGAGTCGCTGGTGCCGGGTGATGTGGTCTTTGTTCAGTCGGGTGATCGTGTACCGGCGGATTTGCATTTATTCTGGATAAAAGACCTGCGTATTGAAGAAGCTATCCTGACCGGTGAGTCGGTGCCGGTTAACAAAGCGACCGGGGCTGTAGCAGCTGACGCGGCGCTGGGTGATCGAAAAAATATCGCTTTTTCAGGCACTCTGGTGACTTATGGTCAGGGCCTGGGTGTTGTCGTCGAAACCGGTAAGCAGACAGAAATTGGTCGTATCAGTCAGATGCTGGCCACGGTGACCCGGCTAAGCACACCGCTGACCCGGCAGTTAAGCGGTTTTTCCCGCAGCCTGACCGCCGTGATTCTGGTGATTACCCTGATAACCGTTGTATTTGGTATCAGTGTGCATAACTACTCACTGGATGTCATGTTTATGGCGGCTGTTGGCTTGGCTGTGGCGGCGATTCCTGAAGGGTTGCCCGCTGTCATTACCATTGCGCTGGCAATTGGTGTACAACGCATGGCAGGCCGTAAGGCGATTATCCGGCAACTGCCTGTGGTGGAGGCTCTGGGTTCGGTGTCTGTGATCTGCACCGATAAAACCGGCACCCTCACCCGCAATGAGATGACGGTAACCTCTCTGGTCTGTGATGGTCGGTTACTGACTGTCAGTGGGGTGGGATATGACCCTCACGGCACTTTCTCTGTTGATGGGTGTGATCTTGATACTCGCGCCCTGCCCGCTTTATCCGAACTCTGTCGTGCGGCGGTGCTTTGTAACGATGCTACTTTGTCTGAAAAGCAGGGCGAATGGCAGATGGCAGGAGACCCCACAGAAGGTGCTCTGCTGGTGCTGGGGGTAAAAGCGGGTTTTGATCCAGTTGAGTTGCATCAGGCGTTACCTCGGGATGATTTAATTCCTTTCGAGTCAGAGCACCGTTTTATGGCCACCCTGCACCATGATCACACTGGCAGGGGCTGGATTTATATCAAAGGTGCGACAGAAGCCATCTTGCCCCGCTGTCAGTGGCAGGCTTCGGGCAGCGAACGTCAAACACTGGACGTGGATTACTGGCTTGAACAGCAGCAGGCGATTGCCTGCCGTGGGCAGCGGACGTTGGCTATTGCCTGTATGCCCACTGAAAAAACTCAGCGTACGTTATGTTTTGATGAAGTTGAAGAAGGTCTGACCCTGCTGGGCATTGTGGGTATTATTGATCCACCCCGCCAGGAAGCGATGGCGGCGATTGCTCAGTGTCATAGCGCCGGTATCGAGGTGAAAATGATCACCGGGGATCATGCGGAGACTGCCACGGCTATCGCCCGGCAAATGGGCATTATGGTTAACGATACCAGCCTGACGGGTGCACAACTGGAGTTGATGGATGATGCGGCGCTGGAAGTGGCGGTTAATCACTGTGAAGTCTTCGCCCGGGCCAGCCCTGAACACAAACTACGGATCGTAAAAGCCCTGCAGTCACAGGATAAAGTGGTTGCCATGACCGGTGACGGTGTGAATGATGCACCAGCCCTGAAACGGGCTGAAGTGGGTGTGGCTATGGGTGTTAAAGGCACTGAAGCGGCCAAAGAAGCGGCTGAGGTAGTGCTGGCGGATGATAACTTTGCCTCTATTGTTTATGCCGTTGAAGAAGGCCGGACGGTCTTTGACAACATTAAAAAATCTATTCTCTTTATTCTGCCGACCAATGGTGGTGAAGCCCTGACGGTGCTGGCTGCGATTGTGTTGGGTACTGTGATGCCTGTAACGGCCGCCCAGATTCTCTGGGTGAATATGATCACCGCTGTTAGCCTGGCCCTGGCGCTGACCTTTGAGCCTACCGAGCCGGGAGTGATGCAGCGTACTCCCCGTGATACACATACAGCGATCCTGACACGGTTTATGACCTGGCGAATTATTCTGGTCTCCCTGCTGATGGTGGCCGGTACCTTCGGGCTTTTCCTCTGGGAATATGGCCAGGGTAACAGCATTGAGTATGCCCGCACGGTTTCAGTGAATACACTGGTGATGCTGGAGATTGTTTACCTGCTGAATAATCGTTATCTGTATGATTCGGTCATTAACCGGCAAGGTTTGCTGGGTAATCCTTATGTTTTAATCGCCATTGTAGTGGTGCTGTTTTTCCAGATGCTTTTTACCTACAGCCCCCTGATGCAAATGTTTTTCAGCACCGAAGCCATTGATTTGGCGGCCTGGTTGCGCATTATTGCGGTTTCCCTGTTGGTCTTTGGGCTGGTGGAGCTAGAGAAAAAAATCATCCGCCCTTATGCCCTGTCTGCGACCCGCGATGAACCTGGATAAACCTCAGCAGCGATCGGCTGCCCGGTCTGACAGAAGGCTAAATTAGCAAAGCGCAGGGCTTTCATTTAGCATGCATGCCCTGCAACTAATTATCCTATGGGCAATCATGTTCAACGGCATTACTCCCGGTATTCGCTATATGCTTCTGTCTGCGCTGGGTTTTGCGCTGATGGGGGCTTGTGTCAAAGCGCTTGTAAGCTACGACATTCCGGTGCTGGAAGTGGTTGCGGGGCGAGCTATTGTCTCGCTGGTGCTCAGCTTTTGGGTTATCAAACGAAAGCGCCTGCCTGTCTGGGGCCACAATAAGCCATTACTGGTTGCACGCGGTGCTATGGGCACGTTTTCACTGATCTGTGTTTATTATGCGATTTCCACCCTGCCGCTAGCCGAGGCTGCCGTACTGCAATACACCTATCCAGCGTTCACCGCCTTTATTGCCTTGTGGTTTCTAAAAGAGCGTATACAGCGGGCAACTGCTATCTGCATTGTCCTCAGCATCCTGGGGCTGCTGGTGATGGTTCAGCCGGATCTGAGCAGTTCAGCTATTACAGGGTTACCTTTACTCAGTGTCGCGGCCGCGCTGGTGGGTGCGATGGGCAGTGCGGTTGCTTATGTGATGGTGCGCCGTCTGAGCCAAGCAGATGATGCCAATGTCATCATTTTTTATTTTCCGCTGATTGCTTTCCCTGTTTCGGCTTTTTTGCTGGGTGATAACTTTGTGATGCCGGGGCCTGAGGCGCTGGTGTTGCTGTTGCTGGTGGGTATTTTTACCCAGATCGGGCAAATCGGCCTGACAAAGGCAATGGCCGTGGAAAAAGCAGGCAAGGCGGCAGCCTTTGCTTATGTTCAGGTTATCTTTTCCGCTGTATTAGGCTGGTTGTTTTTTACTGAAATTCCAACTGTTTATACGCTACTGGGCGGCGGAATTATTATCGCTGGCGCGCTCATCAATACCCTCTATAAACGCTAAAATTATTGTGGGTTCTTTACTGAATCTGAAGTGACCAACACCGCATTAATTGTCCTTAGCTGCTCTGCATTGTCTATCTAAACCCATATTAAAAATCAGGCTTTTTAGGGGCGTTGCCGGAATCTATGCCTGCTTTTTTCCAGGTTTCCGGTTCTGGTTTTTGATTAGCGGTTCTTCGTATATTTGAACCTTTAAGGTTTTATTAACAATAAGTTAGTTAGTATTTATTAGTGTTTCTAACTAATTTTTGCAGTAATCCATCCAATAAATCCGCAATTTCAGCTTGTTAAACGCATTTTAGTGTGTTCTATAATAATGCAAAGCTTAGCAATGCTAAATATTAATAGTGCTAAATATCAGCAATGCTAAATATTGGCGATACAATTGATTAGGGATTGAATGAATATTTCAGGCGTAATTTTACGCAAACCCACCGCGACAGATGGCCTGTCAGTGCATCAGCTGATTACCCGGACACCTGAATTAGATGGCAACTCCAGTTACTGCAACCTGTTGCAGTGCAGTCATTTTTCAGACACCTGCATCATCGCAGAGAAACAGGGGGACGTTTTAGGCTTTATCAGTGGCTATCTTAAACCGCAAAATCCTAAGACCTTATTCATCTGGCAGGTTGCTGTAAGTTCCGATGCCCGTGGTTGCGGGCTTGCCAGTCAAATGCTTCAGCAACTGTTGGCGCGTGAAGAAAGTGCTGCTGTTACTCATCTTGAAACAACGATTACTGAAACTAATCAGGCCTCATGGGCGTTGTTTAAGCGGTTGGCCAAACACTTTGATGCGCCGCTTGAGTCCTCAGTGATGTTCGATCGTATCACTCACTTTAACGACGAACATGATTCTGAGTTGCTTGCCAGGATAGGCCCCTTCGTACGCTGATACTTAGCCCTGCTAAACAAATCATCTATTTATTAATTTAAGAGTACTGTTATGAAAATTTTCGAAGAGATTGAATCGGAAGTTCAATCCTATGCCCGTTCGTTCCCGCGTATCTTTAACAAAGCTCAGGCTGAGTTTCTGTATGACGAGGACGGCAATCAGTATCTCGATTTTCTGGCAGGTGCCGGGACCCTGAACTACGGCCATAACAATCCTGTTTTTAAAGAAAAATTACTCGATTACATCCATAGTGATGGCATCACCCACGGTCTTGATTTGCACACCAAAGCAAAGGGTGAATTTATGGAGGCGTTTAATGAAAAAATTCTTAAGCCCCGTGAACTCGATTACGTGATGCAATTCACCGGACCAACCGGCACCAATGCTGTGGAAGCCGCTTTAAAACTGGCGCGTAATATTACCGGACGTGAAAACGTTATCAGCTTCACCAATGGTTTTCATGGAGTCAGCATGGGTGCGCTGGCCGCGACCGGCAACTCCCACCATCGGGGTGCTGCAGGTGTCAGCCTGAGTGGTGTCAGCCGTATGCCTTATGACGGCTACCTGGGTGATGATATTGATACGACCGTTTATCTGGACAAAGTACTCAGTGACTCCAGTAGCGGTATTGATAAACCCGCAGCCGTCATTGTGGAAACCGTTCAGGGTGAAGGCGGCATTAATGCGGCTGATCTTCAGTGGCTTAAACATCTTGATGCGGTTTGTAAAAAACATGAAGTTTTGCTGATTGTGGATGATATCCAGGCGGGCTGTGGCCGTACGGGTACTTATTTCAGCTTTGAGCAGGCAGGTATCAAACCGGATATTGTCACGCTGTCTAAGTCATTGGGAGGATACGGCCTGCCGTTTGCCGTGGTTTTGTTTAAGCCGGAGCTGGATTTGTGGAAACCCGGTGAGCATAACGGTACTTTCCGGGGCAATAATTTTGCGTTTGTTACGGCTAAAGCCGCGATTGATCATTACTGGTCGGATGATAAGTTCGCGTTGGAGGTGCAAAGCAAAGGCCGTTATGTGGCTGATCGTCTGGAGGCCATTGTTAAAAAATACGGTGATGACAATTTTAGTACCCGTGGTCGCGGTATGTTTCAGGGTATTAACTGCGTTAACGGTGAAATTGCGGGAAAAATCACTAAAAAGGCCTTTCAGAAAGGCCTGATGATCGAAACCAGTGGCGCGGATGATCATGTGGTGAAGCTGCTTTGTCCGCTGATTATCGATATGAAAAATCTCGCAAAAGGCATCGATATTATCGAAGAAGCGATTCAGGAAGTGTGCGCTAAAGAAGACTCAATTCCGGAACAGAAAAAATACTTCGATCCGGTAGATCTCGCGAGTTAATCCGGTGCCACAGGAGCTGACTCCTATCTGGCAGGCAGCGCGTGTGCGCTTTCCTGCCTTCATTGTATTGCACAGACATAGATTTTTACCTCGGCTGATGAATGTGGGCCCTGTATTTGTTGGCGCGAATGCTTATGAGGCATGGCCGGTATTACAGCAGAATTATGACAAGAAGGAAGTGTGATGATCGTTCGTGACTTAGAAGCGGCAGCGCAAAGTAATCGCCGCATTGTTTCGCCTGATGGAAATTGGGAAAGCACCCGTATGCTGCTCAAAGATGACAACATGGGCTTCTCTTTCCATATCACCACTATTTATAAAGGTGCTGATTTTCAGATGCATTATCAGAATCATCTGGAATCTGTTTACTGTATTTCAGGTGAAGGTGAGGTGGAAGCGTTATCGGATGGTAAAAAGTATCCGATCAAACCCGGCACACTTTATATTCTTGATAAACACGATAAGCATAGCCTGCGCGCTTTTGAAGAGATGAAAATGGCCTGTGTATTTAATCCTCCACTGAATGGAAAGGAAGTTCATAATGCTGAAGGGGCTTATGAACTGGAAGCGGAAGCTGCATCGGCCTGATCAAAAGCCAGAAAAAGGGGGCTGTCAGGCCAGGGATTGCCTGGCTTGTCTTTGATAAGGCGCTGCCTCAGTTTGTTTTTCGTAACGGCAAACTATAAAGCAGCAAAAACTCCAGCATAGCGACCACGACCACGGAAGGGCCTGCCGGGGTGTCCCAGAAATAGGACAGGGCGAGCCCGAATACCACGGCCAGGCAGCCCAGCAGAGATGCGCCAACCGCCATTTGTTCAGGTGTGCGGGATAAACGCCGGGCTGCTGCAGCAGGGATAATCAGCAGTGAGGTGATCAGCAAGATGCCGACAATTTTCATGGCAACAGCGATAATCACAGCAATCAGCAGCATCAGGCCCAGTCGTATAGCGGTTACCGGTACCCCTTCAACCTGCGCTAACTCTTCGTTGATGGTAATGGCCAGCAGAGGCTCCCAGAACTTATAAAGCAGCCCGGCTACCAGCAGGGCACCGGCATAGACCCAGTAGAGATCGGCGGTGGAGACGGCCAGAAGATCGCCAAACAGGTAAGCCATCAGGTCAATACGAATATCATCCAGTAAGGCAATAGCCACCAGTCCGAGAGACAGGCTGCTGTGGGCCATAATACCCAGCAGGGTGTCAGTGGCGACAAAGTGTTGTCGTTGCAAAACAACCAGCATAATCGCCAGCAGCACACAACAGGCAATCACAGCAGCGTTTAAATTCACATCAAACAGAAAACCCAGCGCGATGCCCAGTAAAGCAGAATGCGCCAGAGTATCGCCAAAATAGGCCATGCGCCGCCAGACAACAAAGGCACCCAGTGGCCCGGCAATGGCCGCAACGCCGAGCCCGCCCAGTAGTGCCCGGATCAGAAATTCAGCCATCGAAGTGTCCGCCATGCTTGATAATATCGCCATGGGTATTATGGCTGTGGTTATGGTGGTGGCTGTATAACGCCAGCTGCTCTGAGGCTTTAAGGCCGAACATCTCCACAAAAGACGGGTCGTTACTTACATGCTCCGGATGGCCCGAGCAGCAGATATGGTGATTCATACAGACCACGTGATCGGTGGATGCCATCACCAGGTGCAGGTCATGGCTGATCATTAGCACCCCGCAATTGCGCTGATCCCGGATGCGGGCGATCAGTGCATAGAGTTCCAGTTGTCCGTTAAGGTCCACGCCTTGAACCGGCTCATCCAGTACCAGCAGATTAGGTTCACGTAATAGTGCGCGGGCCAGTAATACTCGCTGGGTTTCACCGCCTGACAGGTTGTGGATAGATTCGTTTAGCAGCTTTTCTGCGCCAACGTCCTGTAGGGCTTTGATCATCAATGCCTGGTCTTTGCACTGAGCCGTGCGAAGAAAACGCTGCACGGTTAGCGGAAATGTTTGGTCGATATGCAGCTTCTGGGGCATATAACCGATACGAAGCCCCGGCTCCCGCCATACCTGTCCGCCAGAGGTTTTTATCAGGCCCAGTACGACTTTTACCAGGGTGGTTTTGCCCGCTCCGTTGGGGCCAATCAGGGTGGTAATGCAGCCTCTGTGCAGGGACATGTCGATATTCTGCAAGACATGGTTGCGGCCAAAGTGCAGGTCTACCTTTTCCAGGCGCACAAGATCATGGTGAGATTTCATGCGTGACTGATCTCCCGGCAGTTCGGGCAGCAGCCCAGTACCTCAATGGACTGCTGCTCTGCTGTAAAGCCCAGGGCAGCGGCCTGCTGTGCGATTAGCGACTCTGCCTGACTGCTGTCAGCTTCGATCACTGTATTGCAGTGTCGGCAAATCAAAAAGTAGCTGTGGTGCATTTCACCGGGATGCGGGCAGCCAATAAACGCATTAAGCATTGCAATACGGTGTACTAACCCCTGGGCCTGCAAAAAATCCAGCGCCCTATAGACAGTGGGTGGTGCAGAATTAAAGCCCGCCTCGGCCAGTGCTGGCAGGATTTCATAGGCTCCCAGTGGTTTGTGGCTCTGCCAGATCAGTTTAAGCACTAACTCCCTGATAGGTGTCAGGCGCAAGTCGCGTGCTTTACAGAGCGCTGCGGCGTCACTGAGTGCCTGCTCGATACAGTGGTTATGATCGTGGTTTGTCTGGAATGCAATAATGCCGGAGCTTATGTCAGTCATGTGAATTGTATATTCTGGATCGTTTATATTTTGTTATAATATAACGAAACAACTCTCAGGTGGAACCGGTTCTATGCGTTTATGCACTGCTATTGTCTGGATATTATGCTGTTTCAGTCCTCTGTTATGGGCGACAGAACGGGTGAATGTGCTGGCCAGTATAAAACCCCTGCAGTTAATTGCTGAGGATATTGTGGGTGAAACCGGCACCGTTGATCTGTTAATTAAAGCCGGTGCATCACCCCATCATTATGCGATGAAACCTTCCGATGTACGTAAACTGGCGAAGGCTGATCTGATTATCTGGGTGGGGCCTGAGATGGAGCAGTTTATGGTTAAGACTCTGCAGGCGGTTGATTCACCGCTGTTGCAGATGATGGCTTCTGAAGGCAGTGAACATGATGCTGAAGCGCATGAAGCGCATGAAGCGCATGAAGCGCATGAAGCGCATGAAGCGCATGAAACGCATGACGGGCATGACGACGTAGCGGAAACTCATGAAGAGCATCAGCTGTCTGGTGATCATTCGGCTCACCGGCATTCGGTGGATGCCCATGTCTGGCTGGATCCTATG